>URVC01000029.1 GCA_900551245.1 uncultured bacterium | reverse complement strand
CACGCCGCAAGCAGAAACCGCGAACGTCAGCTATTTATCATACCATCTCCTTTCATTTTTTTATATTCTATGGGATGGCAGTAACCTTTTTCACCTGTAAATCGTCTTTCATTCCTACCTTCGGAAGTATAGCCTTTTCCGGAAACTCCGCCAACACTTTCGCGTTATATTTGTCCACTTTTTTCGTGGATTTGTTGATCTCATTGAACTGTGAAGGCTTTACCACTATCGTCGCAAGTTACACGCAACAAGCAGAAACCGCGAATATCAGTAATGTATCATACCATCTCCTAGATGAACAGATTCTGTGTGAACGGCAGACTCTTTTGCTGCAGAGCTCTCCCAGAAGAGTTCCAGCGGCGAAAACAATCCGTGAGCGGTCAGATTCCGATATTCCGGATGGGCGTACTCCCGGAACTCGTTCGCGCCGAAGCGCAGCGGATGCGGTTCAGACAGGAAGAACGGGCCGAGCGCATTGCGCCGGGAGCCGATCACCTCGATCTCCAACGTATTTCTGCCGCAGACCGGCCGGCCGAGCTCCAGCTCCCACGGTTCCCAGCCGAGAATGCCCGCCTCCCTGCCGTTGAACCGGATCCGCAACGCGGTCGAGCCGTGCTCCCCCAGCCGCAGACGCAGGCGACCCGGCTCCATCCGGTTCCAGTCGAATGTGGTTCGATACACCATATTGCCGGCATAGTTTGGGAACCCCAGCCGACACCAGTCCCCCGGGGGAAGCGTGTGGCGAAGAGGCTGAAGCGAACCATTCTCCACGCAGAATTCACCAAGCAGATAGAGCGCCTCCAGTCCGGCACTGTCGGAACGGTACTCCTGCGAGAGACACAATCGGTTTTCGCCGCAGTGCAGAAGTTTTGCCGGAACCGGCAGGCGGCGAATCGCGTCGTCGATCCAAAAACCGGCTTCCGGACGATTCTCCAGCGATACGCCGTTGAGTGTAATCCGCCACGCCTCCGGCCGTTCGAGTGCAAGATACAGCTCGCCTTCCGGCAGAGAGGCGACGTTGAACCGGTACTCCAGTTCAAGTGGCGCATGTACGACAGCTTCCTGCCTCCTCGCCCACGGCTGGACCATCCGTCCCCCCCGGACCGGGACCTGGAGCGCCCTGCGGACCGCGTCGTCAATCCGCAGGATGAAATCCGGCTTGTGCCGGCTCCCCTCCCCCAGGGTCCACGCGGCCCGGTCGAGCACCAGCACATTCGGTTCGTCACGGGAAATCGCCCACTCCCGGGGGGCCAGTTCCATCTGGAAATCCGTCCGGAACGGCTCCGGATTTTCCGCTCCGGGGATCTCCTGAAACGAGAAGTGGAATATTCTGCTCTGCAATGCCTTAAAGGATGTCGACCAGCAGTATCCATCCGAAGATTTTTCCATCGGATGACGCAGAATTTTTCCGCTCTCCGGCACCAGTTCATACAGGAAACCGCTCCGGGAGGTGAAGAGTTCCACCGCGACAAACGGCACTTCGCGCCGCCGCTCCACACAGCGGATGCGGTGTTCGTCGGGGACCTCCGATGCAAATCCGGGATTGCAGAGAAAGAGATCCAGCCCCTCCTCCGACTCCCGCAACTGGTGGAGCAGCCCCGGAACGGGTTCCCCCTCTTTCGTCGTGAAACGCACCCGCCGGACCAGCGGCTCCACCGCTTCGACACCGCGCGGCAGGTCGCGCCAGAACTCCAGAGCCGCCGGATGCGGAACGCCATCCACCCGGCGGGGAGCTTCTCCGGCGGCGCAGACAACTCCGCCGTTTTCGCGGAAGCGGCGCAACAGCGCCAGCGTGGAACTGCGGATCGTCTCCATCTCCGGCAGCAGCACCGCACGATAGACGCCGGAACCGAGTTTCAGCCGCGGCCCCGGTTCCACCTGTCCGAACTGCGCCAGATGCTCCTCATCGCCGTAATCGAAATCGAGCGCGCGATCGAAGAGGAGGTTGCGCAGATGCGCCAGTTTCCGGTCGAACTCCTGCGCGGCAGAGAGATCGCGGTTCAGCAGAATCCATGCCGATTCCACCGGGTGGATCACCAGCAGATCGCGCACTTCGCGACCGTGGCTGAGCAACACGCCGAGCCGGGCGAAATAGTCTTCCAGAAACTTCAGCACGTTGCAGAAGCTGGAATGCGGCGAGAAGGAGGCCGGATAATCGCGCTTCGCCTCCCCCTCCATCGTATAGAATGACAGATGCAGACAGCGGCGGTTGACGCCGAGCGCGTACTGCCAGTCGCCCATCGCCTTGTATCCGGCAAAACTCATATCCCAGCCGGTACAGCCGTAGACCTCGCTGATCCGCACCGGCCGGTCGAACTGGCGCGCCGCGCTCGAGAGCTGTTTGCAGGCGTCGTAGAGCTGGCCATATTCGGTCAGCTGATCGATGCCGGGAATCTGCATCCAGGGATAGTGGCGCATCGAAGCGCCGACACAGCGGGTCTGCGAGGAAGGCGTATCCTCCCAGAGCAGGTGGCCGGTGAGCGCGATGCGGTTTGTTTCACACCAGGTGCCGAGCTGTCTGGTAAAGGAATTTACAAACAGCTCCGTCAACAACTGCCAGTAGTGATAGCGGGCCGGCGACTGCGCTCTCTCCGGACAGTCGTAGAAGAGTTCGGGCAGATGCCCGGCAAGATCGTACCCGAAACGTTCCCGGAAAAGTTCCGGGAGGCGCGGGGTCCATGGCGCGTCCGCCGCCCCCGGCCAGGGCAGCGGCACCAGATTGGCGTAGCGCCAGTAGTGCGGCTCATCGGTGAAGATCGCCGGAACCGCACCGCCGAACTCCTCGCCGAGTTCCCGTTTGTACCGCTCGTAGGTCACTTCGATGAACCGCTTCACCGCATCGGGGTTGAGCACGTCCAGATAGGTGTATCCGTTGAACCAGGCGTTGCGCGGCTCCTCTTCGGCGAAGATTTCGAAGCGGGTCTCGCCGGGCCCCGGTTCACCGTGGTGAAGATTGCGGGCGACCGCGCCGTCGAGGCGGGCACTCCAGAATCCGAAACTCACCGGATGCGCCGGCCCGGAGTGGGCGTGCAGATAGAGGATCCACGCCCGGCAGGCCGGGTCGCATGTCACCAGCCCCCCTGCCGCACCGGATGCCCAGCGATCCTCGTCGTAAAGGCAGGGAATCAATCCGTTTTTTTGGGCTTCATCGACGGAGGCACGGATGCAGTCGAACCACTCCCGGCCGAGATAGGGCGTCGCCAGTCCGACCCGGGAGTGCATGAAGAAGCCGCCCAGCCCCATCGCCTTGAATTCCCGGATCTGGCGACGCAGTTTTTCCGGCTCCAGTCTGCCGTTCCAGCTCCAGAACGGCATTCCCCGGTACTCCGCACCGGGGGCGGAAAACAGTTCGATCATCGTCTCGGACACTTTCGCCTCCTTTTTTGAATAATATAGCGAAAAGGCCCAAAAAATCCTTGACTTTTCTTTCAGAAGATAGTACAATTCTTTCAAAGCATTTTTAAAAGGGAGCGATCGATGGCCGCGTTGCAGAACATTCAGTCCCTGCGGGGAGATGCTCTCTGGAAGGGGGGATTTCCGCTGCGGGTGGTACGCTACGATCACCGCCGGAACCGCCGGATGCACCAGCACGATTTTTTCGAACTCGTGCTGGTGACCTCGGGGCACGCCCGGCATGTGACGCCGAACGGCAGCTGCGACATTTCCGAAGGCGACGTTTTTCTGATCCGGCCCGGCACGGCGCACGCGTATGAGGCGGTTTCCGACTTCTCTCTGGTGAATCTCATCTATGCGCCCCAGCTCCTGCCGCTCTGCGACCTGGCCAAATCCCCCGGGTATCAGGCACTCTTTGTGCTGGAGCCGGAACAGTGGCTGCCCGGCGGCGGCTTCCGCCACCTCCGGCTCGACCGGGAGACCCAGCGCCGCGCCGAAAATGAGATCGAACGGCTCGACAGCACGCTTTCGGAAAACCGGCCGGGGCACCAGTTCCAGGCGCTGGCCGTCTTCATGGAGCTTGTCGGAATGCTCACCGACTATTTTACGGAACTGACTGTGCCGTCGAAGCAGCAGGAACTTTTCCGCCTCGGTCAGGTGCTCAGCTTTCTGGAAAAAAATTACAGTTCTGCGCTGACACTGCCGGAGATCGCCCGCCATGCGGCAATCTCCGAAGTCACCCTCTACCGCCTGATCCGCAAAGGGACCGGCGAGTCGCCGATCAACTGCCTCAACCGGATTCGCATCCGCCACGCCCGGGCACTGCTGTTGAACACCCGGCTGCCGGTTTCGGAGATCGCAACCGCCACCGGATTCGCCGACAGCAACTACTTCTCACGCTGTTTCCGGAAATTCACCGGACTATCTCCGCGGGAGTTTCGGGAACATCCCCCGCGGGAAAGCGAATAAGCCCCCCCTCCCCGCGTCACAGATTCAGCGGCGCAGCACACCGCCGGCGTCAATCACCACCCGGCCACGCAGGTCGATCACCTGATTGCGCGAAGTGTGTCCATAGGGGAATCCCATGTAGACGGGCACTTTCACCGTCGCGGCGAAATCGCGGACCACCGTTTCCGCCTCGTGGCCGCAACGGCTGAGCGTGCCGAACACCACTGCGGCGCAATTGTCGAAGAAGCCCGCCTCGCGAAGACGGCTGAGCGAAGCACGCACCTGCTCCGGGTGAAAATCCGGAGACTCGATGAAGATCACCTTCCCGGCAGTATCGGGGCGGAAGCGGGTCCGGTTCATCGTCTCCAGCAACCGCAGGTGGCCGGCCAGCGCGAGCCCGGAAGCCTCCCCGCCGCGAATGGGTAGCAGCTGGACCGGTTCGGCCGGCTTCCCGTGCATCGCCCGCCGGAAGTTCTCCAGGCTGGGCGCATCCACCGTCAGCAGTCCGAGCAACGAGGGCGCCGCGAAGGGGTGGCCGGCCCGCTCCTTGAGCATGGCCAGCTGCAGGGCGGTGATGTCGCTGAAGCCGAGCAGCGGCAGATCGGGGCGGCTCCGCAGTTTTTTCCAATCCACCTTCTCCACCACATCGGGCGTGCCGGTCCCGCCGCGGATGCACCAGACAAGATCCACCTCTGGGTCGAGCCACGCCTGCTCCAGATCTGCGACCCGTTTCTCCACGGCGATGGTCTCGTACCGGGTCGCCGGCTCCCCTTCGCGGGCGTGCGGCATCAGCTTGACACGAATGCCCGCCTGTTTCAACCGGGCAATTGCCCGATCCAGCGCTTCGGAGGAGTTCGCCGGGCAGGCGGGAGCCACCAGGGCGACCGTTTTGATCTGCCCGGGGAAAATTCCCGCCCAGGCGAACTCCTCCGCCTCCTTCGCCTCCGCCATCGACATCATGCCCCCCATCATCACCGCCAGACTCCATCGTACACAGCTCAACCGCAAAATCCGCAACATGTTTCCTCCATTTTCAAAGTCTCGGCCTCCGGCCAACCACACCCCGGATCGCGCCCTCCAACTCTTCGTCCGGCATACTACAAACAGATGATGACGATGCCCGCAATGCCGAGAATGCATCCGCTTTTCTGAAAAAATCCGCCCTTTTCCCGCAGGAAAATTGCGCTGTAGAGAAAAAAACCGACGACGCAGGAGCTCACCACCAGCGGGTATCCGAGCGAACCGGCTCCCGCCTTTGCCAGAAAATCGAGCGCATTGTAGAACAGGAGATAGTTCGCCGTCAACCCGACGGCATTGAGGGAAATCGCAAAAAACAGGATCTTCCGGAACTCCCCCGGTCGAAATTCCGGCCGGGAGAGCGTCCGGGTCGCCGCCGCTCCGATCAGCCATCCGCAGAGCATTCCCACCTGCGAAAGACAGGCGCGATAGACACTGCCGACCGACTCGCCGTTGTTCAGGTAGGAAGGGAGATTTGCACAGCACTGATTGAGTCCGCAGAGCAGCATTCCCAGCAGGGCGAAGAGATACCAGCAGTTCTTTCGCGTCACCGGAGCATTCCCCGCCGCCTTCGTTTCCTTCCCCAGCCCGAACAAAATTACACTGCCGACGATCAGCAGCATCCCGCCGACCCGGCTCAGCGTCGGCTCGACGTGAAACACCAGAATCCCCATCAGAAACGGGAAGAGGATACCTGCCTGCACCACCGCCCAGACAATGCCGTTCGGCCCGCGCCGCATCGCCGCCCCCATCGCCAGAAACATGAAGTAGTTGAGGATGCCGAATGCAATCATACTGCAGGCGGTGATCCACTTCGTCCGCGCAGAAAGTTCCGGGGCGTCCTTCATCAGCATCCCCATGGTACAGAGCACGATAACGCTGATCAAGATCCCCGTCAGAGTCTGAAACAGCTGAATATACGGAATGTTCACCCGGTTGCGCGCCGCATAGCTGACAACCACCCCGACCCAGATCCAGCTGATGCCGGTCAGCACCGCAAAAAGAATTCCCGTCGCCATATCCAATCTGTCTCCTGTCGTCTCCGCACCTTCCGGAGGCTCCCCGGTTAAGATAGCCGGATTTTTTCAGAATTCAATTGCAAATAGAGATTATAGTGATTATTTCGTCGAAAAATTTATTTTCCGGTTGCAAAAAAGGGAGATTCCGCCTATATTCATGCCGGAACCGGAACGGCGGGAAACCGAAGATGAATTTTGAAATCGATCCGAAAAAAAGTATCCGCTCCCAGATTGTGGAGCATTTCCGGGCGGAAATCCGGAAAGGCGGCCTGAAGCCGGGCGACCGGCTCCCCTCCGCCCGGGAGCTGGCGGGCACGTTCGGCACGGCGGAGTCGAACGTCCACCACGCGCTGGCGGCACTGGTGAAGGAGGGGCTTCTGACCCGCCGCCCGAAGGCGGGAACCGTCGTTACGACGGGGGTGGAAAAACTGACCTGTGCGGCAATCTACCTGAGCTGGCTCTTCATTCAACGCGGAGAAAATTTCACCCGGCTGCTGATTGAAATGCTCGAGGAGAGCTTTTCCGCCCGGGGAATCCGTTGCATGGTGATCTACGACACTCCGTCGCAAAACGGGCTGGAGCAGTTGAAAAAACTGGCGGAAAACCGTCAGATTCAGGGGGTGATCGTCCGCAATCTCACGCCGGATCAGTATCCTTTTTTCGCCCGGCTGCCGATTCCGTTTTCCGCCCTCACCTCCATGCGGATTCCCAACCGGGTCTCCTTCTTCTCGACGGAAACAATCCGAGAGATCGCGACGCGAATCCGGCGGGACGGCATCCGGGAACTCGGCATCCTGGCCGCCAATCAGATTGTGAATCCGGACGGCAGTCCGGAAAACGAAATCCACCAGCAGCTGTTTCAACAGTTGCGGAGACAGCAGCTCCAAGTCCGTCCGGAGTGGATCTTCGACAGCAGCCGTCTCGGCGTGGCGAAGGTGCTGGACAGCACCACGTTTGCGTACAATGGATTTCAGGCGATATGGCAGCAGCCGGAGCACCCGGAAGCGTTTCTGCTCTTCTCCGACGATCTGGTCAGCGGTCTGACGATGGCATTCTACCGTTACAACGTGAAGGTTCCGGAGGATATCCGGCTCTACATTCACAAAACGCGGGAGAATGAACTGGTGCTGCCCTTCCCCTGCACTCTGCTGGAGAACCGGATTCACGAACTTGCGGAAACGCTGGTGCAACAGCTGGTCGATCAGAGCGAAGGACGCCCCCCGACTCCCGGCCGGCTGTCGCTCGAAATCCGCGACTGGCGCCCCTGACCGCCCCTCCCCCGGTCAGCGCGGCAGGCGGTGCAGGACCAGCGCAGTACGGCAGGGCAGATAGACGCTGATGACCTCCGCTCCATTTTCATACCGGGAGTAGTAATGCTGACCCGGCTGCCGCAATCCGAAGCCGCCGAACTCCGGCGCATCGGAGTCCAGCACCGTCTCAAATTCGCCCGGCGGAACTTCAAACGCATAGTCCACCAGCGAACGCTCCGGGTGAAAGTTGAAGCAGAACCAGTAGCCATCCCGTTCGAAAATCAGCACCTTCGACTCGTTGTCAATCCGGACCGCCTGCGGGCGGGTATGATAAAACTCCGCCCGTCCCGCCAGGGCCAGCATCGCCCGGTCGAAGTCCCGAAGGAAATGGAACCGCAGATTCGGCGCATCCGCCAGCGACCACTGCCGCCGCGCATGACTCAGCGACCACTGATTGCCCTCGCGCGGGAAATCAATCCATTCCGGATGGCCGAACTCATTGCCCATGAAGTTCAAATAGCCGTGCCCGGCCGCCGCCGCCGTCGCCAGACGCACCATCTTGTGCAGCGCCATCGCCCGATCCACCGCGGGGGAGTTCGAACCGATGTGCATCGCGTCGTACATCGCCGCATCCGCCAGGCGGAAAATCGCCGTCTTGCCCCCCACGATCGCCTGATCGTGGCACTCGACATAGCTGATCGAACGCTCGTCACGCCGGTGGTTGGTCAGCTCCCAGTAGAGGTGAAAAAGATCCCAGTCCTGATCCGGCAGGTCGAAGAGCCGGAACCACATGTCGGTCACCCCCATCGCCATGCGGTAATCGAACCCGATTCCGCCGCAGGGCGAAGAGGAGGCAAGCCCCGGCATGCCGCTCACATCCTCGGCCACCGTCACCGCATCCGGCCGGACCTCGTGGATCACCCGGTTCGCCAGCGCGAGATAGGTGATCGCATCCTCATCAATCTCATCGCCGAAATAGTCCGCGTAGTCGGTGAAGGCGCGCCCCAGCCCGTGATGCAGATACATCATGCTGGTCACGCCGTCGAACCGGAACCCGTCCACCCGGTACTCATCCAGATAGAAACGGCAGTTCGACAGCAGGAAGTGAAGCACCTCCGGCTTGGAATAGTCGAAGCAGAGCGAATCCCAGGCGGAGTGTTCGCCCCGCGCGCCTTCGTGAAAATAGGCGCAGCGCGTCCCATCGATCCGGGCGATTCCCTCCGTCTCGTTCTTCACGGCGTGGGAGTGCACCAGATCGATGATCACCCGCAATCCGTAGCCATGCGCGGCATCGACCAGCTCCTTGAACTCCTCCGGCGTGCCGAACCGGCTCGATACGGCGAAGAAATTCGCCACATGATACCCGAAACTGCCGTAATAAGGGTGCTCCATCACCGCCATCAGCTGGATGGTGTTGTAGCCGCTCCGGGCAATCCGCGGCAGAATCTTCTCCCGATACTCCCGGTAGGTGCCGACCTTCGGCTCCTCCTGCGCCATGCCGACGTGGGATTCGTAGATCAGCGGCGCCGCAGGCCGCGGCGGAATCGGAGAGCGAAAGCAATAGGGTTCCTCCGGGTGCCACACCTGTGCCGAAAAAAGCTTTGTCCCGGGATCCTGCACCACCCGCCGGACATAGGCGGGAATCCGCGTCCCCTCCCCTTCCGGCCATTCGACATAGAGCAGATAGTGCATGCCGTGCCGCAGCACATCCGCGCCAAGCCGGAGCTCCCAGACACCGTGCTCCAGCCGGCAAAAACGGAACTCCGGCCGTCTCTGCCAGTCGGAAAAATCCCCGATGAGCGTAATCCCGGTGGCGTGCGGCGCCCATTCGCGGATCACCCACGCCCCGTCCCGGAAATGCAGCCCGAAATACTCGTGACCCGCGGCAAAATCCGCCAGCGACACTCTGCCGCCGGTCAGTCGCCGGATGGTCTCCGTCACCTTTGCACTGCGCCGCTCCAGCACGGAACGCCACGGCGCAAGATAAGGATCCCGGCAGAGATCCTCCGGATCGTTGGAAAGCCGCGGAAACCCCATGGCCGCCTCCTTCAGAATTTTCAGCTGATGCTGTGCTGAACCAGCGGACGCGCCAGCATGCTTTCGTAAATCTTGATGTACGCCTGCGCCGTCACGTCGTGGTTGAACCGCTGCCGGGATTCACGCATCACACGGCTGATGATGTTCTCCTTGACCTCGGCCGGCTGCTCGTAGAAGTGCATCGCCTCGCCCACCGCCCAGAGCAGACCGCCGTCATCGTAGGTCTCAAAGCGGAACCCGTTGCCGGTGTTCTTCGCAATGTCGAGCGGATCAACCGTATCGTGCAGACCGCCGGTGTCATGAACCACCGGCAGGCTGCCGTAATACTGACAGGTCATCTGCGGCAGGCCGCAGGGCTCGAAGAGAGAAGGCATCAAGATGAAATCCGAGGCGGCGAAGGCCAGATGAGACAATCCTTCGTCAAAGTCACAGACCGTCACCCGGTCGTAGAAGTCGTGGAAGGCGACAATATCGCGGAACACCTTCTGATAGCTGCCGTTGGCGACAAAGGCGATCTGAAGGTTCTTCTCCCAGTAACGGTGGACCAGCTCATACAGCACATCCGCCAGCAGCTGGCACCCCTTCTGCACCGGATCCAGCCGGGACGGCCAGAAGAAGAGCGGCGCATTCTGGTCGACCTTCAAGCCGGTCCGCGCCTGGAAAGCGATCTTGTTGACCTGCTTTGCCTGCACATGAGTGTCGGCGTCGAATTTCACCTCAAGATAGGGATCCACCTCCGGCTTGCAATCCTCATCCGGGGAGTTCAGAATACCGGTTGCACAGCCGGCATAGTACTTGCCCGCCATTTCCCGGCGGATGTTCTCCGGCACGAAGGAGTGGCGCCCGTCCACCACCTCCTTGAGGAAGGTCGGGCTGACCGTGTTGATGAAGTGCGCGGCAAAGATGCCGCTGGCGAGCTGGTCGACCGGGTTGGTCGAGCGGCTCTCTTCATAATTGATCGGCTGACGCTCATAATAGAGGTTCTGCCAGAAAGGCGCCGCATCGATGCCGCGGTCTTCAATCGCATCGAGCGTCGCCTTCTGGGTGTGGATGTTGTGCACCGTAAAGAGACAGGGAATGCCCATGCGGCGCGCCGCCGCCGGAATCAATCCGGTCATCCAGTCATTGCAGTGGATAAGATCGGGTTTCACCGTCGGGATGATATTGTTGATCACCTCGCGCTGAAACGCCATCGCCTGCCGGAAACTGTCGTCGGAATAGTTGCTGTAAACCGCATCCCGGTAGTAGAAAATACGGTCCTCCGCCAGATGGATCCGGCTGTTATGCAGATGGTTCATGTAAACCCGCAGCTCGTCGCTGATGAGTTTACCCACATCGATGTGAAACATTCTCCGGTAGTGCGGAAGCGCGACATGTACGTCGGCCCCCTGACGGAACAGCGCGCCCACCAGAGAGGCGGAAACGTCGGCCAGCCCCCCCGCCTTGGCCCGCAGAATGTTGCCCATATTGCCCATCCCCTCCGGCAGATAGGTGATCTCCGGAGTGACGACCAGAATTCTCGGTTTGCTTTTCTCCTGTCTCTTATGCATTTTCCTCTCCCCCCGCTCCGTCCGCCGCCCGGAACCGGACGGCGGACCGGAACTGTTGCAACACTGTTATTTCGGCCAGCACATGAAGCCGGGGACGCTGTTGTCCCACTCTTTTCCGCTGGCCTTGATGCGGCCGGTCAATCCGAACCGGCCGGACACCTTACAGGTCACTTCACAGCCGTAACGGTAGTTGCCGTTGCCGAAGTTCTCCAGCACGTGCATCTTCTCCGATACGCTGGAGATGATCTCGTTGTGGGCATTCACGGTCCCGTAATAGGCTTCGACATCGACCTCTTCCGGCTTGAGTTCGCCCAGATAGACGCGGGTCGAGACCCGGAAACGGTCGCCGACATGCATGTTCTCCAGGCTGCCATCCACCTTCGGCTGCTCGATGTAGAGCTTGCCGCCGTCGAAGTTCCGGACATACCGCTCCTTGCGGGCAACCAGCTCACGGGCGTAGGCCGCGTTGTCGGCCGTCAGCTCCTCGTAGGCCTTCGTCGCCGGACGATAGAACATCCGGTCGTAATCCTCCACCATGCGGGTGCTGGAGAAATCCCCGAGTCCGGTCACGATCGACTCCTTCATCCGCTTGATCCAGCGGACCGGGAGATCGCCGCCGGCACGCTCGTAGAAGCAGGGAATGATCTCGTTTTCCAGCAGGTTGAAGAGCTCCTGCGACTCGTAGTTGTCGCGGTCCTCATCCTCCGTGTAGTAGTCGTTCCCCTCGATCGCCCAGCCGTTTTCGCCGTTGTAGGCTTCGGCCCACCAGCCGTCGAGGATGCTGCAGTTGATGACGCCGTTCACCGCGGCCTTCATGCCGGATGTTCCACTCGCCTCCTGCGGGCGGCGCGGCGTGTTGAGCCAGACGTCCACCCCCTGCACCAGCGACCGGGCCATGCCGATGTCGTAATTCTCCAGGAAGAGCAGACGGTCCTGGACGTTCTCGCGCTGCGCGAACTGAATCAGCTCCTGAATCAGCCGTTTGCCGCCGTCGTCAGCCGGGTGCGCCTTGCCGGCGAAGATGAACTGCACCGGCCGGGTCTTGTCCTTGAGCAGAGCGATCAGCCGCTCCGGATTGCGCAGCAGCAGCGTGCCACGTTTGTAGGTGGCAAAGCGGCGCGCGAAACCGACCGTCAGAATATCCGGGTCAAGCACATTCTTCTTCTTGGCGAAAGAGGCCGCGGAAGCATCGTCGGTCAGATAGCGGAAGTTGTTCTGCATCAGGCGGCGGGCCCGGCGGACCAGCGACTGACGGCAGAGTTCGTGCGCCATCCAGAGCTCCTCGTCCGGCAGACTGCGGATGCCGGCGGCCAGCACGGCCTTGTCCGGATTGTTCGCCCATTTCGGGGTCAGGTAGCGCTCATAGAGTCCCCACAGACGGGTGGAGACCCACGACGCGATGTGCACGCCGTTGGTGATGTGGCCGATCGGAATCTCCGAAACCGAACGTTGCGGCCAGAGATGCTTCCACATTTCCCGCGCCACCTCGCCATGCAGACGGCTCACGCCGTTGCTGTAGTTGGCCAGCCGCAGACCGAACACGGTCATCGACATCTCGCTGGCATGATCCCGCTCGTTGATCGGAATACCCCAGCGGATGACACGATCCACATTGAGGTGCGCTTCGTTGGCGAACACCTCCAGATACGGACGCACCAGATTGATGTCGAACACCTCGTTGCCGGCCGGAACCGGCGTGTGCGTGGTAAACACATTCGAGCGCCAGACCGTTTCCAGCGCAACGTCCGGCTCATAGCCGACATCGTTGACCAGATGCGAAATCCGCGCAAGCGAAAGGAACCCGGCATGCCCCTCGTTCATATGGCAGACGGCAGGCGAGTATCCCATCGCAACCAGCGCCTTGAATCCGCCGATTCCGAGCAGCAGTTCCTGATGGAGCCGCATGCGCTTGTCGCCGCCGTAGAGCCGCCAGGTCACTTCGCGCAGATCCGGCGGGTTCTGCGGCAGCTCGGTGTCGAGCAGCAGCAGCGGCACATTGCCGACCCACAGCACCCAGACCGCGGCATAGAGATCGCGGTCCACCAGACGGATGCTGATCGTCACCGGTTTGCCGCTGGGGTCGCAGCCGCGCACCACAGGAAGGTTGTGAATTTCCGAAACCGGATAGTGTTCGGTCTGCCAGCCATTGCGGTCCAGCACCTGCCGGAAATACCCCTGACGGTAGAGCAGCCCGACCGCGATCAGCGGCAGTTTGAGATCGGACGCGGCCTTCAAGTGGTCGCCGGCGAGCACGCCGAGACCGCCGGAGAAAATCCGGATGCTCTCGTGGATGCCGAATTCCAGAGAGAAATAGGCAACCGTCCGCTTGCTGACGTCATCCTGTTTGGGAATCACGCGTTCAAACTCTGCCTGCACCGCACGCAGCTGGCGGATATAACCGGAATCCCGCGCCAGCTCCTCAAGTCTCGCCTGCGGCACCATCCGGAGAAACTCCTTGACACTGCCGGAGACATCCCGCCAGAGATTCGGGTTGATGCGCACAAAAAGCTCGATGGCCTGCGGATGCCAGCACCACCAGATGTTATTGGAAAGAGTTTCCAGAAACTTGAGCTCATCCGGAATCCGGGGAGCCACATTGTAAAGTTGAAGTTCCATAAAAAACATCCGTCTGGGTTATTGTTGTTTCGGAAAAAGCCTCGGACATCCCCCGGGGAAGGCCGCCCCCGTCAACACGACAGGCCCCTTCTCCACAGAAAGCCGGCGCCTCATCCGTCGAATTTCATCTCAGCAAGAAATGGTGTAAAAAAACTCTCACTTCGCATCGACCACCAGCACGCTGTTGAGCGTGCCGAGCGAATTCGGAGCAAAATTGGGATTGCCCTCATCCAGCTTCCACTCGCCGTCCACGACGAACTTGTACTCGTAGGTACCGGGCTCAAGAAGCATGCGGCAGCTGTAAACGCCGGAGTTCTCCTTGTCGACCAGTTGCTTTTCCGGCTTCCAGCCGTTGAAGGAGCCGGCCACCCGGACATCCTTGCCGGGAGCGTCCTCCAGGATGAAAGTGACACTTCTGCGCGGCGCGCGCGGCGTTTTCGCCATATTTCTTCTCGCCATGATCACACCTCCACATCCAGAATGGTTTTTTCTATTTCTCAAACGGCATCATCACCGTTTTAAACATCTGAAAAAATTCAATTGCACACCATTGCCATTAAAACAATGCAATACAAAGATTTATATGTTTTTAAAAACCATTTTATGCGGCCTGTTTCCCATTGCCGCCCCAATACCCTTCCCTCTTCTCCGGATAATATACTCCATATTCCGAAAATTGTCAAGTATTAAATCGGCAATTAAAGTGTTAGCTTTCAATAAAAAAGAGCCTCACAAATCCTGCTTGATAAAGAGAATATTGTCTTTTGCATGAATCAACGATTTAAAATCTATTTATCATATTTATAACAAAATAATTATAATATCTCAACAACAGTTTTCAAAACTTTGCAAATACCGCGAAAAAAGAGGCATGTCATGGATTTTTTTTGGACTGTATTGACTTTTAGCAAAAAAACGGATGCAAGGAAATTCCCCCCAAGCATGACGATACTTTTTCAACTATACTATACCGCAGCAGAAGACATCATCAACTCCATGCAGAAAAGGGGGAAAAATGAAAATCGAACGCAGAAAACCACTTACCGCACGAGCCGGCTTGATGGGAGTCGGTCTGGACACCTACTGGGAACAGTTTCCCGGGCTGCTCGACGAACTGATGAAGAAAATGGAGAAACTCGAGCAGAAGCTCGCCGCCAACCAGGTGGAAGTCATCTCCTTCGGCATGGTCGACAACGCGCAGCGCGCCTTCGAAGCCCTGCCGAAAATCAAAGCCGCGGACCTCGACATCCTCTTCGTGGATATGCTCACGTACGCCACCAGCGCCACCTTCGGCGCGATCGTGCGTGAAATGAACGTTCCGGTGGTGCTTGTCGCACTCCAGCCGCTCTCCGCGCTGGATTATGAACACGCCACGACCTACATGCAGCTCTGCAATGACGATCTCTGCTCGGTGCCGGAATTCACCGGGGTGGCGATCCGCATGGGCAAGACACCGCCGCCGCTGGTTCTCGGCATGCTTGAAGGCGATGCCGCCGCCGATGCTCAGCTCGCCGAATGGTGCCGGGTTGCCCACGTGCTCCACGACCTGCGCCGCGCCCGCATCGGCCACCTCGGCCACGTGCTCGAAGCGATGCTCGACATGCAGACCGACCCGACCGCCGTCACCGCCCAGTTCGGCTGTCACGTCGTCCAGTGCGAAGCCGATCAGATGATGCCGATCTACCGCTCCATCGATCCGGCTGGAGAAGAGGTCGCGGCGATGAAGAAGCGGATTCTCGACTTCTTCGACACGCCAGACCCGGTCTCCGACCCGCTGACCTGCAAGCTCACCGACGCCGACCTCGAAACCGCCGCCGTCGTCGCCGTGACGCTCGAGAAATACATCGCGGCAAAATCGCTCGACGGCCTCGCCTACTACTACGAAGGCGAACCCGGCTCGCCGGTCCGGAAACTGGTGACCAACTTCATCGTCGGCAACTCGCTGCTGACCAGCGCCGGATTCCCGATGTGCGGCGAATTCGACATCAAGACCTGTCTGGCGATGCTGATTATGGACCGGCTCGAAATCGGCGGCTCCTTCGCGGAATTCCACCCGGTGGATTTCGCCAACGACACGGTGCTGGTCGGTCACGACGGTCCCCACCACCTCAACATCGCCGACCGCCGGCCGGTCATCCGCAGTTTGAAGAAGTACCACGGCAAACCCGGTTCGGGCGCCGGTGTGGAATTCAACATCAAGACCGGTCCGATCACCATGCTGAGCATCGGGGTCAAGGCGGACGGGAAATTCAAGTTCATTATCGCCGAGGGCGAATCGGTCGCCGGCCCGATCCCGCCGACCGGGAACACCAACACCCACGGGAAATTCCTGCCGGATGTGCGGACCTTCCTTGCCCGCTGGGTGGCGGAGGGGCCGACCCACCATTTCGCGCTCGGCATCGGGCACCATGCCGAAACCATCCGAAAAGTCGCCGATGCACTCGGCATCGAAGCGGTGATCATTCCCGCCGGCCGCTGACCGGCGAAAGCCGCGGCGGAAACTTGACAAGCTCTTTCCGCCGCGGTATTGTAAAAAGGGCGCAGCATGGTGAGGAAAATGGGAACAGAGCCGGCAAAAAATACCAGATGCTTTCACAAGTACTCGTTTTTTGACAGCGATTTTCCCTTCCACATCCGGCGGGAGATCGATCTGCCGGAGGATTACAACGAGAGCAAACGCTTTCGCCGTGAATTCTGGAAGATCATCTACATCCTTGATGGATTCGGGGAAAAGCTGATCAACGAACAGCGGTATCCGATTCAGCCGGGCAGCATCTTTCTGATTCACCCCGAGGACGTCACAACCTTCAGCATCCAGTCGAAGCAGCTGGAGATCTACAACATTCTCTTCATGCCGGAGCTGGTGACTGACGGGTTGAATGAACTGCAGGATGACTTCGATTTCTTTTCGATCATGAACTGGAACCCCGGCAACAACGACCGCCCCCGGGAACTGCTTTACATCACCGAAAGCGATATGGAAATCCGGCGGATCGTCAAGACGATGGAGCGGGAATTCAACAAGATGCCGCAGAACTACCGTTCGCGCCTCAAACTGCTGCTGCTGGAGTTGCTGATCCTGCTCGCCCGCAAAGGGAACCGGACCGCCCGGCACCAGGCCACCGACCAGGTGGTGGACTACATCGACCACCTGATCGAAAAGCATTTTGCCGAAGAGTTCCGGCTCGATACCCTGGCGGAAAAGATCGGCATCGACAAGAGCCGCCTCTGCCGGATCTACCGGGCGGGAACCGGGCAGACCATCATGGACTCCGTGCGCATCCGCCGCCTCAACGAAGCGGCGGAACAGCTCACCCGGACCAATCGGAACATTTCCGAAATCTGTTTTGCCTCCGGCTTCAACGACCTCTCCTACTTCTACCGCTGTTTTACCGGGAAATTCGGCGCCAACCCGGGGGCATTCCGCAAAAAATTCATTTCAAACGAATAAGGGAATCCGCATTATGAAACTCGCTTCCGTCGTTTCTCTGCTCCTCCTCGCCGCCGGCTCCGTCTCCGGCGAATTCATCAGCCCGGACGATCCCCGGCTCAGCTACTCCGATTACGTCAACAAGGAGGTCATCCGCACCCCGGAGGGGAAGCCGCGGGTCCGCTTTGACCGGGTGTTGCAACATGCCCGCAATTACAACAAAGACAATCCGGGCGCCCGTCTCCGCTTCCGGACCGATGCGAAAGCGGTCACCGTCCATCTCTATTACAACGAACTGCACACCTCCCCTTCGGCCCGTAACGGCGTCGGTGTCTGGCGGATTGACGGCAGAGGGCGGGAGGAGTGGCAGTTCAACTCCCGGGAGAAGCGGACAAAGCGCGCCCCGGAGAAGGTTGCGCTCCCCCTCCCCGCCGATGGGAAATTTCATGATTACGAAGTCATTCTCCCCTACGGCGATGCGGTTGATGTCGACGGCGTCGAGGTCAATGACGGGGCAAAATTCGCCACTCCGGCTCCGCGTCCGCAGTACCGGGTGGTCTTTCACGGCGACTCGGTGACCCACGGTCACACCGCGAGCCGGATCGACCGCACCTATCCATGGCTGGTCGGGGAGAAGAAGAACTGGCAGATCATCAACACCGCACTGGGCGGACTCTCTTCCCCCGGGCTCCAGCCGGCGGCGATCGCCTCGATTCCGATGGACCGGCTGGTGGTGATGATCGGCGTCAATGACTGGCAGGGCGGACGGCCGCCGAAAGCATACGCCGACAGCGTGGTGAAGTTTCTCCGGGAGTTCCGCCGCCGCTGCCCCGAAACGCCGGTTGCGCTGATCACGCCGCTCTGGGTCGGCCCGAAATGGCGGCCGAAGAGCGTCAAATTCGAGCTCCCGGAATACCGGCGGGCGGTGGAAGAGGCGGTAAAGCAGCTCGCCGATCCCCGTGTCAAAGTGATCGACGGCGATGCATTGATCGATCACGATGCGGAACAGTACTTCACGCCGGTTGCGGTGCACCCGAACGACGCCGGCTTCGCTCAGCTGGCGGAGCGCCTCGCCCGGCAGCTTTGAACAACGGAAGTTTCCGGCAAGGAGAACCATGTCTCTGGACAAGGTAAAAGCTTTTTTCGCCGACTGCGGCATGGCGGATCGAATCCGTGAATTCGCCGTCTCCAGCGCAACCGTGGAACTGGCGGCAGCGGCGCTCCACTGCGTCCCCTGCCGGATCGCCAAGACGCTGGCTTTTCTGGCCGGGGAACAGACCATCCTGATCGTCGCGGCGGGAGACGCCCGGATCGACAACCGGAAGTATCGCGAAACGTTCGGCATCAAGGCGAAGATGATTCCGCCGACGGAGGTGGAGGCGCGCACCGGGCACGCTCCGGGCGGCGTCTGCCCCTTTGCCGTACCGGAAGGGACGCTGGTCTATCTGGATGGGTCGCTCAGGCGCTTTGAAACGGTCTTTCCCGCCTGCGGCAGTTCGAACAGCGCGATTGAACTTACGCTGCCGGAGCTGGAACGCTGCTCCGGCGCGAAGGAGTGGGTGGAGGTTTGCGCCCTCCGGGAGTGAGCGGTCCGGGCGACTACGGTTCCCACCCCTGCCGCTGTTCGAATCCGATCAGCTTGTAAAGTTCCGTCTTGCACGGATGGGCGCCGAGGATTCCGGCGGTGAATCCGACGGAGAGATTCTTCTCCCGGTCGGCGAGGCCGTCGGAGCCGCCGTAGCCACCGTGGCCGAACACCCTGCCGACATCCCCTTTCGGGCCGGAGAGGGCGAAGCCGTATCCGAAGACATTGAACGAACTCAGTTTGGGTTCCTCCGGCTCCGGCCGGTGCAGCTCGGTTGCCTCCAGCAGCATCTCCCGGCTGAAATAACGCCCCGCGAGAATCGCCTGATAGAAGCGGGCCAGCGCCCGAGCTGAAGCAATTCCGTTGAAGCCGGGCAGCGCGGCGCGGCGGATGCACGGCTGTCGCATCAGCACATCGAGCGGGTCGCAGATGGAAATCGAACAGGAAGGCTCCACGCCCGGCCCCAGCCGGAACTCCGCCGCATTCTTCTCCGCCTCATCGGTGGTGCCGAAGTAGAAGTCGGTAATCCCTTCCGGTTCAAAGAGCTCCCCGTTCACATAATCGCGAAACTCTTTTCCGGTAATCCGGCGGATCAGCTCCGCCGTCACCCAGCCGTAGGTCAACGACTGATACCGGGTCCGGGTACCGGGTTCCCAGTCGGGGGCCGACTCCTCGATCACATGGATCATATAGGGCCAGTCGGCGACCAGTTCATAGCTCTTCTGCTCCGGGAAACGCTGCCGCAGGCCGGAGGAGTGGTTGAGCAGATGGCACACCAGCGTATGTTCCTTGCCGTTCTTCGCAAACTCCGGCCAGAAATCCGCCACCGGCTGGTCAGGCGAGAGCTTCCCCTCCCCGATCAGCCGCGTCAGCGCCGCCGCGGGAACGCCTTTGCTGGTCGAATAAATCGGGAAAATCGTATGGGGATCGACCCGTTTCGTCCGGCCCGCATCCACCCAGCCGGCGCAGACATCGATAATGCACTCCCCGTCGCGGTATACGCAAAACTGAAGGCTCTGTTCCGAACCGTCCGCGACCGCGGCGTCGACGATCCGCTGTGCCTCTTTCTGAAGATCCATGGTGCTTCCTTTCTCTGCAAGCTCTTTGTAATATAGCAGAGCCTCCCGGAGATTCAAATCATACAATCATTTGAATCATTTATTTTTACAGATTATTGTATACATTACGCCAGAGGCAGGCCGCAGGCGGAAAAGATCGACCGGGCAACCGCCAGCTCCTCTTCGGCGGGCGGCGGAGTGGCGTGCAGACGGTATTCGATGCCGAGCTCCCGCCACTTATATTCGCCCAGCTTGTGAAACGGGAGCAGCTCCACCCGCCGGATGCAGGTGAAATTGCGAAGAGATTCCGCCAGGATTCCGAGCCGTTCCGGCAGGAGGGTGAGGCCGGGCACCAGCACGTGCCGAATCCAGACCGGCTTCCCAATCGATTCGCAGAACTGAAGAAGAGCCCGCGCATTGGAGCCGTCGTTTCCGGTGAGTTCGCGGCAGAGCGCCGGCTCGGCCGCTTTGATGTCGAGCAGCACAAGATCAGTCATCTCCAGTACCGGACGTGCGACGGCAAGCCCGACGGAACCGGCCGTATCCAGCGCGGTGTGAAACCCCTCCTGCCGGCAGAGGCGAAGCACCTCGCGGGAAAACGCCGCCTGCAGCAGCGGTTCGCCGCCGGAGAGGGTGACGCCGCCGGAACGGATGAAGTTCCGGTATTCGGCGATTTCGCGGACGATCTCCGAAGCGGATACCTCCCGCCCTCCGGCGGGATCCCAGGTATCCGGATTGTGACAGTAAAGACAGTGCAGCGGACACCCCTGCAGAAAGAGCACATAGCGGATGCCGGGGCCGTCGACGGCCCCGAAGCTCTCCATCGAGTGAATCCGCCCGCGGATTTCCGTCATGGTCAGAACCGTTCGTGGAAGGTGCGGCGGATCACGTCGAGCTGCTGTTCGCGGCCGAGCTTGATGAAGTTGACCGCGTAGCCGGAAACCCGGATGGTCAGCTGCGGATACTTCTCCGGATGATCCATCGCATCGAGCAGCACCTCGCGGTTCATCACATTGACGTTGATATGGTGGCCGCTGTCGAGGAAATAACCGTCGAGCAGCGCGACCAGGTTCCGGACACGTTCCTCTTCGGTGCGCCCGAGCGCCGCGGGGACGATCGAAAAGGTATAGCTGATCCCGTCCTCGGCGAAGTCATACGGCAGTTTGGCAACCGACTTCATCGCCGCCACACAGCCGTGCGTGTCGCGCCCGTGCATCGGATTCGCGCCGGGGGCGAAGGGTTCGCCCGCCTTGCGCCCGTCCGGCGTGGAACCGGTCTTCTTGCCGTAGACGACGTTGGAGGTGATGGTCAGAATCGACATGGTCGGCTTCGAATTGCGGTAGGTGCGGTGACGCGCCAGCTTGCCCATGAAACTCTTGACCAGATTGACCGCGATCTCGTCGGCGGCAGGATCGTTGTTTCCGTACTTCGGGTAGTCCCCTTCGATCTCGAAATCGACCGCCAGTCCGGCGGCGTTGCGGATCGGCTTCACCCGGGCGTAGCGGATTGCCGACAAACTGTCGGCCACCACCGACAGACCGGCCATACCGCAGGCGGAGGTGCGGATGATATCCTCATCGTGGAGCGCCATTTCAATCCGCTCATAGCAGTACTTGTCGTGCATGTAGTGGATGATGTTCAGCGTGCTGATGTAGAGTTTGCCGAGCCAGTCGCAGACGGCGTCGAACTTGCGCATCACTTCATCGTAATCGAGATACTCTCCGGTGACCGGGGCGAGCTCAGGGCCGACCTGTTCGCCGCTGCGCTCATCCTTCCCGCCGTTGATCGCATAGAGCAGTGCCTTGGCGAGGTTGGCGCGGGCGCCGAAGAACTGCATCTGCCGCCCGATGCGCATGGCCGAAACACAGCAGGCGATGCCGTAGTCGTCGCCGAACTTTTCGCGCATGAGTTCGTCGTTCTCATACTGAATCGACGAAGTCTGGATGGAGATTCCGGCACAGAAGCGCTTGAAGGGCTCCGGCAGCCGCGGGCTCCAGAGGATGGTGAGGTTGGGTTCGGGGGCCGGCCCGAGATTGACCAGCGTATGGAGAAAGCGGTAGCTCATCTTCGTGACCATGTGCCGCCCGTCCATCGCCATGCCGCCGATCGCCTCGGTGATCCAGGTGGGATCTCCGGCGAAGAGTTCATCGTAGGAGGGGGTGCGCAGGAAGCGGACAATCCGCAGTTTCATCACAAAGTGATCGACGAACTCCTGAATCTGCTCCTCGGTATATTTCCCGGAAGCGAGATCCTGCTCGGCGTAGCAGTCGAGGAAGGTGGAGACCCGGCCCAGCGACATCGCCGCGCCGTTCTGCTCCTTGACCGCGGCGAGATAGCCGAAGTAGAGCCACTGAATCGCCTCCTTCACATCGGAGGCGGGGCGGGAGAGGTCGAAACCGTAGGAGGCGGCCATCTCCTTGAGTTCGCCGAGCGCCCGGATCTGTTCGCTGATCTCTTCGCGGAGCCGGATGGCGGGGCTGTCCATAATGTCGTAGACGAGGGTGCGAAGCGCCTTTTTCTTCGCCTCGATCAGCCGGTCGACGCCGTAGAGAGCGACCCGCCGGTAATCGCCGATGATCCGGCCGCGCCCGTAGGCGTCGGGCAGTCCGGTAATGATGCCGGAGTGGCGGGCCATGCGCATTTCCTCGGTGTAGGCGTCGAATACGCCGTCGTTATGGGTCTTGCGATAGCGGAACACGTTGGCGACCGCGGGATCCATTTTTTTGCCGTAGGCTTCGAGTTCGCCGTAGACCAGCCGGATGCCGCCGAAGGGCATGATGGCGCGCTTGAGCGGCTCATCGGTCTGAAGACCGACGATCTGCTCCAGCGAACGGTCGATGTAGCCGGGGGAATGGCTGGTGATGGTGGAAATGGTCTTTTCGTCGATGTCGTAAACGCCGTGGCGTTCGCGTTCGAGCTTCAATTTTTCCGAAAGGTGTTCCCACAGTTTGCGGGTGCGGTCGGTGGGGCCGGCCAGAAATTCCGGGCCGCCGTCGTACGGAGTATAATTCTTAATGATGAAGTCGCGGACGTTGATGTCCTTGACCCAGTCGCCCTGATGGAAGTTCAAGATCGTATTTCCTTTTTTCGATATTGGTTCAAGTACGTCTTATTAATATATTGTCGTTTGAGGGGGATTTCAATCGAAAAACGCCAGATTTGCCCCGGCTGTGAACGCAAAAAACAAGACGGAAAGTGCGGAAAGAATTCTACCAAAAAGGATTCCGGATTCGCGGCCGGGGAAAACCGCGAATCCGGAATGAGGGGGAAAAGCAGAAGAGTCCGTCGGGGTTCTTCTCTTTTCGTGATGGTAACCAATGTAACACGGGAAAATTACGGGAAGATTGCCGCGAAATTGCAATCCGGCAATATCGCATAAAAAAAGAGCCTTTTTCATGCGAACCCGCACAAAAAGGCTCTTGTTTTTACTTCGTTTACCGAAGGATGTCGAGCAGCTCGACGTCGAAGATCAAAGCCGCGTTCGGCGGGATGGCCTGCCCGGCGCCGCGCTCCCCGTAGGCGAGACGGGCGGGGATGAAGAGACGGTAGCGGCTGCCGACCGGCATCATCTGAAGCGCTTCGGTCCAACCGGCGATCACCTGATTGACGCCGAACTCGGCGGGTTCGCCGCGGCGGACCGAGCTGTCGAATTCGCGGCCGTCGAGAAAGGTGCCGGTGTAGTGAACCCGGACCCGGTCGGTGGCGGAGGGTTTTGCGCCATTGCCCTGTTTGACGACCTCATACTGGAGCCCGGAGGGGGTGACGGAGACGCCCTTGCGGGTGATGTTTTCGGCCATGAACTTCTTTTCCGCGGCGGCGTTGGCGGAAGCGAGCTGTTCGGCCTGCCCCTGGGCGGCCTGCTGCATCCGGCTGCGGAGGGTCTGCATAGCGGCGGCATACTCTTCAGCGGAAAGTCGGGCGGAACCGGCGAAGAAATCGCGCATTCCGGCGAGAGCGGCCTCCTGATTGATTTTGACGGGAGTGTGGGAGAGGTACTCGCCCATATTCATCCCCATGGCGTAGCTGAGCTTTTCGAGTTCATCGGCGAAATTGTTCATGATTCATCCCTGCAGATATTGCTGTTTTTTTCCGGAAAACGAGCTTTTACCATACTCCCGGAACAGGCGTTTGTCAAGCGCCGGGGAAGGTCCGCTCCGGATTGCTTTTCGGCAATCTTTCAAAAAAACAGAAAAAAACGCCGCTTTCTGCGGAAAATTTATAAAAAAAAGGGGAAAAGAGGGGGAAAGGGCATTGAAAAAAATCATCCGTTATCATATAGTACAGGTAGGTGAAGAGTAAAAGATCCGGAAAATCCGGAAATCGAAGAAATCACCGGGAAGAAAAAAATGATCAAGCAGACAAAGACGAATTTCACCCTTATCGAACTCCTGGTCGTCATGCTGCTGATGGGCTTTCTGATCACGCTGATGCTGCCGGGCTTCAACCGGATGATCAGCGGGAACAAGGTCGATCAGATGGCGTCGAATTTGAAACTGGCGCTGGAACAGGCGCAGTCCCACGCGATCACCAGCCGCCGCTACGTCGCGCTGGTACTGCCGAGCAATTCTTCGGACAGCTCCTGGACCGACGAGGAAAAACGCCACTGCCTCGGCGGCTACCGCATGGCATACGTGAGGAACAGCGGCAGTACGTCGACCTGGGAATTTCAGAAATGGGTTCCCGATTCCGTTTGGAAAAACGCGCCGGACGGGGCCATGCTGGTAAAAATAACTGATAAAAAAGAAGATTTAAAAACAGAAAACGGTTTGAAGAATACCTTGACCAAAATGAATGCTTCCTTAGGCAACAAATTATTTTCCATTACAAATTATCCATCTGATGAGACAACATCAACCACCGATGAGACAACATCAACCGCTATCAACCACTCCGATTGTGCTGTTGTTTTCTCACCGTATGGAGGAATAAAAAACAGTGAAGATCTTCGTTTTGTCGTCGCCGAAGCAATCCCGAACGGAAATGAGTTATTGTTTCCGTCCCGCGGAAGCGATGGTCCGACAAACTACCTTGTACTCAATCTAAACCGGATTACCGGAAAAGTTGATTATTTGTCTATCCAGTAACGAGGCTTTCTGATGAAAAAAGAGATTCGCAGACATCCATTCAACATGGTTGAGATTGCATTGGCGATGGCGATCATCGCCATCGGCCTTTCCGGGATTCTGGTGCTTTTCCCGGTCGGCATCAACGCCAGCAAGTCCGCCATCGCCGACAACAATCTCGCCGACATCGCCGAATACATCATGGGCTATCTGCAGGCAGGGTTCAACGCGGAATGGATTTACAATGCAGAACACCCGACCTCCCCCAAAGATGATTTCTCAAAAAACTGGAAAAATGATAACAATGCAGGGAAAGAGAAAATTACTCTGGATAGTGACGGCAATGCCGCAGGATTTACAAAACTTCAAGATTCAAGTGGAAAAGAGAATTTTTCCAATCTTCTTGTTTGTGACGATGATTCCCGAACGTTTTTGTTTCGTCAGATGACCAACAATGTAGTCGATTTTGCTGCAGTTGTCAGAGTTTGGGAAGAAGATATCAATTTTTGTGTTCCTAGAATTCTTGAAGCAACTGAAAGTCCCGAAGATTCTGATAATAAAACCGGAGTCACTATGGTGCTGTCCGGTTCTGAGAACGATATATCAAAATATGCAAGGAATCTCTGCCTTGAGATCAGTTGGCCTGTTGAATTACCCTATGCGGAGCGGGAAAAACGGGTTTTCCGTCTGGAATTCTTCAATCAGGCTTATGAACTTCCTACTACACCCTAGACTGGAGCCGACTGGATTATGAGAAAAACGAGTCACAAGTTGAAGTTTACCCTGGTCGAACTGATCGTCGCCATGGCGGTATTCAGTATTTTACTGCTGCTGATGCTGCAATTCTTCTCCGGAGCGCAACGGATCTGGAACGGCATGGAGAAGCGAAATGAAATCTACGCAAATGCCCGTATCATCATGGATTTAATGACAGTACATCTTCAAAATATTTACTATACAAACTCTGGAGTTCCATTTTATATTGATAATACGGCTCCCGGTTCTTCTAAAATTTATTTTGCTACGCAGGCAAGAAATTTGTTTCCGGACGGCAATTCACAGAAATTCATGACCTTTCAACGCTACACAGTTCCCAGCAGCGCCTCTGAAAATGCACAACAGGAACAACTCCGTTTAGCTATTTTCAGTAGCAGCACCAAAGGCTCACCCAATTCACCCACTTACAATTGTTTTTTCTCTCCCTTTGGCGCAACGCCCAGCATTCCCGATTTTAAAAGCGCTACAACCGAACTACCCAAACGATTAGATGGCTTGATCACAAATGATGATTACTCGGATAAAATTGCCGATAATATAACAATGTTTCAAATCGTTCCATATGATTTTAATGCGACTTCCGGAGGTTTCACAAGAGTCACGACTTCCACTGTCAAATATATTCCATTTCTGCTTGAAATAAAGCTTTCCATGCTTTCCCCGGAAGATTTTGAACTATGGGTTGCCGGCGGTAAAACTGATGAATTCAGAAAACAACATGAATACACATTCAGCCGGACTGTTTACCTGGGAGACCGGCGAGATAGGTAGAATAATGATCAGCCTAGCACATAAGGATTAACACCATGTTCTGTAAAGCCGTACACAAAAATGAATCCGGGGTGGCCCTGCTGTTCGCGCTGGGCATTCTCTCGCTGCTTCTGGTTCTGGGCCTCGCGTTTGCTTCCAATGCCCTTTTAGCACAGAAAGTAGCTTATAATAACAGCAGCAGAAGTCAAGCCAAATTGCTAGCCCAGTCCGCCATCAGCCGGATTGCCATCGCTATGATGTATTATCAATATCAGGCAAATGCAAAAGGAATCATCCCGGTAAATTATTCTGCCATATACAGCGATGGTGCAGATGGAATAAAAGAAGACGGCAATGTTTTTGCTGATGGGTTATACAGCACTGACGATTCTTTGTTAACGCCTCCCACGTCCTCTGTTTCAGCATCTTTCGAAGCAAATTCAAACACCTACAAGCTCCCTAAATGGGCATTCGTTTTCGATAAACCAAAAGGAGAGCATGATCGAAAAATCATCGGCAGGATAGCATATCAGCAAGTCATTGATGATGAGAAGGGTATCAGTAAAATTGACTTGGACAATGTACTGCATGGCATTTATTCTCAGGAGACAAATCCAGCCAGAATTCCGTGGAACAATCGATGGGGAAAAAGTATCAATGAACTAAACCTCGGTTCTTCGACTCCATTTAAGCGGTGGAAAGAAGGAGATTTGGCACCAGAATCGGCAAGCGATTGGGATATCAGCAGCCTTGCTGATTTCTTCATTGCATATAGTGGCTCTTCTGAGCCATTTTTTGACTATACCAACGTTAACAGCGATGGTTATAAAAATAAAAACTTTGTTGAACGGTGGTTTACCGGAGGCAAAACGAAAGCGGAACCTGAATTTTACCGGTATGATATTTCATCAACTGAATACAAGTCTCTTCAACGTTTTAATCTGGGCGATTTAGACAAATGTGATTTAGGCGATGACAAATGGTATGATCGTTTCCGTAAAGATACTTCTTTAACTATTAATAAAAATACCGATGAAATTTTTACAAAACTTGCCGCAGACAGTAAAGAATTTAATCTTACTGAAGATCTGACTCCGCCGGATACCGGTATCCCGTTCTTAAAACAAATAGCCAATGAACAGGGCACCTTTGACACCTTGGCAACTCGCCGCAAACAGATTGCAGCTAACCTGAACGATTACTGCGACCCCGATTCCATACCGACCTCAGATTTTCCTGCGACCAATTGGAGCGTCGAGGAAGGCGTGACGGAACCAACCTTCACCGGCAACGAGCGAACCCCTTACATCTATGAACTCGGCTATAAGCTTGAAATTTATCATCAGGCTGATGGAGCGACAAAGACAAAAGGATTTGAAGTCGATGTAACCAATAAGAAGTTAGGGTTTCAGCTGGCTCTTTTCCCCGCTGTTAAACTTGCTCAGATTTACGAGAATGTCCCGGATGATTTCCAGAAATTTATCTTTAAAAACAGTGTAAAAGCAATCAGCTTAAAAGGGGAAATCATAGAAGCAAAATATAACGACATTAAGTACAAATACAAAAATGGCGAAGGCAATGAAGTTGAAGCTTCGGCATCCGGTACGATCGAAGTTGCTAAAGTTGCTGATGAAAAGATAACATTTGAACCGAAGTGGAGTATTACCCCATCTACCGAGACCGGAGAGAGGCTGTTAAACAAACCGAATGATGCTGATAATAATATCTCATTCGACCTCCCACTCAACGGTTATCCCTTTGGAGAAGCTAAAGACTCGAACAACTGGCACGGGGAGAAGTATCAGACCGGTGTCACTGGATTATTTGATGAAAAGATTCTAAGACAAGTAGTGGTTGAATCGACGACTTCTCTTGATCCGACGGCTATCGTTATCGTTTCCGGGCCGACCAGTGTCGAAATAACCAAAGTGAATGTTTCAGAGGTCACGGTAAAACGGGGTGCACTGCTGCTTCAGGGGCAACTGAAAGATACTTCAAGTCCGTTTGGCGTAGACTTTGTCAGGGCACCGCAGAAAGAAGAAAACTCTCTCAAGTTTAATCCAACGGGCTCCGCTTTGAGTCTTAGCGAGGCGGAGGCTTTCACGTTTCTGTTGGGAGGAATTCAGGGAATGGATCCCCGTCAGAATCTGAATGAAGACGACTGGCACGTCTCCGCACGTGCAACCGCAGGAACCTCCCCATGGGATGCGGTGATGGATGTCTCTACGGGAACCCCTGTCACTGGGAAAGCCAATGTATCGCATGGCTCAGAACCGGCCCATCCGTTCGATCCGGGCGCGGCAACCGACACCGGCAAGTACGACCAGGAGAAAAACGTCGATTCCAACGGTCCGGCATGGACCGATACCAAACATCTGTCGACGGCGTACATCCGGAACGCCCCGATGCAGAGCCTCTGGGAGCTGGGGGTGATCCACCGGGGTGCGGCCTGGCAGACACTCAATCTGAAGGCGGCGGGAGCCCCGGGGGGGGGCGGTTCCATTTCCCCCTCTGACATGAAACAATTGGGAAATGTTTGGGATACTACACCGGGAACTACCTATGCTGCTGGTGATGGTGGCATCCTAGAGCAGGTCAAATTGACAGAAGAAACTTATTGCTTTGGGAAAGTAAATATCAATATGCTTGCAAAGCGACCTGATGAAATAATTTCTGAAGAATCTTCGAGGTACTACGATTCACAAATGGCAGAAGCACTATTTTACAAAATTCGATATGGGCAGGAAATAAGCAATTTTGAGACTAACCCAACATCAGGAACAGAGATCACCTCACCAAGTAATTTAGTTTCTGCTTTAACTACTAACATGAATCGTCCTTTCGCCAGTCGAACCCAATTCCTTGACTGGAAATACTCGACTGGCAGTTTGAGTAACGCATTCGGTCTGGTGGACATGACCAGCGCCTCCGATGCGCAGCAGGAGGAGATTGTCGGAAAAACGATCAATCTGCTCAAAGCGGAACCGTCCGCCTCTAACATCATCCAGTTCATCGTCGTGGCGCAGACCATCCGGGATTTGAGTGGCTCGATAACCCGGGTCAGACCGGATGATGCCCAAGTCGTCACAAAGGACGATTGTGCTTACGGCCAGTTCGATGTAGCCAGATACATCGACAAGGATGGTTCTAAAATTACCTCCGATGCATCTGGCAAAATCAGCAACGACGGCAGTGACCCGTCCTCGCCGGATTCGACGCAGAGCCCGGATGATTTCATCTACTTCGATGAAATCACCGGCGAAGTGAAAATGCTGGTCACGCTGGAGAAGGTGAGCGAAGTGACCGGGCAGATCGTCGTCACCAGTATCGAATACATCGACTGACAACGATAGGAAACAGGAGCCGCGCGGGATGTCTCCCGATCGCGGCTCCTGTCTTTTTTGAGGGGGGCGTCAGGCGAAGAGAATCGGCGACTGATTCTTCAACAGCAGAAAGTTGCGAAGCGCACGGTACTCTTCCACCGGATAGCCCCAGGCGTTCACCTCGGCACGGATGAAATCCATCTCCCGCCCCGTCAGATCCCCATCGCACATCGCCAGTTCCAGCTGGTTTGCAATCAGGCTGGTCAACTGCTCCCGCGAAAAGGTCGATTTCACGGCAGATAGAAACGCTTCAAAGCCATTCGACTGTGTGTAATCCACTCCCGCCTGCAATGCCGCCGGCGGACAGAGCTTCCGCACCATCGCTTCCTGTTCCGGAGCGAGATCCCCATCCGACCGCACCGCCCAGAGCAGTCCGGCGGCAAAAAGTTTCGCATTCTCCGAAACCGGTTCCGCTGACGCGGCGGCGGATTCCACTGCCGATCCGGCTCCAGCCTCCAGACTGTCGAGCAACTCTTCCAGCGCATCGCCTTCCGAAAAAGAGGCGCATCCCGTCAGAATCGTGCCGTCCGGCAAAGCAATTTCCACCGAGACATTGTTCCCGTCGACCTCACACTTTCGAACCGATACCTCGGCAACCGGGCAGCTCATCCGCCGGAATTCCGAACTGCCGAAACCGCGGTCAATCGCCGCAAACTCCCGGTCTGTCCGAAAGAAGTACCCCTCCCCCGACTCGCCGGAAAATTGCCGGCTGAACCGCACTGCATGGAGGATTTTTCCAGCCACGCCGCCCGAAGTCAGCGCCTCCCGGAGATTCCCGGGAATAAAGTTGACATCCATGCCGCCGCCCCTCCCCTTTCGCTTCTACTTCATTTTTTCCGCCAGCGCCGCGGCAAGATTGACGCAGGCTTCACATGGGAATCCCGAACCACCCTTGATCTCCCGGCAGGTCAACGCCCCCTGCGTCTTCTCGCCGAATTTTCGACACAATTCCGCGAATTTTTCCTCGTCATTCAACACGGATTTCGCCGCATACAGAGCTCCGCACAATCCGCCGGGCGCCCGCCCGCCGCCGAACTCGCGAAACTCCGCAATCTTCTCCGGCGGGAAATCGAAATAGCGCAGAACCGCCTGCGCGCAATTCAATTTCTCCTCCGTCCGAAAAAAATCCGACGCCGCCTTCATTCCATCACCTTGTGAATCGTGAGCGGCGCGGTCAGCAACGGCGCGACGCCCTGTTCGAACGCCTTGAAATGGGGTGCCGCCATGTGCTTCTCCAGCGAAGCGTCATCCTGCCACTTCTCAAAGAAGAGCCAGGTGCCCGGGTTGAGCACATCCGCCCGGCAGTCGTAGCCGAGGCAGCCGGCATCCCGCCGCGAGGCTTCGAGCAGCGGCTTCAACAGCGCTTCAAGTTTTTCCGTCTCTTCCTTCCGGACCGACAGCAATGCAATAATCTGAAACATATCTCCTCCTGTTGGATTGTTTCTCTTACTATACCCCTGCTGTCACCGGAAATCAACCTGCAATTCCACTCTTTCTCCTGCCCTGCCCGGCCTCTTCCCGGTTCTGATAGAACTCCCGGTACTGTCGCGGCGGAATGCCGGTATTCTTGTGGAAAAATCGTGAAAAACAGAATTCGCCGGCCCCCCAGTGGCGAAACAGCCGGAAATTTCCGTCTGTTTTGAGCTGACCGCCGAATAGCAGAACTTCGTCTGCTCTCCGCCGCGCCCCGCTGAACTCCGGGGAACGGCGGAGTTTTTTTCAGTATCGCCCGGCGAATTCCCGGCGATATTCGAGCGGCGAAATCCGGTATTTCGCCTTGAACAGCCGCGAAAAATAGAATTCATTGCCGATCCCCACCCGTTCGGCAATCACGCCGACCGGCTCCCCGGTGCCGACCAGCAACGAGGCGGCCTGCTGCAGGCGGCACTGAATCAGAAACTGCTGCGGCGGCAGGCCGGAAACCGCTTTGAACAGGCGGCGGAAATGGGCGGGAGTGAGGTTCCGCCGCCGCGCCTCGGAGCAGAACTCCCACCCCCTTTCCGGGTGGCGGCGCACCTCGGAAACCAGATGGCCGAAGTACTCCTCCTGAAACGCCGGAACCGGCGGCCCGTCCGGCTCAGACTCCTGAATCTGAAGCAGCAGATCCTCGTAGAGCAGTACCGCCCGCGGCGGCACCACCGGCGCCGCATGGCGCAACAGCGACATGATCCGCAGCATCGTCTCAAGGAAGCGCTCCGGATTGCGCACCTTCCGCAGCGGGTGCAGATTGTCGATCGGCAGGAGGCCGCTTTTCACATACTCCTCCACCCGTTCTCCGTAGGAGCAGAGGAAGTTGTGATGCCGCGACTCGCCGGGGGCATTCCCATATTCGAAAAATGCATTGGGGTGCGTGATAAACACATAGGCCCCCTCCACTTCAAAGCGTTCCCCATGGTCGATCTGCAGCCAGAGTTTCCCGGCATGGTTGTATTGAATCCCGTAGTAGATCGGTACATGATGGGATTCCCCGCGGAACTCCGGCGAGGAGTGATACAGACTGAAATAGTGACCGTCAAAAAAATTCATATCGGAAGAAATCTTCGTTTTGTGCAAAAAGAGGTTGTTTTTCTCCATTTGAAATCGGATTTTTCGACGTACGTTATGATAAAGGGAAAAATATCCCCGTTCAACCAAAAGTCAAGGAACGCAACCATGGAAACTATGAAAATCGGGTACATCGCCATCTCCAAGGCCAGCTGGATGACTCCTAAAATCGACGCCATCGCCAAGCGGACGTTCGAAGCTCTTCAAACGCTCCCGGCGGAGATCCTCTATCACGGCGTCACCACCACCGAAGGGGAAGCCGCGGCCCGGGCCGAAGAGTTCGCCCGCGCCGGCGTCGACACGGTCGTGATGCACTTCGTCACCTTCCCGGTCGGAGCGACCATTCCGGCGGCGGCAACCCGCCTCGACGTTCCTTTCATTCTGCTCGCCAACCCCGAGGAGCCCGGTCCGGGCAAGATGTGGGAACAAAACTCCTTCTGCGGCGCCAACATGGCGGCCCACGGCCTCAACCGGCTGCGCAAACGCTACTGCTTCGTCATGGCCCGTCCGGAAGAGACCGCCGAAGCGCTGAAAAAACCGCTGGCCGTCGTCCGCGCCGTCAAGATGCTCCGCAATCTGCGGATCGGCCTCGCCGGCGGACGGGTTCCCGGCTTCTACACCTCGAATTTCGATGAGCTTCTGCTCCGCCGCGAATTCGGCGTCGCCGTCGAAGTGCTCGACCTGCTCGAAATCGTCAAGACCGCCGACACCCTCACCGAAGCGGAGCTCGCCGCCGCGCGCAAGGTGGTCAAAGAGAGCGCCGCCAAAGTCAACGCAGTCTCCGCGGCCGACCTCGAACTCGCCGCGAAAATGTACGGCTCCTTCCGTAAGACGGCGGAGAAATATCAGCTCAGCACCTATGCGGTCCGCTGCTGGCCGGAGTTTTCCGACCTCTTCGGCATCGCGCCCTGCGCCGTGCTCGGCATGCTCTCCGACACCGGATTTGCCACCAGCTGTGAGGGAGACGTCACCGGCGCCTTCACCATGAAACTGCTTCAGGCGCTCGCCGGCGGCGGCATTCCCTTCTTCGTCGACCTGATTCAGTACGACACCGGGAAGAACACCGGCGTCATCTGGCACTGCGGCGCCGCGCCGAAAGGGCTCTGCCGCAACTTCGACGAAACGGAACTTCGACTGCACATGCGCGTCGACGGCGGCGACAAGAAGGGGGTCACCAACGACTTCTCGCTCAAGGCCGGCCGCGTCACCGTCGCCAAATTCGACACCGACGCCGACGGAAAAATGCGCATGCTGATCGCCCCCGGCACCGCGATCGACACCGAACCCTTCCTGCGCGGGAATCCGCTCACCATCCATTTCGACGGAGCCGTGCCGGAGCTGGTCGACACCATCATGAAGAAGGGATTCGAACACCATTACGCGGTCATCCATGCCGACGTCAAGCAGGAGTTGCTCCAGTTCTGCGAATGGTTCCACATCGAACCGGTCGTCGTCGGCTGAAGCAAGGAGGAAAATTCATCATGCAGAAGATCACCATTGCCGCCCAGATGTTCAGTTTCCGCAACTACATCAAAACCCCGGCAGGGGTGCGCAACACCTTCCGCCGGCTGAAGCAGATGGGCTATGACGCAATTCAGCTCTCCGGCTCGATCGCGCCGATGCCGACCGCCGACCTCGCCGCGATGCTCCGCGACGAGGGGTTGACGGCGCCGACCAGTCACTCCTTCGCCAAAACCATTGTGGAAGAACCGGAAAAGGAGGCGGAACGGCTTCTCCAACTCGGTTGCCGCCACACCGCCTACCCCTTCCCGCACTGGCGACCGACCGGCGAAGGCGAAGTGATCGAACTTGCCCGCGAACTCAATGAGGCGGCGAAACGGTTCCGCGCCGCCGGAGTCACGCTGGCCTATCACAACCACTCCATCGAATTCGAACGGTTCAACGGCCGCACGATGCTGGAGATCCTCTACGCCGAAGCGCCGGAAATTGACGCTGAACTCGACACCTACTGGGTTCAGAAAGGCGGCGCCGACCCGGTCCGGTGGATCGAAACACTCGCCGGACGCCAGCAGGTTCTTCACCTCAAGGATTACGGGATGAAACCCTTCTGCGAATGTGGCGATTCGGTCATGATGCCGGTCGGCGAAGGCAATCTCGACTGGAAGCGGATCCTCGACGCCGCCGGCCGGGCCGGAGTCTCCTGCTGGGTGGTCGAACATGACGGCGACACCAGCGATCTCTTCGGCTCCTTCGCTTCGAGCATCCGGTTTCTGAAAGAGAATTTCAGCAGGTAATTTGCATGAAAAAAATTCAAGTCACCATCTGGAACGAATTCGTCCACGAACGGGAGGAGGGTCCGGTCGGCGACCACATCCGCACCCTCTATCCGGAAGGAATCCATGCCTTTCTGGCGAAAGCTCTCGCCGCGGACGATCTCGAAATTTGCACCGGCACTCTCGACGAGCCCGCGCAGGGACTCCCCGACGAACGGCTCAACCGGACCGAGGTCCTGCTCTGGTGGGGGCATTGCGCCCACGACCGGGTCGATGATGCACTGGTGGAAAAGATCCGGCTTCGCATCCTCTCCGGCATGGGGCTGATCGTGCTTCACTCCGGCCACTATTCGAAAATTTTCCGCCGGATGATGGGCACCAGCTGCCGGCTGCGCTGGCGCGAAGTCGGGGAAAAGGAGCGGCTCCGCGTCGTGGCGACCGGCCATCCGATCGTCGAAGGGGTTCCGGAGACCTTCGCCCTGCCGCACAGCGAAATGTACGGCGAACGGTTCGACCTGCCGGACGACGGGAAGATCATCTTCATGTCCTGGTTCGAAGGCGGCGACGTCTTCCGCAGCGGCATGCTCTTCCAGCGCGACGCGGGGAAGATCTTCTACTTCTCGCCGGGTCACGAAACCTACGCGATCTATCACGACGCCAACATTCAGCGGGTGATTGCCAACGCGATCCGCTTCGTCGCCCCGGCGACGATTCTTCCGCCGCGGGTGACCCCCTGCCCCGAACCGTCGGAACCGATCCGCACACCGAATCCGCTTGCGGCGCTCGACACCAGCGCGCTTCACGCCAAACAGTAAGGAAAGGAATCCATTCCCATGTCCAGAATCATCAAAGTCGGCATCGTCGGGCTCGGCCGCGCCGGAATCGGCATGCACTCCTCGGAACTCGCCGAGTACCCCGACCGTTTCGCCATCGCCGCCGCATGCGACCACGCAAAGGAGCGGCTTGAGAATCTGCCGGAGCGTTTCAAAGGAGCCAAACTCTACACCGATTACAGTGAGATGCTCCAAGACGACAACGTGGAACTGGTCTCCATCGCCACCCGCCACCCGGAACACGTTCCGATGGCACTTCAGGCACTGGAGGCGGGCAAATACGTCAACATCGACAAGCCCTACGCGCTGAACAACCGGGAGATGGCACAGCTGGCCGAGGCGGATAAAAAGTATCCGGGCAGGATCTTTCTCCGCCACAACCGCCGGTATGAAGCCCCGTTCCAGAAGGCGATGAAGCTGATCGCCACCGGGGTGCTCGGCGAAATCAACACCGTCAAGCTCTACCGCAGCGTCGGCTACTGCCGCCGCAACGACTGGATGACCATGACCGAATTCGGCGGCGGGCTCTTCACCAACTGGGGGCCGCACATCATCGATCAGGCGTTGCAGTACCTCGATTCTCCGGTGGTCGACCTCTGGGCGAACATCCGTTCCATCATCAGCATCGGCGACGGCGACGACCACATCAAACTGCTGCTCAAGGCGGCGAACGGGCGGGTCGCCGACATCGAAATCTCCGGAGCGCACACCCTCCCGGGGCGCGAACTGGAGATTCAGGGATCGCGCGGCACGCTGATCTATCCGGTCGACGGCAGAATCAAAATACGGTACGTCGACCCGGAAATCGAATTCAAGCCGCTCAAGCCGCATCCGGAAAATCCGCCGATGAAATACGGCAACTTCGATGAAACGCTCACCTTCATTGAACAGTTCGTCGAAATTCCGCCCATCCCGATGTCGGAGATCTGGAAGCATGTCTATGACGCGATCGTCAACAAAGTCCCCTACCCGATCACCATCGAAAACGGGATCGCGGTTACCGACATCATGGAGAAAGCGTTCCGCAAGAGCAACTTCAAGCCGGCCGAACGTTTTCTCTGAACGAAGCGGCGCACAGGGACGGGAGGGGAATTCCCCTCCCGTTTTTTTTGCAACGATTTCCCGCTGGAGGTTACGGTCCGGCGATCTCCCGGAAGCGTTCGAAGTAGGCGGACAATTTTTCCAGAACGGTTTCGCGCTTTCTGGCGCGGTCGCCGGTCGGCGTGAAGCGGGAGACCGGCGGAAGCACCTTCGCGAGCGTCGTTCCGTTGACCTGAAGGAAGTTGTCGCGGAAGGCATTTCGCATGAATTCGCGGGTCGCTTCCGGGTTGAGGTTCTCTTCGCGGATGATGCGGGCAAGCTCCTCCTCTTTCCGTTCTGCGACGAAGGCGCGCCACTCCTCGTCAATGTCGCCGTTGGGAGTCAACGAGGCGAGAAACGCTTCGATCAGATCCTTCTTGTTGCGCAGTTCCAGGCTGGAATCGATCGCTTTGGCGATGGAGATCACAATCTCCTTATCCTGCATCTGGCCGTCACGATATTTGCGGATCAGCAGCAGGATGTAATCGATGTTGATTTCGATCTGCTTGATCAATTCCATTTCAAAGACGATGTCATCGTTGATAATGTCCTTCGCCGCCTTCTCTCTCTGCCGATACTCATGGTAGAAATCAAGGTAGATGCTCTGATAATCCTGCCGGTCCCGCTCCGAAAGGATCTCCATCCCGGCAAAGCGGTCGAATACGGCAAGGATGTTCCGCACCTTGAGGATCGTGCCGAAGAGCCGGATAAAGGCTTTCTGCGCCTCCTCGCCGACAATGGGCTCACCGAGCGGATAGACGGTCTGGAGTTCGGCGACCAGTTCACAGTATCCGCGGACGTGTTCCCCTTTGTTGTCAGTATAGCCGTTGTAGTAGTCGTCGAAGGATTTGAGCATCACGATGCCGCGCGCGTCGGGGTTGCCGAAGAGCGCGATGCTTTCGTTGGTCTCCTCCTCCAGGTCGCGGAAACAGACGATGTTGCCGAAGGTCTTGATCGAGTTCAGAATGCGGTTGGTGCGCGAGTAGGCCTGAAGCAGACCGTGGTAACGGAGATTTTTATCGACCCAGAGCGTGTTGAGGGTGGTGGCGTCGAAGCCGGTCAGGAACATGTTCACCACGATCAGAAGGTCGATTTCGCGATTCTTCATCCGCAGCGAAACGTCCTTGTAGTAGTTCTGGAACTTCTCGGCGCTGGTGTCGTAACTGGTCTGGAACATCGCGTTGTAATCGGCGATGGCCGCTTCGAGAAAGTCGCGCGACGAAGCGTCGAGCCGGCTGGTGTCTTCAGAATTCTCCTCGTCGAGAAACCCTTCCGCCTCCGGTTCGTTGACGTTGAAGCTGTAAATCAGCGCCACCTTCAGCCGCCGGGCGGGATCGGCTTCCATCTGCCGCTGGAATTCGCTGTAGTAGAGTTTCGCCGCGTCGATGGAGGCGACGGCGAAGATCGAATTGAAGCCGGTCATCCGGATTTTCCGCTTGATCTCCTCGACTTTGCCGCGGTCGCGGGCGGAGGCGACGGCGGAGACGTTGGTGAGCGCGCTGAAATCGAACGACCGGTCGTTGCGGCGGGTTTTCTGGTTGAAATGCTCCAGAATGTACCCGGTGATGTTGCGGATCCGGGCTGGATCGAGCAGTGCTTTTTCGCGATCGATGCCGGCGACCTTTTTATCCTTGATGTTCTCCTTTTCGCGCATGGTGCTGATGTATTCGACCCGGAAGGGGAGAACGTTTCTGTCGCTGATGGCGTTGACGATCGTGTAGGCGTGCAGCATGTCGCCGAACGCCTGTTCGGTGGTCTGGAGGTCGGGGCTGCCGCTGGAACCGGCGTTTTCCGAGGTGATCGGCGTCCCGGTGAATCCGAAGATGTGATACTTTTTGAAGGTGCGGGTGATCGCCTTGTGCATATCGCCGAACTGCGAGCGGTGACACTCGTCGAAGATGATGACGAAATGGCGCGAATAGACCTCGTGATTCTTCTGCCTCTTGATGAAGACCGAAAGTTTCTGGATCGTGGTGATGATGATGCGGGCATTCGGGTTCTCGAGCTGCCGTTTCAGGATGGCGGTGCTGGTGTTGCTGTTGGCGGCGCCTTTTTCGAAGCGGTCGTACTCCTTCATGGTCTGGTAGTCGAGGTCCTTGCGGTCGACCACGAAGAGCACCTTGTCGATGTAGGGCAGCCGCGAGGCGAGCTGAGCGGTTTTGAACGAGGTGAGCGTCTTGCCGCTGCCGGTGGTGTGCCAGATGTAGCCGCCGGCCTGGAGGGTGCCGTACTGCCGGTAATTGGTGGAGAGTTTGATGCGGTCCAGAATCCGTTCGGTCGCGACGATCTGATAGGGGCGCATGACCAGGAGCTGTTTTTCGGAAGTGAAGACGCAGTATTTCGTCAGGATCGAAAGCAGCGAATGCCGGGCGAAGAAGGTCTTGCCGAAATCCATCAGGTCGCAGATCGGGCGGTTGCGGGCGTCGGCCCACCATGAAGTGAATTCGAAGCTGTTGCCGGAACGCTTCCCTTTTGAGGCGTTTTTGCCGTTCCCCTCGCGGATGTGGTTGTCGCGGGTGGTGTTGCTGTAATACTTCGTGAGGGTGCCGTTGGAGATGACGAAGATCTGGACGTATTCGAAGAGGCCGCTGCCGGCCCAGAAGGATTCGCGGGCGTAGCGGTTGATCTGGTTGAAGGCTTCACGGAGATCGACGCCGCGCCGTTTGAGTTCGACGTGGACGAGCGGGAGGCCGTTGACGAGGATGGTGACGTCGTAGCGGTTTTCGCGGGCGCCGTTCTCGGGGGTGTACTGGTTGATGACCTGCAGTTTGTTGTTATGGATATCCTCCTTGTCGAGGAGGTAGATGTTTTTGACGGAGCCGTCGATGCGGGTGAGGAGCTGGATAGGATCGTCCTGAATGACGGCGGCTTTTTCGCGGATGCCGCGGTTGGGGTTGGCGATGGACTCTTTGAAGAAGCGTTCCCATTCGGCATCGGTGAAGGCGAAGTCGTTCAGCTCTTCAAGCTTTCTGCGCAGATTGGCGACGAGTTCGGCCTCAGTGGAGATGGGGAGGTACTCGTAGGCCTGGGCCTGCAGGAGTGTGAGGAACGCCTTTTCGAGTTCCGCCTCGGACTGACAGGCGGCGGAGCGCGGCGTATCGGGCGGCTGATATTCGGCGACGACGGTACTCTCGGGATTCTCGGAAACGACATCATACCGGCACATGGTCACGCCTCCTTTGCGAGCGGCTTGAAAGTCAGCAGCCGGTCGCGGTAATACTCATACTGTTTGCGGCGCATCTCAAGCTCCGCCGGCAAGCCGGAGGAGATATCATTGATCAGCGCGTCGAACTTATCCAGAATCGCCACAATCCGCTCCTGCTCCGTCAACGGGGGGACGGGAATCTGTATTTTGGCCAAAGCGGTTCCGCTTGTCAATGCTCGTGTTGTAAAAGAAGCCCGTTGAATAATTTGTTTTCTAACATCATTATGCCTAAAACAAAAACCACAATACTGGGGCAATAGGAGGGTGGTTTTGGGGCGTGCCCTTAAAACAAAGCCACTAAATACGCAATCTCCAATATCATCTAACACAACGCTTGCCATCCCAATTTCTTCGCGAGTTTCCGATGTTCTTGTAAAAAAAACATCTCCTTTTTGAACGCTGTAACGGGAAATTTCATCAGCAGTTACCTGTACTCGCCCTTTTAGATCCGTGGCGTAAAGGTGATTTTTTTTGAAGACATCTGTAAAATTAACAATTGGGTATCCCGAACCGAAAAATTCTTTTGATTTATTCAAGCCATTTTTAAAATCAAACAGATCCCCCAGAGACACAAGGGAACCTGCGCCTCGACTCATTAGGCCTTTAAAATTCAGGAGCTGGTCGCGATAGAATTCATACTGTTTGCGGCGAGCCTCCAGCTCCGCCTCCAGCTCCGCCTCCAGCGCGGTGAATTTGTCCAGAATCCGGACGATCTCCTTCTGCACCGGCAGCGGGGGAACGGGGCACTGAATAGTTCCCATAACGTTACTCATTAACTTGGGATTACCCATTCCTGCATTGACATAGGATGGAGCAACGACCCGCAGCCAGTAAAAAAGAAACCTTAAACGAATTTCCGGTAACTTGAGTTTAATTAATCCACAAACATTGGTAATATTGAATCGTCCAGAACGAAAAAAGACTGAACCTGCATTCGCACCATCCGTTGTCCAGGTTAAATATTCGCCATCATATTCAAAAGAATCAATTCTACCAAAAACACCATCGTCTGCTGTTTGAGAAGAAAAAACCGGATAAATCCCGGGATGATCCCGAAGATAATCTTTGGAAATAACCTTACCGCGGGAAAGAAAACAAAGTTCTCCCAGCGGCTTATATTCCACGCCATCGGGGCAGAGCTGCTGGATGAGTTCGTCGATTCTGCTCATGCTACGCGTTCCTTTGCTGGCGGGCTATTGTGATAATGGCTATATGCCATATGATCCGGCGTTCCCGCTTTCGTCGCGAATACAACTGAATTCGGCAGGAATAAAGGATGGGGTTGTGATGATTTTCTAATCCCCTCGAATTCGATGGGGTTCAAATCCTGGGCATTAACATTTATTCCGCCATCTTCGAAGTGATATAAAATTAAATTACGGTTCATTTTCTACCCCCGTCATCTGTAACAATATCCGGCCAATTGCCATCATCATTGATAATCTGTTCTAAATTGCTCATCAACTTTATAATGGCATCATATTCCTGGGGGGGAGTATAAACAATTTCTCCAGTAGCGGCATTCTTTAAGGTTGTGCCTGACTGTTTGCGAAGCCCTGCATCATTTTTTTCCAGAATCTTTTGGATGGCACAGATATTATTGACCGTGAGCAACTCCCCATCACGAATCAGCCGAAAGCCCTCATAGAGCGCCTCCGCATAATTCACAACTTCCTTTGCCTGCGGAGAAACGATGTCACGCTCGAACAGTCCGGCGCGATACAATTCATCATTCGTCGTAATGATATTTTCAATTTCAGAACTGTCTTTCGCCTCTTGAAGACATAAAGCATTGATCAAAACATATTGATTGGGAATCGTCCGGGCATACCCTTTTAATACCGCAAGTTCCCGGTTTGCGTCGTTGACGCGCTTTAGAATTCGCTTCGTCTCCAAATCTGTTGCCGGAGGAAGATATGCAAGCATTTCTTTACTCATGCGATGTTCCTCTGTGATATTGCTTCAAGATTGGACGTTTTTAAACAAATGGAAGATGTATTGCTCAAAAATACGTGTTTTTTAAGCAATACAGGGCGGTTGTGCTCCGTTAATCCATTTCTTTGAGCAACGGTCCAAAGAATGTTCTGGGAAATTTGCGCAACGTACTTCATCGTTTCTCCTCCAAATCCGCAACGATCGCGTCGATGGCGGTGCGCAGTTCGTTCTGGCGGGCGACGATTCCGGCGATCTGCCGGTTCAGCTCGTGAATGTCGATCTCCTCCCGGTCGTCCTCCGGCTCGACGTAGCTGGAAACCGAGAGGTTGGCGTCGTTCGCAATCAAGTCCGCATTCTTCACCAGCCGGGTGAAGTGCTCCACCTCCTCCCGCTTGACGAACGCTTCGAAAATCTTCTCCCGATTCGCTTCCGAAAGCTTGTTCTTGTTCCCCTCCCGCACGAACTCCGCCGAGGCGTCGATGAAGAGCACGCTGTTGTCGTGCTTGCTCTTCTTCAACACGATGATGCAGGTCGCAATCGTCGTCCCGAAAAAGAGATCCGGCGGCAGCTGGATCACCGTGTCGACATAATTGTTCTCCAGCAAATATTTCCGGATCTTCGCCTCCGCACCGCCCCGGTAGAGCACCCCGGGGAATTCGACGATCGCCGCCGTCCCCGCAGTCGAAAGCCACGAGAGCATGTGCATCGTGAACGCCAGATCCGCCTTCGATTTCGGCGCCAGCACCCCCGCCGGCGCAAAACGCGGGTCGTTGATGAGCAGGGGATTCGAATCCCCCGCCCACCGGATCGAATAGGGAGGATTCGAGACGATCGCGTCGAACGGCTCTTCATCCCAGTGGCGCGGGTCGGTCAGGGTGTCCCCGTGCGCAATGTCGAACCGCTCATAGTTGATGTTGTGCAGAAACATGTTGATCCGGCAGAGGTTGTAGGTCGTGAGATTGATCTCCTGCCCGAAGAAGCCCTGCCGCACATTCTCCTCCCCCAGCACCTTCGCGAACTTCAAGAGCAGTGAACCCGAGCCGCAGGCCGGGTCGTACACCTTGTTCACCTCCCTCTTCCCCGCGACCGCAATCCGCGCGAGCAGTTCCGAAACCTCCTGCGGCGTGAAGAACTCGCCCCCCGATTTCCCCGCTGCGCTCGCATACATCGACATCAGAAACTCGTAGGCGTCGCCGAAGGCGTCGATCGTGTTGTCGGTAAACGTGCCGAGCCGCAGATCGCCGATCGCATTCAGAATCTTCACCAGAAGTTCATTGCGCTTCGCCACCGTGGGGCCGAGCTTGTTGCTGTTCACGTCGATGTCGTCGAAAAGTCCCTTCAGGTCGTCCTCGCTGGCCGCCCCCTTCGCCGAATTTTCGATGTTCTGAAACACCCGGCTCAATGTCTCATTCAGATTCGGATCCTCCTTCGCCCGCGCCCGGACGTTGACAAAGAGTTCCGAGGGCAGAATGTAGAAACCCTTCTCCCGCACGGTCTCCGCCCGCCCGAATTCCGCCATTTCGTCGAAAATTCCGGCATAGTCGAACTCCGCGTTGCCGGCCTCATGTTCCGCCAAATTCAGATAGGCGGTCAAATTCTCCGAGATGAACCGGTAGAAGAGCATCCCCAGTACGTATGCCTTGAAATCCCAGCCATCCACACTGCCGCGCAGATCGTTGGCGATCTGCCAGATGGTGCGGTGAAGTTCGTTGCGTTCCTGTTCCTTCGTCATAGCTTCCTTACATCCTCTCTTTTTCCCCGCGCGGGGAATTCCGTCGCCGCACCGGCTGGGGAGGTAAACTGATCCTCATCATATGCCACAAGCATCCCCCGATGGTTCCGCAACGCTCATCCTGTTTTGAATATACTGTCCATTCGGCGGAAATACAATTTCCCCCCTGTCGCGGCGCGATGTTTTTTCTGAGAAAAACGTCTCATTCCCCTCCCCTGCCCCGCCCGGTCCGGGAACCCGGCTTCGCTCCTACGCATCCGCCGGCTGCTGACTGCGCCGGAACTCCCCCGGCGGCATCCCGGTGTTGCGCCGGAAGGCCCGGTAGAAGCTCTCCAGATTCTCAAATCCACACGCCTCGGCAATCGCCTTGATGTTGTCATCACTGCTCGCCAGACGGGTCCGCGCCAGCCGCAGCCGGTAGTTCAGCAAATACTGGTGCGGACTGCTGTGCAGATGACGCGAAAACAACGCGTACAAATAAGGTTCGCTCACCCCCGCATGACGGGCCATCTCACTGACGCTGAAGTGAAAGGTGTCCGCGCCGTGCAGCAGCTCCAGCGCCCGCACCAGCGGCTTCGGATAGGAGGCCTGACGATTCCGTCGGTTCCCGAGATAGGCCTCCCACAAAAGACGCCGGTGCAGATAGTCGCAGAGAATGTCCCGGTCGATCGCCTCGTCGTGAAAGCGGTGAATCGCTTCGTTGACGAAATCCCCGAACCCCGCCTCATCCGTCCAGCGCGACACCCGCGGCATCACCCGCCGATCTTCCTTAACGGAGAACCGGATGGTCAGGCAGCGGTAGGGATCCTCCGGCGGCGTCCGGCAGATGGTTTCATCCCCGGCAATGTGCCAGAAAATCGTCCCGCGCCCGAAGGTCCGCAGCTCCCCGTCCTGTTCAAAAAAAACCTTCCCGCCGGTCAGCACCTCGCAGAGCTCTTCCCCCGGCCCGATTCCCACCGACCGGACAATCCGGTCCGACGGCGCGCTGTAGAAACCTACACCGCACAATTTGACAGGGACATTGATTTCGCTCATCTTCCCCCCGCAATAGACAGATGGTTAAAAAAAACATAGATTTTGTTAATTGCGTTTTCCCGTTTTCGTAATAAAATATATATATAACAGCTTTTTGCAATATGTTTTTTGCAAAAAGAAGAAAATTTACCGAAACATGGGAGTGAGGTAAAATGTTTCAGACCGCAGTGCAGCTCTATTCCTTCCGCGACCAGTGTGCAAAAGACTTCGTCGACATGCTCAAGCTCGTGGCCATCATCGGCTTCAAGGGCGTGGAACCCGCCGGGTTCTACAACCTTTCGCCGAAAGAATTCCGCAAGATCGTCAACGATCTCGGCATGGAGGTCTGCTCCGCCCACGGCCCCTGGCTCCGTTCGGTCGAAATGATTCCGGAAGCAATCGACACCCTCGGGGAACTCGGCCTCAAAACCGCCGTCTGCGGATACGGCAAGGCCGACTTCAAGACCCTCGATGACATCAAGCGTACCGCCGAACTCACCAACGCCATGCAGGAAAAACTCGAGGCCGCCGGCATCACCCTCTTCCAGCACAACCACTACTGGGAGTTCGACATGGTCGGCGACCGCCTCGCCTATGACATCTACGCCGAACTCTGCCCGAAGGTCAAGTTCGAACTCGACTGCTACTGGTCGGCCAACTTCGGCAAGGTGAACCCGGTGGAGGTCATGAAGCGTTTCCGCGACCGGACCATCCTCGTCCACATGAAGGACGGCGTGCTCGATCCCGATATCCCGATGCTGCCGCTCGGCTCCGGCAAACTGCCGATTCCGGAGATCCTCGCCGCCGTCGATCCCAAGCTGGTCAAGTGGGTCATCGTCGAGCTCGACAACTGCGTGATCGACATGTACCGCGCCATGAAGAAGAGCTATCAGTACCTGACCACCAGCGGCCTCACCATCGGCAACCGCTAATCGTTTCAGCAAGGAGATTTGAATTATGAGCAAAACCAGAATCGGTGTCATCGGCTGCGGCATGATTTCCGACACCTACTTCAACGCGGCCAAGCGGTTCGGCAATATCGAAATCGCCGCCTGCGCCGACATTGATATGGAAGTCGCGAAGAAGAAGGCAGAAGCGCACGAGAACCTCTTCCCCGCCAAAACTGTCGACGAACTGCTCGCCGATCCCTCGATCGAACTGGTCATCAACTTGACTGTGCCGAAAGCACACGCCGAAGTCGATATGCAGATCCTCCGCGCCGGCAAGCACGCCTATTCGGAGAAACCGCTCGGCGTCGACCTCGATCAGGCCCGCGAAGTGATGAAGCTCGCCGCGGAAAAGAACCTGCGCATCGGCTGCGCTCCCGACACCTTCCTCGGCGGCGGCCAGCAGACCGCGCGCAAGCTGATCGACGACGGCTGGATCGGCAAGCCGATCGCCGGTACCGCGATGGTGCTCGGCCGCGGTCCGGAAAAGTGGGCACACGCCCCCTTCTTCTTCGATTACGGCGCGGGTCCGATGCTTGACCTCGGCCCCTACTACATCACCGCGCTCATCAACCTGCTCGGTCCGGCGAAGAGCGTCACCGCCATGACGACCAAGGGTTCGGAAACCCGCGTCGGCGGTCCGGACACGGTTCCGCACGTCTACCCGATCAACGTCACCACCCACCTGACCGGCGTGATCGAATTCCAGTGCGGCGCGCTGATCACCGTCATCACCAGCTTTGAGGTCTACAAGCACGGCCACGCGCCGATTGAGATCTACGGCAGCGAGGGAACGCTTCAGGTGCCCGACCCGAACACCTTCGGCGGCCCGGTGAGAATCTTCCGCAACGGCTACCAGGATTGGGTGGAGTGCCCGCTTTCGCACGGCTACACCACCAATTCGCGCAGCATCGGCGCGGCGGACATCATCAACGCGCTGAAGTCGGGCCGGCCGCACCGCGCCTCCGGCGAACTCGCGTTCCACGCGCTGGAAATCATGCTCGCCTTCGACAAGTCGAGCCAGCTCGGCGCCAAGGTGATGCTGGAATCGACCTGCAAGCAGCCCGCGCCGCTTCCGCTCGGGCTGGAAGACGGCGAACTCGACGACTGAGTGCCTGTCTGAAAACCGCAAACCGCCGCGGAATGGGATCCCCGTTCCGCGGCGGTTTTTTGCAAAAGTTGAAGAAAAAAAATCTTCTTTTCCCATGAGGTTCCGGAAAAAACGGCGGGAGAACGAACAATCGCCCTCCCGCCATCCATGCAACCGGTTCCGTTCAGCGGTCGGAAGCGCAGGCTTCACAACGCACGCCGCGGGAAATCACCAGCATCCCGGTAACGTTCCGCAGGATGAATTTCGGCCCGATCGCGTCGTGAACCAGTTCGGCCTGGTACTCCGACTTCGACCACAGCGAGGAATTCGTCAGCTCCTTTCCGCTGCTGAAATTGAAGGTCATTCCCTCGAACACATCCGGGCGATAGACCACGGTCGCATTCTTCAGCCCATCCACCTCAATCCGGCGCTGAATGCCGGGGAAGCACTGCGGCACATCGCGGCAGGTGATCACCGAATCGTCGCCGGTGACGAATATCCGCCCTTCCTGATTGACCGCCCGCTCGCAGTGATAGACGGCATGGTTGTTCCGCAGTACGGTGTCACAGCGGCTGAACACCGGCGCCCCGTCCGGGAAGCGGAAGGAGCGATCCCCCGTGGTGTTCTTCGAATAGGCAACCAGATAGAGCCCGTTCGCGTGCCAGCGCAACGTCATGCAGTCATCCGGCAGCAGCGGATCGACCTTGTGAAATTCGATCTCGTAGCCGACCCGCCCGAGCAGGTAACGGAACAGTTTCTCACAGTAGAAATAACGATCCTGCGCAAACGCTGTCGGATTGTAGTGCCCCGGCTGGATCTCAAAGGAGTTCGTGCCGCGAATCCAGAGAATTCCACCCTTGCCGACGGTGCGGTACAGGGCGGCGGGACGGCGTTCGCCTTCCTGCACGTACTCCGCCAGAATCTCCGCACCGGCAGCGGGATCCGCCACACAATCGAGCGGCCCGCCGGAGTAGACCGGCAGGTGGCGGACGGCATTGCACTTGCTGAACGCTTCAACCCCTTCCAGCACCATCTCCCCTTCGATCGGAGCGGCCGGGACCACGCCGAGCAGTTTTTCAATCGCTTCCCCGCGCGCCGGGCCGTAGAAGAGAATCCTGCCGCCGGAGCAAAGATGCTTCTCCGCCGCGGCGAGCACCGCCGGCGTGATGTCGAAAATCGTGGACATCACCAGCACCCGGTCGCGGAACTCCACGCCGGATTCAACCGCCTTGACGAAGTTCGTGCTGGAAATCACCGTGTTGACCGGGAATCCGGCGTTGATCGCGCCGCGGATCAGATAGTCGTCGGCAAAAATCTGCTCGAGACGACGCCCCGCGTAAACCTCGTTGTGGTACTCCTCAAACGGATAGACCCAGATGAAGGGCCCCGCGGCGTCCGCCTGCGTGCATTCCGCATCGTACAGATATCCGGAAACCTCCACCGGCACCAGATCGGGCATCCGCCCGTAGGAGTCGTCGATCGAGAGCAGATGAAGCGCATTGGAGGCCTCCACCGAGCCATCCCCCCGCAACCGGGTGACCGAGAGCGGCAGATAGATGTCGTAGGGACTGCGGCTGTAACGGTCCAGCCAGGGGCTGTTGACGAACCAGGGATCGTGAATGTAGTAGCGGAAGGGATACCCCTTCCCTTTCGGCAGTTCCGCCATGTGGCTCATCCAGCCGGCAAGCTCCATGCCGAAGTCACCGTTCAGCGCCGCCCACGGCGAATTGACCGGCGCTTCGATGTCATGCACCTCTCGGTAGATTTCGCGGGTCGGCGTGGCGTCGCTGGCAAGATCCATGCCGGTCGTGAGGTTGGTGCCGCGCGTTTCCAGCGGGAAATCGGGGCACTCCCGCCGGAAGTCGTTCCAGAATCGGAACATCGCCTCCTTGGTCGCGTGCGCCTCTTCCGGGTTGAATTTCTGCCCGTTGAAGATTGCTCCGCAGGCCCCCCAGGTCTCCATGCCGAAACCGAAGCCGTTCGACAGCCAGAAGTAGTCGAACCCCATATCCGTAAGATACCGCTGCGCCTGCCGCCCCAGGAAGGTGCCGAACGAGGTCCCCTCCGGAATTCCCTGCGGGAACCCGGCGTAGGAGCGGTCGTCGGCATGCAGCGTGGTGTAGCAGCAGACGAAGGTCTTTCCGCCCAGGCAGAAACCGCGGCAGATCTCCGGGTGACGCTTGTACTTGAAGTCGGAGACCGCGAACTCCGGCCCGGAATCGAAGGTCGCCCCCATCCGCAACCGTCTGCCGTACATCTCCCGGAACTGCTCGCGCAACACGTCGATCACCCGTTTGAAGTCCCCGTAGGTGAACTCCGGCGGATTCTCCATATAGTACCGGGGGTGTTCGTGGATGGTTTTCTGATCCGGCGGCACGTTCGAGGAGACGCCGTGCGGATTGGCGACGCCGATCCACTTGCACCATTCAAAACGGTCTTCCATCTTCCCGTTGTATTCGAGAATTTCCGAACCGTCGGCGGCCCAGAACATCAGCGAGACCTCTTCGGCATTCTCAATCATTGTCCGCCACTGTGAAAAAATCTTCTGCCCCACAGCCCGGATTCCGGCCTCAGAATGGTCGGCAAACGGCTTAAGCGAGACTTCAAGATCCAGCTTCTTCCAGAACATCGTTGACACTCCCTTGGATAAATGGTTGTTCCGCACCTTAGTATAATTTCATAACAGAAGATACGCTTGGGCAATTTTGACAAATATACTGAAACAGCAAATCAATCAATGGAGTCCAAAAAAAAATGAGACTCCCTTTCAATATCCGAGCTCATCGGCGCCTTCAAACTGCATCCGGTAATAGCGGGCGTAGAGCCCGTCACGCTCGAGAAGCTCGCGGTGGGTGCCGCGCTCCTCGATTCCGGCATGGTTGATGACGATGATCTCATCGGCGTTGCGGATCGTGCTCAGCCGATGGGCGATCACGATGGTGGTCCGCCCGCGCGAAAGCTCTTCGAGCGCGCTCTGGATATGCCGTTCGCTCTCGTTGTCGAGCGCGCTGGTCGCCTCGTCAAGGATCAGAATCTTCGGATTCTTGAGGAAAACCCGCGCAATCGAAATCCGCTGTTTCTGCCCGCCGGAGAGGCGCGCCCCGCGTTCCCCCGCATAGGTATCATACTGGTCGGGCAGCGACATGATGAAATCGTGAATGTTCGCCCGCTTCGCCGCTTCGATGATCTCTTCGTCGGTGGCGCCCGGCCTGCCGTAGCCGATGTTCTCGCGCAGAGTGCCGGAGAACATATACACCTCCTGCTGCACAATGCCGATTGCACCGCGGAGCGACTTGAGCGTCACATCGCGGATGTCCTCCCCGTCGATCAGCACTCTGCCGCCGGTCACATCGTAGAAGCGCGGCACCAGAGAGCAGAGCGTCGTTTTTCCGCCGCCGGAGGGGCCGACCAGCGCCAGCGTCCGGCCGGGAGCGACGCGGAGATTGAGGTTGTGAAAAATCTCCCGCCCGGCGTCGTAATGAAACGAAACCTGATCGAACACGATCTCCCCTTCGGTCACCCGCAGAGGATGCGCGCCCGGCCGGTCGATGATATCCGGCACTGTCTCGATCACCTCGACAAAACGTTTGAATCCGGCGTACCCCTTCTGGAACTGCTCGGTAAAATTGATGAGCACTTCGACCGGGTTGATGAAGATCCCGATGTACAGTGCGTAGATGGCCAGCTCCCCGGGCGCGAGGGTGCCGCGGGCGATAAACCAGCCGCCGCTGACCAGAATCGAGGTGTAGAGCAACCCCTGGAAGAACCCGTTTCCAGCATGAAAACTGCCCATGACCTTGTAGTTGCTCACCTTGGAGTCAAGAAACTGCAGATTGGAGTGGCTGAACTTGCCCCGCTCCAACTCCTCGTTGGCGAAGGATTTCACCACCCGGATGCCGGAGAGGGAGTCCTGAACTCGGGCGTTGACGCCGGCGATCTTGCGCCGGTTGTCCAAAAAAACCGCGTGCATCCGCCGGTTTTTGCGGATGGAGAAGACAGCCATCAGGAGCGTCACGGCAAGCAGAATCAGCGTCATCGGCACGTTGATGAACATCAAAATTGCAAAAGAACCGATGATTTTGAGCAGAGAGATGACGATGTTTTCCGGGCCGTGATGAGCGAGTTCGGAAATGTCGAAGAGATCGCTCACCAGTTTGGACATCATTTCTCCGGTATTGTTGCGGTCGTAATAGGAGAAGCTGAGCCGCTGGTAGTGATCGAAGAGATCCTGCCGCATGTCGCTCTCCATGCGCGCGCCCATCACATGCCCCCAGGTGGTGATGAAATACTGACAGCCGTAGCGGATGACGTACATCAGCAACAGACCGCAGCCGATCAGCCAGAGGGTTCTAAATATCGCTTCCGCTCCTTCGGTAAAGAGTCCGGTCGTGAGCAACTTGAGGATCTGCGGAAACGCCAGATCGATTGCGCAGACCGTCAGAGCACACCCCATATCGCACCAGAAAAGAGTCCGGTACGGACGGTAATACGAGAGAAATTTTTTCAGAATATTCATGATGAAAGGGATTCGTTTCAGCGGTTTTGAAAATGCAATTAATTCACAGCCATCCCATAGGAAAAGAAAAAGTTGAAAGATGATGGTTCTGGATGCA
>URVC01000028.1 GCA_900551245.1 uncultured bacterium | reverse complement strand
AATCGCTCCTTGCTGCTTTGCGGAGCGCAAAGCAGTTCTCTCACATGCGCTCGCGGCGTTGACCGCGCTTGGGCCCGTGCGCGGTCAAAGCCGTAGAGATATGCTTCGCGGCGCTGACCGCGCTTATTCCCGTGCGCGGTCAAAGCCGTGGAGATATGCTTCGCGGCGCTCTCCGCGCTTGGACCCGTGCGCGGTCAAAGCCGCAGAGATATGCGCTCGCGGCGCTGCCGGGAATCTTTTTATCGAAGCAGAAACGATCTTTTCTCGCGAGCACGCAACATTGCAGGAGCCGTCAGGCTGCGCAGAACATGAATCGGGCGCGTTCTGGCAGCATAATCTCCCGGAATCCAATCTAAATCTTCGGGCTCAATTTGAGTTCGATACGTCAATATGCTTCTCGATCCATCGCGATCCAGAAACGTCAAAAACATAACCCCTTTTCCCGTCATCGAGATTTCACAGCTGCTTCGAGCATGTTTCAACGCCTCCATCCCGTGCAATATTTTCGCTCGTTCCTCTTCCTCCCACAAAGCCTCCCGTATCCTCACCCTTTTCCGTTCCATAACTTCGATGGGATACATTCCCCGGGTTGTGTAGAGGGTTCCGCCGTAACTGCCCATCGATAACAGCGGAAATTTTTCTCCGAAAGCCAGAAAATCCCCTTGTATCCCCGCCTCTTTGGATTGCAGATAACACAAAATCTGCTCTCTTATCTTGCCCCATCTTTGATCTGCCGATGGAAATGAATCCTGCAAATATTCTCCGCCCGGCGTTCTTCGAAGTTCCACATAAAATTCATCCATCGACGGGAAAGGCATGACCGCAAAACACCTTCCGCCCCAAAGGAAAATCAGTAGAAAGATCAGCCGCACTCCACTCCTCCCTCAAGCTCTCCGTGCCCGTTTATCTCCGAATATACCGGCAGTCCCGCTTTCAGCCCTGTGGCAACGGTACCAGTTCACCAGCATTCAGGGAGGCAACCGAAAAAGATAGATCTCTTTTCATTTTTTTCACAATTCCATCCCTGCCGGCATCCATGAACCTCTACGATACTATACCATTCCTGGCTGCCGATTACAAATTGTCGCCGACCTGATCAGTTCCACCCTTTGTGAGAAATGACAAGAAAAATCGGGCATACAGTGGAGATTTCCGACAAAACACATAGAAACAATAAATAATATTGATTTAATATTAAATTTTATTTATTTTATTCTTGATTTTATTAAAAAATAAAGTATTATTAATCCTGAAGAAGGAGGTGACAGGATGACGCGAGATCACTTTTCACACATCTGCCAGAACTGCGGCGGAGAACTTGCCATCGACAAACTCCGTTGCAAAAACTGTGGCGTGACACTCGAAGGGCGAATCGAACTGCCCCGGCTCGCTCGATTGAGCGCGGAAGACCGAGAATTCGTTGAACTGTTCGTTCTTTCTGCCGGTTCGCTCAAAGAGGTCGGTAAAATTCTGAATCTCTCCTACCCCACCGTCCACGCCCGGCTCGACCGGGTAATCGCAAGCCTGCAGGAGCTCAACAGCGATCGCAGAGATGAACGCATGGAAATCATCTCCCGGGTTGAGCGCGGCGAAATCACCGCAGTCCAGGCGGCGGAACAGCTGGCATTTCTCTAAAAAAATTCCGGCGGGGAGATGTTTATGAATAATTTGATTATCAATATGTTGCGCTGGGATATTCTAAATCTGTGGCTCCCGGTTGCAGTCCTCGCCGCGGCAGCGTTCTGGACGGCACTCCTGATCCGGCGCGACCGATACCAGCGCAAGTTGACTCTGCTCCCCTCCCCCGAAGAGCAGCGCATCCGCGCTCTCGCGGCAAATGGGGCAATTGATTCCCGGGATGTGGAAACGCTGCTCGCCGGTTGTCACGTCCTGCCGGAAGTGCGTGAAAGCGTTCCTCTGCCTGATCTCTCGCTGAAACTTGTTTCCGCCTTCGGCCGCATCTACAGCGTTATGAAAATCGTAATGCTCGCCGGAGTTGCCGCAACCATCGGGGCACTCGAGCTCTATCTGAACAATCCGGAAAATGGCGCGACAAGCGAACTTCACAGCGAAAAGCTTCCATTTCTGCTCACATGCGCCATACTGGTTTTCGCCCTGGCCATCGGAGAATTCATCGCCGCCGTAAAAATTCTGCACGGCAGCCTCCGGGCCCGCAATTTTCTGATCTTCAGCTGGATCGTGAATTTTCTGCTGATTCGGACCATGCTCTCCCCTTTCGACTCGACATTCTGCTGCATCCTGACTGCGGGATGTGGGTTCTACACCCTGTACGTGCTGCTCTTTCGGCACAACGCCCGGCAGAAAATCTCTTCGACGGCAGGAGAGACTCCACGCAACAGAAAAATCATCTTCGGAATTTGCGCCACAGCCGCCCTGACTGCCGGACTCACGCTGTTTTCCGCGCAATCGAACCCTTTGTATGAAGATTTCGCAACCATGGAAACGTTCCGCAGCAGCGTCTGTGGTTCGCTCCATTTTGAAATGGAAAAAGTGGTTCTGATTCCTGGCACGCCGGACCGCGAAACCGCCGAGCTCTGTACACAGCTGGCACGCGTTTTCCAATCCGGTTCCGGGCCGGCGTGCGAAATCCGCCGTTACGGCGAAACGGTTCCTGTTGACGACCTGTTGCAGACCCTGCCGGTCGTCGTCACCCGCGTGGAATATCTGCCGCCGGCCCCTGTTCCCGAGACTCTGATATCCGCACTGCCGGTTCTCCCCGAAGCGGCGACCGCGAACAGTCTACAGGAAGTATTCCTTCGCAAAATGAAATCGATCCTCTGTTTCCGCATCGAGACTGCAACAGGAAATGACTCCACCTCCTTCCTTTGGCAGGGACTTTCTCTTACAGAAAACAATCTGATCTTCTCCGGGACGTTCCTCGCCGCAACTACGACGGCGGAACCTGCAAAAAAATCCCTTGAACGCATCTCCTCCCGCATGGCAAAACGCTGGGACGTCATCCGGAAGGCACAGCGCGAAAAGCCCGCTGTCAAGCTCCTGCCTTTTCCAAACGAAACAACAGCCCCGCGCCCTCCTGATCTCGATCTTTCCGGCTTTTCGAACGCGACTGCGCTCTTCATCGGCCATGGGAAAAATTCCGATATCGTCGCCCTCTATCGATTCGCTCCGCCACGGAGTGTCGGAGAACGGCAGAATCTCATCCGCCTACTGGAATCACAGGGGTTCCGCAAGGAAGGCAACAGCAGTGGCGAGATAATCCGGTTCGAAAAGGAGCCGCCCGCCATCCGCCTCGAACTTCGATTTCCGGAAACCTCGGGAGCCCGCAACGGAATCCGTTGCCGCCGCCCGCACGGCGAACTGTTTTACCGCCGCGCCGCAAACCGTCCGGAACCAATCGATCATGCCTTTCTAAAACGGTTTGCCGCCGCCGATCCGCGTGCGTTCACGTTGCTGGGCGGGATTCGTTGGCTCTCCGCGGCCGACCGGCGTGCGACCTTCGCGGCAGTGCTCCGAGGCGGGCCGCTCAGTCTGACGGAAAAGCTCATAATCTGGCAGTACCTCGCCTGGCAGAAGAGCCCGGAGCCGGAATTTGACCGCTTCTTTCACACCCTTGCAACGGAAGTTCTCGACGACTTCGCCCATCCCGATTATCTCGCCAAGATCAACACCCTTCTCGACAGCACGAAAAAATTTCCGGAGAAACAGGCGTTCCTCCTCGAACGTCTCTCGCCGATCCGGGAACGAGTCCGACTTTCCGCTCCGCCCGGAAAAAACGGAATCGTCACACAAAAACTCCGCATCCGCCGTTCCCCGCTGCTTCCGTCGCGGCTGCTGCTCGATCTCGAAATTCCGGAGAAACCGTTGCTGCGAACGCTGATCAGCCTGACTGAAATGCCGGACAAAACCTTGAACTTGCGCATGGATCAATGGGGTGCGGCTAAAATTTCGCGCCCGGAACTTTTTTACCTGGACTTCAGAACTCATTACTCCATTCTCAACGGGGATTGGTGGAGCAACCAGTTCGAGCAGAGAAAAACGTTCTCCAACCGGAATTCAATCGGGACCTTGGAGCCCCCGCCGGAGCCGGGAGAGATCGTCATCCAGTTGCAGTTCGATGAAAATTCCTCTGAATACCGAATCCGTGTTGACTGGAAGCCGGAACTTCCGCCTTCAACAAAACAAGAGAACTTTTACGGCAAACGGAACATCTGGGGAGCCGGCGGGCCGCCCCCCCTGCCCGTGAAAAGAACGGATGGTGTCTGACACGGTCCATCATGCGGTTATTGGGACCGAAAATCTGCATGGGAGCTGTTGAAGCAACTTCGAAGTACGGCCCGGCTTCTCGTACAAATTTATGGACAGTCCGCGTTTCTCTTCTTCTGTATGACAAGCGCGCCGATGATTCCTATGGAAACCAGAAAAGACAACAGGTCGATGTTATGCAGAGAAACTGAATGGATACAATACTTCATCCCCACTGCTACAGAGATGAATCCTATGGGTAATGCAAACAGATATTTTAACTTGGAATGAGGATAATAAACGATAAAACACACAAACAGAAAAAGCATTTCGCTGTATAACAAACCACTTATTCCATTCATCCGTCGACTGTCCTTTTTACTGTTCTGTGACCCACAGAATCCTGCTCAAGGTTCAACTTAACACATTTCCGGACGCCACAAATGTTCATGCCATCTGAAAATTAAATAAGCACTGTTTCTTCAGTATAGCTCTTATTCTTCTTGTTTGCAAGCTGCCAGCAAACAAAATGGGAAATAAAGTGCCAACTTCTGTATAGAACAGTCATTGGGGAATCTGGAGGGCCGGCCCCCCCAGACCTCTTCGCCCAGGAGAAGGAGGAAGTCGGTTGATACGTATCCGCTTGCGACTCCGTTCGACTGCGTCGCAATCGCTCCTTGCTGCTTTGCGGAGCGCAAAGCAGTTCTCTCACATGCGCTCGCGGCGCTGACCGCGCTTGGACCCGTGCGCGGTCAAAGCCGTAGAGATATGCTTCGCGACGCTCTCCGCGCTTAATGGGGCGCGGTCAAAGCCGTCCGCTCAGAGATAGCGGCGGAGGTAACGCCCGGTGTGAGAGCGCTTCACCTTCGCCACCTCCTCCGGCGTCCCGGCGGCGACGATCGTCCCTCCGCCATCGCCCCCTTCCGGGCCGAGGTCGAGCAGATAATCCGCCGTCTTGATCACATCCAGATTGTGTTCGATCACAATCACCGTGTTGCCCATATCCCGCAGTTTGAACAGCACCTTGAGCAACTGGTCGATGTCAGCCAGATGCAGTCCGGTGGTCGGTTCGTCAAGAATGTAAACCGTATGGCCGCGCGGCACCCGCGCGAGTTCCGCCGCCAGTTTCACCCGCTGCGCCTCCCCGCCCGAAAGCGTGGTCGCCGGCTGCCCCAGCGTCACGTATCCCAGCCCGACTTCCTGTAAAGTCTTGAACTTGCGCGCAAGCGACGGAATCGCGCTGAAAAACTCCACCGCCTGATTCACTGTAAGATCAAGCACATCCGCGATGTTCTTCTTCTTATAGTGAACTCCCAGCGTCTCCTTGTTGAACCGCCTTCCGCCGCAGGCCGCGCACTCGACGTACACGTCGGAGAGAAACTGCATCTCAATCTTCTTGATGCCGTCCCCCCGGCACTCCTCACAGCGCCCCCCTTTCACGTTGAAGCTGAACCGCCCCGGACCGTATCCGCGCACCTTCGACTCCGGCAGTTCCGAAAAGAGTTTCCGAATGCCTCCGAACGCGTCGGTATAGGTCGCCGGGTTCGAACGCGGCGTCCTGCCGATTGGACTCTGGTCAATCACAATCGCCTTGTCAACGAACTCCAGCCCCTCCACGGCACGGCACGGCCCCGGCGGCAGATCCTGAATTCCCTGATGAGCATTCAGGGCACGGACAAGAATCCCGTTGATGAGCGAACTCTTCCCCGAACCGGAAACCCCGGTGATGCAGGTGAAGGTGCCGAGCGGAATCTCCGCATCGATGTTGCGCAGATTGTTGTACCGCGCTCCGCGAATCACCAACTTGTGTCCATTCCCTTTCTGCCGCACGGCAGGCACTTCGATCTTACGCCGTCCAGCGAGAAAATCCGCCGTGAGCGAACGGGGGAAGTTGACCAGTTCCTTCGGCGTTCCCCACGCCACCAGTTCGCCGCCGTGCACCCCTGCCCCCGGTCCGAGATCGAGCACATAATCGGCCCGCTCGATCGTGTCGAGGTCGTGTTCCACCACCAGCACGGTGTTGCCGATGTCGCGGAGTTTCTCCAGCGTCGCCAGCAGCCGGTCGTTGTCGCGCTGGTGCAGTCCGATTGAAGGTTCGTCGAGGATGTAGAGCACCCCCACCAGGCCGCAACCGAGCTGGGTGGCGAGCCGGATGCGCTGCGCCTCCCCGCCGGAAAGCGTGCTGGAAACCCGGTTGAGCGTGAGATAGTTCAACCCCACGTCACAGAGAAAGGTCAGCCGACTGCGGATCTCCTTGAGCACATCCCCGGCGATGACCGCATGTTCCCCATCCAGCTTGAGATCGGTGACAAAATCCCGCGCGGCCGCCACGCTGAGCGCGTTGAAACGGTCGATCGACAGCCCTCCCACCGTCACCGCCAGGCTGACCGGATTCAGCCGCGCTCCGTGACAGGCGGGGCACTCCCGCGGGCTCAGGTATGCGCTCAGCCGCTCCCGGACCGATTCGGACTCGGTTTCCACCATCCGGCGGCGCAGATTCTCCAGAATTCCCTCAAAGGGTTTGCTCCAGTGGAACTTCTTCCCGTGCATGTAGTAGTCGAATTCAAGCGGTTCTTCGCCGCTGCCGTACAACAAAATGTGCCGCGTCCGCTCGGAGAGTTTCTCGAACGGCGTGGAGAGCATATCCGGTTCATTCAGCCACTCGGCCAGCTTGCGCAACAGCAGATTGTAGTAGATGATGAGATGCCGCGGCCCGCGCCGCCACCCCGGAATCGCCCCGTTGCGGATCGACAGCGACGGATCCGGCACCACCTTGGCCGGATCCATCACCTGCTGAATTCCCAGCCCGTTGCAGGTGGTGCACGCCCCGTAAGGCGAGTTGAAGGAGAAATTGCGCGGCAACAGTTCCCCGCACGAGATGCCGCAATCCGGACAGGCGAGGTTTTCGCTGAACTTCTCCTCGGAAAATCCGCCCGGCTTCCCGTTTTCGTCCGGCGGTTCCTCCAGCAGCACGTGGATGGTTCCGGAGCCGTGGCGCAGTGCGGTTTCCACCGAATCGGTCAGACGTGAAGCGTCAATTTTCCCGGTGACAAGCCGATCGACCACCGCTTCGATGGTATGGCGCTTATTCTTCTCCAACGCAGGGAGTTCCTCCTCTTCAAGCGGAAGAATCTTCCCGTCAATCCGCACCCGGATGAACCCTTCGGAGCGGATGGATTCGAGCACGTCGCGATGCTCCCCTTTGCGTCCGTTGACAAAAGGAGCGAGAATCATCATCTTCCGCCCCGCCGGCAGCGCCAGCAGTTGTTCGGCGATCGCCTGCGCCGACTGCGATTCGAGCACCCGGCCGCAGTGCGGGCAGTGCGCGATGCCGACGTGAGCGTAGAGAAGCCGCAGATAATCATAAATTTCCGTTACGGTCGCCACCGTCGAACGGGGCGTGCCGCCCGCGGTGCGCTGTTCGATGGCGATGGCGGGAGACAGGCCGTCAATGTGTTCGACCTTCGGCTTCTGGAGCCGGTCGAGAAACTGTCTGGCATAGGCGGAAAGGCTCTCGACGTAGCGCCGCTGCCCCTCCGCATAGAGGGTATCGAAGGCGAGCGAAGACTTTCCGGAGCCGGAAAGTCCGGTGATCACCACGAGTTTGTTGCGCGGAATCGTCACGTCGATGTTTTTGAGATTGTGCTGTGACGCGCCGCGGATATGGATCGATTCAAACATGATTTCGGAATTCCTTTTCGCAATGGCATTAATATACCACGTTTTCCGCGCTTTTCACGGTTGAAAAATCATCGCAAATGAGATATTTTTATTCAGGCGGCGGAAAAATCCGCCGGACAGGGAGGATTTTTATGAAACATTCGTGTCTGGGAGCTGTGGCGGCACTGCTCCTCGTTTTCGTCGGGACTCCGGCACAGGCCGATGACGCCTTCGCCGGTTCAGGGGCAGGCCTTTTCAACACCTATGGGTTCGACACCGAAATCAGCAGTTCCTGGACGCCGTTCCAGCTGACGCTGGTGCCGTATCTCCAGTTTTTCCGCTCCGACGTCGAAGTATGCGGGCTCAATCTGGCGGCGCTGCTGACCAATCAGTACCGCGCCTACGGGATTTCGATTGCACCGTTTGCGGCATGCAACGAGGTCGGCGGGCTGGAGGTGAAGGGATTCGGCGCGGCGGAGCGGAATCTCGGGTTTTCCATCGGGATTGTCTCCATCTTCGTCGAAAATCTCGGTGCGATGTTCGGCGTCGTCAACCTCTCCGGCGTGGATGCCGGCCGGTCAGCCGGCAATTCTTGGGGGTGGCAGATCGGACTCTACAACCACAATGAAAACCAGGGAGCGGTCCAGATCGGACTCTTGAACTACAACGCCCGCGCGGCGATTCCCTGGCTGCCCTTCTTCAACCTCTCCAACGAGCTCGCCGACGACGTCAAAGCGGCGGCACAGGCGGCCGAACGGGGGAAATAATTTCAGAGAAGCGGGAATTCCGGCAGCGGCCGGATTTCCGGCTGAAGTCCGGCCGGGGCCTCCACCGCAAGCTGGAGTCCCGCCTCCCTCCGGCGGCAGTCGATCCGGATCGGACCGGCAGGGGTGGGAACTTCTCCGGTGACCTGTTCCGACGTTCCGGGACAGGGCGAGACCGCAAAACGGCGGAACCCCGGCTCGAGCGGAACCACTCCCAGCTGTCGCGCCCCCTGCCAGTAGACCGGCACACTGCTCCACGCGTGGCACAGACTGCCCGCCCCGTCGAAACCTGCCGCGCCCTCGGCAACCTCCCACAAGGTATCCGATCCGGTAAAAAGCATTGGCGAAAAGGCTGCCGTCAACCGCTCCGCCGCAGCACGCCGCCCTGCCGGCCCCGCCTGATACAGCGCATCGACTAAAAAAGGCAACGCACTGGTGCTGACCGGGATACATGACGGTTCTTCCGTCAGATGGATCAATCGATCATACTGTTCCGGCAACAGGATGCCGAGCCGCAACGCAAGCGCGTTGGTATGCTCATGAAATCCGGTCAATTCCGAACCGCTGCGATACGAAGCGAACAACCCGTCCGGGCGGCGGAAAGCATGTTCAACAGCCGACAGCAATGCATCGGAACGCTTTGGACTTCCTCCCCTGCCCGCGCGCGCCGACATCGCTTCGAAACTGCGCAGAGCCAGAACAAGGTAGAGGTTGTACAAAGCACTCAGCGGCCAATGCCCATGACCATCCAGCTGGGGCATCCATTCATAGAAGTTCCAGATCTCCCTTCCCGTCGGCGGCAGGCAGAGGCCGGTGGCATCGTCACGCCGGGCCAGAGCCCGGTCGAGCATCTCCGCCATCTGGGCTTCGAATTGACGGAACAACCGGTCGTCTCCGCTGTAAAGCCAATGCTCTTCGACCTCAACGAACCAGATCCAGCTGAAAATCGGGATGGTAACCGGCACGCGGGCAGGCGCACACAATTCCAGCAGTCCGTCCGGACGGATTCCCCGCCCGAGCAGTTCAATGCTCGTCGCGGCAAACTCATAATTGCCCCAGGCATAGTAGCCGAAAAGCGCCTGATTGCGTGAATCGTAGGCGTAAAGCGCCTGTTCCCGCCACGGGCAATCCTCGTAGTGCTCGTGCATGCAGAGTTTCATCGTATTGAGCGCGACCTGCCGCAACCGGGAGTGAAGCCGGTCTCCATCCTCAAACCGCGCGGCCTCCGGCAACGGCAGTTCCTGCGGACGGATTCCGGCGTAATACAGCGTCAGCGGTTCATCATAGCAGGTGAAATTAAGCTGCAGAAAACGTCCGCCCGAACGACGAAACGGAATTGAAAAACAGTTTCGCCCGGCATGACAAAAATAACGGTCGGTGAAATTGCGGTTGCCGATCCGGCAACGCACCCGGCCGTCGTTGAGATGTTCGCCGATGGAAAGGTCAACGATGGTTCCGGCAGGAGCTTCGAGTTCCAATTCGAGTTTCCCGGCACACTCTCCACCAAAGTCCAGGATCACAAAAGAGCCGTTTTCCGGAGCATCGGCAACCGGAATGCGATACGGTTCGTCGAGCTGGAATGGAGCACTTCCATAAAGCCCCGGCAGACCGAAAAAAAGAGCGGCAGGAACTGGACGCATCAGATCGTGCGACACCGTGGCGGCGAAAGTTTCCTTCGCTTCCTGCCGCAGCAGAAATCCCTGATTGGCAAAATGAACCCGGCGGCGTTCCCCCGGCACAAGGCGCGGTACCGGCCGCGGAACCGGCATGGCACGCGCCTCTGCGGCAACGGCATTTTGCCACCCGGAATCATCGAATCCAGGCAGCTCCCACCCGTCAAAATTCCGCCCGTCACAGCAGCAGACCAGCCCGAGCTGGTCGGTAACGTTCTCAATCGGCCCGGATTGAAACGCAGGGTCCAGCCGCGCCTTCCACGCGGTTGAACTGCCGAAACGGAACTCCCCTGCCCGCAATTCGCACCAGAATCCCGGCGTACCGCAGCGGTACGTCGAAAAATTCCTGCCGCGAAACCAGACCAGAGCGGCAAGCAGATGCTCCCCCGCCTCCAGCGGCCCGGCATGAAACTCCGTCGCAGTCGGGCGGTCAGGATAATCGCAGAACTGTCCGCCGCCCAGTTCAACGCCATCGAGATACAGCAGAAAATCGCTGTCGGAAGAAACGGCAATCACAGCATCCGCCACACGTTGCGACAACGTAAATACACCGCGGAAATCAGCATGGAGGTTGACACTGATGTTGTTCGCGCCAAGTCGAATCCAGTCAGCAGTTTGATCTATCATTTCCTGTGCCTTTTGATTTACCTCTTCCTGTATGGAAAATCATTCTTTATAATAGCACTCTCGGCAACTATTTCAACTGTCCTACTTGACAATCCCCTGTATGTCAACATTCCGTTTTTTCTCTTCTGCCGTAAAAAAATCTATTTTTTATTTTTCAGCTATTGACTTTCCGATTGGATACGCTATATTTGTATTACAAAATAAGGGAATATCTGATGAAAACCAAGAATGCCAGCAAGACAGAGCAGGTAGTAGACGAGATTTTGTCCTACATTATCGACCATAAATTGACATTGCACGACAAACTGCCCTCCGAAGAAGAGATGACGGAACTGTTCGGTGTCAGCCGTGTCTGTGTCCGCGAAGCGCTGCGGGGGTTGAAGTTTCTCGGGCTGGTGGAGACCGGGACCCGGCGCGGCACCCGGCTTCAGCAGGTCAATTTCGCGCTGCTGAGCCGAATTCTCGGGTTTCAAATCGCGGTGAGCGACCTCTCCTACTACCAGTTGCTTGAAGCCCGCCTCTCCATTGAACTGAGTGTTCTGGACATCATCATCAATAAAATCACTCCGGAGCAGTTGAAGGAGCTCCGCGAAATCGCCGACTGCGCCCGCTATGAGGACACCCCCGAGGCGATCGAACGGAACTATCAGCGGGACTGCGAGTTCCACCGCGCGCTGCTGGCCATCAGCGGCAATGAACTGCTCTGCTCCTTCTCCCGGTTGCTGGAAATCTTCTTCACCCGTCGGGAAGCGACTTGCGCCATGAGTCAGGCCGCCGCGGCGGAACATCAGGGAATCCTTGACGCGCTGGAAAATCACAACCTCGAACTCGCCCGCGGCATCATGCGAAACCATCTCGCCAAATATAAAGGAGAATAGTCCGTCATGTTCACCCCGCGAAAAAGTGTAACGCTGGAAAAACTGAGGAACGGAGAAACCGTCTTCAGTTTCAAAAGTAACCTCTCCTGCCCCCGGGCGCTGGAAATCGCCGCCATGAACGGCTTCTCCTGCCTCTGGGTCTGTGAAGAGCATGTTGCCAACGACTATTCGGTGCTGGAGAGCCAGATTCTCGCCGCAGGATGTCTCGGTGCGGACCTGCTGGTTCGCGTTCCGCGCGGCTCCTACAGCGACCTGGTCAAACCGCTCGAACTGGATGCCGCCGGAATCATGGTGCCGCACGTGATGTCCGCAGAAGATGCCCGCACCATTGTGCGAAGTGTCCGCTTCCATCCGCTCGGTCGCCGGGCGATCGACGGCGGCAACCGCGACGGGGCCTACTGCAACATGGATTTTCAGGAATACCTCCGGTTCGTCAACCACAACCGTTTCGTTCTCATTCAGATCGAAGATGTCGAAGCGCTGGAGGAGCTTGACGAGATCTGTGCGGTGCCCGGAATCGACATCATCTTCTTCGGCCCCGGCGACTTCAGTCAGTCGATCGGCCTCCCGGGAGAGTTTGATCATCCGGACATCGCGGCAGCGCGGCGCAAGGTCGCCGAAGCCGCGCTGCGGGCCGGAAAATTCGCCGGTACCGTCGGTGGTCCGGACAATGCGGCGGAATTGATTGCGGAAGGGTTCCGTTTCATCAATTTAGGTTCCGACGTAGTCGGTCTCGGCGCCTACTGCCGGGAACTGCTTGCCCGGACGATGAAAAATCTCACACGCAACATCGACACAGAAAAGTAAAGATGACCGGTAATTCGGACGATTCCGTCAGCAATGCCTCCTTTTCAACCGGAGAAGAGGCATTTTTCTGCAAAATCAACTGACCGGCTGGAATTCCAGGCGGCAGGTTCCCGATTTCTCGATCGTCGTTTGCAAGTGAATGCACCAGAGCCGGTCGCCCCAGGAGAGTTTCATCCGCACATCTTCCAGCGGAATCTCCTCCAGACGTTCCAGTTCGATGCCGCGAAGTTTCAACCTCATCCCGCTGATTTCGATCCCCGCCGGAGTGAGTTCCGGTTTCACCGCACAGTACAGCGGAAGCTCCACGGAAATCGTTCCTTTGCCGGACACCGTATCCTCAATCGATACCACGCCCTCCGCGGTCAGAACCGCCCGGCGCACGCAGGAGGTGACGCCACACTCCTTCGGATACGCCCCGGCGATGTCGATGGCCACCCCGTCCGCCAGCAGCTCCCGATGCCCGGCGGCGAATTCCGCCCCCGGCGCCTGCAGTACTCCGTTGAATGCCGGAACGTTGTGGCCGGAGCTGTTCAGAAAACGGTTTTCATAACGACGCTCCGAAAATGTGAACTTTGTATAATCCGTCGCGCCGCAATCGATGATTACCGGTTTCCCGTCGAAGAACAGTTCAAACTCACCGACGTCGTTGTGGTTGTGATTTTCGTTGTTGTGCCCTCCCTTGATGCAGAGAATCGAACCGGTTTCCTCCTTCTCCGGATTCTGCCGGAAAAGGTAGAATTGAAGGTCCGGCAGCACCGTCCGCCCCTCCCCCGGGAAACTTCCCCGGGCCGCCGGATCAGGCGCCCAGAATATCTGTGCAAGCTCATCCAGAAGAACAAGATGAAGGAACGTTCCCTTTTCGGAAAATCGGTCCGGAATCCCGCCGGTTTCCCGCGGCTGAAATCCGAAAGCGGCCTCCGCGGCAAACGATTTCAGACGCGCACTGCCGGAAAGTTCGGCAAAATGGTTCAGCAGTCCGGCGTTCAGCCGGTCGAATTTCGCCGCAGAATCCGCCATGCAGGCAAACCACGGCCCGGTCAGGTGAACTTTGGCGATGTAATCGCCGATGTTGCGAAACTTCTCCTGTGTATAAAACCAGTTGCAAATGCCGCCGGTGTATGTGTTGAGCAGATCGAGGAAGAGCATGAGCCGGATTCCCGCCACCATGAAATATCCGGGCCCCTCATCACAGCCGCCGTCGGCGGCGTAGCGATTGTAGAAAGAGTCACAACATTCGGCCAGTTTCAGGATCAGCCGGGCGAGCCGTTCTGGCTGGTCGCGCAGGAACGTGAACGCGGTCAGCGCGACGTTGGAGGCACACCACGGCCCCCAGTTGTTGAGACCATCCAGCCACCATTCGTGCACACGCTCCTCCTCGACCGGCACGATGACCCGTTCGATGCAGAACTCCCGCACCCAGGTGAGCAATTCCGCCGATTCCGCTGTCAGCTCCTTCTCCAGCAGCCGGACCACGCACGCGAGGGTTGCGCCGGTTTCCGCACAGAAGAGGTCGGTACGCGGCAGATCAAACCGGGGCATCGGGTCATTTTCCCGGTAATACCCGTGTGCGGGCAGATACCAGACCGGTTCGGACAGCAACTGCCAGATTCCCTCCACCACCGCGGGAAGAAACCGGCGACGGTATTCCATCGCCTCCGCGAGACAGAAAAGCGCCAGATGGCTCCGCCGCGTAAAATATGAAGTCTCAAAAATGCGACGGTTCCCGGTACGGACATAAGAGAAGAACTCCCCGGCCTTCAGGCTCGGGTAGATTTCGGCATAGTCCTTTCCGAGAATCTCTTCCGCCTTCTTCAGGTAGAGCGGGAAACTCACTTCCCGGAACCTGCTGCCCTCTCTGCTCCACGCGGTCCGGTTCGCGGCCGGCGGAAACCGAAACGGAAACTGCTGTTTCCGGAACACTCCGGCCAGCGCCTCCTGCGTCATAAAATTTTTCAGCATTCCGGAACTCCTTCCTGCCGGAGGTGGTCCATTTTGACAAGATGCGTCCCGCCCATCCGGTCTTTGGTCTAACATAGCACAACGGATGATGTTTTCAATTACGGAAGAGATTTTTCCTCCCCCTGTTTCCTCCCTTCGCCTGTTCGACCGGCCCCTCCCCCGTTTCCAGACAAAAAAGAGGGGGGCCGCGCTCCCCCGTATCAGGAACCCGGCCCCTCTTTTGAAAGCAAGATGTTATTTTTCAGTATTGACCTGCTGAAACTCATCCACCGCCTTCTGCGCAATGGAGCGGAGGAACTGTGCCTCTTCCGCGCTCAGCCCTTTCGGAACGAATTTGATCTCGGAGGTCTTGCGCCCGAAGAGTTCGGCAAACCAGACGCACGACTGCAGATACCGGCCGCGCTCATTGAGGTGAATGTAATCGACATTCAACTTCCAGTTCCCCTTTTTGTCCTTGCGCCAGTAGTTGTTGCCGATGAAGGCGCCCTGCGGCTCGGGGAGCCGGTTCGGACGGACCGCTTTCCTGATATCCTCCGCCGTGTAACTCTGCTGGAATTTCACCGGCTGCTCCGCCCGCGCCATCTGCACCGCGAATCCGGAGGGAATGATCCGGCAGTTGAACTCCTTCGCCGTCTTGACGTAGTTGGCGAAGAGCTTTTCATACATCTCCTTGTAGTCCTTGCAGCACCACTTGCCGAATCCAGGGTGGTCGGGGCGGTAGGACCAGGTCATCTGAATGACGATCTCCGCCTGCGGCGCATATTTGCGCACATACTCATAAAGATTCTTGAACCACGGCTGATAACTCTCCGGCCGGAAACTCTGGTGGCTCGCCTGCTGGAGCGTGACGATATCCCACTTCTTCGAAGTGAGTTTTTCGCGGAGATTGAACTTGCCGTAATAGGGTTTGTACTCCGGATCCTTTTCCGACTTGAGCACCTCGCGCCAATGGCGTTCCAGCGTGCAGCCGCCGATGTTGGCCCGCTCCAGCACCAGCTGGCAGTCCGGCACCGATTTCACGATTTTCGGCAGAAACTCGAAGACGCTGTCGGCGAAACTGTTCCCGATGGTCAGCACCTTCAGTTCCTGCGCCCGCACCCCGACCGCACAGCACAGCAGCGCGGCCCCAAGCATCCATCGTCTCAACATACGGCAATCCTTTCTGTTGCAGTGAAAAGTTCCAACAATATACCTCTATTTTCAACAAATGCAACAGAAGGGGCGGTCAAATTTTATTTCTCCCCCAAAAATTGCCGACCTTCCGGCCTGCCACGCCGTATCTTACGCCGGGAAATGAACTTTTTCTCCGGACCGGCCCTGGTGATCAGCAAGAGCCGCCGCAGCAATCTTTTCGAACAGAATGCGGAACACCGGATCGCGATTGATGCGGCAGACAAACCGGCAGAACGGCCGTCCCGGCTCCCGCCGCCAGCGCCCGTCATCCCCGAGTTTCAGAATCGGTCGCAGTTCCGTGGTGTACGCCTCCGGAGCGGCAAAAATCCCGACGGTTGAAATGTCCCAGATAATCCGGCTCCCCTGCCGGTTCATGAAACGTTTTGCCACCTCGTACAACCCGGCCCCGATTCTGCCGAACGGGGCGCAATGCTCCTCCAGTTCCGCCAGTGTCGTAAGGAGCGTTTCCGCGCCATGGACACACGGAATATGGATCAGCGGAGTTCCGGAGTCAAACACCACCTGCACCGCGGCAATGTCCTGCTTGAGGTTGAATTCACCGCAATCCGGCCAGTCCGGCGGATTGCCGCCCAGCCAGACGATCACGCAACTTTCCGCGATTTCCGGTGCGAGCAGCAAGGCGGACGCCACATTGGTCAACGCGGCAATCGCCAGAATGTGCAGGACCCGCCCGGCCCGCTTCGCCTCGCGGGCAAGTTCCACAATGCGCCGGGCGGCGGGAGACTCCACCGGTGTGTCTCTGTCCGGCAGATAGGAGACGGAGCCGCGGTACGCCAGCGACTGCGGAGCTCCGGTGAGCGCAAGGATGCGGCAGATCTCCTGATAACTCTTTTCCATCCCGTCGGCCGGTCCGGAGGAGAGTTCGTTGAAAAACGGCGCGGCGGTTACGGCCCGCAGGTGAAGCAGTTCCGGAGAAAGCAAAGCGAATACCAGCGCGAACTGATCATCCATCTCATTGAAAGTATCCGTATCCAGAACGGCCTCCGCCGGCCTCACGCCGCGCAACATCAGCCGCGCCTGCCGGTCCGCCGCACAAAGGACCTCTTCTCCGCATCCCGCAATCATCGCTTCATTCCCTTCCGAATTCTTTAAACAGTTTTCTGCCGGACCGGGTATAGTATACAGGCGACTGCATCGGGAAACAATTGAAATTCATGAGAAAAAATCACAAAAAAACAGCACAAATCAACATTTTGCCATTGAGAAAAAGAACGTTTTAACGTATATTCTCCTCCGAAAGTTGCAGAACACAGCCTGAAAGGGGAAACGCATCATGGATGTACTCTTTCCACAACCGGAGGGATCACCTTCCCCCGATGTCTCATTTCTGATCTCCCACTCCGGTCATTATGAATTTGTGGACAACGTTCCGCGGCCGATGCACTCCCACCGGGGCGCTGAAGTGGTCCTGTTCACCCGGGGCAGCTGCGAAACCAGAGCGGAAAGCGGTGAGCATTTTCATTACGTCCCCGATATGCTGCTCATCCTTCCCCCCGGATTGCGGCATATTCAATATGACAACTCCACAGATTGCGAAACCTACTACACGGTGTTTGAAGATTTTTCCGGAACGGCCGACTTCACCTTGCGGAGCATCCGGCTGCAGGAGGAGACTCACATCGCCCGCTGGCTCATCGAGATCTATGAGCTGTGCCGGGAACATGAGTTTCAAGAGGCCTCCCATCTGCTCGCGGCAGCGTGGCTGCGCATCGAACGGCTGGAAGCCGCGCGCGCCCGCTGCATCGACATGCACCCGGCCCTCCGGCAGGCGCTGGCGGAGATGCTTCATCACTACGCAGAAGATCTCTCCATTACGGAAATCGCCCGAAGGAGCAATGCCAGCGTCAGTTTGATCCACCAGCTGTTTCGGCGCCAGTTCGGCATGGGGCCGCGCCGGTTCCTGATCGCTCTGCGGATGCGGGAGGCGCGCGCCGCCCTGCTGAATCCCAACTTCAACATCTCCGACGTCGCCAGAGAAAGCGGATTTCGCAGCACGAACTACTTCATTCGCCTCTTCAAGGAGTTCCACGGCGTCACGCCCAACACGTACCGGCGTTCTCCCGATCAATTTGCCGACCGTCTCAAACTCACAGAAAAACTTTTTGACTTCAGCGCCGGGCGTTCCGATTTCTGAAACCGCCCTCCCTGCCCGGCGGCTCAATCGAATTTCAATGAAAAGTCGAGCGGCCCGTAATCGACGTCAAGTTTCACCAGCAGACGGTTTTCGCCCGGCCGCAGAGAGACCCGCCGTTTCAATGTTTTTCGAAACGACGGCGGCAGAACCGGCGAATTCGGATCCCGGTTGAAGGTGTGATTGTGATCGTCGATAAGCAGCGTTCCGTTCAGCCAGACGCGAACGCCGTTGAAGGTGGAGAGTTCCAGCGTGTACTCCCCCGCCGCCGGAACATCGACCGTCGTGGCCGCGTATCCGGCAACATACTGCAGCGGCGAAACATCCAGCCCCGGGACATCACTTCGCAGCAACGCATTGCCGAGATCGACCCGATCTCCGGAGGAACGGCAGGGCTTCCAGCGATTGACCAGTGTTCCCGCCTCGTAATAGGCCTTTTCATAGGCGGGGAATTCGGTTCGGATCTCCTGGTCTTCCGGGACGGCAGCCGCCTCTCCCCCGAGAAAATCCTGCCGGAATCCGGAACATTTCGGCCGTTCTCCCACGTTCGGGAACGGGCCGATCACCATCCAGTCACGCAGGAATTTTCCGCGCTGCAGAGCGGTTCCCGTGGCCGGCGGGGTCAAGCTGGTTTCCAGAAGAAGCGGTTTGCCGCCGGAATCGAGGAAGCGGAGGGCGAACGCGTAGCCGCCGGTCTCCTGTTCGATCTTCACCAGCAGGCGGTTCCACCCCTTTTTCAGACGGACGGAATGGCGGTTTTCATCCGGTTTGCAGCCGCGGTAGGCCTGCAAAGCGCCGACCATTCCGCCGTTGAGAAAGATCTTGTAACCGTCATCGCTGCCGATCGTCAGCACGGCATCCCGGTCGGAATCGCTTTTCACATAGCAGGCGGCATACCCGAAAATGTATTGAATGATTCCATCCAGCCCGGGGTGGTCGATCAGAAAGGCTCCGGAAAGATCGACCACATCTTTGTCGGATGTGAGCCAGTCCCAGCGGATGGTGAACCGCCCGGGCTCCCAGTACGCCTCCGGATTGCGCTTGAATTCCACCTGTTGCGGCGGCAGGGCAAGGGAGGGATGAATTGTTGTCTCTCCGCCGAGAAAGTCGGTGTTCATCCACTGCGCGGACCGTTTTTCCCGGCTGCCGTAGTTGGGGAACGGGCCGAGCACCAGCCAGCGCCGGATGAATCCGGTGGGGCCGACCGGCGCAAGTTTGGCGAAGGCCGATTTCGGCCGACGCAGGGAAGCGGGAGTCTCATTGCGGGAGGTCGCATCTGCCGCCGTATCGCCAAGATCGACGTTGCCCGGGGTGAATTCCGCCGAACCGGTTCCGAGGTCGAACCGCAGTTTCGGCAGGTACTCCCAGCCCGGTTTGCCGAGCGGAATGCAGACAAGCTCCACCTCATGAGTCAGCGTTTTGCCCTCCGCCGTGACGGAGATGGTCTGTCTGCCGGGGAGATCGTAATAGAACCATGCCCTCCCCTGCGCATCGGCCTGGACGCCCTGCGGGCCGCCGGATTCACTTGTCGAAAAGACGTTTTCATGCGGAACCGGCTTTCCGTTGCGGACCACCTCGACAAGCAGCTCCGGACTCCGCCGGATTGCCAGTTCCGGCAGCGGCTGAAAGATGTTGCGATACGCCTCCATCACCGCGGTCGGGGTGTAGGCGGGGCGTTCCGGGTCAAAGAAGTTGACCGGTCCGCGGCGCAATGTCATGTTGTCAAGATAGAGCTTTTCCGCCCGGATTCCCCCCGAGCCGGACATCGACGGCCAGACCACGGGGCGGCTGAACACCTTCTGCGGCGCCGCGGTGTAATATTCGCTCCACGGTCCGCAGGCGCGGGAATCCCGTTTCGAGGCGATGGCGCCGAGACCGGTGAAGGTGTAGGGCATGACGCCGTCGACGCCCGCCTTATAGTAACTCTTCACCTGACGTTCGAGCCAGAGTTTCATCAGCCGTTCCGCGCCGCGGGCCTGCTGCGGATTGTAGAGCGCGTTCGAAACCTCCGGGTTCCAGAACTCGCCGATCACCACCGGTTTTTCCGCCAGAGAGCAGTATTCGCGGATGCGGTTCACGCCGAGATCGTAATCGTGCAGAACCGCGACCGGAGCCTCCGGAGCCAGCGCGGAGCTGTGCGAGTGGTTCATCAGAATCATGTGGGGGGCTTCGGCCTGCGCCCGTTCGCGGAACTTCTTCACGGTCCGGTAATTCGCAGCGTTCATCGTCTCATTTTCAAGCGAGAAGAAGAGCATCGAAGGGGCGTTGCGGAATTTCCGCATGATCTTTGTGTAGTACTCGAGGCTGTTTTCGAGCCAGACCGGGTCGTCGTAATTGCTTTCGCCATTGATGTCGGTCGGTGCGAAAAGCTCCCACCAGGGGCCTTCGCCTTCACTCACGATTCCCGCATCGTCACAGGCGGTGACCGGCCAGTTCTGCAAATTGAAACGGTGATAGCGCAGGAAGTTGATGTGTCCCTCCCGCCGGGCGCGGTTCAAAAAGAGCTCCGCATGGCGGTTGTTGCGAATCGTCACCCGTTCGATGAGGCTGGGGGAACTGCCCTGCAGACGGAACTCTTTCCCGTTCAGAAACATCTTGCGCCCTTCGATCGTCATTTCTCGGAAAGCGAACGGCGTGAATTCCGTGCTGCTTCTTCCTGCCGCGGCAACGGTGCTCTTCAACAGGTAACGGTTGTGAGGCTCTCCGTAGGCGCCGCCGATGCCCCAGAGTTTCGGATTCGGGAAGGCGACTTCCGTCTCGACGAGTTTGCGCTCGCCGGGAGCGAGGGTGACGGTCTGTTCCGGCAGGACGGCAACGGAAGTGGAACCGTCGAGCACCTCGACGGAGAGTCGGGCTTCCACCTCTTCGGCGGTGTCGTTGACGACGGTGGTCCGGACGATGATCTTCTTCTGTTTCAACGAGGTCTGCACATAGTGCTCTTCGCCGCGCAGCAACGGCTTCGCCAGCAGATTCACGTCGCCGGAAATGCGCAGGGCATAGGCGTGCATCTCCGGCACCGGGTAGAGATAGTGCGCCCGGAGTTTATGATACCGCATCGCACTGCTTTCCGGCCCCATCGAAACCTTTTTGGCGGAGGAGACGAAGACCAGCAGATGGTTCAACTTTCCCGGCACCGCCTGTTTTGTCACATCGATTTCAAACGGAATAAACCCGCCATAGTGACTCCCGGCATACCGGCCGTTGACGAAAACTTCAGCGTACATCATGACTTCATCAAACTGCAAAGTCAGCTTTGCTCCGTTCCACTCCGCCGGGATCTTGAACGAGGTTCTGAACCAGGCATTCTGAATCGACGCGGCGCGCCAGTAGGCGCCGGCCTGCTTGCCGAACACCTCATCCGAGACATTGCCCATATTGTAGAATACGAAAGGGGAATCATTCGGAATCGGCACGGGCATCCACCGTGTCGGCAGCACATCCGCTTTTCCGGGGGAGAACTGCCAGACGCCGTTGAGCAGCAGCGGCTGGACGCCATTCGGTTCGGCGGCGGGCAAGGCGGAATCGCGTTCGACGAAAAACGCGGGGAATTCCACGGTGCGCTGCGGCTTCGCGGCGAATTCACGTGCTTTCGCGAGATAGCGCATCCCGTTATCCATATTGGTGATAATGCGGGTGAGCGGGGCGAAATCCTGAATTTCGCCCTCCGGCTTGTCGTTCAAGGCCTCCTGTACCGCGCGGAAGTAGCGCCGGGCGACGTCGGCGTAGAACCGCGTTTCGCGCCCCGCATGACAGTTCGGATTGGCCGCCGCAGTCAGTTTGTCAGCCGCAGTGCAGTTCTGAACCGCAGCCGGGACAAGGTTTTCCGTCAAAGCGGCGAAAAGGCGGCTCCGGAAGTTCTCCCATTCTCCGGCAAGTTTGTCGCCCGTCGCAACCACCTTGGGGAGCGTCACCCGTTTCTGCCGGACAAAGGCGGCAACCCGATCCGCCAGCGCTTTTCCATCCCGCTGAAATCCGGCAAAGTCAAGTCCGAATTCGCGATATTGGGAGAGACGTTCCAGACCGCGCAGAAAATAGCGAAGAGAATCGACCGGGTAGAACCGTTTCGGCCGTTCGACGGCAGCAACCCAGGCGTTGCCGAATCCCTTACCGGGTGCTGTGCTGAAGAGGTTTGACATGCGCAGTTTTTCCGCCCGCCACTGCGGTTCATTGAGCAGAGCGATTTGCGTGATGAAGCCGTCCGGTTTCGCGCATTCCACCGAGAGAACGGAATCCGGCGTCACCTGCACGCTCTCCGGGAAGTAGAGCCAGCCGGTGTAGATGCCGTTCTCCTCCTTGTCGCGGCCGATCGCACGGACCATCCGGGCGCTGATTTCCGGCCGGAGCGGTTTGCCGCCAAGCAGGAAACGGTAGGCGATTCGCGGCATCCAATAGGTGTAGCCGCCGAACATCGAATCGCCTTCGTTGCCGGAACGGTCCGAACTTTTCACCTTCACCATCAAGTGATAACGCCCGGCTGGAGCGCCGAGACGGAAAGAGCGTGCCTCCCCCTGCCGGAGCGGAACGAGACGGACCGGATAATCCGACTCCTCCAGCGGCAGTTGCGGACGAAATCCGCCGGTTTCCGGTCGATTCGCCCAGAGAGGAACGATGAGGGAAATGACAGCAGGAATGGCAAAAAAGCGAAAACGCATGATGAAAATTACTTCCTTTTTGGTTTCATTGGTTCCATGGCATATTCGACATCTTCCGGCGTGACACGGCGGAAGTCGTCGAGATTCAACGAGCCGCCGGTCGCATTCTTTTCGCGCAGGCAGTTGACGACGAACCGGGCACGACCATCCGGCCCGTCATATTTCATGCGGTAAACGATCGTATTCCAGCCGTCTTCGAGCGTGATGAGATCGTATTCCTGCATTGCATGAATTTTGCCGCCCTGTTCCAGAAAGAGCCGCATCTTTGCCATCGGCGTGGCGGAATCGGCGGAAACCTGAAACGTCACGCTGTAAATTTCCCCCCTCTTGACCGGGAATTCCGGTGACTTGAGCGTGAGCCAGCTGCACGATTTAAAGGTGAACATGCGAAGATAACTCTTTCCTTCCGCGGGTTCGAGAGCCGGTTTCCGCTCGGCGAGAGTTTTTCCGCCACGATCCACATAACTGATCGAGGTCCAGGGATTCCCGCCGGCAGGGAATGCACTCCAGCCGTTCAGTTCCTTTGTGCCTTTCGCATTGACCTGGGCATTGGCGGCATGCGCCTTTTCAAATCCCGGATCTGCAAGATAATCTGCGATAGACTCTTCGGCCCTGCCGCAAAAAGCAAAGCAGAGTAATAGAAAAGAAATCAACCGTAAACTCTTCATGAGAATGCTCTCCGTCATTTCAGTCCATACATCTGACACTTGGAATTTTCGCCGAGCCAGCGAAATGGTGCAACATTGAATGCAACCACCGTATTCGGCACTTTCGCGCCTTCCACATGGTAATCCGCATAAAGAACATTTACCGTCTTGGCATGACGCACAGCGGGGCGTCCCCAGCCGGCATCATTCTGCCAGTTGCCGATGTAATTGGTTGGAGAAACACGCCATTTTCCGAAAATCACGCTGGGATCGGTAAGAGACTTATTGCTAACAGCGTCCATCAGAAATACTTTCGTCGATGGATTTTTTATTCGAGTTATTTTCCCATATTTCGAGGGACTGTAGGGGTCTACAATTCCCAGATTGAAGCCATACTCTGTTTGTTGCGGATTAACAGACGTATTCCAGAAATTATTTGGATCAGAAATCCAGGAAAAACGCAACGTATCATTCGCCGGGCAGAGAAACAGCTTGTTGGTCAACGACTTGTTGTGACGTTTGAGTTGATGAACCCAGGTATTGGTGTCCGTCGGGCTGCATGCCGGCAGAAAATCCTGACTGTCTGCCACATACATGGCAACCTCCTGCCCGAGAGATTTTAGTCTGCTGGAACAGGAGACGCACTTTCCGCGCTCCCGCGCCTGATTCAATGCCGGCAGAAGCATCGCGGCAAGGATGGCGATGATCGCTATTACAATTAAAAGTTCTATAAGAGTGAATCTATCAGTTCCATCCGTGGTCTTCGGACGCCGAGTTGTTTCCTGCCGTTCAGTGAGCAACGAGAATGGGTTCATAGTAGGGGTCCTCCAGTTGTGTGTTGTAAAATTGCGCCAAGTCGGTCACATTCATAAATTTTGCAGGAAGACTGCGGTGTTCCGCCGGCCCCGCCGGGTTGTCGATCATTTCAATCATCCGCTTCATGCATTCCGAAATCGATTCCCGGAATGGATTGACAATGACGCCGCGAATGCTCGGGTGGGCAATGTAGTCGGTGGGAAGCGTGTAACAGTAGATGCAGGCAGGTAGCGTGACAATTTCATGTTGTTCGCAGAAATGCAGCATCTTCGCAACAATGGTGCTTGAGTAGGAGAGAAGAGAGTCCGCTCCGGAAGCGGAGAGCATTTCCAAAAGATTTTTCGGATTGTCTGCCACATTACCCGGAATATAAACAATTTCCAGATCATGTTCCCTGCATGTCCGAGTTATGCAGCGGCCCCAGTCGCCATAGTTTGCCACGACTGTCACGGCAAGTTTGCGTCTCCCCTCCCGACAGAAAAGCTCGATCGCCTGCTCGAAGGCGGCCTGTCGTTCAAAGTCGAAGTTGTTGTAGGCCGGATTGTCCCCCGACATCTGCAGGATAGGATACCCTTTCAGGCGTCTGGCGGTTTCCTCGTCCGGTCTCAAATCCAGATTGTAGAGAATGCCTGCCGGCTGACTGTCCAGCAGACTGTTGAGTATTTTCTGCTCCTGCGCATAATCGTAAAACGGCACCAGGGAAATCAGCAGCTGATATCCGAACCGGTATGCCTCCTGAAGCAGCATTTGCGTCCGGAAACTGGAAAAGGTCCCGACAATGTTTCCGGTGGCATATCCGATGGTCATCGATTTGCCGCTGCGGAGACTGCGCGCCAGCGCCGAAGGATGGTAGTTCATCTCCCGGATGGCCGCATCGATCCGCTGACGTGTCTCCGCCGACATGCGGGATTTCGGATTCTTGTTCAAATACATCGATACCAGGGCCGGAGAGACGTTGGCCCGGCTGGCGATATCTTTCAGTGTCGGCGGCATATCGGTCCTCATTGTTCGGTTGCTGTATCGATTAAGCAATTATATTATACCCAAAAAAGAGGTCGATGTCAAGAGCAACAGGAAAAAAAAGTAAAAAAACATGTTCAACGGGAGCAAGGGCTCCCCAGACACGTTGTTTTCTGGAAAAATCGGGAAAACTTCTCCCCTGCCCCGCCGATCCAGTGGAAATTGTCACCTCGACAATCTATCTTATACTGTTTCCGGACACGGGCCGGAAACCGCATTATGAAAACCAATGAGGACGATATGAGAAAATTCATCTGGGACAACACCTGGTACCGGGGCGCAAATTTCACCCCCTCCACCGCAATCAATCAGCTGGAAATGTGGCAGGCGGAAACCTTCGATCCGGAGACGATCCGCCGGGAGCTCGGTTACGCCGCCGGCATCGGCATGAACATCATGCGGGTCTATCTGCACGATCTTCTCTGGGAACAGGATTCCGCCGGCTTTCTGAAACGCATGGAAACCTACCTCGAAATCGCCGACAGCTGGAAGATCAAAACGATGTTCGTCTTCTTCGACGACTGCTGGAAATCCGAATTTCAGCTCGGCAAACAGCCGGAACCGGTTCCGAACACGCACAACTCCGGCTGGGTTCAGTCCCCCGGCAACCGCGCGGCGGACGATCTGTCGCAGCGCCCCCGTCTGGAACGCTATGTCAAGGGGGTCCTCACCCATTTCGCCCACGATCAGCGAATCGCCCTCTGGGATCTCTACAATGAACCGGGCAACGGAAGCGCCGGCGACCACATCACCGCCACCGGCATGCGGGAATCCGCCTCCCTGCCGCTGCTGCGCGACGTCTTCCGCTGGGCGGAAGAGGTCAACCCGGATCAGCCGTTCACCGCGGCGCCCTGGTGCTTCGGGAAGGCGTTCGATGAACTGAACCGCTTCATGTTCAAGCACTCCGACGTCGTCACCTTCCACGCCTACAACCGGCCCGGAGAGCTGCTGGAACGTATCAACTTCATCCGCCTTATCGCGGATGGGCGCCCGATGCTCTGCTCGGAATATATGGCACGCCACGCTGGAAGCACCTTCCGCGACTGCCTGCCGCTGCTCAAAGAGAACCATGTCGGCGCCATCAACTGGGGGCTCGTCTCCGGGAAAACTCAGACCGTCTTCCCCTGGCAGGGAATGATGGAAACCGCCGATCTGAACATTGCCTTCCACGATGTATTCCATCGCGACGGAACCCTGCTCGTGCCGGAGGAAGCGGAGGTATTCGAGAAATTCATGCGCTGAACGAAAATTCACTGAGGAACGAGAATTATGGAATTCGCTGAAACGTTCTCTTTTCATCGCGTTTTCTCCTCTCACATGGTCCTCCAGCGGGAGCAGCCGATCCGGTTTTCCGGCAAAGCAACGCCGGGGAAATCGGTGACGCTCGCATTCGCCGGTGAGGAACGCCGCGTTTCCGCCGGAGCCGACGGGGAATGGACCGCGGAATTTCCGGCAATGCGGGCCGGCGGTCCTTACACTCTCACGCTGAGCGGCGCCCCCGGGGTGCAACCAATCCTCTTTGACGATATTCTGATCGGAGAGGTGTGGATGTGCACCGGGCAATCCAATATGGAGATGCCGGTCTACTCCGAAAATCCCTTCTGGCAGACGCTCAACGCCAGAGAGGAGCTCGAGAAGGCCGACCATCCCCGGATTCGGTTCTACAACTCCATGCTGACCCGCCGCATCGCGCCGGACGGGCCGCTGCCGGAGGAAAACGGCACCGGCTGGCAGCCATGCAATGCCGAAACCGTCGCGCAGTTCTCCGCCTGCGGCTACTTTTTCGGGCGCACGCTGGAAGAGGATCTCGACGTTCCGATCGGTCTTGTTGCCACCGCCTGGGGGGGCACCATCATCGAGGCGTGGATCTCGCAGCGGAAATTTCAGGAGAAGAGCTGGGAGCCCTTCGTTGAGCAGAGCAGCGTCGACGCGATGTGGCGCGAACTGCGCAACTCCGGCGAATTCCAGTCGCTGTTCGAGTGGCTCGACAACTTTGACGCTCTCGGCAGAGCGGATTCCGCACTGTTCCAGCTGGATGCGGATGTTTCCAACTGGCAGAAAATCACGGCGCCGTCCCTCAGCCTGCCCTGCCCCGGCCGCTATCTGGTGCGGGCGGAATTCGACCTTCCGGAATCCTTCGCCGGGCAGGATGTCACCCTGGAAACCGGTGTCTTCAACGATACGGACCGCACCTTCCTGAACGGCGAACTCATCGGCTCGACCGGATTGGAGCATCCGGCGTACTGGAATGTCTCCCGCCGGTATCGTGTCCCAGCCCGGCTGCTCCGCCCCGGCCGCAACTGTGTTGTCATTGAGGTGGACAACCACTACAGCACCGGTTCCGCCAACTTGAGCAACTGGAAAATCAGCGACGAAACGGATTCTCTCGAGTTTCAGCCCGTCAGTTGCTGGACCACCATCTTCACGGTTCCGGCGGGATTTCCGCTGCGGCCGAATGTGCCGACTCCGGGGAGCGGGCGCACGCCCGACGGGCCGAACTACCCCTCCACGCTGTTCAACGGCATGCTTTACCCGTGGTTCCGCTACACGATCCGCGGCACCATCTGGTACCAGGGGTGCAGCAACAACGGCGAATTCACCTACTACCCGCTTCACAAGATGCTGATCGACGATCTGCGGGAACACTGGAAGGACCCGGAAATGCCGTTCCTGCTGGTGCAGCTTGCCGCATATCACTCGCACAATCCGGAAACCCGGCTGCAGGACGCCATGTTCGACAACCTGCCCTTCCCGGAGTTTTCCGCCTATGGCCTCACCCGCGAAATCCAGGCGGAAATGCCGCGGGTGCGCCGGAACGTCGGCATGATCTCGGCGTTCGACCGCGGCGATCACTCCGACATCCATCCCCGCGACAAGCAGACGGTGGGGATGCGGCTCGCGAAGAAAGCGGAACAGATGGTCTACGGCAAAGAACAGGTTGCCGACGGACCGGTTTTCGCCGGCATCCGCAAAGAGGGGCCACGGTTCCGCATTCTCTTTCATAACACCGGTTCCGGGCTGACCACTTCGGACGGCAAAGCGCCGACCGGGTTCGTGCTGGGAAACCGCACCGGAGACCTCTATCCGGCAAAGGCGGAGATCGACGGCGATACGGTGGTATTGAGCACCCCGCTGGTGCCGGAACCGCAACGGGTCCGCTACGCGTTCACCGGCTACTGCCGGGTGAATCTCTGCAACAAGGAGGGCTACCCGGCTCTGCCGTTCCGCTCGGACAAACCGGATTTTGAGGCGATGTTCCCGGACATTCCCTGAGCCGGTTTTGCGCGGCGCCTCGCCGGAACTCCGGAGAAATCACCGCTGTTCCGGCGCATCCGCCGCGGCAAACCGTTTCCGATACACGGTCGGTGCGCATCCGGTCAACTGCTTGAAAACCGTGCAGAAGTAGTTGCTGTCGGGAAACCCGCTGCCGGAAGCGATGCTCTGAATCGATTCCCGGGTGTGGAGTTGAATCCGCAGTTTTGCTTCATGAATCCGACGTTCATTGAGCAGCTGCCGGAAGCTCTTTCCACCGGCCCGCTTCAGAATTCCCCCCAGGTAGTTCGGGTTCATCTTCAACTGTTCCGCGAAATCGGCAAGGCTGATCGGCAGATAGTAGTTCTGCTCGATAAAATGTTTTGCCAGAAGAAGGTATGAAGCATCATCCCCGCGCACCGGCCAGGAGTCCCGGTTGCGTTCCAGCTCCAGTTGAATGAACTGAACGATGAAATTCCCCAGTTGAATCAGCTCTTTTTTCTTCGCTTCCGTCACCAAATGGCGGGGAAATCCCCGGTCATAAAGCTCCGGTCTCGCGCATCCGGCGAAGCCCCCCAGATAGAGAACACAAACGAGATCGCCGCTCCAGATCACCGGCAGAGCGAGATCCCAGATGCCACAGGGGCAACACCCGGAAAACCGCCGGCCGCGTCTTGCGATTTCAATGCTTCGGCTCTTGTTGCGGGCGCACTCCTGCAACCCCTGGTGGCTCTTGTGGTAGCGGCAGAACGCTCCGTGATGAAGAAACTGATCCGGAGCGAGTTGAAGCGGAGAGTTCCGGACGAAGGCGCAATGCAACGCTTCCAGACAGATCACCGCGCCGGATTTCCGTTCGCAGAACCGCATCAACTCCGACAGATTCATGGATTCTCCCGTTTCTCAGCCATTTCCGGAGTTCCACCCCTCCCCCCGTCGCGCGATTTTCCCTCGGTCATTTTGCCGGGATGATGCCCCATGCCCGGAGGTCCGCCTCGAGCTCAGCGGCGTTGAACACCTTGCCGGGACGCCATTTGCCATTGTACTCCAGCGTCGGAACCACCCAGTCATCACCGCCGTTGACCTCGACGACCTTCTGGACGACCTCCGGCGGCTGCTCCTCGATTTCGAGGTATTCGAAGGGAATTCCATGCGCATTGAGCCATTCGATGGTGCGGTGGCAATGGGGGCAGACCTTCCAGGCATAAACTTTCAACATGACGACAACCCTCCTCCTGATGATGGTTTCGGATACCATATCACAAAAAAAGCAGCTTTCAAGTGGATATTTTCATTTCCCGGAGTACATTATTTTACACACCCCGGCGGGGGAGAGAGGAAGGAGATGGTGCCCATGCGAAAAATTCTGATACCAGTACTGCTGCTGATCCTGGCCGGACTTTGTTCCGCCGCGCCGGAGAGTACTCTGTCCCTCCCGGAGGAGACGGAAAAGAGCGAAGAGGTCCGGAAAACCCCGGAAAAAGAGTCACAAGAAACCCGGGACTCCCGGGAAGACGAGAGCGAGATCGACCGGATTCTCTCCGGGGAAGAGACCATTCCGCTGGTTTCCGAGGAGGAGCTGGCTCAGACGCTCGGCCAGAAGGTGGATGCGGCACTCGACTGGTTTCATCGGGAGCGTCACGCCCTGTTCGTCCTGCTGGCCGGAGCCGTTCTGACCATCGGCATCGGCGTCGGCCTGGGCATCGGCATGCAGAAGATCATCCGTGCACAGCGTGCAGTCAAGCAGAACTCCCTGCGCTGGCAGCTCATTTGGGCGCTCTCGCTGCCGCTGCTGCTGCTGGGGGTTGTGATTGCGCTGTTTCTTCTGATGCTGCCGGTTCTGCAGACACTGCCGCGGCTCTACAAATTTGATGCACGGCTCTTTTTCACGCTGGTGACCCTCATCATCACCTGGGCGGGGATGCGTCTCATTTCCGTCTTGAGCATGCGCATGTCGCAATACGCCGCCAGCGCCGACAACAACCTGGATCAGCTGATGGTGGAAATCACCCGCAAGGTCTTGAAAATCACTCTGATTATCGTCTCCATTCTCTTTATCGGGCAGAGCATTTTCAATCTGAATATCACGACTCTGCTGGCGGGCGCCGGAGTCGTCGGCCTGGCGATAGCATTTGCCTCGCGTGAAACGCTGGCGAATTTTTTCGGGACTCTGGTCATCATTCTGGATCGCCCCTTCCGGTGCGGCGACCGCATCCAGGTCAACGGCGTCGACGGGCTGGTCAAGGCAGTGGGGATGCGGAGCACCCGGATTCTCACGGCGGACGAGAGCGTCTACACCATTCCGAACAGCAGAATCGCCGAATGTGACATTGAAAACATCAGCAATCACGGGGTCATCCGCTTTGCCTTCACCATCGGCCTGGTCTACGAAACACCGGGCGGCGACATAGAAAAGGCGATGAAAATTCTCCATGAAATCGTAGACGATTTTCACGGCAAGGATCCGCAGTCCCGGCAGCCGCGTGTCTTCTTTGAAACGCTCGGCAGCTCCGCGCTCAACCTCAAGGTCATCATGTGGCTGAAGACCACCACCTACGAAACGGAAGAAAAGTGGCGGACCGAAATCAATCTCGCCGTCATCAACCGGTTCAACGAAGCCGGTCTCAACATGGCCTACAATACGGTGACCAGCTACCTGCGCGGCGACCCGGCATACCCATTCCGGCTGGAATCCTCCCCCGCCGAAGAGCCGAAACAACCGTAACCGTCACACGGCTGAAACCGCACACGCTTTCGCGGCTCACGCAGACAAAGACAAAGCGTGAGCCGCATTTTTTCTTCTCCGGCTTTCCATCGATGAATTTTGCGTTTTTTTTGATTTTTGACTTGACATAGAACAGAAATTCAGGTATAATTAATACTGTCTAGACAATATAACTGAAAAACAAAAAATGAATACACAAAGCTCCGTTTTCAAAAACGAAAATTCCCGACACAATGAACTGAAAGCGTGTCTTCTTGCTCAGATCGAACGCAGTGGCTGCAACATGCGCCTGCCGTCGGAAACGGCATTGGCGAAACAATTCAACGTCTGCCGGGCCACTATGAACAAGGTAATGGTGGAGTTGGAGCGAGAAGGTTATGTTGTGCGCCGTCCCGGCAAAGGGACATTCGTCTCCCCCCGGGACAAAACAGTAGAGAGCACTGCCGCACGGAACGGCAGCCGGACGGTGATTATTGCCTACCCTGATTTCTTTACCTACACCCTCTGGCAGGAGGTGCACTATGCGGAGATGATCGCACTTAAGCGAAATCTTCGCCTGATCAATTTCAAGATGCAGGCGGAAACAGATTATGCCGCGTTGTTTCATATAATCCAGCAGCAGTCGGATCTGGCGGGAATGATACTGATGCCTCCCTCTGCAGAAATACCGGGCCCGGTACTGCGACAGCTGGATACGCTCGACATCCCCTGCGTGATGCAGATCTCCATGGAGCGACTGACAGTCCATAAAAACTGGTTCACGATCGACTGGGATCACTTTAAATCCGGTTATCTGCGCATGAAGGCGCTGTTGTCCCACGGACATCGCCAGATCGGTTTCATCGAAAATGAGCCGGAACGTCTGGCATCCACCGATCGCGGAATCTACTGTGCGATGCAGGAGTTCGGTCTTCGTCGCCGGGAACTCATCCGATCGACAATTCAGGCTGTGGCCTGGAATGATCCGGCGGAAGCCGGGTATTCGCAGACGCTTGAACTTTTGAATCACCATCCGGAGATCACCGCACTGCTGGTCGATACCTTCCCGGGCGCCTATGGGGCGCTGCGTGCGCTTCATGAGCGCGGATTGCGCTGCCCGGAGGATATCTCCATTGTTACGGCAATGGATATGATGAATTACGCCCGTCTCGCCTGCCCGGCGCTTTCCACTGTGGTCGGCAATACAGAGAAGCTTGTGGAGAAGATGTTCCAGATCATTCTCAGCGACAGCTCGGATGTTCCACGGCACATGGTACAGGATGTCGAATTGATCGAACGAGAGAGCATCAAAACACTCTCATAACCAAAAGGAGTTGAACATGAAACAAACATCCATCAGACTTCACCTCAATCAGGAGCTTCTTCCGGAAGAGCCACACCTCCAGACTCCGTCACAACGGTATCTATGTAAATCATTTACATTGATAGAACTTTTAGTTGTTATTGCAATCATTGCCATCCTTGCGGCTCTCTTGCTGCCGGTTTTGAACAAGGCTCGGGATTCCGCCAAATCCAGTCAATGCCTGAACAACCTCAAACAGAATATCATGGCGCAAACATTCTACGCCAACGACAACCGGGACATCATGCTGACCTATTATTCTCCCGATCCATGGGCAAAGCGCCTGCTGGTATATGGTCGCTATATCAAGAGCGTTGCAACTCTGAACTGCCCGACAATCACGGGAAAACATTCTCAAAACATACTGGAATGGGGCAGTGCTACGAACTGGTATATCAACAACATGTGGTGCACCTATGCCTCGTATGCTCCGCTTTTTGACAGCGATTATAACGACAAGATCGATGACATCGGCGCGGTCCGTGTCTGGAACTGGGGAGACCGTGGACCCGAAACGCATGGAATCTTTCTGCGGCGACTCAAACGGCCGGCCGCGGTTGAACTGATGATCGATTACGTTTATGGTTTCGGTTCGATGCAGAATAACAGTTACCATCGTTTCTCCCCGAGCGGTTTTCTGGAATCGGATAACGCCGGCCCCTGGCTGGCTCACAACACCCGCTGCAATGCCGCATTCGGCGACGGCCATGTCAAAGGGCGGACCTGGGGTGAGCTGACCGCGTCTCCGATGAAATTCAAAGTGGCCTGGACCTCCAAATATGAAAGGAAAAGCAATTGATGAGAGCCCTGTACGTCTGTCTGCTGCAACTTGTCGTGGCAAGTTTGCTTTCTGCCGCGGAAATTGAGGTGGAAACCGGTCGTGGATCGCCGATTCATGTCCTGGTCCCCGGCGAGGAAAACCGCCTTGGACTGCGGATTGTCAACGACGGAAAAAAAGAAGAGCAGTTTACCCTGAAATATGTGGTCGAAAACTACGACGGCAGCAGACTACATGACGGGGGAGAAACCCGTTTTTCCCTCAAGCCCGGAGCAAAACGCGTCTTCCCGCTGCCGAAGCCGGAAGAGTTCGGAGTCCGTTTCATCAAGGCAACTCTTGCCGGCAACGTCAGTGGAACCATTTCAAAGCGCCTCAGCTATTGTTACATGAAACCGGCCGGCCCGACGGCGGGACGGGCGAAAGGGTTTCTCTTCGGCGTCTGCGTCCACACCCAGAAATTTCCGCTGGCGGAACAGGAACGCGAAGCAATGGCGGCGGCCTGGTGCGGAGTAAAAGTGTTCCGCGAAGACATCGGCTGGTGGAGAGTCGAGCGGCAACAGGGGAAATGGGACTGGTCCTACTATGATCAGCTGATTGCTCTCTACGAGAAGCAGGGCATTGAACTGCAAGCCATTTGCGCCTGGGTCCCCGGGTGGGTTTTGGGGAAATTTAATCGAACCGGCTGCCCGGAGGAATGGGGAGAGTTCATCCGTCGCTTTGCAAAACATTACCGCGGACGCGTCCGCTATATGGAAGTGTGGAACGAGCCGGATATCAATACATTTGGCAGAAATCCGGAACGGTATCTCAAACTGCTCCGCATCGCCTACAACGAGACAAAAAAGAACGCGCCCGAAATGCTCGTGATGACCGGAGGCGTTTCCGGCATGGTAACGACGGATCAGCAGACCGCATTTGTGCGTAAAATGCTCCGGGACGGCAAAAATCATTATGACATCATCGCATTTCACGGGCATGGCTCCCTGTCAAGCTATCTCACACATCTCAATCCACTTCTGGCAGCTCGTAAGGAGTTTGGAGTAACCGCTCCGTGGTACGCCAACGAAACCGCAGAACCCAGCAACTGGTCGAGTGAAACGGGTCAGGCCGTGACGCTTTTCAAAAAACTGCTGGTCAGCTGGGCCCGGGGGGCAATCGGTTACAACTGGTATGATCTGCGCAATGACGGCAGAAATCCGACCAACGCCGAGCATAATTACGGAATGCTGACGCAGGAGTTCTACCCCAAACCGGTCTACGCAACATACAACATGCTCGCCGGAACCTTCCGCGAAGCGGAGTTCCTCGAAAATGCCGAACCGGAGCGGCCGCTTCAGGCATACTGGTTCCGCTCGCGGGGAAACGGCTATCTGCTGCCTGCATGGAGTGATGAATCAGGAGAAACCCTTCTGGCGATTGCCGGTGACGGGAAGTTTTCCAGAATCGATCTCTTCGGCAACCAGGAGCAGCTGCCTGCGCTCGATGGAATTGCGGCGTATGCCGTCGGCACTCTCCCGGCTACTTTGTACAACAGCGAAACCGGCTCGAAGCCGGAAATTCGAGGCAAATTTCTCTCCGCAGACGGTGCCTTCAACCTGTTTCCCGGCGAACGGCGCGACATGGAACTGAATCTGAGCAACCCGACGAAATCGGAACTTTTTTTCCAGGTAAAGCTCCATTTGCCCAAAGGGCTTTCCGGAACCCGGACAACTGCGGAACAGAGGGTGTCCCCCGCGGGGCAGTACCGTCTCGCCCTGCCGTTGCAGGCGGAGCGTGATTTTCGTTCCCTGCCGGATCGTCCGCAGAAGATCGGGGTGGAATTGCGTCTCACGGCAGGGGGAAAGGAGCTCTGGCACGGCCTGCTGAACCAGGAGGTCCGAACCGTGACCGATTTGCCGCGCAATGAATTTTCCGACCGGCCCAATTTCATCTTGAATCGTTTTGGACAAGTCACCCGGCTGGTTCCTTCCGCAACGGAGAATGAGCCGCGCTACTGGAAGGGGCCCGACGATCTCAGCGCCGCAATCAAGATGGCCATAAGAAAGAATGCGCTGCTGCTGCGCATTGAGGCGAAAGACAACATTCATTGCCAGCCGTATAAGGCGGAAGAAAGCTGGAAAGGGGACAACGTTCAATGTGCGCTGCTGCTGCCGGGGCAATCGAGCCTCTGGGAGATCGGCCTCACCCGGCTTGCGGACGGGAAACCGGAAGTGTGGGTCTGGATGGCTCCGAACGGATTTTCCTGCGAAAAAACCGCGTCCCGGATCAAATTGACCACAGAACGGGATGAGACGAGAAAAACCACCGTCTATCAGGCGGAAATTCCGTTCGAGTCGATCGGGCTTTCCGAGCGCATCGGCAAACGCGGATTCCAGTTCAATTTGCTCATCAACGACAATGACGGCAAAGGGCGGGATAACGCAATCTCGATCGCTCCGGGAATTGCGGAAGGAAAATCTCCGGAACGTTTCCCGACAGTCCGCTTCCGCTGACCGCCTCCTCGCTTCCCGACTGCAGGGCTGTTGCAAAACCTAATAGGTATGCGACAGCCCTTTTTCTTTTGAATCTTAGTAAATTTTTGTATAATAAGGCTATGCCAGGAGATGACCATGTGTAATGCCCTCTTTTTTCAAGGGCAGCATAACAATCCTGATTTTTTAAATGCCAGGAAAGCAGTTAATTTTGATACTTATAGAACTCATTCCAAAGGGTAAGAAACCAAGTTTTATCATATTGACAATTGCAACGAATGTGAATTAAACCGTTCTCTGTATGAGATGTGTTGCTGATAAAGAACGCCAAGATAGAGTTTTTGAGGTATGTCACGAACTGTTTGAATTCAAGAAACGAGCGGTACAAAATCTGCTTTCGTCGAAAGGAATTGAAATGCGCATCAAGCGTTCATCCCAAGTAGAAGGGAAAGGCAAAACAGATTGCTGGATTGCTCCTGCGGATCTTGAACCGGAAGTTCCCAAGAAATCCAATCAGAAAAAGCTCATGAGAAAGCAATTAATGGGGCAAAATGAAATGCTGAGGTGTCTTATATATGGAAAAAGGGCGGCTGCAAAACCATGAGGTTTTGCAACAGCCCCTTCTGCGAAACTCCGGCGGTCGGAAACCGCCGTTTTCCCGACAGCGTCAGACAATCGCCTTCTCGGTCTCGCCGTCGAACATGTGCGCCTTCGGCAGCAGGACCGCAAAGTTGATCTGCTGGCCGACGGAAACATGCTTGTGCGGATCGATCCGGGCGATGAACGAGTTCTCGCCGGTGTTGAGATACACGAAAGTCTCGGAACCCATCGGCTCAAGCACCTCCACTCTGGCGTGGACGCGCGGCATGTTCGGATCCTCCTCCGCCTGTTCCGTGCCGATGTCTTCCGGCCGGACACCGAAGGTCATCTTCTTGTCGATGTACGGCTCCAGCCGCTCCTTCCAGGCGGCGGGAATCTCAAACTGGAACCCGGGCTCGACGAAGGTGAGCTTGCCATCCTTCCGAACCAGAACGCCATCGAAGAAGTTCATCGGAGGCGTCCCGATGAACCCGGCCACAAACTTGTTGCACGGGTTGTCATACAGCTCGATCGGCGCGGCGACCTGTTGAATCACCCCGTCCTTCATCACGCAGATGCGGTCCCCCATGGTCATGGCCTCGACCTGGTCGTGGGTCACGTAGATCATCGTGCTCTCCAGGTGCTGGTGCAGCTTCGAAATTTCGGTCCGCATCTGAACACGCATCTTCGCGTCGAGGTTCGAAAGCGGCTCGTCGAAGAGGAACGCCTTCGGCTTGCGGACGATCGCACGCCCCACCGCAACGCGCTGGCGCTGGCCGCCGGAGAGCTGTTTCGGACGGCGGTCGAGATACTCCTCCAGGCCGAGAATGCGGGCGGCTTCCATCACGCGCGCCTGAATGTCCTCTTTCGAGAAGTTGCGCAACTTGAGGCCGAACGCCATGTTGTCGTAAACCGTCATATGCGGATACAGCGCGTAATTCTGAAATACCATCGCGATATCACGATCCTTCGGCGCGACGTTGTTGACGACGCGATCCCCGATCCGGATTTCTCCCTTGGAAATCTCTTCGAGTCCGGCGATCATGCGCAGCGTGGTGGATTTTCCACAGCCGGAGGGGCCGACCAGAACCATAAATTCCCGGTCCTTGATTTCGAGATTGACGTCTTTTACAGCAGGCACTTTGCCTTCGTAAATCTTCCAGACGTGCTCCAGAATTACTTCTGCCATTTTCAAACTTCCTTGCCTTGTGGTTTCCAATGCCGAAGCAGCCACTGACGACCTGCGGGTTGTTCCGGTTCCACTCGAACCGGCCCGTCTCCGGGCACATTGCAAACCGACCTGAATTCAGCAATATAACAACATCAAGAAGCTTTTGCAAGCGTCGCCGAAACGTTTTTCTCTCTTTTTTTCGCCTCGCCACCGCCGCGCACGACTGCAGACACTCTCCCGCGACACGGGCAGCGCCCCCTCCCCTTCCTGAAAACCGGGAATATCTTCAAAAAAAATTCATTTTTGATTTGACAAATCGGAAACTCTCAATATAGTACCGAATGTTCGAAAAGGTGATCAATTCATGCCGGGAGGTAAGATATGGCAACTGTATGTCCTTACTGCAATATCGAAGTGAGCGAAAGTTCGATTGAAGCGGAAGACGGGTGCTGTCCGGAGTGCGGTTCCGTCATCAGCGCGACCTCTTCGTTCCTCGGAGAAGACGAGGACGAGGACGGGCTCGATTACGACGATACCGAAGAACAGGACATCTTCAGCGATCTCGATGACGAAGACGAATTCGAACGCGACGAATTTGATGACGACGTGTTCGATGACGAGGAATTCGACGACGAAGAGTTCGACGACGAGGAGTTCGATGAAGAAGAGGAGGAAGAGGAGTTCTGACGCCTCACCCCCTCCGGGAAAAGGCTCCGGACGCACCCCGCGATCCGGAGCCTTTTTTCATTACTTTAATAAAAATAATTATTATTTTTAATTTTAGCCCTTGAAATTTTTCATTTTCCTTTTATATTGGCAAAGCAAAAATAAAAAAGTTCGCGAAAGCGATCAAAAAGAGGAGGAATAATGATGAAGAAACAAACCTGGTTCCATCTCGGCGGACGGCGCGCCGCGCTCGGAGCGGCCGGCCTCATGGCACTTCTCGCCGTCCCCCCGGCAGAAGCGGCAGCTCCGGCAGCCGCACCGGCCCAAAAAGCGGCGGACAATGTGGAAAAAACGCTCTGGATGACCGATTTCAAGGCCGCCCAGGCCCTCGCCGCCAAGGAGAAGAAACCGTTGCTGGTATCGTTCAGCGGTTCCGACTGGTGCGGCTGGTGCATCAAACTGGACAAAGAGGTGTTCCATCAGCCGGAGTTCGCCAAATGGGCGGCGGAACATTTCGTGATGTTTCAGGCGGATTTTCCGCGCCGCGCCCCCCAGAGCCGTGAGCTGAAGATGCAGAATGCCGCTCTCGCGGAACAGTTCCGGGTGGAAGGATTTCCGACCGTCGTGCTGCTCCGGCCGGACGGCAGGGCGTTTGCGACCACCGGGTACCGTCCCGGCGGGGCAAAGGCCTACATCGCCCACCTTCAGGAACTCCTGAAGAACGCGGGGCTTTGAAATCTCCTGTCGGCGCTCCCACGCGTCGGCATTTCCCCAGTCCGCCCGGACCTCCCGCCGGGCGGACTTTTTGGCATCTACGGCAGCATCCGGAAACCGTGCTGCAGCCGCCACGGACAATGGCGGCAGGTCGGCAGAGCATTCTCCCGCACCGCGGCGCGGAAGAGTTCCGCCCGCTCTCCCCGGAAGATCTCCTCCAGCGGCCGTTCCGTAATGTTTCCGGCGGAAAAACCGAAGTAGTCCGTGCAGAAGCCGACCGCCCCGTCGTGGCGGATGTGCACCCGGCAGAACGGGGCCTCGCAGGGCGGCGCCTCGTCGTTCAACCGCGGATAGACGTGCCCGGTGAACTCCACCGGTACCGGATAGTCCGTCTTCCGGATTTTGGCAAGCTCCTCCTTCAGCCGGGCGAGATACCCGGCATCCTCTTCCCGATGCCAGGCCTCCAGCTCCGGGTAATCGCAGCCGAACGTTCGCCGGCTGAAGTCGCGGTAGGCCTGAATCTCCGCCTGCGACAAGTACATCAGCTGTTGAAGGATGATCCGGTCCGGCCCCAGTTCGGCAAGTTGAAAGGGCAGTTCCGCAAGTCCGGCGACGTTCGCGTCGGAGACGGTCGTCAGAAAGATCAGCTTTCCGCGCCTGCCGCGCAACAGCTCCAGATTGCGGCGCATCCGGGCGAACACGCCCCGGCCGCGCACCCGGTCGTGCGCCTCCTCCATTCCATCCACCGAGACGTGGATCACGTCCAGAAACTCCCGCAGAACCGGTGCAAAGCGGTCGATCAAGGTCCCGTTGGTCACCATTCCAACCCGGAATCCCCGCCGGGAGAGCAGTTTGGCAAGTTCCGCAAAGCCGCGGTACAGAAGCGGTTCTCCGCCCCAGAGCATCACTTCGGGGATCACCCCGGCGGCCCGGGCGGATTTCTCCAGAGCGTCGGCGACATTCCGCCAGGTTTCCACCGGAAGTTCGCGTTCTTCCGCCGCGAGCATTCCCTTCGTCTGCCCGCAGAAGCGGCAGGCGAGATTGCAGCGCCCCGTCAACTGAAAGTGCGCGGTAAAAAGTGTCGGTTCCATGATCGAATCTTTCCTGTCTTCGGCGCAGGGCCGCAGTGTCATTTCATCCAATATAGCGCCGCAGAGAGGGGATTTCAACATTCCACGCCGCCGCGCATTGATTTTCCCGCCGCGCGGCGTTATTTTATAAGGATGACAAGAGAGAAAAACAAGGGGAATCCGCCATGACCAGAACCCGCTTTCACGCCCTGATCGAACAACGACTGATCCAGCTGGACGGTGCCACCGGCACCGAACTGGTCAAACGCGGCATGCCTGCCGGCGTCTGTCCGGAAGCGTGGGTGCTGGAACACCCCGAAGCGCTCGCCGCGGTCCAGCAGGCCTACGCCGCTTCCGGTTCCGACCTGGTATACGCGCCGACGTTCGGCGGGAACCCGCTCAAACTCGCGGAGTTCCATCTGGAACAGCAGACCGGCGAAATCAACCGGCAGCTCGCGGAAATCTCCCGGCGCGCCGTTCCCGGCAAACTGGTCTTCGGCGACATTGCGCCCACCGGCCAGCTGGTCGAACCCTTCGGCCCCTTCCCCTTCGAGAAAACGGTCGAACTGTACAAGGAGCAGGTGCGCGGCCTGATCGACGGCGGCGTCGACGGCTTCGCCATCGAAACGATGATGGATCTGCAGGAGGCGCGCGCCGCCCTGATCGCCGTGCGCGAGCTGAGCGACCTCCCGGCAATCGTCACCCTCACCTTCGAACCCGGCGGCCGGACGCTGACCGGGGTGCATCCGGTTTCGGCGCTGGTCACCTTGCAGGCACTCGGCGCGGACGCGTTCGGCTGCAACTGTTCGACCGGCCCGGCGGAGATGGCCGAAGTGATCCGGGAACTCAAACCGTACGCCGCCATTCCACTGGTCGCCAAACCCAATGCCGGAATGCCCCATCTAGTCGACGGGACAACCGTCTTCGACCTCGCGCCGGACGCGTTTGCGAAAGCTTCCGTCGCCCTGATTGACGCCGGCGCCAATCTGCTGGGCGGCTGCTGCGGCACTTCGCCGGCCCATCTTGCTGCGCTTCACAACGAAATTTCCTCGCGCCGCCCGCTGCCGGTCCGGCAGGAAAAGCGCGGGGTGGTCACTTCGCCGTCGAGTTTCCGCCGCCTGGCTCTGGAAGAACCGTTCGCCATCATCGGCGAACGAATCAATCCGACCGGGAAAAAGGCGCTTCAGGCGGAGTTGCGGGCCGGAAAATTTGAACTGGTGCGCGAATTCGCCCGGGAGCAGTCCGCCCAGGGGGCCGCTCTGCTCGACGTCAACTTCGGCCTTTCCGGCATCGACGAAACCGCGATGATGCGCGCCGGCGTTGCGGAACTGGTCCGGATCGGCTCGACGCCGCTCTGCATTGACTCCACCCGGCCGGAAACGGTCGAAGCCGCACTCCGGCTCTACCCCGGGCGGGCGCTGCTCAACTCCATCTCCGCGGAGGAGGAGCGGCTCAACAAGGTGCTGCCGATCGCGGCGAAATACGGCGCCATGCTGATTCTGCTGCCGCTGACCGACGACGGAATTCCGGAGAGCGCCGCCGAACGGATCGAGGTGCTCGACCGCATCCTCGCGGAAGCGGCCCGTTACGGCTACACGCCGGCCGACTGTGCGGCCGACGCCCTCATCATGACCATTTCCGCCGACCGGCAGGCGGCGGCAGTTTCGCTCGACTTTATCGAACATTGCAGCAGACAGCTGAAACTCAACACCGTCTGCGGCCTCTCCAACGTGAGCTTCGGCCTTCCGGCCCGGGCGACGGTCAATCTCACCTTTCTCGGCATGGCCATCGGCCGCGGGCTCAACTGCGCCATCGCCAATCCGTCGGCGCCGGGAATCGTCGACGCGGTGATCGCCTCCGACGCCCTCTCCGGCCGGGACCCGCAGCTTGACCGCTATCTTGCGCACCACGCCGTTGCGGCTTCCAGCGAAACGCCGCGGCAGACAACGCCGGCTCCCGCACCGGCGGCACAGTCTCCGGAAGAACTTCTGCGCGACGCGGTTCTGCGCGGAAAAAAGGAGGCGGTTCCCGCCATCCTCGACACGCTCATCGCCGCCGGGAAAGCACCCGGTGAACTGGTTGACGGGATCCTGATTCCGGCGATCACGGAAGTGGGGAACCGCTTCGAACGCAAGGAATATTTCCTTCCGCAGCTGATGCAGAGCGCCGCGGCAATGCAGCTGGCGATGGAACAGCTCGAACCTCTGCTCCGCAGTGGCGGAGCGGATGCGGCCGGACCGGTCTTTCTGCTGGCCACCGTCAAGGGCGACATTCACGACATCGGCAAGAACATCGTCGCACTTCTGCTCAAAAACCACCATTTTCAGGTGATCGACCTCGGCAAGGACGTTCCGGCGGAAACCATCGTCAACGCGGCAATTGAACACGATGCCGCCTTCATCGGCCTTTCCGCCCTGATGACCACCACCATGCCGCAGATGAAGGTGGTGGTGGATCTCGCCCGTTCCCGCGGCGTGACGGCGCCGGTGATCGTCGGCGGCGCGGCGGTCGACGAAGCGTTCGCCGATTCGATCGGAGCAATTTACGCCGCCGACGCGATGGCCACGGTGCGCCGGGCAACGGAGTTGCTGCAGACGGGAGAGAAGCGGTAAAAAAATCCGCAACAACCCTCCGCATCTCTGCTTGAACTTTTTCCAAAGCAACGATACATTAGAATTGCAACGCCGCGATTGGCGCAACGTTGCAGAAAAAAACAAAAGAGGGGGAAAACTATGGAAGAGTTTCTGGACAACATCTGGAAAATGATCGTGGAGAGCAACGTTCTCCATCTGATCTGGGCACTCCTGATCCTGCTGATCGGCTGGCTGCTGGCGGTGGTGATCTCCAACCGGGCCGGAATCATTCTGCGCAACTGGGGGGTGGGCAAAAAGCTCTCCAACTGTCTGCCGGAAGGGGCGCACAGCTCCGCCGTGCGGGTGGAGACAGTCATCACCCGCATCATTTTCTGGCTCATTCTCCTGTTCACCGTACTCGGCTGTCTGAGTGCGCTGAACCTTTCCGAAACCGCCGAACCGATCCGCAACTTCGCCGATTCCATCATCGGCTATGCGGCCAATCTGATTGGAGCGGCACTGCTGATCTTCGTGGCCTGGATTGTCGCCTCCGTGCTCCGCTTTGCGGCATTGAGCGCAATGAAGGCCTGCAAGATCGATGAAAAGTTCGCGGAAAGCGGGAAACCGGTCTCGGCGACCATCGGTTCAACCGTCTACTGGCTGGTGTTCTTCTTCTTCATCCCCGCCATATTGCGGGCGCTGGAGATCCGCGGCATCACGGAGCCGCTGGAGCAGATGTTCGCCAAGGTGCTCGACTTCCTGCCCAATCTGCTGCTGGCCGCCGCGGTTCTGGTGGTCGGGTTGTGGGCGGCGAAAATCGTCCACCGCGCCGTCTCCGGGCTCCTCTTCGCAGTCCGGCTCGATGAAGTGGGCGAGAAGATCGGCTGCGGAAAAGTGTTCGGCGAACAGAAGCTCTCCTCGCTGGTCGGTCTGGTCGCCTACGTGCTGGTCGCCCTGCCGGTGCTCATCTCGTCGCTGACCGCGCTCCGGATTGAAACGCTGTCGAACTCGGTCGCCGACTTCTTCAACATGATCCTTACCGCGGCGGGCAACATCTTCGGTGCGGCGGTGCTGATCTTCGCGGCCTTCATCGCCGGGAGCCTCGCCTCCGGCATCATCGCCCAGCTGCTGGAGGGCTTTGGGTTCGACAAACTGATGGCACACGTCTGCGGCGAAGCGAAAACGGAACGGGCCAAACCCTCGGTCGTGGTCGGCAAACTTTCGCTGATCGCGGTGATGTTCATGGCGGTCATCGCCGCCTGCGAACTGCTCCGCTTCCAGGAGCTCGCCAATCTGCTGCGCGACTTCCTCCACTTCGGCGGAAACATTCTGGTCGGAATTGTTGTCCTGCTGATCGGCATCTACCTGGCCAATCTGGCCGCGGGTGCGATCCGCAGCCGCGGCGAACACTCCGAAGCGCTGGCGCTGACCGTCCGGATTGCGGTGCTCGTCTTCACCGGCGCGATTGCGTTGAGCAACATGGAGATCGGCAGCGACATCGTCCGCACCGCCTTCGCCCTGCTCCTCGGCGCGATCTGTGTTGCGGCGGCCCTCGCCTTCGGGCTCGGCGGGCGCGAATTCGCGGCGAAGAAACTCGAAGAGTGGAACAAGCGGCTCTCCGGGAAATAGTCCGGAACAACTCTCCAGATCAACACAAAAACGGCGGCCCGAAACCGGACCGCCGTTTTTTCTATCGCAATCAGCGCCCGAGTTTCCGGAGCCGCTCCCCGGCGAGTTTCCGATAGTCGAGCAGAGCCTGCCCGGCGGAACTTTCCGGCTCCACACCGTCGGCCAGTCCGGCAATCTGCCGGAGCAGCTCCGCTTCGTTGGGAGCGCCGGCAGAGAGCTCCAGCAGAATCTCCGCAAGCGACACCCGGACCATGGAATCCCCGGGATCCTCCTCGTAAAGCTCCTGCAGGAGGTCGAGCGTGCCGTCGTAGTCGCCGAGCGCCTGATAAGCTTCGACCAGAGCGAGCATCGCGGCGCGGCGCGACGGCCGCGTGATGTGCAATTCCACCTCGTCAGTCACCGGAAGCGCGATGTCCAGTTCGATCTCATACCGGTCGAACAGAGAACCGAACTTGTCGGCGTCGTCCAGCGCCCGGCAGAGCAGATCGGCGGCCTCCGCAAAGCGCTCCAGCCGCAATGCGATGATGCCGCCGACGAAAGCACCGTCGGGGCACTCCGGAGAGCGGGAGAAAAAGTCGAGAGCCTTCTCAAGCTCCCCCTCCAGAAAAGCTCGCAGTCCGTCGATGAAATTCTCCTCGTTTTCCGGCGTGACCAGCCGGTCGAAAAATCCCAGCGCGAGCTGCGGCTCCTCCGCGGCGCTCTCTTCTTCCGCCGCACTTGCCTCCTCCGGCGGCGGAGGCTGCGTCTTCTTTTTCGACTTCCAGGAGGAGTGCGTCGTATAGTACATCCCGGTCCCGGGCAGTCCGACCGTCTTGCGGATGCCGCGCGGCCCCAGCGTCACCTTCGCCCCGCGCGGCCCCAGCGATGCAGAGACGCCGGAACGGCTCAGGTTGATCGAAATGCCGGGCGCCAGCTGAATCCGTTTGAAAAAACGAAAGCCCATACCCGTTACCCCTGCCTGTCGGCATCGGTCTCTGCACATTCGCTGCAGCAGCCGAAAAGCAGATGGAAGAGCTCCCGCCCGGCGGCGGTAGTCACCAGTTTTTCACAGAGCTCCCCCGCCCGTTCCCGCGGATAGTACCCCTCCAGCAGATTGACCGCCAGATCCGCCTCGAACAGCGGTTCGAATCCGAGACGTTTCGCCGCCTCGAACTGATGGTGGCTGCCGACCGCCTCCTCGATGAACTTCTTCTCGTCGTCGTTCAGCTCCGGGCACTCCCGCAACCATTCGGCCACGATGCGCGCCCCCTCCTCTTCCTGGTGCGGCGGCTTGCTGTCGCCATACTTCGCCCGGGACGCGGGGCAGCCGATGTCGTGCAGAATCGCGGCAAGCTCCAGCAGGGCGATTCGCCGTTCCGCGCATCCGGAACGGGCGGCGAGCACCCGGGTGTAGTCATGGACACTCTGGGTGTGCGCAATCTGCGCAGGATCCTCGGCGGCAAAAAGCTCCATCATCTTCCAGTTGATGCGGCTGATCAGATATTCCATTGTTACCCTCCTCAAATTTGTTTACGGGACTCCGCTATAACATAACACGCTCCGGCAAAGTTGCAAACCGCAGTTTCAAACCATTGAGGCTCCGGCCGGAACAGCCTTGATAAAACCGGCCCGATGGTGTATATTATATGACCTGAATTTCCGGAAAGGAACTCCCGATGACACGACACTCTCTCGCATTTCGTCAACTGGCAGTGCTCACTGCTGTGCATTTCATGGTGGATATGCTTTCCGGCACCCTGCCCGGATTTCTGCCGGTTCTGCTCGAAAAATACACGCTCTCCATCGGCATGGGAACTGTGCTGCTGACCTTGTGCGCCTTCAGCTCCAACACGATCCAGCTCTGGGCAGGAACCCTCCGCAAGAGCGCCACCCGGCCGTTGCTCCCCCAGATCGGCCTGCTGCTCGGCTGCATCATCTGTTTTATCGGCCTCATCCCTTCCGGCGGCGGAGCGATGTGGATGCTGACCGCGCTGGTGCTGATCCTCGGCGTCGGCGTGGCGCTGGTGCATCCGGAGGGATTGCGCGCGGTCTGCGCGATTGACGGAACGGCGATTTCTCCCGCGGTTGCAACTTCCATTTTCATGCTTTCGGGATTCCTCGGCTACGCGGCCGGGCCGCTGATCGGCGGCACACTGGTGGAATTCGCCGGTTTTTCCGGATTGTTTCTGCTGATTATCCCGGCACTGCTGCTGGTGCTGTTCATCAGCATGCTCCGGCTCCGGCTGGCAAAGGACGGCGCCGGGGCGAAGAATGCGCCTCAGCTGCCCGGCGGGGATGTGTTGACCTTTAAAGAGGTGTTTCTGGTCGCCACATTGATCAACACCGGTTGCACGGTGATTCAGGGGTTGCTGCCGACCTGCCTGAACGAAGCGCACGGCTTCTCTCTCGCCTTCGGCGGTCTCAGCGCCATGTTGTTCGGAGCCGGAGCCGGTGCCGGCGCGCTGACCACCAGTTTTCTGATCCGGCAGTTTCATATCATCAAATGCATCCTCTGGGAGATCACGGCGGGGTTGCCCTTCCTGATCTGGTATTTGTGCGCCGCCGGTTCCGCCTCGGCGCTGCCGCTGCTCTTTCTTGCGGGCGCGCTGGTCGGCGCGGGTTTTCCCCAGCTGGTGGTGCTCGCCCGCACCGCCCCGAATGGACCGTCGCTCGGAGCCCGCATGGGGTTGATCGTCGGCGGTACCTGGGGCGTCGCCGGGATCCTGCTGCTCGGCGTGGGATTTCTGGCGGACCGGATTGGAATTCAGGCCGCGCTGTTCGTCAGCCCGGCCTCGTTCCTGGCGGTTCTGATCATCACGCTTCGCCTGCTGTGGAAACACCGCGAAAAAAAGATGGTTTGACTGGCAGAATCCCCTCTGGCGTGTTATGTTATGCAATCACCGAATTGTGAGGTTTTTTCATGAGATTGCTTTTTATCGGCGACATCGTCGGCAAAGGGGGCCGCGAAGCGGTCAAACAGCTTGTGCCGGAACTGCGCCGCGAATTCAACTGTCAGTTCGTCATCGCCAACGCGGAGAACTCCGCCGCGGGGAACGGCCTCACCGCCGGCTGTGCCCGTGAACTTCTGACCGTGGCAGACGTGCTCACCAGCGGCGACCACACCTGGGATCAGAAGGGATTCGACGCCGACATCCGGCAGTTTCCCCAGATCATCCGGCCCGCCAACTTTTCGAAGCGCCAGCCCGGCCGCGGCTGGGGTGTCTTCCGCAATCCGGCCGGCGGCGACGTCGCCGTCATCGCGCTGCTGGGCAAGGTGTTCATGCGCGAATCGGCCTACTGCCCCTTCGAAACGGTCGAACAGATCCTGAAGGAGATCCCCTCCTCGGTCAAAAACATCATCGTCGACTTCCATGCCGAAGCGACCAGTGAAAAGCTCGCCATGGGGTACTTCCTGGACGGCAAGGTGACCGCCGTGCTCGGCACCCATACCCACGTGCCGACCGCCGACGCCCGCGTTCTGCCCGGCGGAACCGCGGTGCAGACCGACGTCGGCATGGCGGGAGCCGCAGTGAGCGTCCTCGGCCGCGACGTCGCCGCTGTGCTTCAAAAATTCACCATCGGCATGCCGAACCGGCTTCCGGTTGTCGAAACCGGTGCAATCCGGGTCGATGCGGCGGTCGTCACCTACGACTACCTCACCGGCAGGGCGTCGGCCATTGAATCCATCTCCCGCGAAATTGTCATTTAACTCTCCAACACTTGAGGATATTTCCCATATGAGTCAATTCACATTCGATCCGGTAGAAGAGCTGGTCGCCGATATCCGGCAGGGCAAAATGGTGATCGTCACCGACGACGAACACCGCGAAAACGAAGGTGATCTGGTCGTTGCCGCTGCTCACGCCACGCCGGAAGCGATCATGTTCATGGCCACGCATGCGCGCGGCCTCATCTGTGCGCCGATCACTGCTGAGCGCGCCGCCGAACTCAATCTGACCACGCCGGCATCGCTCACCGATCCCTTCGGCACCGCCTTCACGCAGAGCGTCGATGCCCGGCACGGCACCACGACCGGCATCAGCGCCTTCGACCGGGCGAAAACGGTGCAGGCGCTGATCGACCCGGCCACCGCGCCCGGGGATTTCGTCTCACCGGGACACCTTTTCCCGCTGATCGCCCGTCCGGGCGGCGTTCTCCGGCGGGCCGGACACACCGAAACCGCCGTCGATCTCGCCCGGCTGGCCGGACTTGTTCCCGCCGGCGTCATCTGTGAGATCATGAACGACGACGGCACCATGGCACGTCTGCCGCAACTGGATGAGTTCCGCAAGAAACATCATCTCAAATGGGGTTCGGTCGCCGATCTCATCGCCTACCGCCGCCACCATGAACGGCTGATCATCCCGGGAGTCAGCGCCCGGCTGCCCACGGTGTTCGGCGAGTTCCGCGTCATTCCCTACCGGACCAAAGTGGATTCCTTCGAACATCTCGCGCTGGTCTACGGCGACGTCAAAGATCAGGAAAATGTTCTGGTCCGCGTCCACAGCGAATGCCTTACCGGCGACGTCTTCGGCTCCGAACGGTGCGACTGCGGCGAACAGTTGCACGCCGCAATGCGTCAGATCGTCGCAAACGGCTCCGGCGTGCTCGTCTACCTCCGTCAGGAAGGGCGCGGCATCGGCATCTTCAACAAGATCCACGCCTATCAGTTGCAGGATCAGGGGTGCGACACGGTCGAGGCCAATGAAAAACTCGGCTTCCCCGCCGACCTGCGCGAATACGGCATCGGCGTGCAGATTCTGCTCGATCTCGGCGTAAAATCCATCCGTCTTCTGACCAACAATCCGAAAAAACTGGTCGGAGTCTCCGGATACGGCCTCAAGATCACCGAACGGGTTCCGATCATCATCGAACCCGGCAAGGAGAACGAGTTCTATCTGCGCACCAAAAAGGAGCGGATGGGGCACCTGCTCTGACCCCTCCCCGGAACTGGCTGGAATATGGAGAAGAACGCCGGGGCTGATTCCGATTTGCCTCCCGCCTCCCCGGAAATTTCCGGGGAGGAGTATGAAGCGCTCAAACTCCGGCTGGCCGCCTCAAAATTCCGTTCCCGTTTCCGGCTGGGGCAGAAGGAGCTGCGCATCGTCGCCGAAACGGGAGTTCCGGTACTTCGCGGCCAGTGCCGGAAGTTTTTTCAGGAACGGCTCGCTCCCGCTCATCCCCGCAATGACGGACGCCAGACCCCCATGCGGGGTCATCCCTGCTTCATCGCCCAGCACGCGACCGGCTGCTGCTGCCGCGGATGTCTGGCGAAATGGCACAGAATTCCGGCGGGCAGAGCTCTCACGGAAGCAGAAATCGATTTCATCACTTCGATCGTGATGCGCTGGATTGCCGAACATGCTGACGGCGCGGAGGAAATTCCGGTCACGCCCGATCTCTTCTCCGACTAGGGACGGGCCCCGACTCCGAGAGCACGGCGGAGTGCATCGTGCAGCTCCAGCGCATTGTATTCTCCGGCGAACGCCTGCGCCCCCGTGCCGATCGCAAACACCGGCGTCAGCGAAATGGTGACGCTCCGGGTGAGCCACTCCACCCCGGAATGGCGGTCGCGCAACGAGAGCACCCGGTCCAGCCAGGGCTCGAAACTGCGCGGCAACGGAGAGTTCGCCACCCGCGAATACCCCGCGAGAACCGCCGTCAGCTCCCGGGACGAGGGCGCGAAAAGATCCCCTGCCCCCGCCAGTTCCAGCGCCTTTTCCCCGCTCACCCGTCCGGCGGCGAGACGCGCCAGAATTTCCGACCGGCTGCGTCCGACCGGGAAATCAGCGGCCACCGGCCGGGGGAGCTGAAGGTCACCGATGTCGTACAGTGAAATCAGCGCAACCAGCGTATTGGAGGGATTCGCTTTGAAGAAGTCGAGCGCGCGACCGAGCACGCGGTCCACTCTCCACAGTTCCCGAATCACCCCGGCGGTGTCGTTGACCAACGCGGCCGCGCCGGGGGCGGCACAGTTCACCACCAGAAGCATGCCCCGTTCATTCGGCAGAATCCGCAGTGCCGTATCCATATAGGAGAGAAGAACGGAAGAATCCTGTTCCAACTCATGGATGGCGAAGAGACGACGGCCTGCGGCGGCATTCCGCAACTCTTCCGGTGTCCGGACCAGCTGATATCCGAGCCGGTTCATCGGAGTTTCCAGCGGCTCCAGCGCCGTCGGCAGAGGGCGGAAAAGTGCACCGGCCAGAAAATCGATATCGCTGAGCGGGAGCCAGGCTTCGAGCCGCTCCCGCGGCGGCAGCGGATTCTCCCGGGCGAAAAACGCCCCGCCCGGCCAGTCGTTGAGTGCGCCGTCGGTGAGGAATCCGGTACGGCGCCCCTGAAGCCTCGCCTCGCCCAGCAGGGACTCCACTTCATCCCCGCCCGGCGTCACACCGAGAGAGCGATCCCCGGCGTAGCCGCAGGCGAGCGCATTCAACGCGGCGATTTCCAGATCGCGGAATCGTCCGGTCAGCGGCAGAAGCGTCCCGCCCACCGGCATGGCGGCAGTATTGGAGAGCCCCGCCCGGCTCAGCCCCGCCTGTTTTGCCAGCTCCAGCTGTGCAAGATTGACGCCGTTGCAGAGAATCAAAATAACGTTGCGGGTGCCCGCCGAAAGTCCGACGGAATACACCAGCAACGCAAGCAGCAGCCAGAACCGCAGAAAACGCCTCATGAAACAAGCCGATCCGCTCAGAGATCCGAAGCGGTCTTGCCGCGGGAACGGCGCCGCTCCAGTTCAGTCAGGAAGAATTTGCGCAGACGGATGTTTTTCGGCGTCACTTCGACCAGCTCGTCATCCTCGATATATTCGAGCGCCTGCTCAAGCGACATCTTCCGGGGCGGAGCAATCTTCATATTGCGATCACTTCCAGCGGCCCGGAGGTTGGTCAGCTGTTTGGCGCGCTGAATGTTGACGACCAGATCCCCTTCCTTGCAGTGTTCGCCGACGATCATTCCTTCATAGCAGTCCACGCCGGGTTCGATGAAAAACTCGCCGCGCTGCTGAAGTCCGTCGATCGCGAACGGAATCGCCTTGCCCTGCGCCATGCTGACCATGGTGCCGTTCGTCCGGGACGGGATCGCCCCCTTGAACGGCTCGTAATGGTCGAAAAGATGCGAGACGATCGCCTCGCCCTGGCTGGCGGTCAGCGCCTTGCTGCGCAATCCGATCAGTCCGCGGGTCGGGATGAAAAACTCGACCAGCTGCCGGACGCCGCGCGACTCCATCTGGATCAGCTCGCCGCGCCGCTGGCCGACGATCTCGATGATCTTGCCGGCGAATTCGGACGGCACATCCACGCTGAGCCGCTCGATCGGCTCGTTCTTCACGCCGTCGATCGTTTTGCAGATGACCTGCGGCTTCGCAACCGCGAACTCATACCCCTCGCGCCGCATGGTTTCAATCAGGATCGCAAGGTGCAGAACGCCGCGGCCGGAGACCTTGAACGCCTCTCCGTTGACATCCTCCACCCGCAGCGCGACGTCGCGCTCGACCTCCTTGAACAGACGCTCGCGCAGCTGGCGGCTGCCGACATACTTGCCCTCCTTGCCGAAAAACGGCGAATCGTTGATGCGGAACATCATCGAGATGGTCGGCTCGTCGATCGCGA
>URVC01000027.1 GCA_900551245.1 uncultured bacterium | reverse complement strand
CGTTTCGCAAAGCAGTTCTCTCACATGCGCTCGCGGCGCTGACCGCGCTTGGGCCTGTGAGAAGGCTTGGTTACTGTGGAAGGTACCGGCCGCGCTTGTGCCTGTAAGAAGGCTGGGTTACTGCGGGAGGCCGTGACCGCGCTTGTACCTGAGAGAAGGCTTGGTCACTGTGGGAGGCAGTGGCCGCGCTTGTGTTCGTGAGAATGCCTGGTTACTGCGGATGGTCTTGACCGCGCACAAAAAAACTCCCCCGGAACGTTTCTGTTCCGGAGGAGTATCTGTTTGCCGTTGTGCCCGTTACTCTTTTCCGCAGCACTTCTTGTACTTCTTGCCGCTGCCGCAGGGGCAGAGGTCGTTGCGCCCCACCTTCGGAACCTCGCGGCGGAACGTGATCTGCACCTCCGGTTCCTGCGGCGCTTCGGCGGGCGCCTCTTCCGTAACCGTTCCGTTGAGCACCGCGTTGCCGGGAAGTCCGGGCGCTTCGACGGGGCCGCCGCCGAACTGGCCGAAGGTCTGGTGAATCAGCTCCTGCGGCATGGTCGCGAGCAGCTCCTCCAGCGAGAGCAGCCGGGTCACTGTGACCCGGAAGAGGTTGCCGGCGACATCGTGGTAGATCTGATCCATCAGCGACTTGAAGATCTTGTACGCCTCGTGTTTGTATTCGACCAGCGGGTCCTTCTGCGCATAGACCCGCAGCGACATGCTCGAGCGGAGGTTGTCCATGGCGTAGAGATGTTCCTGCCAGAGCCGGTCGATCGCCTCGAGCACCGTGTGGCGCTCAAGGTACTGCACCTGATCTTCGGGCAGTCCGGCATTCCGGTCGCCGTAGGCGTTTTCAATCCGGCCGACGATCTGAAGCGTCAGCGCATCCGGATCGACCAGCCGCCCGTCCTGCAATCCGGCGGTGAGCTCTTCCGCCTTGAATTCCAGCGGGAAGGTCAGATTGAGGTAGGCAATCAGTTTCCCGGCATTGAAGCCGTCCTTCTCACTGCCCCGGCGGGATTCATCCGGCGCCGCGGCGTTGTTGACCTCGGACTCCACCACCTGCTCGATGATGCCGAAAAGCACATCGTGCGGATTCTCCGAGAGCAACGCCTCCTTGCGCAACCCGTAGATGATCTCGCGCTGTTTGTTCATCACGTCGTCGAAGTCGAGCGTGCGTTTGCGGATGGCGAAGTGATGCTGCTCCACCCGGCGCTGTGCGGTCTCGATCGACTTGTTGAGCCACGGATGCTGGAGTTCATCCCCCTCTTCCAGGCCGAACCGCTCGAAGATCTTGACGATCCGGTCGGAGCCGAAGAGGCGCATCAGATTGTCTTCCAGCGAAACGTAGAACTTCGAGGAGCCCGGGTCTCCCTGGCGGGAACAGCGCCCGCGCAGCTGGCGGTCGATGCGGCGCGAGTCGTGGCGCGAACTGCCGATCACGTGAAGACCGCCCAGTTCCGCAACGCCCGGAGCCAGCTTGATGTCGGTACCGCGGCCGGCCATGTTGGTGGCGACGGTCACGGCGCCGGGCTGACCGGCGCGGGCGACGATTTCCGCTTCGTGCTGGTGGTTCTTCGCGTTGAGCACGTTGTGCGGAATGTGCCGCAGCTTGAGCATGCGGGAGAGAATTTCGGAATCTTCCACCGAAATCGTTCCGAGCAGAACCGGCTGCCCCTTCTTGTGGCGCTCCTCCACATCCTTGAGAATCGCGTTGAACTTCTCGCGCTTGGTCTTGAAGATCGAATCGTTCTCGTCCTTGCGGATGCAGGGGCGGTTGGTCGGGATGACCGTGACGTCAAGCTTGTAGATCTGATGGAATTCCGCCGCTTCGGTTTCGGCGGTACCGGTCATGCCCGCGAGCTTTTCGTACATGCGGAAGTAGTTCTGGATGGTGATGGTCGCCATCGTCTGCGTTTCCTGCTCGATCTCGACGTTCTCCTTGGCTTCGAGCGCCTGATGGAGCCCGTCGGAGAAGCGACGCCCCGGCATCAGACGGCCGGTGTGCTCGTCGACGATCATGACCTTGCCCTCCTGCACGACGTAGTTGACGTCCTTTTCAAAGAGGCAGTAGGCCTTGAGCAGCTGCGAGAGGTCGTGAAGACGTTCGCTCTTGTCGGCGAATTCCGCCTGGAAGGCGTTGCGTTTTTCCGTCTTCTCCTCCGGCGTGAGGGAGTCGTCGCTGTCGATCGCGTTGATCGTGCCGAGCAGATCGGGCATGATGAACGCATCCGGATCGGAGGGCGACAGCGTCTTACGGCCGCGCTCGGTCAGGTCCGCTTCGTGGGTCTTCTCGTCGATCGAGAAGAAGAGCGCCTCCTGCACCTCCTGCAGCATGCCGCGGTTGGCGTCGCTGCGGACGCGCAGTTCGAGCTTCTCCAGATCCTTGACGATCTCGCCGTCTTCGAGCACGTGGAGCAGCTGTTTGTGTGTCGGCAGCCCGAGTTTGACCTGGAGCAGCTTCAACATCGCCTCCTCGCGTTTTTCCGAAGAGAGGTTCTCTTCGGAGAGCGTGGCGCGCGCTTCTCGCACCAGTCGCGAGCAGAGCAGGTTCTGCTTGTTGTAGAGATCCGCCACCAGCGGCTGAAGTTTGTCGAACTGATGGGTCGACATCGGCACCGGGCCGGAGATGATCAGCGGCGTCCGCGCTTCGTCGATCAGAATGCTGTCGATTTCGTCGATGATCGCGTAGTAGTGGTCGCGCTGCACCAGCTGGGAGGCCTCGTTCGCCATGCCCATGTCGCGCAGGTAGTCGAAGCCGAATTCACTGTTGGTGCCATAGGTGATGTCGCAGGCGTACTGTTCGCGGCGGACGTGGGGCGGCTGCTGGTTTTGCAGACAGCCGACGGTCAGCCCGAGAAAGGTGTAGATCGTGCCCATCCAGGTGGAGTCACGCAGGGCAAGGTAGTCGTTGACCGTGACCAGCTGGCAGTTGCGCCCGGTCAGGGCGTTGAGGTAGAGCGGCATGGTCGCGACGAGGGTTTTGCCTTCGCCGGTGGCCATTTCCGCGATGCCGCCGCGGTGGAGCGCGATGCCGCCCATGAGCTGGACGTCGAAGGGAACCATATCCCAGACCTGCTTCTGCCCGCACACTTCGACTTCGCGGCCGACCATGCGGCGGCAGGCGTTCTTCACGACAGCGAAGGCTTCACAGAGGAGGTCGTCGAGGGTCTCGCCGTTGGCGAGGCGCTGTTTGAACTCCGGAGTTTTCGCCTGAAGCTCCTCGTCGGTGAGCTTCTGATACTCCACCTCCAGCTGGTTGATCCGGCGGACCAGCGGAAGCATTTTCTTGAGGTCGCGCTGCGATTTGGTGCCGAAAACGGCTTTGAGAATTTGATTCAGCATCTTATTTCGACCCCGGGCGATCGACCGGCAGCCCCTCTTTGCAGAGCGGGCACTCTTCCGGCTGGAAGGTCGGCAGCGACAGCTTGAGCGCACTCTTGAACGGAACGTCGAACTTCGCATCGCCGCCGGACCGGTCGACGATCACCGCGATTCCGACGATGTCCGCGCCGAAGCTGCGGGCCAGATCGATGGTCTGCTGGACGCGGCCGCCCTTGGTGACGACATCCTCGGCGACGAGAATCCGTTCACCGGGCCGGATGGTGAAGCCGCGCTTGAGCACCAGTTTTCCATCCTCCTTGTCGGCGAAGATGGCGCGGCAGCCGAGGGCGCGGGCCACCTCCTGACCGACGATCAGGCCGCCGACCGCGGGGCTGATGACCGCGTCGATCTTCTCGCCGCGGAACTGGTCGGCGAGAAAGCGGCAGACCTTCTCCGCCTTGTCGGGATACTGGAGCAGCAGCGCCGCCTGAAAGAAGCGGTTGCTGTGCAGTCCGCTGCGGAGCTGGAAGTGGCCGGTGAGCAGAGCGCCGGATTCTTCCAGAATTCTGATGATTTCCTGTTCTGTCATAATCGTTCTCCTGTATATCATTGTGATTGATACCATCCGTTTCCCCTGCGGGAAATTCCCCCTCCCGAAAACGACACCGGCGCCCGCCTGCCTCCGGGGGATGTTTCCCCCCGTTCGGACCGGCCGGCGCCTGTCGACACATCCACCGCTTTTCTCAAGCTGACTTTTAACGGAACGTATCCGGAGAAGAGGGCTCCACCCAGAGGTGGAAATCGACCTTGCGGTCACCGACTTCGAGCGTGATGAGAGTATTCAGACGCGTCAGCAGAAGCGCGTACGGAATTTTGACTTCGCCGCCGGCAACGTTGACCGAGACGTTGCTGTCGCCGAGAATATCTTCCGCGTGCCGGATGGCGACGATCAGCTCCAGCATCCGGCCGAGTTTATCTTTCAGCGCCGCATCGAGGGCGTAGGGGCGGTGGCACTTCGGGCAGACCGCCTGAAAATCGCGTGCGGAAATGTCGGCGAGATTGAACTTGACGACGCCGTCGCACTCCGGGTCGAAACAGTGGAAGTCGATCTGCGCCTTGGCGCCGAGTTCGTTGGTGGTTCTGCTGCTCATGGTGTCGTTCCCCCCCCTGTGCCGTCAGGCGTTTTCCCGTTTGATGATGTCGAGGATCTGGGCCGGCGTCGAGACGTTGGCGATCAGCTCCTCGATTAGGGCCGGATTGCGCAGCCGGCGCGAGATGCTCGAGAGCAGCTGGAGATAGGCCTCCTGATTTTCATCGGGCGCGACGGTGAAGACGATGACCCGCACCGGCTGATCGTCCTGGCCCTGGTAATCTTCGATCGGATTCTCGCAGACGCCGACGAGGACGTAGGGGCGGTTGATGTCGTTGACGCGGATATGGGGCAGCGCGAGCATGCCGCCGACGCCGGTGGTCATCATCTGCTCCCGTTTCCAGGTCAGCCGGAAGATGACGTCGCGGCTCAATTTCGTCAGATCCGCCGCCCGGGTGATGAGCTGGTCCATGACCTCGAGTTTGTTCCGGCCGTCGAGGGCCATCACGGAATCCTTGGTCACGTACTGGGTAAAATCATACTTCATTTTTTATTCTCCGTAATACGGTTTTTCGGCCGCCTGAACATACAACGCAGAGGGGCTGGCAAACGGCCCTGTTCAGAAAGACACTGCAATTTTCCATTAAAATATCGCGCCACTTTGTTTTTTTCAACACTTTAACCCAAAAAAAACTGCCGGAATCGGAAGATTTTTTCCATCGACGGAGAAAAAAACGGGAAAATTGGGGAAAAATACCGGTTTTGCGAGACGGATTTGCCGTTCCTGCGCCCGCTCTTCCGACGGAAAAAGAGCGGAATTTCAAAGACAAATCGCTCCTCCAACTCTTGACAAAATGATTCGGCACGTTTATTTTAATGGGATCGTCCAAAAGGTCGAAACATCAAAACAACAGGGAGACGGGTCAGGGTAAAATGAAATATCTTGAACTGACGATCGGCGCTGTGCTGGTCTATAACTTCGTGCTGTCGAGGTTTCTGGGAATCTGCCCCTTCCTCGGCGTCTCGAAACGGCTGAGCACGGCGATGGGCATGTCCGGAGCGGTGATTTTTGTGATGACGCTGGCGTCGTTCATCACGTCGGTGGTATTCCGGCATCTGCTCCACTTCAATTTCGGCGGTACCGCAGTCGATCTCGGCTTCCTCCAGGTGCTGCTTTTCATCCTCATCATCGCGGCGCTGGTGCAGCTGATCGAGATCATGCTCCAGAAGCTCAGCCCGGTGCTCTATCAGGCGCTGGGCATCTACCTGCCGCTCATCACCACCAACTGCGCGGTGCTCGGTGCGGCGACCATCAATGCGAACAACAACTACACGGTGCTGGAGTCGACTGTGTTCGGATTCTTTTCCGGAATCGGCTTCGCGCTGGCGCTGCTGCTCTTCGCCAGTCTGCGCGAACGGCTGGAGCTCGCCTCGCCGCCCACCGCGTTCCAGGGGACGCCGATCGCTCTGGTGACGGCGGGAATCCTCGCGATGGCGTTCGTCGGATTCTCCGGACTTTGCTGATTCCAGAAGAGAGGTAGTCGATATGATGACATTGTTGACGGCAATCGTGCTGATGGCGGTGCTCGGGCTGGTGCTCGGCATCGTGATCGGCTGGTTTGCGAAACTGTTCCGGGTGGAATCTGACGCCCGGGTCGAACTGGTGACGGAGCTCCTGCCCGGCGCCAACTGCGGCGGCTGCGGCAAGGCGGGCTGCTCCGACTTCGCCAAATCGGTGGTCGCCGGGGAGAATCCCCCCTCGAAGTGTCCGGTTTCCAGCAAGGAACAGGTGACCGCGATCGCGATGGCGCTCGGCATCGATGCCGGGGAGTCCTTTCAGCAGCGGGCGGTGGTCTGCTGCGGCGGCGACAGGGAGCAGACGGTCCGGCTTTCCAACTACAACGGCGTGCTTGACTGCGTCTCCGCTTCGCTGGTGGCGGGCGGTCCGAAGGGGTGCGAGTACGGCTGTCTCGGCATGGGGACCTGCGCGCGGAAGTGTCCCTTCGGCGCCATCGAAATCATCCACAATCTCGCGGTGGTGCACCGGGAGCTCTGCGTCGGGTGCGGCAAGTGTGTCGCGGCCTGTCCGCGCGGCGTGATCAAGCTTGTTCCCGCCGAGGCGGAGGTGCACGTCTACTGCAACTCTCCGCTCAAGGGACCGGCCAAGAAGCAGGTCTGCAAGGTGCCCTGCCTCGGCTGCCGCAAGTGTGCCCGTTACGCACCGGAGAAGTTCACGGTCAACGGGTTCCGGGCGAAGGTCAACTACGGTGCCCGGCCGCTGCCGGACGCTGCGGACGTTCAGGCGATCGGCTGCCCGACCGGCTGTCTTCTGACCGCTGAAGAGCACTTGAAGATCGAACAGAACGAGCCTGACTGGAGTCCTGCAAAATGAATAAGAGTTCTAGAGAAGTTTTGACGTTTGAAGGGGGGATTCATCCCTCCGGCGACGGCAAGACGCTGAGCAGCGGTTCGCCGATTGCCGTTGCGCCGCTGCTGTCGAAATATCAGGTTGTCATCTCCGAGAACGCCGGGAAGCCGCCGAAACCGGTGGTCAAGGCGGGGGATCTGGTTAAGAAATATCAGCTGATCGCGGCCGCCGACGGCTTCGTTTCGGCCAATCTGCACGCGCCGACCAGCGGCAAGGTGACCGGCATCGTCGAGGTGCCCGGTTCGATGGGCATCCCGGTGCCGGCGATCGAGATCGAAGCCGACGGGCAGGACGAGGCGGGGGAAACGTTCCCGCCGATCGACTGGCGCAACGCGGCTCCGGCCGATCTGGTGGCGCGCATCGCCGCGGCCGGTCTGGTCGGGATGGGCGGGGCGGCGTTCCCGACCCATGTGAAGCTCTCGCCGCCGCCGGAGAAGAAGATCGACACGTTGATCTTCAACGGCGCCGAATGCGAACCCTACCTCACCGCCGACCACCGGCTGATGCTGGAGGCGCCGGAGCAGGTGCTCGAAGGGGCCGCCATTTCCGGCCGCATTCTCGGCGTATCCAACATCTACGTCGGCATCGAGGAGAACAAGGCGGATGCGATCGAGATTCTCGGCCGCCGCGCCAGCGAATACGGCGTCAAGATCGCCGTGCTCAAGGTGCAGTATCCGCAGGGGTCGGAAAAACAGCTGATCAATGCGATTACCGGGCGTGTGGTTCCTTCCGGCGGGCTGCCGATGGATGCGGGCTGCGTGGTGCAGAATGTCGGCACCGCGGCTGCGACCGCTGACGCGGTGGTCCGCGGGCTGCCGCTGGTGGAACGGGTGGTGACCGTCACCGGTGAAGTGGTGAAGAATCCGGGCAACTGGCGTCTCCGCATCGGTACGCCGGTGATTCGTGCGATCGAGTTCGCCGGAGGGGTCACCGAGGAGCCGGGCAAACTGATTCTCGGCGGCCCGATGATGGGGTTCGCCCAGAAGTCGTTCGACGTGCCGGTCTGCAAGAACACCTCGGGGATTTTGCTGTTGCCGGCGAGCGAGGCGCTCAATTACGATCCGGTCGGCTGCATCCGCTGCGGCCGTTGCGTGCAGGGCTGTCCGATGCACCTGACACCCTGCCTGCTGGCAAGTGCGATCGAGGGCGAACGGTTCGATCTCGCCGCCCAGAATCACGTGATGGACTGTCTGGAATGCGGCTCCTGCGCCTACGTCTGCCCGGCCCGGCGGCCGCTGGTCCAGCACATGCGCCGCGCCAAGGCTGAAATCCGCAAGCGCAAGAAATAACCACTTCGAAAGGTTTTCCATAGATCATGAGTGAAAACAAAACCAATCGTGATGTGATGCTCCCGACCGGTTCGAAACTGGTCCTGAGCTCGTCTCCTCACCTGCATGGCGCCGAAAACGTGCGCCGGATCATGTACCGGGTGGTGCTGGCGCTGCTGCCGGCGGCCGCCGCGGGGGTCTGGTTTTTCGGAGTTTCGGCGCTCTGCGTCATCCTGGCGACGATGATCTTCTGCGTCGGCGCCGAAGCGCTCTGGTGCAAACTGGCCGGGAAACCGGTCGTCGGCACCATCTCCGACTGCAGCGCGGCGCTGACCGGTCTCCTGCTCGCGCTGAACCTGCCGCCGGGGACGCCGCTCTGGGCGTGTCTGATCGGTGCGCTGCTGGCGATCTGGCTGGGCAAACAGGTGTTCGGCGGACTGGGCAACAATCCCTTCAACCCGGCGCTGGTGGCGCGGGTCGGCCTGCTGATCGCCATCCCCGGAATCATGACCACCTGGGCTCCCGCGGCCGGCATGACCGGGAAGGGATATCCCGAGGCGGCGGAGTTCTACAGTCCGGCGGCTCTGGCTGATCTCAAGGCGGGCAAGCCGCTCGATTCGGTGACCTGTGCGACGCCGCTCGGCGTCGCCGGAACCACCAAAAAGGTTCTGGGACGCACGCTGGAAGCGGAGACGAACTTCTCGAAGATCGACAACGAGGCGCTGCTCTGGCGCTACTTCCTGGGGCAGAAGGGCGGCTGTATCGGTGAAACCAGCGTGATCGCCCTGCTGATCGGCGGAATTCTGCTGATCGCCTTCAATCTGATCAACTGGCGGGTGCCGGTCTGCTACATCGGCACGGTGGCGATCATCACCGGCGTGGTCAACTGGTTCCTGCCGGGGGTGACGCCGACGCCGCTTTTCCACATTCTGACCGGCGGACTGATGCTCGGCGCCTTCTTCATGGCGACCGATATGGTCACTTCGCCGATCACCGGCACCGGCTGCGTGGTGTTCGCGATCGGCTGCGGCGTGATCACCAGCGTGATCCGGATCTGGGGGAACTATCCGGAAGGGGTCAGCTTCTCGATTCTCTTCATGAATGCGCTCGTGCCGCTGATCGACCGCTGGTGCGGCCGGCGGCCTTTCGGCTACGTGGCGAAACGGGGGTAGGAAAATGAATCTCAAGAATACCGAAAATTTCTGGGTCCTCGGACTCTTTCTCGGAATTACCGGCCTGGTTTCGGCGCTGCTGCTGGCGCTCTTCTCCGACCTGGTTGCCGCGCCGATTGAGAAGGCGGAGCTGGAGAACAAGAACCAGGCGCTCCGGCAGATTCTGCCGCCGTTCGACAATCAGCCGACTGAGCAGACGGTCGAGTGCAACGGCATCCTCTTCATGGGCGCCTATGAGAAGGGGAAACTCGTGGCGGTCGCCGCCGAGGCCTCGGCGCGCGGTTACGCCGGCCCGGTGCGCGGGCTGGTCGGACTCGATCCTGACGGGAAAATCCGCGCGATGCTGATCACCGCGCAGAACGAGACGCCCGGACTCGGCGCGAACGTCTGTCAGCGCCAGTTCCGGAAGACCATCTTCAACCTTTTCGACAAGCGTCCGGAGGGGCTGGCGCCCAATCCGGTCCTCGACCAGTTCAACGGGAAGATCGCGGAAAAGGGGAAGAACTGGCGGGTGAAGAAGGATGGTGGAACCATCGACTACGTCACCGGGGCTACCATCACCAGCCGCACCGTCACGGCGCTGGCTGACCAGGTCGCGCAGTGCTATCTCACGGACGGCGCCGCGATCCGGGCGGAACTGGAAAAGGCGGGAGGAAAAGAGAAATGAGCCTGCTCAAGGATTTTACCAAGGGAATCTGGAAGGAGAACCCGGTGCTGGTTCTTCTGCTCGGCACCTGTCCGACGCTGGCGGTGACCAGCAGCGCCACCAACGGCGTCGGCATGGGGATCGCGACCACCTTCGTGCTGGCGGGGAGCAATCTGGTGATCTCCCTCATCAGCGGAATTGTGCCGAAGAAGATCCGCATCCCGGTCTACATCGTGGTGATTGCGACCTTCGTGACGATCATCGACCTGCTGATGAAGGCCTATGCGCCGCCGTCGCTGTACGCGGCGCTCGGGATCTTCATTCCGCTGATCGTGGTGAACTGCATCGTGCTCGGCCGGGCCGAGGCGTTCGCGTCGAAGAACGGGCCGCTGCGCTCGATTCTCGACGGTGCCGGGATGGGGCTCGGATTCACGCTGACGCTGACGATGCTCGGCGCGATCCGGGAGTTTCTCAGCACCGGGTCGATCTTCGAGGTGAAGATCATCACGGCGTGGACGACCGACTTCCTGCTGCCGTCGGCGGCGCCGGGTGCGTTCATCATCGTCGGCACGATTCTGGCGATTCGCAACTACTTCTCGCGGCGGAAGGCGATTCGCGAAGGCCGGCTTTACGTGCCGCCGCAGGGAATGGACTGCAAGCACTGCCGGATCTGTACGCCGGCGGCGGATGAGGATTGAGCTCCCGGCCGAGGGGAAGAGGGGCGCCGGCCGGCGCCCTGTTTCCGGGAAGTTGGGAAAAAATTCCGAATTGAACTTGCAGAATTTTTTTTGAGTAATATATTATAAGTTCATGGTACAGCAATATTGCACTTCTATGGCCAAATCCTCTGGGCCTGTGGGAGTGGGGCTTCCGGACCGGCGCGGTTAGGAATAACGTGGCTGTTGCCGCGCGGTAAGGTTCGGGGCGTATTGCGGATGTGCCGGACTCGTGGATTGTGATCGAAAAAGAAAAGAGGTTCAGAGTTTTATGGTCAGAGTCAGATTGAAGCGTACCGGAACCCGCAATGTGGCCTGTTTCCGGGTGGTGGTCATGGACAAGCGTTCCAGCCGCGACGGCAAGGCGATTGAAGAGCTGGGCTTTTATGATCCGCGCAGCAAAGAGGAGCGTCTCAACCTGGAGCGTGTGGACTACTGGAAGAGTGTCGGTGCTTCGTTCTCCGAAACCGCGGAGAAGATCGTCGAGCGTGTCCGCGCCGGGAAGAGTCTGAAGGACGTGGTCCGTCCGGCCGCAATGTCGAAGAAGGCGAAGGCGAAGGCCGAGGCGGAAGCGAAGGCCAAGGCGGAGGCTGAGGCGCAGGCCAAGGCGGACGCGGAAGCCGCTGCGGCGGAAGCTGCTCCCGAGGCCTGATGAGGCCCTCCTCCGTGCCGCTGACGGGCGGAGGAAGAGCAATGGGAAGGAATGAAAAACATGCTGAAGGCATTGTTGAACTTTTTGACCGGCGGTTCCCGTGAGGCGGAGAAGCCGAAGCGTGCCGCCGCCGGCACCGGCAGTCTGCACGATCTGGAGGGATTTGTCGACTACGTGGTTCGTTCGCTGGTCGATTACCCGGATGAAGTGCGCATCCAGAGTGAAGAGAACGAGGAAGGGTGCTCGATCCGGATCTCCTGCCGCGGCGAGGACATCGGCAAGATCGTCGGCAAGCGCGGGAAGACCATTATGGCGATCCGCGCTCTGGTGAGCGGCGCGGCCGGGCGGCAGCGCAAGCGGGTTTCGGTCGAAGTTCTCGATTGATTATTTCGGAAGAAAGGATGCGGATCGACATCGTAACGCTGTTCCCCGAGATGTTTCCGGGGCCGCTCGGTGAAAGTATCATCGGCCGGGCGGCGGAGCGGAATCTCGCGGAAATTCATGCGGTCGATCTGCGCCGGTATGCGCACGACGCGCGCGGTACGGTGGATGACAAGCCGTACGGCGGCGGGCCGGGGATGCTGATGAAGGTGGAGCCGCTGGTGGAAGCGGTGGAAGATCTGCGGCGTCCCGGCACGGTGGTGATCCTGACCAGCCCGAGAGGGGAGAGGTTCACCGATGCAGTGGCGCGCGAACTGGCACAGCAGCAGCATCTGCTGATCGTCGCCGGCCACTACGAAGGGGTCGACGAGCGGGCGATTGAATTGATTGCCGCGCGGGAGATATCGCTGGGGGATTTCGTTCTGACCAGCGGGAATCTGGCGGCGATGGTGATGGCGGATGCGGTGATCCGGCTGCTGCCGGGGGTGCTGGGCGATGACGCGTCGAGCGTCGAAGAGTCGCACTCGGCAGGGCTTCTGGAATATCCGCAGTATACGCGCCCTCCGGAGTACCGGGGGCGGAAGGTGCCGGAGGTATTGCTCTCCGGAGACCACGGCCGGATCGGCCGGTGGCGGCGGCTCCAGGCGGAGCGGCTGACCCGGGAACGGCGGCCGGATTTGTGGGAAACGTATTTACAAACAACGGAGACGGAGTTGAAATGAACATACTCGACAAAATTCGCAAGGAACAGGTCAGAGCCGAGCGTCATGAGTTCGCTGTCGGCGACACGATCCGCATTCACGTCAAGATCGTGGAAGGCGACAACGAGCGTATCCAGCAGTTTCAGGGTACGGTGATCGCCCGTCACGGCAGCGGCATTGAAGAGACCTTCACGGTCCGCCGTGTTCAGGCCGGTCAGGGAGTCGAACGGGTGTTCCCGATCAACAGCCCCCGGATTGAGAAGATCGAGGTTGTGCGTCGCGGCGATGTGCGTCGCGCCAAGCTCTACTACCTGCGCGACAAGGTCGGCAAAGCCGCCCGCGTCAAAGAGATGCGCACGAAGTAAGACCTCGATCCATTCATGTCGAATCGTGTTTCGGCATTGTTATCCGAGGCGGATGAACTCCTCCGGCCAGAATGTGAATGCTGGGCGGAGGGGTTCTGTTTTGTCGCCGGGGTGGACGAGGTCGGGCGCGGTCCGCTGGCCGGACCGGTCGTAGCGGCGGCGGTGGTGTTTCCGCGCGGCGTGCCGTGGCCGGCGGTGAATGATTCGAAGAAGCTGACCGCTTTGGAGCGGGAAGAGCTGGAACGGGCAATCCGGGCGGTGCCCGGTGTGTCGATCGGGATCGGCGAGGTTTCTGCGGCTGAGATCGACCGGCTCGATATTCTGCGGGCGACCTGGCGGGCGATGCGGCTCGCGGTCGAGCAGTTGGAAAAGGTGGATTTTATTCTGGTGGACGGGCGTCCGGTGAAGGGGCTCCCGTATCCGTCGCGGGCGATGGTCGGCGGCGACGGCCGTTCGGCGAGCATCGCGGCGGCCAGCATTGTGGCGAAGGTTTACCGGGATCGTCTGATGGAAGAGTATGAGACGCGCTATCCCGGATATGGATTTGCCGGGCACAAGGGGTACGGCACCGCGGAGCATCTCGATGCGCTGCGCCGCCTCGGGCCCTGTCCGGAGCACAGGAAAAGTTTCCGGCCGGTGCGGGAGATCATCGATCCTCCGCCGGAACAGCCGGATCTGTTTGGAGCGATGGAAGATGAATGATTGGGCAGAGAGAGGATTCCCCCGCGTCACCGACGCGGGCGGGACTAGCGGTGCAATCCGGTGTGTGTTTGCTGAGTGAAACGAAACAGTTCGATTGAAATACAGGTACTATCATGAACAACTATCCATTGGAAACGATCCGGCACAGTGCCGCGCACGTGATGGCGGCGGCGGTGCAGCAGCTCTATCCTGACGCGAAATTCGACATCGGTCCGGCGACCGAGAACGGCTTCTACTACGACTTCGACATGGAGCACCGGCTGCTGCCGGAGGATCTGAAGGCGATCGAGAAGGCGATGAAGAAACTGATCGGGCGGAAACTCCCCTTCGAGTGCTTCGAGCTTTCGCGCGCCGAGGCCGAGAAGATGCTCTCCGAGGCCGGGCAGACCTACAAACTGGAGCGTCTCGCCGACATTCCGGAAGGGGCGAAGATCACCTTCTACCGCACCGGCGACTTTGTCGATCTCTGCCGCGGACCGCACGTCGGCAACTCCGGCGACATCGGTGCGGTGAAGCTGCAGTCGATCGCGGGCTCCTACTTCCGCGGCGATGAGAAGAACAAGATGCTGCAGCGGATCTACGGCACCGCGTTCGCGACCGAGGAGGAGCTGCAGGCCTACCTCAAGCAGCTGGAGGAGGCGGCCAAGCGCGACCACCGCAAGCTCGGGCAGGAGCTGGACCTCTTCAGCTTCTCCGAGAACGTCGGGCCGGGGCTGGTGCTGTGGCACCCGAAGGGGGCGTTCATCCGGAACACCTTCGAAACCTTCTGGCGCGAGGAGCACTACAAGAACGGCTACCAGCTGCTCTACACGCCGCACATCGGCCAGAGCATTCTCTGGGAGACCAGCGGTCACCTCGACTTCTACAAGGAGGGGATGTACTCGGCGATGCAGATCGACGAGAAGGACTACTACGTCAAGCCGATGAACTGCCCGTTCCACATCGAGATCTACCAGTCGCGCCTGCGCTCCTACCGGGAGCTGCCGCTGCGCTGGGCGGAGCTGGGGACGGTCTACCGCTACGAGAAGTCCGGCGCGCTGCACGGACTTCTGCGGGTGCGCGGCTTCACGCAGGACGATTCGCACATCATCTGTACGCCGGAACAGATCGAGGATGAGATCGCCGAAGTGCTCCGGTTCAGTTTGTACATCTGGAACTGCTTTGGATTCAAGGAGATCAAGCCGTACCTCTCGACGCGCCCGGCCAAGGCGGTCGGCGAACCGGAGCGGTGGGAGAAGGCGTTGACTTCGCTGGAGAAGGCGGTGAAGAAGCTGAACCTCGACTACGAGGTGGACGAGGGCGGCGGCGCCTTCTACGGGCCGAAGATCGACCTCAAGGTGAAGGATGCGATCGGCCGCGAGTGGCAGACGGCGACGATTCAGTTCGACTTCAACCTGCCGGAGCGGTTCGACATGACCTACATCGGCGAGGACGGCAAGAAGCACCGGCCCTACATGGTGCACCGTGCGCTGATGGGGTCGCTGGAGCGTTTCTTCGGCATTCTGATCGAGCAGTACGCGGGGGCGTTCCCGCTCTGGCTGGCGCCGGAACAGGCGCGGGTGCTGCCGGTTTCCGACAAACAGCTGGATGCGGCGAAGGCGCTGATGCTGGAACTGCGCAAGCGCGGGTTCCGGGTGGAGATCGACGAGCAGGCGGCGAGCCTCGGCGCGAAGATCAAGGACGCCCGGAAGGAGCGGATTCCGTACATGCTGGTGGTCGGCGAACGGGAGGCGGCGGATGGAACCGCCGCGGTGCGCAACCGCCGCGAAGGCGAGCTCGGCGTCATGACGGTCGATCAACTTGCGGAAAAAATGCGTTTTGAGGTTGACAACAAGATTGTTTGACGTTATAGTGTAGAATGTTGCAAATAAGCTCCGGACGAGGCGTCCGGAGCGGAAAATATCCTTTTTGAAGGGAGGGTGCTGTTATTGCTAAGCTGCTGAAACCGAATGATCGTACATTCACCGCCGAGCAGGTCCGCCTGATCGGAGTTGACGGCGAACAGTTGAATGTGGTTCCGTACGCCCGCGCCCGGGAGCTTGCCCAGGAGGCGGGGCTGGACCTCGTGCTGGTCTCCGACCGCTCGACGCCGCCGGTGGTCCGGATCATGAACTTCGGCAAACTCCAGTATGAGCAGAAGAAGAATCTGAAGGCGCAGCGGAAGAACTCCGCGGCGCAGAAGCTCAAGGAGGTCAAGTTTCATGTCAACATCGACGACCACGATTATCAGACAAAGTTGAAGCACGCCCTTGATTTTTTGGAAAAAGGGTGTAGATTAAAGATCACTCTGGCACTTCGCGGCCGTGAAATGGCCCATCAGGATCTGGCGTTCCAGCTGATGGATCAGGTGATGGCGGCGCTGGCACCGTATGCGGATGCCGACGGGAAACCGAAGATGCTGGGGCGGAATATTTCCGTGAACTTCGCTCCCAAATAGGGTTTGGGGGCGGCTGCCGCAGCCGGTGTTGCATTGACCGGCTCGGCGGAAGAACGAAACTCCAAAGAAGGAAGTTGAACAATGCCGAAGCTGAAGACCAGAAAATGTGCCGCGAAGCGGCTCAAAGAGACCGGGACCGGCAAGTTCCGGCACCACAAGGCGGGTGCCCGCCACCTGAAGTCGTCCAAAAACGCGAAGCGTCGTCGCCGCCTGCGTCAGGATGGAGCCGTGAAAGCGACTGAAATGCGCCGGATCAAGGCCGCGCTGCCCTACGGGCTTTAATTCTGAGACGGAGGATTCATCATGTCGAGAGTTACTTATGCCGTGCCGTCGCGGAAGCGCCGCAAGCGTACGTTGGAGCGTGCCAAGGGATTTTACGGGAACAGCAGCAAGAACATCCGCACCGTATACGATGCGGTGGACAAGGCGCTGACCCACTCCTATCGCGGCCGCAAGCAGAAGAAACAGCAGTATCGCGGTCTGTGGATTGTGCGTATCAACGCCGCCTGCCGCGCGCTGAACGTCAACTACAGCCAGTTTATGAACGGGTTGAAGAAGGCCAATATCGAGCTGAACCGCAAGGTTCTGGCCGATCTGGCGGTCAACGAACCCGCCGAGTTCAAGGCCCTGGTGGAAAAAGTCACCCAGGCCTGAGCCTCGAAACGATCGAAGCCTGACAGCTTGAAATTGGTGACTTTTTCACCAACTTTCAAGCTGTTTTTGTTTTGATCCGGGAGGAGATGCGGAAACGATGAGAAATTCGGACCAGTCGAGGCGATTTAGCAGCCGCCGTTGAAGAGAGAGCGGGCGCTTTCTCTTCAGCGGCGGACCGTTCGTCTCCTGCGAGGCGGACTCCTTGTTCTCGTTGAATGGAATCACGGCGGCTTTCCGCACGGTGCGGAGGCGGCCTTCAGGAATTCGAATTCGGTGAAATCAATGAATGCGATTATAGAAAAAATCAATCAGGCGCTCGCCGATGCGGAGCGGCGGGCGGGAGAGGCCGCCGATGCCGCGGCGGTCGAGCAGTTGCGGATCGATTATCTCGGGCGCAACGGACTTTTTCCGGCGCTCTCCCGGGAGATGGGGCAGGTTCCGCCGGAGGAGCGGCGCGAGACCGGCTGTGCGTTCAACGCCGGCCGCGGGAAGATTCAGGAGCTGATCGAGAACGCCGCCGCCCGGCTGAAGGCGGCCGGTTCCGGCAGCGGTGACGCGATCGACCTGACGCTGCCGGGGCGGCGCTGGAAGGCGGGGCACAAGCACCCGATCATGATGCTGGCCGACGAGTGCGTGGCGGTCTTCCGCCGGATGGGGTTCATCGTCGCGGAAGGGCCGGAGATCGAGGACATCTATCACAACTTCGACGCGCTTAACACGCCGGCAGACCATCCCTCCCGCGACCCGCAGGACACCTTCTATTTTGCCGACGGGCGGATTCTTCGCACGCAGACCAGCCCGGTGCAGATCCGGGTGATGGAGTCTCATCAGCCGCCGGTGCGGATTGTCGCGCCCGGGCGGGTGTTCCGCCGCGACACGCCGGATGCGACTCACGGCATGAACTTCCATCAGATCGAAGGGCTCTATGTGGACCGCGGCGTCTCGATGGCCGACCTCAAGAGCGTGCTTCAGACCTTCGCCACCGAGATGTACGGGCCGAAGGTGAAGATCCGGCTGCGGCCGCACTTCTTCCCCTTCACCGAGCCGAGCGTGGAGTATGATTTCAGCTGCATCATGTGCGGCGGCAAGGGGTGCCCGGTGTGCAAGCACTCCGGCTGGATCGAGATCGCCGGAGCGGGCATGGTCGACCCGGCGGTGTTCGCGAACGTCGGATACGATCCGGAGAAGTGGACCGGGTTCGCGTTCGGCATGGGGATCGAGCGGCTGGCGATGCTCCGCTACCGGATTCCGGATCTTCGGCTTTTGTATGAAAACGATGTTCGCTTCCTCGAACAGTTCTGACGGAGGAAACTTTTCAAATGGATATTTCACGTAACTGGCTGACGCAGTATGTCGCGGTCGACTGCGACATCCCGACGCTCTGCGACAAGCTGACGATGGCCGGCATCGAGGTGGAAGCGGTCGAGTCGGCGGGCACCGTTCCCGCCGGTGTGGTGGTCGGCCGGATTCTCGAACGCAAACCCCACCCGGATTCGGACCACATGTCGGTCTGCAAAGTGGATGTCGGGCAGGGCGAACCGCTGCAGATCGTCTGCGGCGCGCCGAACTGCGACGCGGGCAATACGGTTCCGGTGGCGATGATCGGCACGGTGTTCCACACGCCGGAAGGGGATTTCAAGATCAAGAAGTCGAAGCTGCGCGGCGTCGAATCGATGGGCATGATGTGCAGCGAGAAGGAGCTGGGGCTCTCCGACAACCACGAGGGGCTGATGATTCTCGACTCCTCGCTGAAGCTCGGAACCCCGGTGGAGAAGCTCTACCCGGGCGACACCCGGATTGAGGTGGAAGTGACGCCGAACCGCCCCGACTGGCTGTCGATGTGGGGAATTGCGCGCGACGTCTCCTGCCTCTTCGGGGTGGAGGCGAAACTGCCGGAGATCAAGGTGCCGGAGTGCAATACCCCCGCGCCGAATCTGGTGACGGTCGAAGCGCCGGATCTCTGCCCCCGGTATATCGGGCGGGTGATCCGCAACGTCAAGGTCGGCCCCAGCCCGAAGTGGATGCGCGAGCGCCTGGAGAGCGTCGGCCTGCGGTCGATCAACAACATCGTGGACGTCACCAACTTCGTGCTGATGGAGCTGGGGCAGCCTCTGCACGCCTTTGACCTGGCGAAGCTCGAAGGCGGCCGGGTGGTCGCCCGCCGGGCGAAGTCCGGCGAGAAGATCGTCACGCTGGACGGCAAGGAATTGACGCTCGAACCCCGTCACCTGGTGATCGCCGATGCGGCGAAGCCGATGGCGCTGGCCGGCGTGATGGGCGGCGAGTACTCCGGCGTGACCGACGCGACCATCGACGTGCTGATCGAAAGCGCGCTCTTCCTGCCCTCGAACATCCGGGCGACCAGCCGCGAGCTGGGGATCTCCAGCGATTCGAGCTACCGGTTCGAGCGCGGGGTGGATTTCGATATGTGTGCGGTCGCCTCCGACCGCGCGGTGCAGCTGATTCTGGAGACTGCGGGCGGCGAACTCGCTTCGGAGAAGGTGGATGTCAACAGCGGCCGTCCGGAGGAGAAGGTGATTTCCTGCCGGTTCGACCGGATCCGCGCCCTGATCGGCACGGAGGTCTCCAACGAACGGATCGTCGACATTCTGCGGCGGCTCCATTTGAAGGTGGACGAAGTGACCGAAACGGGATGCCGGGTGACGGCGCCGCTCTTCCGGCTCGATCTTTCGCGCGAAGCGGACCTCGCCGAAGAGGTGGCCCGGATTCACGGGCTGGATAAGATTCCGGAAATTCCGGTTGACGGCAAGCTCTGCCACTCCATCGGGGAGGACACCTACTGGAGACTGCAGGGGCTGCGCGACAAGGTGATCGAGACCGGGTTCTACGAGTGCATGCACTACAGCATGGTCAACGTCAATTCGGCGCTGGCGGACCGGCGGTTCCGGCGGGAGGACCTGATTGAGCTGTCGAATCCGCTGAGCCTGGAGCTGGCGGTGCTCCGGCCGGGGCTGCTCGGCGAGATGCTCGGCACGATCGAGCGGAACATTTCGCGCCGGAACCTCAATCTGCGGCTCTTCGAGATCGGCAAGGTGTTCTGCGGCAATCCGGAGCTCTTCCCGGAGGAGCGGTTCGAGCTGTGCATGGTGCTCACCGGGCAGCGTTCGCCGGAGCGGTACTCCGGCGAACGGAAGCTGGAATACGACTTCTACGACCTCAAGGGCGCGCTGGAGACGCTGTTTGAACTGGCGCGGGTGAAACGCTACCGGTTCGTGCCGGCGGAGGACGCCCGGTTCCGGCCCGGCCACGCCGCCGAGGTGTGGATCGAAGGGAAGAAGGCGGGCGCCTTCGGCGAACTGGCCGCCGACCTGACCCGCGGCTGGCGCACCACCTATCCGGTGTTCGCGGCGCAGCTGGAGGTGGATGTGATTCTGGCCGCCGACCACGGCACCGGGTACTATGTGCCGTTCCCGCTCTTCCCGGCGACGGAGCGCGACGTGGCGTTTGTGGCCGACGAAACACTCTCGAATGCGGACATTCTCGAATTCATCCGCAAGTGCAAGCTGCCGGATCTGGAATCGGCGCAGGTGTTCGACGTCTTCGTCGACGACAAGCTGAAGGCCGAGCACAAGAAGAGCATGGCCTACGCGCTGATCTTCCGCAACCGGGAGCGGACGCTCACCGATGCGGAGGTCAACGCCCGGTTCGAGAAACTGCGTACCCGACTGGCTTCGGAGCTCAAGGTGGAGCTTCGCTGACGGGGATCGGTCCGGCTTCCGGCGTTCGGCGCCGGGAGCCGTTTGAACATAAGAAGAGAATAGAACATTTCATATTGTCTGGAGGTTTGCGATGGCGAACAACAAAGTGGCGGGCACCATTTACGAGGGGATGCTCGATGCCCGGGGGCTCAAGTTCGGAATCGTCTGCGCCCGGTTCAACGACTTTTTCGTGAGCAAGCTGCTCGAAGGCGCGATGGATGCGATCGTCCGCCACGGCGGAAAAGCGGAGTCGGTGAGCGTGGCCTACGTGCCCGGTTCCTATGAGATTCCCTTCGCGGTCAAGCGGCTGCTGCAGTCGGAGAAGAAGTTCGACGCGGTTCTCGCGCTCGGCGTGGTGATTCAGGGGGCGACCCCGCATGCCGGATACATCAACTCCGAGGTGGCGAAGAGCCTCGCCCAGCTCGGGCTGGAGTTCGGAATTCCGGTCACCTACGGCATGATCACCGCGGACAATCTCGAACAGGCGATCGAACGCAGCGGCACCAAGGCCGGCAACAAGGGCGTCGATGCCGCGCTCGCGGCGATCGAAATGGCCAATCTGAACAAAGCGATCCGGTAAGGCACCTATGTTCGACGACGAAAACAAAGAGCAGGCCGCGGGGCGGCCGCACGCGAAACGGCTCGGCCGGGAACTGGCGATGCAGTATCTTTTCCGCTGTGACATGCGGGGGGAACTGCCGGATGCGGCCGGGTTCGACCTCTTCTTCGACGAGGTGCGCGACGAGCACGGACTTCATGAGAACCGGTTCGCCCGCAAGGGGCGGGAGTACGCCACGGAGCTTTACACGACGGTTGCGATTCACCGCGACGAGATCGATGAGACGATCCGGAAGCGTTCGGAGCACTGGGACTGGGACCGGCTCTCGCTGGTCGACCGCAATATCATGCGGATTGCGGTGGCGGAGATGCTCTACTTCGACGCGGTTCCGCCGGTGGTGAGCATCGATGAGGCGGTGGAGATCGCCCGGGACTACTCCGGCGAGACGGCCGGGAATTTCATCAACGGCGTCCTCAACGGCGTCAAAGACACCCTGAAGCGTGCGCCGCGCGGCGAAAAAGCGGCAAAGGAGTGAGGTTGCTCTCATGAAATCGATCTTCTCCATCTTCAAGCGCGGACTGGAAAAGACCGCCACCCGGGTGACGCGGAGCATCACCGGCATCTTTACCGGCATCAAGGCGCACAGCGCGGCCTCCTTCGAGGAGCTTGAGGCGCTGTTGATCGCGGCGGATTTCGGCGTGCCCGCGTCGTTGCGGATTGTCGGCGACATCCGCGACCGCTACGAGCGCGGCGAAATCGCCACCAATGCCGATCTGGTGCGTGTGGCGGCCGGCACGGTCCGGGAGATTCTGAGCTCCCGGAGCCGGGAGATCCACTATGCGGAGCCGGGGCGGCCGACGGTGATTCTGATGGTCGGCGTCAACGGCAGCGGCAAGACCACCACCATCGGCAAGCTGGCGGCGCGGCTGCACGGCGAGGGGAAGAAGGTGATTCTGGCCGCCTGCGACACCTTCCGGGCGGCGGCGGTGGAACAGCTTCAGCTCTGGGGGGAGCGGACCGGCTGTCAGGTGGTTTCGTCCAGACACGGAGCGGACCCGGCGAGCGTCGCCTACGACGCGACGCAGGCGGCGATCGCCCGGAATGCGGATTTTCTGCTGATCGACACCGCCGGGCGGCAGCACAACCAGAAGGGGTTGATGGAGGAGCTCGCCAAAATCCGCCGTTCGGTGGAGAAGGTGTTCCCCGGAGCGCCGCAGGAGGTGTGGCTCACGGTGGATTCCACGCTGGGGGCCAACGTGATCAGCCAGGCCCGGGAGTTCACCCGGGCGGCCGGCGTGACCGGGCTGGTGCTGACCAAGCTCGACGGCACCGGCAAGGGAGGAATGGTGGTCGCGCTCCATCAGGAGTTCGAACTGCCGACCTTCTTCATCGGCCTCGGCGAACAGCCGGAGGATCTCCAGCCCTTCAGTCCGGAATACTTTACGGATGCGCTCTTCGGTGAAGAGGCGTCTTCTGAACCATAACCCCGAGAGGAATATGAACGAGACATCCAGAACGGATCGGGAATTCATGCACGAAGCGCTCGCGCTCGCCCGCATGGGCTGGGGATTGACCAGTCCGAATCCGATGGTCGGCGCGGTGATCGTCCGCGACGGCGAGATCATCGGCCGCGGCTACCACTGCAAGGCGGGGGAGGCGCACGCCGAAATCAACGCGCTGCGCGACGTGGCGAAGCATGGGATCGATCCGGCGGGCAGCACGGTGTATGTGACGCTCGAACCCTGTTCGACCCACGGCCGGACCGGTCCGTGCACCGAAGCGATCAAGAAGGCCGGAATCCGGCGGGTGGTGATCGGCGCGCTCGATCCGAATCCGAAGCACTCCGGCGCCGGGGTGGAACTGCTCCGCGAAGCCGGCATCGAGGTCACGGTCGGCGTGGAGCGCAACGCCTGCAGTGAGATCAATCAGCCTTTCTTCTGCTGGATCACCACCGGGCGGCCGCTGGTCATTCTGAAGATGGCGATGACGCTCGACGGCAAAATCGCCACGGCGGACGGGGAGTCCAAGTGGATCACCGGGCCGGAGGCGCGGCGGCGGGTGCAGCAGCTCCGTCGTCTCGCCGATGCGGTGATGGTCGGCGGCGAGACGGTGCGGCGGGATCATCCGGCGCTGACGGTGCGCGAACCGGACTCCTGGCCCTGCCAGCCATTGCGGCTGATCGCCAGTCGCAGCATGGACGAGGAGGAGCTGGCGGCGTACTTCCCCGACGGCAACGCGGAACTGGTTCAGCTGAACGTGGCGGATGACTGGGGCATGCTGCTCGATCATCTGGGGTTGCGCAACATCACCTGCCTGCTCATCGAGGGGGGCGGGGAGCTTGCCGCGTCGGCGCTCAACGCCGGTGTGGTCGATTACGTGGAGTTTCATATCGCGCCGAAACTGCTCGGCGGGCGGGACAGCCGTCCGGTGCTGGGCGGTGACGATCCCGATTCGATGGCGCTGGCGCGGAAACTGCACCGGGTCAAGGTGACCCATTACGGAGAGGATATCGCCATCTCCGGATTTCTCAAGGAGTGACAGCGATGTTTACGGGTCTGGTGGAATCGGTCGGCAAACTGGTCGGACGCAGCGGAGAACACATCCGGGTTCGTCCCGCGCGGCGCTTCGAATCGCCGCAGTTCGGGGAGAGTGTCGCGGTGAACGGCTGCTGTCTGACGCTGGAGCGGGATTTCCCGGACGGGACGCTGGAATTCTTCACGCTGGCGGAGACCCTCGACCGGACCAATCTCGGCCGTCTGCCGATCGGGAGTCCGGTCAATCTGGAGCGGGCGCTCCGGCTGGGCGACCGGCTCGGCGGGCACCTGGTCTCCGGGCATATCGACAGTGTCGCCGCGGTGCTCTCCTTCACCCGGTGCGCCGACGGGGATTTCGAACTGGTGGTGGAACTGCCCGAACTGCTTGCACCCGAGGTGGTGGAGAAGGGCAGCATCGCCATCGACGGCGTTTCTCTCACGGTGGTGCGGGTGGAGAAGGGGGCGTTCGCGGTGCGGCTGATTCCGGTGACCCGCGCCGAGACGGCGCTCGCCGGGCGGACGCCGGGGACGCTGGTCAACCTCGAGGGCGATCTCATCGGGAAATATGTGCTCCGTCAGCTCGCCCTGCGCGACGGCGGTGCGGCGGGGGAAACGGAGCGCCGCTCCGGTTCGTCGATTTCGATGGAGACACTGCGTCAGGCGGGGTTTCTATGAAATCATTGTTCGCCGTCGAGCCGGGCAGCGAAACTGCGTTCGAACAGCTGCCGGATTCTCTGCCCGCCCCGTTTGAACGGATTGAACTTCCGGGCGAACTGCTCGATGTGGCGGCGATTCGTAAGCGTCTGCTCAAGCCGGTGCGGGGGCTTACGCTGGGGGTCGCCGACGTGGTGGCGCCGGAGCTGGCCCGCCGGGTGGCGGAGGCGGATCTGCCGGTGCGGCTGGAGTTCATGCGGCTCTTCCGCGAACGGTGCCGCCGGGCGTCGGAACTGCGGGTGTCGGAGCTCACGGCTGATTTTGATTTTTCCCGCGCCGTTGCGGAGCCGGAGTACGGCCGGCACTTGCGCACATTGTTGCGCGGCTGTTACGGAATTCTGGAGGAGTTCCGCATGACCTTGCGCTTCCCGGTGCGGATCGATTTCGCCGCCGGAGAGGACGCGGCGCGGTACGTGCGGCAGTTGCGCGACCTGCTCTATCCCCGGCTGGGGCTGGCTCTGGAGGTGGATCTGGAGGAGCCGTTCCCGGAGGGGAGCCGTCTGCCGGAGGCGCTTCGCTTTCACAGCTCCTACTGGCGGCTGCGCTGTGCGGAACCGCTGGAATATGCTTCGTTCCGGGCATTTGCGCCGGAGGATTCCGATGGAAACAGCACCGTGCCGCGCCGGCTGGTGTTCGTCCCCTCCGGGCCGCCGGACCGGCTCCGGCTTGCGGAGCTGGCGGCCCAGCTGGAGGGCGGCGCGCCGGAGGTGATCCAGCGGGAACTGTTCTTCGATGGCGCCGGGAGCGGCGCCGGAATCGCTTGAAAATGAAATTTCACCTTCCTTGACCGGAGGGGAAAGGAGTCTTGTCATGAATCTCGGAGTCAATATCGATCATGTCGCCACCGTGCGTCAGGCGCGGCTGGCGGAACGTCCTTCGCCGCTCGAGGCGGCACTGCTCGCCGAAGAGGGCGGCGCCTGGGGAATCACCGCACATTTGCGCGAGGACCGGCGGCACATTCAGGACCGCGACATCGAAGCGCTTGTTGCCCGGGTGCACCGCCTCAACATGGAGATGGCGGTCACGCCGGAGATGCTGGAAATCGCCGTGCGGGTCCGTCCGCACAGCTGCTGTCTGGTGCCGGAGAAGCGGGCGGAACTCACCACCGAAGGCGGTCTCGACGTCGCCGGTCAGCCGGAGAAGATCCGCGAGGCGGTCGCCCGGCTCAAGGGTGCCGGCATCGTGGTGAGCTGTTTCATCGACCCGGAAGAGCCGCAGCTCGCCGCCGCGGCCGCCGCCGGGGCCGATTATGTCGAACTGCACACCGGAACCTATTCGAATGCGGCCGGCGAGGCGCGCGCCGCCGAACTGGAACGGCTGAAGCTGGCCGCGGAGTTCGCCCATGCGGCCGGACTGCGGGTCAACGCCGGGCACGGCATCGACTATGAGAACATCGCCGGAATTCTGACCGTGCCGCACCTGTGCGAGCTGAACATCGGCCACTCGATCGTCGGGCGGGCCATCATGGTCGGCATGGTGCAGGCGGTGCGGGAGATGGTCCAGCGGATGCAGGCGTACCGCGGCTGATGCCCGTCCTGGGGGAGGTTTCATGACGGAGAAGAGCCGGCTCGGCATCCTGAAAAGCTCGTTCGGCGTTTCGATCGCCACGCTGCTCAGCCGCGTGCTCGGGCTGGTCCGTGTCATGTGCGAGGCGCGGGTGCTGGGCGGCGGCAGTGTCGCCAGCGCCTGGTTTCTCGCCTTTGCGATTCCGAACCTCTTCCGGCGTCTGCTCGGGGAAGGGGCGCTCGGCACGGCGCTGATCCCGCTGGTCACCCAGACCGAGAACGACGCCGGTCCGGAGAAGGTGCGGCGCGATCTTGCGGTGATCTTTTCGGTGCTGAGCGGGGTTCTCGCGCTGATCGTGGTGCTGGTCGCCGGTGGTGCGATCGGACTGCGCAATTTGTCGGAACTCCCCGGCGTCGCGGAACGGTTCCCCATCCTCGGAACCGAACGGATTCAGCTGGCGCTCCACCTGCTGCCGCTGCTGATGCCCTATGCGTTTTTCATCTGTCTGGTCGGCGTGGTGGGGGCGGTGCTCAACACCCGGCGGGTGTTCGTCCTGCCCGCGCTCGGAGCGCTGTTGCTGAACCTCTTCCTGATCGGCGGACTCGCCGTCGCCCGGTTGCTGGCGGTGCCGGGGGAGGAGCTGCCGCAGTTTCTTTCGGCCCTCGCGGTGCTGGTACTGCTCTCCGGGGCGATTCAGCTCGGGTTTGTGCTGGTGCTGCTCTGGCGGTACGGACGCTTCCCGCTGCTCGGGCGGAAAAGTTTCGCCGACTGGTCGGTGCTCCGCCAGCTCTGGAAGCTGGTGCTGCCCGGCATGATCGGCGGCGCGGCGCTTCAGATCAGTTTTCTGGTCGACCGCACGCTGGCCATCTGGCTCGGGCCGCAGGCGGTTCCGGCGCTGACCAACGTCGACCGGATTGTCGATCTGCCGATCGGAATCTTCGCCATCTCGCTCGGTTCGGTGCTGATGGCGGGGATGGCGCGTGCCGCCGCCCGGGGGGATCAGGAGGAGCTGTGCGGCGATCTCCTTTTCAGTCTGCGCCACGTCTACTTTCTCTGCATCCCGATGGGGGTCGGGGTGGTGCTCTTCTGGGAGCCGCTGATCCGGATGCTCTGCCTCGGCGGAAACTACACCGAAAGCGACCTGCTGGCCACCCGGATGGTGGCGATTTTCTACGGCGCGGGGATCCCGTCGTTCTGCGTGCTCAAGGTGGTTCTGCCGGTCTTTTACGCGCGGAAGATCATGACGATTCCGCTCTACTCCTCGCTCCTGTCGATCGCGGCGAACATCGTGCTCAATCTGATTCTGATGTGGCCGCTGAAGCAGGGGGGAATCGCGCTGGCGACGGTACTTTCGTCGATGCTGAACAATGCGATTCTGCTCACCTGCCTCCACCGGGAGGGGTTTGCGCTTCAGGGGAGGAGGATGTTCGGCGCGTTTCTCCGGGCTCTGCTGTTTTCGCTCGCGGTCGGGGTGCCGCTCTTCTTTGCTTACCCGCTGTTGCGGGAGTATCTGAGCTTCCGCTTTGTCGGGGAGTTCCCGGCGTTCTGCGTGCTGGCGCTCTGCTTCTGCGCCGGATATTTCGGACTGCATCTGCTCTTCCGCACCGAGGAGCCCCGGGAATTTTTCGGGATGCTCCGGCATCGTTCCTGACGGAGTTTCGGGAGAAAGAGAGGCACTTTGCACTTTTCTTTGGCCGGCGGAGTGGAATTTTCCGCCGGTTCGCTGTATAGTATCGTCAAACAAAAGAGGCGCAATGAAGAACAACGACGATACAAGAGACGCCATGATGCTCGGGGTCGGGCTGGATAATCAGGACGGGCACAAACGGGTGACCCGCGGCGATAATTTCTGCCTGATCGGCGGCTCGGAGGAGACCCATGACCGGATGACCGAAACGGCGATCAAGGTCAACGAAAAGCTCGCCCGCAAAGGCAAACAATTGCGGGATGTCTCGCCGGAGGAGTTCGCCGACCTGGTGCGGGAGGCTTCGGAGCGATGAGCTGTTTCCGCGAACTGCGGCAGCAGCTGGCCGGAATGTTCCTTGCCGCCGGGGTGGAAACTCCCGCCGTCGACGCCGAACGGCTCATCGCGGAGACCGCCGGATTCCCCCGTGCCGAACTCTTTCTCCGGGGGGAGGAGCCGGTTCCGGAGCCGCTCGAGAGGAGCATCCTCCGCCTGGCGGAGCGCCGCGCCGCCCGCGAACCCCTGCAATACCTGACCGGTTGGGCCGCTTTCATGGATCTGGAGCTGGAGGTGAACAGCGACGTTCTGATTCCCCGCCCCGAGACCGAACTGCTGGTCGAATGGGCGGTGCGTCACCTGCCGCAGGGCGGGGCTCTGCTCGATCTCGGCACCGGTTCCGGGGCGATTGCGCTGTCGGTCGCCGCGATGCGTCCGGATGTTTCGGTGACCGGCGTCGATCTTTCGCCCGCCGCACTCCGGGTGGCGGAGCGGAACCGCCGCCGTTACTGTCTGGAACGGGTCCGGTTGCTCGAATCGGACCTCTTTTCCACCGTCGCGGGGGAGAAATTCGATCTGGTCGCGGCCAATCTGCCCTACGTGACCGAGGAGGAGTATCCCGCGCTGTCGCCGGAGGTGCGGGAGTTCGAGCCGCGCCTCGCGCTGGTCGCCGGAGACGGCGGCATGGCGCTGATCGCCCGGGCGGTGCGGGATCTTGCCGGATTTCTGACGCCGGGCGGGAGGGCGATTTTCGAACTTTCGCCGCCGCAGGCGCCGCGCCTGGAGCGGATGCTCGCCGAAACCGGAGCGTTCGCCGGAATCGAAGTGATACAGGACTACACCCGCCGCGACCGGTTCGTCGCCGCCCGCCGGAACGGATGACGCCATGGACCCCTGCCGGAAACTCTGCAAACTGACGGGCGAGGCGATCGGCCGCTTCCGGATGATCGGCGAAGGTGACCGGGTGCTGGTCGGCCTCTCCGGCGGCAAGGACAGCTTCGCGCTGCTGCATGTGCTGCACGAACTGCGCCGCCGGGCGCCGGTACGGTTCGAGGTGATCGCGGCCACCTTCGACCCGGGATTCCCGGAGTTCAATCTGGAGGGAATCCGCGCCTACTGCCGGGAGCGGAACTGGGAGCATCACACGGTTTCTCTGCCGATTGCGCAGATTCTCGAGGAGAAGCGGTTCACCGGGGCGCCTTGCGTGCTCTGTTCGCGACTGCGGCGGGGGAAGCTCTCCGGACTCGCCGCCGAACTCGGCTGCGGCAAGCTGGCGCTCGGGCAGCATTTCGACGACATCGCCGCCTCCTTTCTGATGAGCCTCTGCCGGGGGCAGGGATTGTCGACGATGGGGCCGAACGTGGCGACGCACGAGGGGAACCTCCGGGTGATCCGGCCGTTCGTGCTGGCGCCGGAGGCGCTGATCCGCGAGGCGGTGAGCGCGTGGGAGCTGCCGCGGGCGGGGATTTGTCAGTATGAGTCGCAGCTGGAGGAGGGGGACCGCGCCTTCTTCCGGAAGCTGGTGGATGAGCTCGCGGAGCGGATTCCCAACCTGCGCTCGAACTTCTGCAGTTCGCTCGGGCGGATTGAGGCGGAACATCTGCTGGATCCACGTTATCTCTTTCAATCGGAACAACAAGGAAACGAACCATGAAGATCGTTCACTTCTCGGACCCTCATGCGGGCGGCCCCGCGGAGGATCTTCTCGCCTATATCGACAAGCGCTGGGTGGGGGTGTTCAACTACAACTTCCGCCGGAAGTTCCGCCACGACATGACCAAGCTGGAGAACGCGGTCCGCTACATTCTCGACACGAAGCCGGATGTGGCGGTCTGCACCGGCGACCTGACCAGCACCGGCCAGCCGGGGGAGTTCGAGCTGGTGCGGCCGATTCTGCGCCCGCTGCGGGATTCGTCGATTCCGCTGATCTACCTGCCGGGGAATCACGACTGTTATGTGAAGCGGCCGAAGTGCGTGAAGGCGGTCAATGAAATGGTCGAATATCTCACCCGGGGGGATTACCGGTTCGGCGACCTCCCGGTCGTCCGCGAATACGCCGGGGTGGAGTTCCTGCTGCTCAACTGCAGCCGCCCGTCGAATCTGCTCTGTTCGTGGGGATTCGTCGATCCGCGCGACGCGGAGTACATCGTGCGCGAGTGCGGCGCGCCCCGGAAAGGGCCGCGGATTCTCGTCTCGCACTATCCGATGATCGAACACCATCCGATTCTGCGGGTGCGTCACCGGCTCTTCGGCCAGCAGCGGCTGCTCGAACTGCTCCGGAGTCATCAGCTCGATCTCTCGCTCTGCGGACACGTTCACAAACCCTATCTCGAGGTGGATGACTCCGGCCGGGGCGAATGCTGTGCCGGTTCGGTCACCCGTAACGGCAGCATGGTCGAGATCGACTACAGCGAATCGGAGAACCGGTTCCTCTACCGGACCATCGCCCTTTGATTTTTTCTTTCCTGTTGCAATACAGAGAGATCGGAATTTTTGTATCTCAATTATTTGACAAGGCTAATTTTTTATGGTATATTAATCTCATGAAGAAAACGGAGAATATTTCTCCGGAAGATCCATGGGGTTCGACGGTTTCCTGACTGCGAAAACGCGTTCCCGGATGGTGCGCCGGCCTGCCGCGCGGGATTGAGAGCGGGCATTCCAACATCGGAGGATGGAAGATGATTTTCAGCAGAGTGGCGGCGGGGATTCTGACGGCGTTTGCCGTCTGCAGTGCCGCGGAGGTGCCGGAGTATTTCCGGAAGGGGATCGCCGGAGTGTTTCCGGAAGCGAAACAGTTCCGCGAGATCCGGGAGAAGGAGTTTGCCGTTGAGGATGGCGCGGGGAAGCTTCTCGGCCGGCTTTTTCTGGAGTCGATCGACGACACCGAACGCCGGTTCGGCTATGCCGGTACGGTTGAGGTTGCTCTGCTGTTCGATGCGGAGGAGCACGTGGCCGGTGTGCTGATCGGGAAGAATGTGGAGACGCGACGCTATCTGAACCGGATTCGGCGGGCGAAGTTTCTGGAACGGTGGAACGGGCTCTCGATGGAGGAGCTTCCCGGCAGGGAGGTCGATGCCGTTACCGGGGCGACACTCAGTTGTGATGCGATCTCCCACGGCGTGCGGCGGCTGGCTGAACACCGTCTGAAGCAGATTTCCGGGGAACGCGTGGCGGTGGAAAACCGGTCGGAACAGGTCCGCCTTACTCGACGGATTGCATCGCTCAAAAAAGATCTGGCAGAGGGGAAGGCGCGCGACGTTCAGCCGCGCAAGGGCAACGAGGTGGAGTTGCGGCTGATTGCCGCGGTAGAGGGCGCGGAGGCGGCGAAGGCGTTTGCCGCGAAGCACGGTCTGCGGTTTTTCGCCCATCTGGTGCCCCGGCCGCCGAAACGCACCGGAAACCGTCCGCTTTCCGGGCCGGATGCGGCGCTGGCGGCATACCGGAAGGAGCCGTCCGAACAGAATCTTGCCGCGCTTCGTGCGGCGATTCTCGCTGATTACGAGTTCCATCTGGGGCTGCGCAATCGGGACAATGCCCGGGCATTGAAAAACGTCGAAGAGCGTCTCCGGGTACTTCAGTCTGCGGAAAAGTAAAATCCGGTCATTTCACCGAAACGGATGCCATGATGAAAAAAGTATTGTTGTCACTGCTGCTGCTGGCTGTTGCCGGTATGCTGTTCGCCGCCTTTCAACCGGAAAAACAGACGCTGGCCTCTCCGCTTGCCGTATCGGAGGAGCTGGCGGCAGAGGCGCGGAGCGTGGTACGCGAACTTCTCCGCTGTGCCCGGACAAACCGTCAGAAGGAATTTGCCGCACTCTGTGTCGATGCCCGGGCGAAGCATCTGGCGGAGAACTACTGGGATCTGCGGAGCCTGAAGGTGGAAGAGCGTTCCCCCTGGAAGGTCTATACGTTGAACGGGCGGAACTGCCGGGTGACGCTCCCGGCTTCCGACGGCGAGGCGTATGACTGTGTTCTGCAATTTGATCCGAAAGAGGAAACGTTGAAATTTCAGGCGCTGGAAGCGTATTGAAGACGAGGAAAGTTCTGATGAAACAGGCGGGAAAGTATTTCACTTTAATTGAATTGTTGCTTGTAATTGCAGTCATTGCCATTCTGGCGGCACTGCTGCTGCCGGCATTGAATCAGGCCCGGGCGAGGGCGGACAGTACCAGCTGTATCAACAATCTCAAGCAGATGACTGCGGCGAACATGCAGTATGCCGGAGATTTCGGCGTCTTCTGCCGGCTGATGCAGAAGGGGGCGGATCCGGATGGAATCATCACCGGGGAGATGTTTCGCTACTTCAACGGCTGGAGCAAGGACCGCTCGAATACCACATTCGACATTACGCGGGCGGGATTTCTGCACGCCTACCTCGGCAGGGGGAGCCGCACGCTTTTCTGTCCGACCTGGATGAAGATGACGAATGCGGTCGATCTCACCGCCACGGTCTATGCGAGCGGATTCGGATATGCCTGGGGGGCCAACTCCCTCAGCAAAGAGAGTGCCACGCTCGGCAGCGGGGAGTTCCGGCCGGGCCGGGTCTCCCGGAATCTGGTGATGTTCGGCGACGGCGCCAAGGAGAAGGATGGACAGGTCACCTACACTCTGTCGTTGCAGGGAAAATTTGTAGGGACAGATACGATTCACTTCCGCCATCCGGGGAAGGGGGCGAACATCTCCTGGTCCGACGGGCATGTCTCTTCGGAGCGTTATCTCGGCTCGCTCAAGCCGGAGAAGGAGCCCCTGCTCATCGGCTATTTCGCCGATCCGGACGATACTCTTTTCAAATATGAGTGAGGAGACGGCAGAAAAAATCATTTTTTCACACTTCTCCAGTTGACTTCCTGCGCCGGTGGAGGTACACTTTCTGCAAAGAGACAAGGGAGTACGTGAAAATGAAAAATATTCTATATCTCGAAGGCGCATCCGGAATCAGCGGCGATATGACCGTCGCCGCACTGCTCGACCTCGGCGGCAGCCGGGAGAAGCTCGACGCGGTCCTTGCCAGCCTCCGTCTGGAGGAATTCCATTACGGCGTGTCGCGGAAGTGTTCCTGCGGCATCGCCGGATGTGATTTCGACGTGATTCTGCACGATCATCACGATCATGACCATGAGCATGACCATGACCATGACCACGGGCACGACCACCATGAGCACGACCACGGGCATCCGCATGACCACGGGCACGGCCACCATGAGCAGGAGCAGGAACATCATGAGCATGTTCACCCTCACGAACACCGGAATCTCGCCGATGTGTATGCGGTGATCGACCGGGGGGAGATGAGCGACCGCGCCCGGGAGCTGGCGAAGAGAATCTTCCGGATCATCGCGGAGGCGGAGTCCGAAGCACACGGCTGTCCGGTGGAGGAGGTGCACTTTCACGAGGTCGGCGCAGTCGATTCGATCGTCGACATCGTCGCGGCGGCGGTGCTGGCGGATGATCTCGGCATCGAGGAGTGTGTGGTGACCGGGCTCACCGAAGGCTCCGGATTTGTCCGCTGTCAGCACGGCGAACTGCCGGTCCCGGTGCCGGCGGTGTTGAACATCGCCCGGAAGTACGGCATCGCACTGCGCCCCTCCTCCTGCCGGGGAGAGCTGGTGACGCCGACCGGCATCGCGATCGCCGCCGCGCTCCGGACCCGGACGGCTCTGCCGGAGCTCTATACGGTCGAAAAGGTCGGCATCGGGCTTGGCAAGCGCGACGTCGGCCGGGCGAACCTGCTGCGGGCGATGCTGTTGCGCGAAGAGGCCGCACCGGAGGCGATTCAGGTGATCGAGTGCAACATCGACGACTCCACCGGCGAGACGCTGGGCAACGCGATGGAACTGCTGTTGAAGGCGGGGGCGCGGGATGTCCACTTTCTCCCCTGCTTCATGAAGAAGAACCGGCCCGCCTGGCTGCTCCGGGTGATCGCTGACGCGGCGAAGGTGCCCTGCTTCGAGGAGATCCTCTTCCGCAGTACCACCACCATCGGAGTGCGGAAGTATCCGGTCGAACGGACCGTCATGGAGCGCGAAGTTGTCGAGGTGAAGCTCCCGTTCGGCACGGTCCGGGCGAAGCGCTGTTCCTTCGGCGGAATCGTCCGCCGTTACCCCGAGTACGAGAGCGTGAAACAGGCGGCGGAAACCGCCGGACTCCCCTTCCTCGAGGCCTGGCACGCGGCGGAGAAGGCGCTCGGCGAAGCCGAACCGTCAGACGTGTAGAACGAATTCCGCCACCTGCGACGCGATGTCGCGGGCGGTGAGTTTCGCGGCGCGGCGCAGGTCGGCGACCGCGCCGTGCGGAACCGGTTTTCCGGCGGGCCAGCCGAAGGTGAGCCTTCCGGCGCAGGGGAGGCCGGCGACCGCTTCGTCGAGCGCGGAGCCCAGCCCGCCGACCACCACATGATCTTCGATGGAAACCACCAGACGGCCGGGCGCCAGTTTCCGGGCCAGCTCCCGGTCGAACGGGGCGAGAAAGCGGGCGTTGACGACCGTGCAGTCGAGGGCGTGTTCCTGCTCGAGCAGAGCGGCCGCGTCGAGCGCGGTGCGGCACTCCGGCCCCATCGCCCAGAGCACCGGCCCGGAACCTTCCCGCAGAATCTCCGCATGGCCGGTTTCGAGCGGCGCGACGGGGTATTCCGGCGCCTCCTGCGTGCCGCCGCGCGGATAGCGGATTGCCACCGGGGAGGCCAGCGAGCGGGCGTACTCCAGCATCGGGAGCAGTTCCGCCTCACAGCGGGGCGCGAGAATCACCAGCCCCGGCATGGCGCGCAGAAATCCGAGGTCGTAGATCCCGTGGTGGGTCGGACCATCTTCGACGGCGCCGGCCCGGTCGATGGCGAAGATCACCGGCAGCTGCGGCAGAACCACGTCATGGTAGATGCAGTCGAGTGCGCGCTGCAGGAAGGTCGAATAGATGGCGCAGACCGGACGGAGTCCGGCGGCGGCCAGTCCGGCGGCGAAGGTGACCGCGTGCTCCTCGGCGATTCCGGCGTCGTAGAAGCGGCGGGGATACGCCCGGCTGAACAGTTCCAGCCCGGTGCCGGAGGCCATCGCCGCCGTGATGGCGACCAGATCGTCGTATCGGCTCGCGAGTTCGAGCATCGCGTCGCCGAAGGCGCGGGAGAAGGTCATTTTCTTTCCGCCGCGCAGCTCCCCGGTGGCTCGGTCGAATCCGGAGACGCCGTGGTAGCGTTCGGGCGAGCGGACGGCGAATTCATAGCCGTGTCCCTTTTCGGTGACGACGTGAACCAGCACCGGCCCCTCAAATTCGCGCACCTGGCGGAAGGTGCGCAACAGGTCCGGCAGGGAGTGGCCGTTGATCGGGCCGATGTAGCGGAACCCCAGCTCTTCGAAGACCACCCCGGGCAGGATCAGGCTCTTGATCACATCCTCCAGCCGCCGGATGAACCGGTGGATCGTCTCGTGGCGCGGCAGGGTCATGAGCATCCGTTTCGCGGCGGTTTTCAGCCGGTTGTAGCGGGGGCCGATCACCAGCCGGTTGAGGTAGTAGGCGAGGCCGCCGACGTTCTCGGAGATCGACATCTTGTTGTCGTTGAGCACCACCACGAGGTTGCTGCCGTCGCGGCGGGCGTTGTTGAGTCCTTCGAGCGAGATGCCGCAGTTGAGCGACCCGTCGCCGACCACCGCGACCGCCCGCGCGGAACTCTTCGCCAGCGCGTTGGCCGCCGAGATGCCGAGCGCGGTGGAGATCGCGGTGCCGGCGTGCCCCGAGGCGCCGACGTCGTACTCCGCCGACTCCCACGAGGCGGGGAATCCGGCACAGCCGCCGCAGCGGCGGAGGCTCCGGAAGAACTCCCGGCGCCCGGTCAGAATCTTGTGCGTATAGGCCTGATGCCCCACATCGAACAGCAGCCGGTCGCGGGGCGTGTCGAAACAGTAGTGCAACGCCAGAATCAGCTCGACCGCGCCCAGATTGGAGGCGAGATGGCCGCCGTTTTCGCTGACCGTGGCGAGGATCAGTTCGCGGATCTCCGCGGCGACGGCGGGCAGCTCCTCCGGAGGAAGGCGGCGAAGCTCTTCCGGCGAATGGATTTTTTCCAGATACATGGTTCACTCCCCCCGATGCGGTTTCCGGATTCTGCGATAAATGATATAATGTAACGCGAAAGGTTTTTTTTGCAATTCCCGTTGAAGATAATCGGCCGTAAATTTGAATTTCATGCGCTTTTCATGTAAAGTAAAAAGGGAACCATACAGAGAAACAGGATGAGAAAAAAATCGATCAGTTTGCCGACGCTTCTTTTGCTGCTGCCGCTCCTTCTGGCAACGGCCGGATGCGTGTTTGAACCCTACCGGGAGACCGCGGAATTCGATCTTGTCGTGAAGCCGGTGGAGACGAAACAGCCGGTGGTCGTGCTGGAACTGCGCAACGAGTCGGCCTCCGGGGTCCGTCTGCATCGGCAGCTCGCGGCGGGGCGGGTGACGGGCGACCCCTACAACCGCTGGGTACTGCCGCCCGGAGAGCTGGTGGCGCGCGCCCTCACGCTGGCGCTCTCCGGCGGAAACGGCGCCGAATCGGTGATTCTGACCGGCTCGCTCGAATGCTTTGAACAGGATGTCGAGGCCGGCACCTTCCGCCTCGCCGGAAGAATCGGCCCCGCGGGTGGAGCCGCCGGGCGGATGAAGCGGTTCGACATCTCCGTGCCGGTGGAGGGGAACTCCGCCGAAGCGACCGCCGCCGCCGCTTCGGAAGCGGTGCGCCGCCTCGCCGGGGAACTCGCCGCCGGAAATTTCAAACCGTGACGGTGCACTGCCGATGGCGATGAAGATGAAAACCCCGCGCTCCTTCCGGGAGCTCTGTCTGCAGATCGCGGACTCCTCGATCGGCATGGTCGAAGAGTTCTGCCACTTCTGCCGATTCGGCGGTGAGCTCGGCCGCGCCGCCCTTCAGGCCGCGGCACATCCCCGCCGGATCAAGTGGAAAAGCGTCGCCTACTACATGGACAGCTGCGGGAGCGACGCCATGCCGATCATCGCACTGCTCGGTTTTCTGATCGGCGTGATTCTCGCGTTTCAGGCGATTGTCCAGCTCGGCCGCTTCGGGGTGGAGAACTACGTGGTCAACCTGGTCGGCACCGTGATTGTCACCGAACTTGCCCCGCTGGTCACTGCGGTGGTCCTCGCCGGCCGGACCGGCTCCTCATTCGCCGCCGAACTGAGCTCGATGAAGGCCGACGAGGAGATCGACGCCATGGTGACGCTCGGCTTCGACACCGGCCGCTTCCTGCTGCTGCCCAAACTGCTCGCCATGATCCTCATCATGCCCGGGCTGACCATCATCTCGGATGTCTGCGGCATCGTCGGCGGCATGGCGATCGTCTGCTCCATGCTCCATGTCTCGGTCGCCGAGTATTTCGCCAGAACCTTTGAAATCATTCAGCCGATCGATCTCATGCAGGGGTTGACCAAGAGCGTCGTCTTCGGCGTCATCGTCGCGGCGGTGGGCTGTATGAAAGGACTTTATGCCGAACGCGATGCGCAGGGAATCGGCCGGGCGGCCACCAGTGCGGTGGTCACCGCGATCTTCCTCATCGTCGTCGTGGACGCCCTGCTCACCTCGCTGTTCGGCATCGCAAGCTAACGTAACGGAGAAAACGGTTGTACCATGAATGAAGCGAATAAATTCAAACTGGGGGCGTTCCTGCTGATCGCAGTCACGCTCCTGATCGTCGGATTCCTCTCCGCGGGAATCATGCAGATCTTCGCCCCGAAGTACCGGGCGATGACGGTGCTCAACACCTCGGTGGAGGGGCTCGCGGTCGGTTCTCCGGTCAAGTATCTCGGCATGCCGGTCGGCCGAATCACCGGCATGGCGATGCGCGAGAGCGACGGTTTCATCACGGTCTACTTCGAAATTTTCCCCTCCGCGGTCGAGGCCGGGGAACCGGACAGCGACGGCGACGGATACGATGCGCTCAACGCCTCCGCTCTCATGCGCAGCAAGAACATGATGTGCTTCATCAACGCCGCCGGTATCATGGGCGGCTCCTATCTGGAGCTTTCGATCAACGACTCCAGCCAGCCCTCCACACCCCATCTGGACATCACGCCGCCGCCGGATGTGAGCTACATTCCGTCGCGCCCCTCCCACATCGGCAACGCGATTCAGAACATCAGCCGCATGCTCGACGAACTCGAAAAGGTCAACTTCATCCAGCTCGCCGACAAGCTCAACGAAACGCTCGACAACATGAGCGGCCTGCTCAACCAGAGCGAACTGCGCAACACACTCAAGAGCATCAACACGATCTGCAACAATCTTGAAAACTCCATCTCCCGCCTGCAGACGGTGCTCTCCGACAGCAACGTGGCGAAGCTCAACCGCTCGATCGACAACCTCGACGCCGGAATTCAGGAGTTCCGTTCCTCGCTGAACGGCAAGACCCTTTCGGAGACGATGGCGAACTTCGACGGCTTCCTCACCGAGGCGCGCGCCGCGATCGCCGACGCCCGCACCGGCAGCCGGGAGCTGGGCGAACAGGCCGGCGAGGTGCGCCTCCGGCTCGAGATGAGCCTCACCCGGCTGGACAACATGCTCAAACAGCTTTCGACGCTGGCGGAAAATCTGAGCGCCGATCCCAATCAGTTCATCCGCGGCCGGCAGGAGACGCCGGTCCAGCCGGAATGAGCAGGAGGAGAGTTGCCAAAATGTCCAAAGATCCGATTCTCTCCTGTCTCAATCCGGAACAGGCCGCTGCCGCCGGCACCATCGACGGCCCGGTGCTGGTGCTCGCCGGCGCCGGAACCGGCAAGACCCGCGTCATCACCTATCGCATCGCCTACATGCTCCGCTCCGGAATTCCGCCGGAGCAGATCCTCGGCATGACCTTCACCAACAAGGCGGCGCGCGAGATGCGCGAACGGCTCGCGTCGCTGGTCGATGCCGCCGTCGCCCGCCGGGTGACGCTCGGCACCTTCCACTCGTTCTGCATCCGCATCCTCCGGCGGGAGATTGCGAAACTCGGCTATCTGCCCGCCTTCACCATCGCTGACGACTCCGACCAGCAGGGACTGCTCAAGCAGGCGGCCGGCGCCCTCGGCTGTGCGCAGGGGGAGTTCCCGCTTTCGACGGTTCAGACGATGATCAGCGGCTGGAAGAACCGGCTGATCCAGCCGGAGGAGGCCCGGCGGAGCGCCGACACCACCTTCGAATCGGTCGCCGCCCAGATCTACGAGGAGTACCAGCTGCTGCTCGAAATGCAGAACTCCCTCGACTTCGACGACATGCTCATGCTGGTCTACCGGCTCTTCACCGAACACCCCGACGTGCTCGAGCGTTACCGCGATCACTACCGCTATCTCCTGATCGACGAGTATCAGGATACCAATGCGGCCCAGTTCACCATCGTCAAACAGCTCGCCGGCGACCGCCGCAACCTCTGCGTGGTCGGCGACGACGACCAGAGCATCTACTCCTGGCGCGGGGCGGACATCAGCAACATCCTCGGCTTCCCCGAGCAGTTCCCGGGGGCGAAGGTGGTCAAACTCGAGCAGAACTACCGCTCGACCGCGCGGATTCTCAACGCCGCCAACGCCGTGATCGGGCTGAACGAGAAGCGGCACGAAAAACGGCTCTGGAGCGACCTCGGCGAGGGCGAACCGGTGCGGGTGGTCACGCTGGAGAACGGCGAGGCCGAGGCGGAGTTCATCGGCAACATGATCCAGCAGCTCAAGGAGCAGCAGCCGGAGCTCAACTACCGCGACTTCGCGATCCTCTACCGGTCGAACCATCTGTCGCGCCAGCTCGAACAGACGCTGCGGCGCCAGGGGGTCCCCTACCGGCTGGTCGGCGGGCAGGAGTTCTTCAAGCGGCGCGAAATCAAGGATGCAGTCGCCTACCTCAAACTGCTGGTCAATCCGCGCGATGACCAGAGTCTTCTGCGGATTCTCGGCACGCCGCCGCGCGGACTGGCGCAGAAGGCGGTCGACGCATTGAAACTCCATCGCAAGACGAAGCATCGGGCGATGTTCGAACTGCTCGGCGAGGAGGAGTTCCGGAAGGAGCTCACGCCGAAGGCGGCGGAGGCGGCGGCGGAGTTCGCCGCCGTCTGCGGGAAGTACCGCAAGGAGTTTGAAGAGCCCGGCAACCTTGCCGGAAAGATCACCGCCTATCTCCGGGAGATCGGCTACACCGATGGGTTGCAGCGCATCTATAAGGATCTCAAGGACGCGATGAAGCGGCGCGAGAACCTCGACGAATTCATCAACGCGATCGCGCAGTACGAGACCCGGCAGGCGGAACCGGCGACCTTGCTCGCCTATCTGGAGAATCTGGCACTGCTCGAAGAGAACGACCGGGTCGAGGAGGACTCGCCCGACGCCGACGCGGTGACGCTCACGACGGTCCACGCCTCGAAGGGGCTGGAGTTCCCGGTGGTGTTCGTCATCGCGATGGAGCGGAACATCTTCCCGCACGAGCGGGCGCTGGAGGAGGGGGCGGCCGACGAGGAGCTCCGGCTCTTCTACGTGGCGATCACCCGCGCCCGGCGACAGCTCTATCTCCTGCGGGCGAAGGAGCGGATGCAGCGCGGCATCTCGAAACCGGCGCTGCCCTCGCCCTTCCTCGCCTGCCTGACCGAGGATCTGGCGGAGCACCCGGCGCCGGATGAGCTGGTGAAGCCCGCGAGCGACGACGCGGTGCGCGCGGCGTTCGCGAACATTTTCCGGATTCTTCACGAGAAGTAGTCCGCCTCCATCCCGGCGGCAAAGAAGGAGAGGAGCTCATGCCGGAGAGAACCCGCCTGAAAATCCAGTGGAACCCGCCGGTGTTCGGCTGTGAGGAGTTCTACGCGGCGCGGAAGTACTTCCGCAATCCGGCGGTGCCGGTGCGGGTGTTCCGCGCGGGGCATGCCGGGACGGTGATGCACGTTCACGATTTCATGGAACTTGCGCTGGTGACCAGCGGTTCCGCCCGGTACGAATTCTGTTCCGCCGCCGGTGTCCGGCGCGGCTGTGAACTGATGGCAGGCGACCTGATCGGTCTCGCTCCCGGCGACCGCCACTGCTATTCGGAGGGGGAGGCGTTCACCCTCTGCAACATCCTGTTTCAGCCGGAGTTTCTCGGCGGGAGCTGGCCGGAACTTGCGGAACTCGCGGGGATGAAGCGGCTCCTTCGCGGAGAGTCGATCCACCTGAATCCGGCGCGGCAGGCGGAGGCGGCCGCCCTGCTCGACCGCATCAACGATGAGATGTGGCATGCTCCGGTCGCAATGGAACTGGCGGTCCGTTCGCTGCTGACCGGCTTTCTGCTGCTGGCCGGGCGGAGCGGGGAGGCCGCCCCCGCCTCCATCGTCGAGGAGACCGAGACGCGCGACGGCGTCTCCCGGGCGATCGTCTATATGGAACAGCATTTCGCCCGGCGGATTGAACTTGCCCGGCTCGCCGAATGCGCCCGGCTCAGCCCCACCTACTTCTGCAGTTCGTTCCACGCCGCAACCGGCATGACGCCGTGGGAGTACCTGATCCGCCTCCGGCTGGAGAAGGCCAAACAGCTGCTGCGCAACAGCGATTTCACCGTTTCGGAGATTGCGCAGCGCACCGGATTCTGCGATGCGAGTTACCTTACGCGGCTCTTCCGCCGCCACGAGAAGATGACGCCGCGCCGCTACGCCGAACGCGGGAGGGAGTGGGAAACTCCGCCGCGTTGTCCGCCCGGAGCGGCAGAGGAGTCGAATTCGTAAGATCGTGATAAAAAAAAGTAATCCGGTTATACCTCCTTTCCCGATTTCGTGGTATAATAGCGGGAAACGGAACGGAGGTTTTTCCATGCAGCAGAAACGTATCGATGTCGGATGCTACTATTTCCCGAACTACCACTGCAACGACGGGCGGAACGCCCAGGTGCACGGCCCCGGCTGGAGCGAGTGGGAGCTGGTGAAGCAGGCGCTTCCCCGCTTTGAGGGGCACCATCAGCCGCTCCGGCCGCTGTGGGGATATGTCGATGAATCGCTCCCGGAGGTCATGGAGCGGAAGATCGCCGCCGCCGCCGACCACGGCATCGACTACTTCATCTTCGACTACTACTATTACGACGACGGAACCTTTCTGGAGAACTGCCTCAATCAGGGATTTCTCCCGGCGCGGAACGTCGACCGGATCAAGTTCTGCCTGATGTGGGCCAATCACAACTGGATGGACATCCATCCGTGCAGCCGCTCCAACCGCAAACTGCTCTATCCCGGCACGGTGACGCAGGAGACCTTCCGCCGGCTCGGCGCCCATCTCATCGACCGGTTCTTCTCCCACCCCTCCTACTACTGCATCGATGGCGCGCCGGTCTTCTCGATCTACGACCTCGGTTCGCTGCTGCGCAGTTTCGGCGGGGTGCGGGAGACGAGGGCGATGCTCGACGAACTGCGTGCGATGGTCCGCGCCGCCGGCTTCCCCGACGTGCACCTCAACGCGGTGATCTGGGGGCGGCCGATCCTGCCCGGCGAGGAGAAGCTCATTCAGCTGCCCGAACTGGTGCGGCAGCTCGGGTTTGACTCCGCCACCAGTTACGTCTGGGTTCACCACGTCGGTCTGGAACAGCGCGAGACCCCCTACCGGTCGGTCTTCGAGCGCTATCTGGAGTTCTGGGATAGCGTGCTCGAGGAGTACGATCTGCCCTATTTCCCCAACGTCACCGTCGGCTGGGACTCCTCCCCCCGTACCATCATGAGCGAAGTGTGGGAGCCGGTCGGCTATCCTTACGGCAATCTGATGGGGGACAACACCCCCGCCAACTTCGAAGCCGCCCTCCGGGAGGTCCGGCGCCGTCTGGAAAACAGTCCGGTCCGGACCTTCAACATCAACTGCTGGAACGAGTGGACCGAAGGGAGCATGCTCGAACCCGAGGCCCGTTACGGATACGGCTACCTCGAGGCGGTCAAGCGGACCTTCCCGCGCTGACGGACGCGGTGTTCGACGGCCCCCTTCCTCTTCAGAAGTCGAAGGGGGATTTTTTGCGCTCCTCGACCATCGCGCGCAGCTTCTCCTTGAGCTCGCCGGTGTCGCCCGCCGCCGCGGAGACCGGCACGATCGGAATCGTCTCGTCGGCGAATTCCGCGCGCAGAAGTTCGAGATTCTCCGCTGCGCCGGGCAGATCCATCTTGTTGGCCACGATGAGAGCCGGCCGCCGGGAAAGTCCCTTCATGTAGAGCTCCAGCTCGGTGCGGAGGTGACGCAGATCCTCCCACGGCAGCCGCCCGTCGGTCCCGGCCATGTCGAGAACGAAGGCGAGCACGACCGTCCGCTCAATGTGCTTGAGGAAGGCGTGCCCCAGCCCGACGTTTTCGTGCGCGCCGTCGATCAGCCCCGGAATGTCCGCCACCGTGATCCGCGCATAATCGGGGTACTCCACCACGCCGACCATCGGATGCAGTGTGGTGAAGGGGTAGGGCGCCACCTTGGGCCGCGCCGCGGATATCGCACGCAACAGCGTCGACTTGCCCGCGTTGGGGTAGCCCACCAGCCCGACGTCGGCGATGGTCTTGAGTTCGAGCAGAAGTTCGCGCTCTTCGCCCGGTTCGCCCGGCTCCCACTCGCGCGGCGCCCGGTTGGTCCGGGTGACGAAGCGCGGATTGCCCCGGCCGCCCCGGCCGCCGGCCGCGACGATCACCTGTTTGCCGTTCTGTTCCATGTCGCAGAGAATCTCCCCGGTGGCACGGTCGGTGACCACGGTGCCGACCGGAACTTTGAGGATTACGTCCGGCGCCTTGTGCCCGTGCATGTTGGAGCCTTTCCCCCCCGGGCCGTTCTGCGCCTGGTAGTGGCGGTTGTAGATGAGTCCGACGAGGCTCTGTTCGCTGTTGGTCGCCTCGAGGATGACGTTGCCGCCGGCACCGCCGTCGCCGCCGTCCGGACCGCCGCGCGGCACAAATTTTTCACGGTGAAAGCTGCAGCAGCCGTTGCCGCCGTCGCCGGCTTTGACCGTGATGATCGCTTTATCTACAAACATGGTTTCTCCTCCGGATTTCCACTGAATTGTCAGAGGTAATGTACCGCCGGGGCGGAATTTTACAAGTTACAGATACGAAAAAGCCCCGGGAAAGAGCTTTCCGGGGCTTTTGCCGCAGCTTCGCTTCTGCGAACCGCTTACTCGGCGGAGCAGGGGACGACGCTGACCTTGCGCTGTTCCTTGCGGAACTCGACCGTGCCGTCGCAGAGGGCGAACAGCGTGAAATCGCGGCCGCAGCCGACGTTGTTGCCCGGACGGAACCGGGTGCCGCGCTGCCGGACGATGATCGAACCGGCGGTCACTTCCTCGCCGCCGAACGCTTTGATACCAAGAAATTTCGGTTTGCTGTCGCGGCCGTTGCGGCTGCTGGATTGTCCTTTTTTGTGTGCCATGATTCGGAATCCCGGGTTATATTAAGTTATGATACAGTTTTCTTACAATCGATGATCAACGAATCTTTAACATAATCCACTTTTTTCTTTTTTCAAGCGCTGGATCGTAAATATTTGCATTTTAGGAAAAATTCCCGGTCAAACGCGGGGAAATCAGCCGAATGCCACCAGAAACAGTCCGGCGACAATCAATGCCGTCCCGACTATTTTCGGCAGCGGGCAGCGTTCATGAAGCAGGAACACCCCGGCAAATACGCCGATCGGCAGACTCAGCTGGCGGAAGGCTTGAATATAGGTGACGCTGGTGACAAACTGCATCGCGGCCAGAATCAGCGCGTAAGCGGTGGTGGAAGCAATTCCGGTGAACATCGGTGCGGGAGTCTGCAGAAACAGCCGTTTGAACTCCTCCCGTTCCGCCGGATGCAGCAGGACAAACCCGGAGAGCGCGAGAACAATGCCCGATTCAATACAGAACAGATAAGAGAAGGTGAGTTGCCAGTCGGTCCGTCCCGCATACGAGTGCAGAATCTCCATCGCGACGCTGTCACAGACCGTGTAGCCGGTGGTTCCTGCGGCGATCAGCAGGATGAATACGATGGCCTGGTTGCAGTAGACCGATGGACGGAGGTCGCGAAATTGTTTCTGCGGCAGCAGCAGGCAGCCGAGAAAGAGAATGCCCATGCCGGTCAGCGCGATTTTTCCCGGCGTGGTGCCGAGCCCCAGCAGCAGGGTGACTGCGGCGACCAGCAGGACCGGCATCGCCCGCCCCATCGGATAGGCGATCGAAATATCGCAGCTCCGGTACGCATGGGCCAGACCGATCAGATAGAGCGCCTCAAAGAGAATGCTGACCGTCAGCAGCAGGGAAAATTTCAGCGGCAGGAGCGTGAAGTCGATTCGGAATCCTCCGGCACAGCAGAGGCAGACCACCGCCGCCGTCGAAGAGGAGAGCAGATAGAACGCCGCCGACGGATTGCTTCGTTTGCTCAGGATGTTCCACCCGGCATGGAGAATTGCCGAGGCAAGCACGAGAAAGAAGGCGGTGAGTGTCACAGAATCCGCCTCCTGCCGGAGAATATGGCGCGGATGTCACTTTTTTCGACATGACGGAACGGAGCGGACCATGCCGGTTTTATTCCGGTTGCCGCGTCCGGAACCGCGGCGGCTGCGGCGGCTGTTTTCTGTTTTTTTCTGTTCATTCTGGAGGTTTTCGATTGTAAAATTTTTGCAGTGAGGATAAAGTATCAGCGGGTTTCCCGCTTTTCAAGAGGAAAACAGAAAACAGCGGATGTCGACTTTTTACGACATGGAGAACGTATGAATCTGATGGAACAGCTCGAACGGCTCGATCTGAAGGGGCGGCAGGCGAAAGTCTACCTGGCACTGCTGCAACTGGGATCGGCCTCCGCGATTGAAATCGCCAAGTATACGAAACTCAAACATCCGACGGTTTATGACGTGCTCGATCTGCTTCGTGAGAAACAGCTCGTGTGCGAGACGGTTTCCGGGCGTCGTCGGCTTTTCTCGCCGGAAGATCCCGCCCGCCTCGCCGAAATTGAAAACCGGCGGAAGGAGGCGCTCGATGCGGTCCTGCCGGATCTTTATGCACTGTACCGCGGCGGAGAAAAACGTCCGCGTGTTCACTACTATGAGGGGGCCGAAGGGGGCGAGGCACTCCGTTCCGCTCTGCTCAACGTCAAGGCGAAAGAGTATTTTTATTTCGGCGCAGTCCGCGAGATGTTGAAACTTTCCACCCCGGAGTGTGAAGCGGAATATGTCCGGCAGCGCATCCGGCGCGGCATCTGGTCATGGTCAATCCGCAACCGGGCGCGGGAGATGCCGGAGGAGGAGTATATGCGCCCCGGAGAAAAGAATTTGCGACACGTCCGCTATTTTCCCCGGGCGATCAGCGACAACATCTCCGGACTCTATCTGTTTGACCGGACCGTGGCGATCGCCTCCGGGCTCAAAGAGAACTATACGGTTTTTCTCGAAAGCGAAGAGCTGTTCATTCTGATGAAAAGCCTGTGGCAGTGCATGTGGGAGATTTCGGAGGAGCCGTGACCGGCCGCCGGGAGGCTTGACAAATTCCGCTTCCCGGGTTATCTTGAAAAAAAGGAGGTGCGATGAATCCCAGAATCCTGATGATCGAAGACGACGCTTCGATCTGCGACATGACCAAGATGAACCTCAATATGAACGGGTTCTCTCAGGTGTTCTGCGCCTCCGACGGCCGGGAGGGGCTCGAGATGGCCGCCCGGCTCGTGCCCGACCTCATTCTGCTCGACATCATGCTGCCCGGCATCGACGGGCTGACCGTCTGCCGGAATCTCAAGAACAATCCGGCGCTGGCGGAGATCCCCATCATCATGCTCTCGGCCAAGGGCGAGGAGAACGATATCGTCCTCGGTCTCGAAATGGGGGCGGATGATTACGTCACCAAACCTTACAGCAGCAAGATTCTCGCCGCCCGGATCGCCGTTCAGCTGCGCAAGCGGAGGAGCTCCGCAGCGGCCAGAACCATCGTGTTCGGACCGCTGTCGATCGATCTGGACGCCCACTGCGCCCGGCTGGAGGGGAATCCGCTCGCGCTGACCGCCGACGAATTCCGGACCCTCGCCCTTCTGGCGGAGAATCCCGGCAGAGTCTTCACCCGCAACCAGATCATCCGGGCGGTCAAGGGGGACAATTACTCCGTCACGGCGCGGGCGATCGACATGCAGATGGTCAACCTCCGCCGGAAGCTCGGCGACTGGGCGGACCACATCGAAACCGTCCGCGGCGTCGGCTACCGGATGGCCGGGGAGTAGACGATGGCGCGGCGGGATTATGTGCTGCTCTCCGTCCCCGCGGTGATCGGGGGAATCATCATTCTCGCAATCTTTTTTCTGGACATTCAGCTGGCGAACTTTCAGAACGCCTACTTTCGCGAACTGGCCAATGAGACGCGGCGGAACAACGCCCTCATCGTCCGCGCCTGCCGCGAACTCATCGCCGCCAATGAGCTCGATAAAATCCACCGGCTGCTCAACAGCCACGGTCCCAATCCGGTGGTCGTGCGGATCATCGCCCGCGGGCGGGGTACTGTGGTGCAGACCGAGGATGTTCCCGCCTACCTCGCCGAGCACATCCGCGAGCCGGAGATCCGGAACATGTTCAAGCGGAACCGGCGCGAGGATGTGCTGGTCCGCTACGACCGGCCGCTGGACGCCTACATGGTCTATCACTGCGCCCGGTTCCGGGTGGGTGCGCAGGACTACATTCTGGTCATGGCGTCAAAGTGCAGCAGCATGACACTGCTGATGCGTCAGACCCGGCAGGGAATCCTGATTCTGACCGTGCTGGGGCTGCTCTCGGTGGCGGCGCTGGTCGGGTACTTCTGCTTCTGGATCCGCTCTCCGCTGAACCGCCTCTTTTCCAGCATGTCCCGGATTGCCGCCGGCGAGCTGGAGTATCCGGTTTTCGTGCCCCGGCGCGGATTGATCCGCGAGATCGCCCTCTGCCTGCGCAGTCTCACCGAACGGCTCCGGCAGCAGATCGTCTCTCTGCAGGATGACGCCGCGGAACGCAAAGCGATTCTGAATGCGCTGACCGAGGCGATTCTGCTGATCGACGCCGACGGGAAGGTCGAGCAGTGGAACCGGACCGCGGTGGAGCTCTTCTACCCGGGGGAAGCGGCGGGGGAATCCACACTCCGCGAATGCCCCGAGGAGCTGCGCGATCAGATCCGCCGGGCGGCGGAGGAGGGGGTCGCTTCCGCGGAGCTGCCGATGCGGCGCGGCGACCGGGAGTTCATCCTGCTGGTCAACACCGTCTCCTTCAACCGGGAGGGCGGGCGCTTCTTCCTGGTTTCCGTGACCGATCTCACGGAAATCCGCCGGTTCGAGACCTACCGCAGCGAATTCATCGCGGCGGTCTCCCACGAGATGAAGACGCCGCTTACCGGCATCATCGGCGCGGTGGATGCGATCAACGCCGGCGCGCTCGATCACCCCGATTACCGGACGCGCTGCATCGAGACCCTGTCGCTCCAGTCGGAGCGGCTCCACACGCTGTTGCAGAACTTCCTCTCCCTCACCTCGCTGGATGCGCTGCGGAAGACCGATGAGGAGAACGATTTCCTCCCGGTCCGGCCGCTCTCGGTCGTGCGCAGCGCGGTCGAGGTCTGCCGCCCTGCGGCGGAGGCGGCGGGGATCGAGATTGCGGTCGGCGAGTGCGTCCCCATCGAAATCTTCGCCGACTCGCTGCTGCTTCAGCAGGCGCTGAACAATCTCATTTCCAACGCGGTGTTTCACAGCGGAACGAAGCGGATTGAGGTCTCCGCCGTCCGGACCGGTGACGGGCGTGCGGTGGATTTCTGTGTCCGCGATTCCGGCTGCGGAATCGCCCCTGAACATCAGGAACGGATTTTCAACCGTTTCTACCGGGTTCCCTCTTCCGGGAAGAAACACAACGGCAGCGGAATCGGTCTCGCCATCGTCAAGCGGATCGCCCAGTTTCATCGCGGCCGGGTGTTTGTGGATTCCCGCCCCGAGGAGGGGGCGGCGTTCCACCTTGAACTGCCGCTGTGAGTGCTTTTCTTCATGGCAAAATCAGTATTTTGTCAGAATTCTGTCAGCAGTGTTGCAACTTCTTTCCGCTGTGATATGGTATAGATGGTAAGGCATCATTGTATTTTTTTAAACGGCAAGGAGGGGACCATGCCCGTATCTCGATGGTTGTTGTTGTTCACTGCCGCCGGAGTTCTGTTCGGAGCCGGCGCCGGGTGTTCAAAAGAGCAGAAAAAGCAGGTGGTGGAACGGGAGACGCGGGTGACGCTTGAACCGCTTCAGAAGCGGACGTTCCGGCGGCAGATCCCGGTGCAGGGAACCGTCTGGCCGGTGGAATACGCGACCATCTCCGCCAAGATCAGCGGGACGCTGGAACTGCTCAAGGTCGACGAGGGCGATGTCCGCAAAAAGGATGACGTCCTGTTCGGCATCGACCGTCAGGTGCTGAAGAATCAGGTGACCATGCGGGAGGATGAGATCAAGGTCAAGAACGCCGAGCTCGAAAGCGCCCGCATCGCGCTGGAGAGTGCGAAGATTTCCGAACGCAAGGCCACGCTCGACTACGAGCGGTTCCTCACCCTCTGGCAGTCGAAGGCGACCAGTCAGACCGAATTCGAAACCTACGAGACCGCCTACAAGAAGGCGAAGACCGACGTCCGGAACGCGCAGGCGGCGATCGCCAACGCCGAAGCGCAGCTCAAACAGGCCGAGAGCAATCTCGTCATCGCCGAGAAGAATCTGGACGATTCCATCGTGAAAGCTCCCTTCGACTGCATCATCACCGACAAATATGTCGAGGAGAACGAGTACGTGACCGCCGGTCAGAACATCCTCAAGCTGGAGAATCAGAAGCAGCTCGAAGTGATCTGCTACATCAGCGCGGTCTACTACGATCTTGTCCAGGCGGGCCGAACTCCGGTGCTCGTCATGCTGGACGGGGTCGACAAGGGGCGCGCCGTCGTGACCTACAAGGCGCCGAGCATCGACCCGGAGAGCCGCACCTTCAAGCTCAAGGTGGCGGTCCCGCCCGAGATCAAACTGGTCAGCGGCACGCTGTGCGACCTCTCCATCATCCTGGAGGAGAAGGAGGCGTACGGTCTGCCCGCCGACGCGCTTCTTCTGCGCGCCAACGACCGCTACATCGTCTACGCCATCGGTCCGGACAACCGGGCGAAGAGCTTCGACGTAGTGCGCGGCATTGTCGACGGCAAGTACTGCGAAGTGGTGAATGCCGCGGAACTGTTGAAGGAACGGTTCGTCGTCACCGGACAGACGTTTGTCAACAACGGCTCACTGCTCCGTGAAATCAAGGCAAAGTAACGGAGGAGAGACAGTCGCATGTTTTTAAGTCAATGGTCTGTCCGCCGCCCGATTGCGATGACTGCGTTCATCATCGTTCTGGTGATGATCGGCGTTAGCCTCTACCCCCGGATCAGCATCGACCTGCTGCCGAACATGGAGGTGCCGATGGTGCTGGTGCGCTGCGAATACGAAGGCGCCAGCCCGACGGAGATCGAGGTCGAAGTCGTCAAACGGATTGAGGACGCGGTCTCGTCGCTGGACGGCATCAAACACATCACCAGCACCTCGATGGAGGATGAGGCGCGCATCCAGCTGGAATTCAACATGGGGACCGACGTCGACGTCGCCGCCACCGACATCCGCGAGGCGCTGAACCGCATCCGGACCGATCTGCCCGACGGCGCCGACGAACCCACGATCCGGAAGATCGACACCAACGCGACCACCGTGGTGCAGGCGTTCCTGGTCGGCGACCGCACCCAGGACGATCTCTACGACTACGCCGACGACGTGATCGCCGACCGGTTCTCCTCGGTGCCGGGGGTGGGCGAGGTGCGCGTCTACGGCGCGAACGAAATGCAGATCCACGTGCTGCTCGACCGGGCGAAGCTGACCGCGATGAACCTGACGATCAACGACGTCGTCACCAAGCTCCGCGAGAACAACGTCCGTGAGCCGCTGGGGCGCATTCAATTCGACAAGGGCGAGAAAAACGTCACCTTCGACGGAGACTTCAAGGACTTCGAACAGATCAAGGCGCTGGAGATCGGCAAATTCAAGAACAAGCGGGTCTATTTGCGCGACGTGGCGGATGTGAAGTTCATGAGCCGCGAGGTGCGCAGCAAGGCCTATGTGAACGGCAAGCCCGCGGCCCGGTTCCGGATTGTGAAGAAGGGCGAGGCCAACGCGGTCGAAGTGATCCGCGGCATTCGCGAACGGTTCGACACGATGGTGCGGAACGGCGAACTGCCCACCGGAATGGAGCTCTTCTGGTTCACCGACTCCGGCGCCTTCATTCAGGCGTCGGTGGACGATGCCTGGAGCAGCATTCTGACCGGTATTATTCTGACGGCGGTTCTGCTTTTCCTCTTCCTGCACGAGCCGAGGTCGACCTTCATCGTGATGATTTCGATGCCGATTTCGGTGATCGTGACCTTTGCGGCCATGGCCTATTTCAACTATTCGTTCAACATCATGACACTGTTGTCGCTGGGCTGTTCGGTCGGCGTGCTGGTGACCAACTCGATCGTGGTGATTGAGAACATCTTCAAACATCTGGACCGGGGTGAGACGATCAAAGTGGCCGCCGAACGGGGAACCGACGAGGTGATTGCGGCGGTGTCGGCGAGTGCCCTCACCAACGTGGTGGTGTTTGTGCCGGTGATGATGATGACCACCCGGATCGGTACGATGATGGTGCCGTTCGCGGGGGTGATGGTGGCGGCAACGCTGGTGTCGCTCTTCATCAGTTTCACGCTGACTCCGATTCTCTCTTGCGTACTGCTGAAGCAGAAAAAGGGTGGGGAAGCGGGGCAGACGACCGGTTTTCTGGCGAAGCTGTTCACCCCCTGGGACCGGGGGTATGACTGGCTCTGCCGGAAGTTCGACCGGAGCATCGAATGGACCGCCCGCCATCCGAAGTCGCTGATCCTGGCGGTGCTGGTGCTCTCTGCGGCGGTATTTTTCTGGGTGGTGCCGCAGGTGGGACTTTCCTTCCTGCCCTTCTGCGACCAGGGGGAGATCCGGGTCAAGTTCGAGTTCCCGACCAACTACAATCTGGAGACCACCGATCGGCTGATCCGCGAGGCGGCCGATCACCTGAAGAAGTTCGACTTTGTCCGCGGCATGTCGATCACGGTGGGCGACTCCGACGGCGGCGGCGGGCAGATCTCTTCGGCCGTCTACATCGGGCAGATCACACTGCGCACGACGGATAAATTTGAGCGGGAGGAGTCGATCTACGATCTGCAGGCCCAGTTGCGCAAGGAGCTCGCTTATCTGGACAACTGCCGGGTGACGCTGTCGATTCCGGCGACCTTCGGCGGAAGCGGCGCGGAAATCCGCTGTGTGATGAACGGCAACGATCTGAATGTGCTGGAAGAGGCGGAGATGGCGGTGATGGAAAAACTCCCGACACTGGGAATCGTCCGCGACGTCGACTCCAGCCGCCGGGAACGCAAACCGAACATCAACATCACGCCGCGGCGTACGGTACTGCAGAATCTGGATATGTCGGCCAATGAGCTGTACGAATATCTGCTCGGTTCGCTCGACGGCATCGAGGTCGGAGATTACCGGGCGGGAGCGCGGACCTTCGACATCCGCGTCAAGAATCAGAAGGAGTACGGCGAGGAACAGCTGCGGCAGGCGGCGCCGGCGCGGAAGGACAACAATCCGCTCGGTACGGAGACGCTCGCCGAAATCACCGAGGATACCCGTCCGGTGGTGATCAACCGCTACGACAAGGCGCGGACGATGTGGCTGTACGCGAACACCGCGCCCGGCATGGCGCTCGGGCCGGTTTCGGATACGATCGGCAAACTGGCGCTGGAGGCGCTGCCGCCGGGGTATGGCGTCCGGATGAGCGGAAGTGTGGAGCTGATGAATGAGACGGCGCGGGAATTCGGGCAGGTGATTCTGCTCGCGGCGGTGCTGACCTATCTCCTGATTGCGGGAATCATGGAGTCGTGGTCCCGGCCGTTCCTGATCATGTTCACGGTGCCGCTGGGGTTCCTCGGCATGTATGCGACGCTGTGGCTGACCGGCATGTCGATGTCGATGATGGGGCTGCTCGGCGGCGTCATGATGATCGGTATCGTGGTGAACAACGCGATTCTGATTATGGACGAGTGTGCCATGCTGGTGAATTCCGGCGTGACGACACATCAGGCGATGCTGCAGGCAACGCAGTCGAAATTCCGGCCGATCGTGATGACCAGTATCGCGTCGGTGGCGGGAATGCTGCCCATGGCGTTCGGCACCGGCCTCGGGTCGGAACTGCGGTCGAGCTGCGGCATGGGGGTGGTCGGAGGGCTTACGGTCGCTTCGCTGCTGACGCTCTACGTGATTCCGGCGCTCTATTTCATCTTTGTGCACGATACCGCCAAGCCGCGCCGTCATCTCTGGCGCCGGTTCCTGCTTCGCTTCGGACTCGGCCGCCGTTAAGCGTGTTCATCGCCGCGAGCGCCTCCCTCCGACTTGGCCCGTGCACTTGTAAAGCGCGGTCAGCGCCGCGAAGCACGTCTCTACGGCTTGGCCCGCGCTCTTGTAAAGCGCGGTCAGCGCCGCGAAGCACGTCTCTACGGCTTGGCCCGCGCTCTTGTAAAGCGCGGTCAGCGCCGCGAAGCACGTCTCTACGGCTTGGCCCGCGCTC
>URVC01000026.1 GCA_900551245.1 uncultured bacterium | reverse complement strand
TATCGCGAGGCTTGATCCGGCAAGAGGTTCCGATTAAAATCGGAGCCTCTTTTTTAAAAGGCAAAACTCACTCCTTTACTGGCAGACGGGCAATTTGTTCCTGCACGGTACTCTCCGGAAGCGAAGTCATGCCAAGCAACTCGAATGGATCAACGTTATAATGCATTCGATTGAGGATTCCGGACAGAACTTCCAAGTCGGTTTTGGTGTAAATACGTTCTGTTGTCGTCTGCTGAGCATGGCCGAGAATTCGGCTGACATGGTGTGAGGATATCCCATCCAGATTGTTGAGACAGGTTGCTACATTATGCCGGAAGCTGTGAAATTTTGCCGGGGAATCGGGGAGTATTGCGTGACTGAAGGCGGCATAAGCTCTGGAAAAGTTTCTTCCGTAGTGGTTGTTCTTATCCCAGAGGCAACAGGTGAAAAGCTGTCGAACCGGGGGCATTTCTTCACGGATGATTTTCTCCGGCTGCTCCCGTTGGCAACTGACGAAAGTAAGAAAGCCATGTTTCAACAGTTGGGCATGAATTGGAACCAGACGTTTGGATTGCCGGTTTTTTAATGATTTCGAGGGATGGTTCTCCTGCAGGTCAAAACAGGGGACACCATTTGAACAAACGATATCGGAAACGAACAACTGGCAAATCTCATTCTCACGCATACCGCTATAAGCGGCGATCAGAATAATCCAGCCGAACTGCTCTTTTCTGGCTCGTCGATCAGGGGTGTTATCCGGCAAGGCAGCCCAGTTTTTGAAAATGGTTTCGACTTCAACTTGAGTGTAGGGGACTCTTTTCTCATCGTCTGATCGGTGATCACTGATTGACAGCCCGGAAACCGGATTGGATTTCCAGTCATGGAAACGGATTCCCCACTGGAAGAAGCTGCTGCACACCATCAGATAGTCATTGATGGTGGCGATATCCATTGTTTTGATATGATCCAGTTCCAGCAGGTCTTTCAAGGATTTATTCCGGTATTCCGGGGACACGTTTCTTCTGACGGGGAGTTTGCGCAGGACTTTTTCCCGAAAATCAAGCATTTGGGAGGCTGTTATTGCAGCTGGATCACATTCTTCGCCGAAATACTCGACAAGCAGATGAAGAGAGGCTTGCCGACTGACCCGGGTCTTCGCTTTCCATTCTCCAGAAGAAACTTTGAACTCAATGAATTGTTCTATCAACTGTGAAAATGAAACTTCAGGAGTTGAAACAGGGGCCGGTATGATTTGTTCGCGCATGGCTCTCGCTTGCAAGGTCGCATGGGGATCAACGGTGGCAGTACCTTTCCGACGATCGTATTCCGTATCGTAGTTCCCCTGTAAATGCTGTTTGGCAACCTCCAAAACGTGAATTCTCTTTTGGTAATACTCTTTTGCCAGAGAGTCGAAGGCCCAAAGAGAAGAAATGTTTTGCAGTTCCGGCGGCCCCATGGTCTGGAAATCACGTTGGGCTATCCCGTAATCGCTTTCCACAAGACTTCTTCGGGTGTCATTGATGAAATGGTCTATTCCCAGCGCAACCTCTTCTCGGTCTTTGGGGGTATTGTGGTTGCTGTGAATGTAGTCAAAGGTCCAACTTTCAATAGAGGAAAGTAAAAGATTGGCTACTTCATCCAGTTTTGCCCTTAGTTCCTCGTAAGTGAATACCCGATTTTCTTTTTCCATGATATCGTAAATCCTGTTCAAGTACTGTTGCAGTAATCTACATACAATAGATGCTTTTTGCAAATCAGAAGTTTGGACAGGAATCCGTATTTCATTGCGATCCATCCGGTGTGAGAGCCTTGCCGGAATCCGGGATCTGAAATAAGGCATTTTACCCTTGATCATCATATACGGCATTTTATGGTACCCCTGCAACCCCGCGATTGTGACCCATTTGTGCCCCAAATGTGCCCCAATCGCCTGCCGGACGGGATGGAAAATGCGCTTAAAACTCAAGAGTTTGAGGAGGGCAAAAAAAATGGCAACCCCGCCAGGATTCGAACCTAGACTAACTGGACCAAAACCAGTTGTGCTACCATTACACCACGGGGTTGCAGGTCGCTTCCGGAGCTTCCGGTTGCAATGCCGTCATTAAAAATAACCCCGGTCCGGAGAAAATTCCATTCCGGAATCGTTTTTTTTGCTGATTTTCACCGGGTTCCGGCCGCCGCCGCCTTCGCTCCCGCCCGGATTGCATGCGAATATTCCGCCGGCGCCACCCCCTGCGGCGCCACCCGGCTCCGCCGTTTCAGCTCCGCAAAACTCTCCCCCTCCCGGTGGCGGAGGTACCCCAGTTCGTAAAGCAGTTCATCCGACCGCCCGTTCAACAGCAGGCGGATGTCCCCCTCGAAGCTCGGATTGATCTCCCGCAGCAGCGGCGCCAGACTGGTGGTGCAGTTCTCCGTGATGCTGTTGTAGAACTCCGGCTCCCGCTCCAGTTTGACCGCGCGGTTCAACAGCGAATCGAGCATCGTCCGCGCCTGCTCCGGCGTCGCGTTGGTGCGGTACAGATAGAGCTCCTCCCCCCGGAAATCGGTTCGGAGCCGGAAGAGATCCTCCTCCAGCGCGATCACCATCAGAATTTCATACTGTTTGTAGAAACCCGGCAGAAATCCCTGCTCCTCCCCCTCCGGCAGTCGCGTCTCCATCGAAATGGCCAGATGGCGTCCGTCGCGGAAGCCGAAGGAGAGCATCGTGTGCGCCACCGCCTCCAGCCCGTCCCAGTGTGAAATTGCCAGATCGACGCTCTGCACCTGGTCGAGATCGTATGTTCCGCTGATGTAGACGCTGTCGAAATCCTCCTCGGTGCGGTAGCGGAAATTGCGGATGTTCCCGATCTTCGCCCGCGCACCGTCGAGCTCCACGTGCGGAGCTCTCGCCCAGGGGCGCTGCCACCTGACCCCCTCGAAGGCGCGTTCCGGCGTCCGCAGTGCGAAAAAGAAAATGGTTGCGAGCTCCAGCGCCGCCATCACCGCGAGCAGTGTCCCGCGAAACCACCCTCCGGCCGCCAGCGCCAGCAGCAATAGAAAAAAGAGCAGTGAAGCGGAGAACTCCCACCCCTCCGGCCACGGAAAGGTGTAATAGGCCGCGCCCCAGCACCAGACGGCGGCGAGGATTCCCGCCGTTACGCAGAGCGGACGGAGGAGATGGCGATGGAGGAGCTTGAGAAGCGGTTCAATTCGCATGTTCCGCCGCTCCCTCCCCGAGCTCTTCGGGCAGTTCCGGCGTGGCGACCTGGATGTCCGGATACTGGCGGAGGTGTTCGAGCAGAATCCGGCGGATCTCCCGGATTGCCAGCGGATTCTGCTGGGCGCTGTGGTCCGATTTGACCACCAGTTCGCTCACCGCGCCATCCAGATGGCTGCTCGCGTAGGGCACGATACCGTCACTGCCGCCGGGAATGCCGGCCTCCTTCCGGTTGCCGATCACCGAGTGATACGGCACGCCCGGCCGGAACGGAATCGTTTCAAGCAGTTGAAGCGTCCGGTTGTTCGGATCGAGGTTGTCGATGCCGGTCTGAAATTTCGAATTGTCCGGCTGCAGCCAGCCGTGGCGCATCAGGTTGCCGATGACCCCTTCGCCCCGCTGGACCAGCGACTGCGGCAATTCGATCAGCGAGGCGCCGATCCGGCCGATGGCGCTGTTCGCCATCTCCGAACCCCGGTGCGGAACCGCGATGAACACCACCCGCTGCACGAAGGGGAGCGCCTTGAAATCCATCATCCGGGTGACGAAGTCGCGCTGTTCCTCCGTGAGCGACGCGAGCATCTCCCGGTAGTTGTCGCCGAGCAGCGGTTCGACCAGCCGGTTCTCCGCGTTCATGATCAGCGTCTTGGAGAGAAGTCCGCCCATCGAGTGGCCGATCAGCACCATCCGGTTGAACATCTTCACCGGCCGCCCGGTCGCCTGGAGCCGGTCCGCCTCCGCCTGCAGATCTTCGCGCAGAAGCTGTGCCGAGTAGAGCACCGGGTTGCCGCTGGAGTAGGAGAAGCCCCAGAACTGATAGTGTTTCCGCAGATCCGGGTCGTTCTGCAACGTATTGATCATCTGCATCCAGGTGCGCGCATTGGACATCAGCCCGTGAACCAGCACCACCGGAATCCGGTCGTCGCTGTAGGACTCGAACATGTAAAGCCCCTGCATCCGCCCCGTCTTATCCGGGTTGAGCATGTACTCCAGATAGCCGAACGGAAGCGGGTCGTGCGCCATGTAGGCCAGCGGCGTGGAGAAATCCTGCTCCAGCGGAATCCGGTTCCGCCCGAGCTGCACCTCGTCGCAGTTGCGGCTGTCGAAGAAGGCGAGCTGCCCCGTGACCTCCCGGCGGTTCTCCTCCCCCGGCTTGAACTGCAGAACCAGCGTCGCCGGCAGCGTCTGGTTGTCGGTGAACCGCACCTCGTCAAGGTGGGGTTTCACCCGGCAGATCAGCGGCGCGCCGAGACCGAAGCGACGGCTGACGTGGGTGAGGTTCTCCGGCCGGTAGTCGGCGCAGAGCAGAAAATCCGAATAGCTTTCCGGCGAAAGTGGCAGCCGGAACTCCGGGGCCTGAAAGGTCACCCGCTGGCCCCCCGCCGTCGTCAGCCGGTATCCTTTGTGGTGCAGCAAATTCCGCTGGCGCAAAAAGAGGAAGACTTCCCCCGTCGCCGCGTTGTAGATCCGCATGACCCCCACCCGCTCTTCGCTGTAGGGCTGTTCGCCCGGCCGGTCGAGCAGCTGCAGATAGGTGTGGCTGTAGAGCGCCGCCGCGAGATGGTAGCCGACGGCCCGGTCAGGATCCGACGCGAAGCGCAACCCGAGGTTGAGCGCGACATCGGCCATCGCGGCGAGGTGTTCCGGCCGGGGTTCGTTCCGGAACAGTTTCTGCAGTTGCAGAAGCAACCCCTCCGGATTTTCCTCATACTGATCCGAAAGCAGCAGATTGGCCAGCAAATTGGCGGTGTTCTGGGTCAGGCCGCTTCCGGTGGAGACGCTGCCGTAACCGAGCCGGTCCCGGCTGCCGACGCGGGTGACGGAGATTTCGTGGCTGCAGCCGGCAGAAAACAGCAGTATGGCCGCGGCGATCAGCAGGAGGTATCCGGCGGCGGATTTCATTGCCCCGCCTCCTTCGCCGGCTGACGGGCGTGCGTGTCGCCGAGGCAGTTGTAGATCTGCGGCACCAGATATTTGATCATCGACGAGGCCGGAAGCGCGAGAATCATGCCGGGAATTCCGGCGAATATCGCACCGAGCAACACCACGATGATCGTTTCCAGAGTGGTCAACCCGAGCGATTCCCCGATGACCGCCGGGTAGAGAATGAACTGTTCGATGATGCCGTTGTAGACCAGATAGAGGGCGATGATTCCGGCCAGCTGGGCGCCGGAGACGTCGCCGCCGCCCACCGCCAGCGTCACCAGCACCGTCAGCGTCGCCGAGAGAATCGGGCCGATGTAGGGCAGCAGAATGCCGCACCCCGCCAGCAGGCCGAGCACCGGGAAGTAGGGGACCCCCAGCAGGTAGAATCCGGTGGTGTAGACCGTCGCATCCACCGTCATCAGCGTCAGGTAGCCGCGCACCCAGATGCGGAGCTGGCCGATGACGCCGCTGATGATGCGCTGTGCCTCCGCCACCGTCTCTTCGCTGGCGCCGGGCAGCCAGCTGCCGTTGAAGACGGTGCGCACCAGGTATTCGCTCTGGCGCCCGTCACTGCCGCCGTCGCCGCAGAACTCCGCCAGTTTCGACAGGAAGAGCAGAAAGAAGAAGACCGTCATCAGCAGGTCGACCAGAATCGCCACGATCATGCCGAGAACGCTGGCGGTGAAGGAGACCAGCCCGCCGGTACGCCGCAGGAGAATGCCCGCCAGCTCCCGCTGGGCCGACTCATCCTGCATGATCCGGCTGATCTGATCCAGCCCGAACTGCACCAGCGGGAGCTTTTCAAACCGCTCCCGCAGATGGTTGAGATAGACCGACGCCTGATCGAGCAATCCCTGCGCGCTGGATTCGGCAAGCGAACTTTCGATGGGCGGCGGCTGCGGCTTCGGGGAGATGTTTTCCATTCCGGCCGTTTCAGTGGCGACCGCCGCCGCTTCCTCGCCGGTCGCTTCCGCGGAGGGGCCGGCCGGTTCGGCCGTTTTTTTCTCCACGGTGAGATTTCTCTCGGTCCAGTCGCGCACCGAACTGCTCAGATTGTGCACATAGTGGTTGGTCAGCGAAGAGAAGAGGATCCCCAGCATCAGGATCACCAGAGCGACCAGCACGCAGGTCAGGCCGACCGCGCGATTGATGATCCGGCGGTTTTCCCGGCGGCGAAGCTCCTCGGGCGCGGGGTCGCTCGCCCCCCGGCGGATGGCCCGCGACAGCCGGTTCAGCGGCGAGAGAATCCAGTCCGCCAGGCGGAAGAGATGGTAGCCGATGCCGCGTTTCTCCCTCAGCCGCCGCTCGAAATATTTTTCCGCCGGCAGCATCACGTAGGCGGCGATGAGCCCGAAGATGACCGACCGCAACAGCGTCGCGGTGAGGATGAACACCGCAATGACGATCAGCGCGACGAGAATTCCGGCCCCGGAGCGGAGAATCCGCCGCCGCCGGAGATATTCCGCGGCGATTTCGTCGATGAACTTCTCGATCGTTTCGGCGGCGAATCCCAGCCGGTCGGCGAGGTCGCGGATGAGCGGCGCGCTCTCCTCCAGCGAGTCGGTTGAAATCGCAAGAACGATGAAGGCCCGCAAGACCCGTTCCAGCTCCTCCGCCGGCAGCTCCCGCAACGCGTCGGCCGCCTCTTCCGCGGAGACCGGAGGCTGATTTTTCAGCTCCGCGACCAGCTTGTCCACCTCAAACGGCGAGTGTTCGTACATCAGGAGCTGGCGGAACGATTCCAGATCGGCCTCCGTCAACGGCCCGTCGCTTTCGAGAATCCGTTTGAAAATGCCCAGAACGGCGTTACGGATGGCGCGTCCGGCATCGTCGGCGCCGTTTCCGCTGTGAAACAGCGCGGTCACCACCGTGAAGGTGTGGCGCATCGAGCGCTCCATCCGTTTCGAGAGCCGGAGCGAACCGGTGAATCTGGAAAAATCGAACATCCGCCGCTATCCTCCCTGCTCCGTTCCGCCGCGTCGGTCTTTCCGGACGGAGGCCGTTTCTGTGGGTTCCTCCGCTCCGTCCGGAATGCGCCGCACCCCGGACGGAGCTGTTTTTCTGCTGGTTCCGCCGCCGCGTCCCTTCAGCGGACGCGCACGTCGCGGTGCCCCGGCACCACTTCGCCGACGATTCCGGCGGTGAAGCCGTTGTTGCGGGCGATGGCGAGCGCTTCGTCCGCCGCCTTCTGCGGCACGAACCAGACCATGCCGATGCCCATGTTGAAGACCCGGTAGGCCTCCACCGGATCGACGTGGCCCTTTTCCACCAGCACCTTGAAGATCGGCGGAATCGGCAGTACGTCGGTGTCGAAGACCGCGGTCACATCGTTCGGCAGAATGCGCGGCACATTGTCGTAGAGGCCGCCGCCGGTGATGTGGGCGATGCCGTCGAGCGGCAGGTTCTTCGCCTGCGCTTCGCGGATGGCCGGGTAGTAGCAGATGTGCGGCCGCAGCAGCGCTTCGCCGACCGTCTCGCCGAGCTCGTCCAGATAGGTGTGGACGTTGTAGCTGCACTGCGAGAAGAGAATCTTCCGCGCCAGGCTGAAGCCGTTGGTGTGCAGGCCGCTCGAACCGAATCCGATCGCGACGTGACCCGGACGGATCTTCTCGCCGGTGATCAGCTTCGATTTCTCCACCACGCCGGTGATGACACCGACCAGGTCGAAGTCGTTGCCGTACATGCCGGGCATCTCGGCGGTTTCGCCGCCGAGGATGGCGCAGTTGGCCGCCTTGCAGGCGTCGGCGATGCCGGTGAGCACCTCTTCGTAGAGCGGGCTGCGGAGTTTGCCGATGCCGATGTAATCCATGAAGTAGAGCGGTTCAGCACCCTGCACGGCGATGTCGTCGATGCAGTGGTTGACGATGTCGTGGCCGACGGTGTCATACTTCTCCATCATCATCGCGATCATCAGCTTGGTGCCGACGCCGTCGATGCTGGAGACCAGCACCGGTTCACGGTATTTCGAAAGGTCGATCTGGAAGAGGCCGCCGAAGCCGCCGACCGGGGCGAGCATCTCCGGACGGCGGGTCTGGGCGAACTTCCGTTTCACCTGTTCGAGAAGTTCGGTGGCCAGGTCGATGTCCACGCCCGCGGCCTTGTACAAATCGCTCTTGACGTTTGCGCTCATGTCGTTCCTCTAAACTGTAGTGATGTTGCAACCGGATTGTATCCGGTTAAATATACATGAAAAACTCCCTATTACAAGTTCCAGAAGCGCTTGGGCTCGGCGTAGGCCATGGCGACCGCGAGCTTCATGGTCTCCTCCTCCGGCATCTGGCCGTACTCGATGAGCGACCCGAGCACGTCGGCCAGCACCCGGCGGAACATCTCGAAGCGGGAGCCGTACGAGAGCAGCTTGCGCGAATCCGAAACCATGCCGGCGAAATTCCAGTAGACGTCGACCGCGCCGATGTATTCGAGCTGGCGGCGCATGCCGGTCGGGTGGTCGCAGAGCCACCACGCCGAACCGAGCCGGACGTTTTCGCCGAACGCGCGCGCCAGCGTCGCCAGCGTCGCCTGATGGCCCTGGTCGAGGCAGTAGAGCACCACCTTGAGCTTGCTGTCGAACCGGTTGAGGAACGACACCAGCGCGGGCAGGAAGTCCTGATAGTGGTTGCTGACGTCGCCGCCGACATCCGGACCGAGCGCGTCGAAGAGCCGGGCGCGCACGTCGCGCACCGCGCCGAGGTGGAGCTGGGTCACCCAGCCCTTTTCGGCGTTGAGGGCGGCGGCTTCGGCGAGGAAGGCGCCCATATAGCAATCCATCTCCGCGGCGGTGAGCGTCTCTCCGGCGAGGGCGCGGCGGAAGATCCGGTCGGCGTCCTCAAAGAGGTAGTCGGCGCGCAGCGGCAGTTCGAGGCCGTGGTCGGTGGCGAGGCACCCCTTTTCGGCGAAGTAGTCGTGGCTCTGCCGCATGGCGTCGATCAGGTCGCTGAAGGTGGAGATCTTCCGGTTGAACCGCTTGCCCACCCGGTCGATGTACTCTCTCCAGCCGGGGGCGAAGATCTTCATCGCCTTGTCGGGGCGCCAGGTCGGGCGGATGATTTGGCGGCCGAAGGCGGCGTTGGCGCGCTCGTGATCTTCGAGCAGGTCCACCGGGTCGTCGGTCGAACTCATCGCCTCGACGTTCAGCGGACCGGTCAGCAGCGCCTGCGGCCGGAAGGCGTCGGTGGCGAGCTTCTCGTTGACCGCGTTCCAGATCTTTCTGCCGGTCTTTTCGGAGAGCCGCTCGTCGATGCCGAAGTAGCGCTTGAGGTCGAGGTGGATCCACTCATAGACCGGATTGCCGACGATTTCGGGGAACACCTTCGCCATGGCGAGGAACTTCTCCTCGGCGGAGGCTTCGCTCCCGGTGATCAGCGATTCGGGCACGCCGCGTTTGCGCAGCATCTCCCAGACGTAGTGGTCGGTGGCGGCGAAGAGCTGCCAGGCGTCGGAATAACACGCGTTGTCGGCGATTTCGCGGACGTTCGCGTGGTTGTGCGGGTCGATAACCGGAAAATCTTTGATTTCGTTGAAGATCCGTTTCCCGGTCGCGTTGCCGATGAGATAGTTGTCATCGAGAAAAGCCATGATACCTCACTCCTTGCTCTTGCTTTCTGCTATACGTTGACGGCGTCGGCGGTGGCGGCGTCGAGTTCCGCATGGTACTGATCGAGAACCGGCCGGACCCGTTCGGCGAGGAACTCCTCGACCTGCTGCGGCGCGCGGCCGATGAAGGTCGAGGGGTCGAGCAGCGAATCGAATTCGTCCCGGATGCAGGCGAAGGCCGGATCGTTGCGGAGCCGGTCGAGCAGGTCGTTGTCCGCGCCCTCCTCCTTGACCCGGCGGGCGGCCGCCATCGAATGGGTGCGGATCACCTCGTGCAGCGCCTGCCGGTCGCCGCCCTTCTTCACCGCGGCCATCAGCAGATTCTCGGTCGCCATGAAGGGCAGTTCGGACTGGATGCGGCGGGCGATCACCTTCGGCCAGAGCTGGAGGCCGTCGGTGATGTTGATGAGCAGCGAAAGGATGATGTCCGCCGCGAGGAACGATTCCGCGAGCACGATGCGGCGGTTGGCGGAGTCGTCGAGGGTGCGTTCGAACCACTGGGTCGCCTCGGTCATCGCCGCGTTGGCCGGCAGGCTCATGAGGTAGCGCGAGAGCGAGCAGACCCGTTCGCTGCGCATCGGATTGCGCTTGTAGGCCATGGCGCTCGAACCGATCTGCTTCTTGCCGAAGGGCTCCTCGACCTCCTTGAGGTTGGCGAGCAGCCGGATGTCGGTCGCCATCTTCGAGGCGGACTGGGCGATGCCGGAGAGGATCGACAGCACGAAGTAGTCGATCTTGCGGGTGTAGGTCTGCCCGGAGACGGCGATGACGTTGGTGAAGCCCATGCCGGCGGCGACGTCACGTTCGAGCTGGCGGCACTTGGCGTGGTCGCCGTCGAAGAGCTCGAGGAAGCTCGCCTGGGTGCCGGTGGTCCCCTTGACGCTGCGGAAGGGGATGCGCTCGATCTCCTCTTCGACCCGCTCGAAGTCGAGCAGGAAGTCCTGCAGATAGAGGCTGAACCGCTTGCCGACGGTGGTGAGCTGCGCGGGCTGGAAGTGGGTGAAGCCGAGGGTGGGCAGCGCCTTGTTGGCGTCGCAGAAGGCGGCGAGCTGGCTCATCAGCCGGAGCAGTTTGCCGCGGATGATCTTCAACCCTTCGCGCATCTGAATAAGTTCGGTGTTGTCGGTGACGAAGCAGCTGGTGGCGCCGAGGTGGATGATCGGCATCGCCTCCGGGCAGAGTTCGCCGAAGACGTGGATATGGCTCATGACGTCATGGCGCAGTTCGCGCTCTTTGGCGGCCACCTTTTCGAAGTCGATGTCGTCGAGGTGCTGCTCCATTGCGGCGATCTGGGAGTCGGTGATGGCCAGCCCGAGCTTCTGCTCGCACTTTGCGAGCATGAGCCAGAGCCGCCGCCAGGTGGAATGTTTGAACTGCGGGCTCCAGAGATAGCTCATCTCCTTGCCTGCGTAACGGTCGGTCAACGGATTCTGATAGACGTCATTGTTCACCGGAAATGCCCCTTCCAGTTGAATAAATTGATTTTTCCTGTGATAATTCGAATTGCCGTTTGCAATCGACGGGAAAACGGTATACCATATAATTTAAGGCACAATCGGTGATTTCGCAAGGGAACAAGGTGAAAATATCTCATGGATGCGCAACGTTTCGCCATCGTCATCAAAGTCAACGACCTCAACAACTGCCGTTTTTTCTACCGGGAACTGCTCGAACTGGGCGAACCGGTGGTGGACAGCACCTACGCGGTCTCCTTCGAACTGACGCCGGGATTCCGGCTGATTCTGGAGAAGAGCGCGGCACCGTATCTGGAGCACGCCTCGGCGGCGACGTCGCTGCTCTTCACCGTGCCCGACCTCGACCGGCTCCGGCGGCGGCTGGAGGATGCCGGATACACGCCGGCCTTCGATGAAAATCCCCATCTCGGCGGGTTTCTGATCGGCAGCGATCCGGAGGGGAATCTCTTCCGCGTCCGGGAATCGTATCCCGCGGATACTCCGGAGAGATAATCCGGCCAAAAGAGCTGAAATCCAACGGAAAAAGAGCGAAAATCCGCTCTTTTTCAGAAAAAATGTGATTTTTTTTGGAAAAAACGTCAAAAGCTATTGACATTGAGCCATTTTTCCGGTATAATATTGAGAAATGTTCATAATGAGCAACTGATTCTCGATTGGACTGTATATTGAACTGATCCGGACAACCGACATTTTCAGCCAGAGCTGACTGGCGGCGTCCCCCGATGTGGCCGGGGGGCGACATCGCAATCTCGCCGACGATTTCCGACTGCAAACCATGCCTGCGAACTCCTGACGGTCCGACGTTTGCGGCGCGATTCCCCAAGAGGCTTCAAATGAGAACGATTCAGGAGAGCGGGCGAAACAAACATTTTTTCAACACTCCGGAGGTCCGGAGAGAAAGCAGAAGAGAAAGGAATCAGGATGAACATCTACGTGGGGAACTTGCCGTACGGACTTGACCGTGACGAACTCAGGGCCACTTTTGCGGCGTTCGGCGAAGTGAGCTCCGCCCGGATCGTGACGGATCGCGAGACCAACAAATCCAAGGGATTCGGATTTGTCGAGATGCCGAACGACGCCGAGGCGCGCAACGCCATCGCGGAGCTCAACGGCAAGGAGATCGGCGGCCGCAAGGCGGTCGTGAACGAAGCGCGTCCGCGCGAAGAACGTCCGCGGGGCGGCTTCGGCGGCAACCGCGAGGGCGGCAACCGCTGGTAATTGTTTCGATTGCTTGCAAGAGGGGATTCCGGTCGACGGGATTCCCTCCTTTTTTTTGTCTTCAAAAATTGCACAATTGCGGGAGTGATGATATTGTAAGCGGCAGCGGCGCGGAAGTGATATCGGCCGCCCCGTGGAATTCTGGATTTGTCACGCAAGGAGTCTGTTTCATGACGATGACCTACAGCCTGAACCGGTCGCCCCGGCGGCTCTGCGAGGAGATGGAGCCGTTCATCCCGCCGATGGAGCAGGAACGGCTGGTGCGGCGCCCCTTCAACCATTACACGCCGGCGCTGACCGACTGGTGGATCGTCCCCTCGCTCGATCTGCCGTTCTTCAAGTTCGGCAAATATTTCTTCACCTGGGATGTGAAACAGCGCACCTCGCTCCAGTGCGGACTCTGCCTCACCAAGGGGCTCGACCCGATGCTTGCCGCGGTCTACCCCTCCCGCAAGGGGCGCCGGCTGCTGATGGATGAGTCGTGGGCGTGGAACCGGTTCCATGCCGCGGTGGAAAAAGGGGTGTTCGAGGAGAAGCTCCGGCGCTCGGCCCGCGCCATCGGCCACGAGGTGGAGATCGTGTTCGACGGCGGGTATGTGGATGACCCGGGGTTGTTCAATCCGGATGCCGAGACGCGCCGCCGCGACCGTTACACGCTGGTGTATCAGCCGGAGGACGATTCGCTCCGGGTGGCACGGGCGAAGCGGGATGCGATGTGTCTGAAGTTCCTCAACAAAGTGCACAGCATAAGCGAGTTCCGCGAAGCGATACGGACTCTGGCGGCGGAACAGTTCCTCTGGTGCGACATCTTCGTGTCGAACTCCTACCTCATTCCGCTGACCGAGGAGTTCCCCGCCGAGGCGGAGGTGCGCAGCGCCCGCGAAATCTACGACGAATGGCTGGGGTTCTGGCGGGAGTTCGTCTGATGCTGGTCGCCGGGCGGTACTTCATTCCGGAGAGCGAATTCGAGTGGCAGTTCGTCCGCTCCCCCGGTCCGGGAGGGCAGAACGTCAACAAGGTGTCCACCACGGCCCGGCTGCTCTTCCGCCTGGCGGAAACCTTCCGCTTTCCGCCGGAGGTGCGGGAGAAACTCTGCGGCAAACTCCGTCCCCGGCTGTCGGAGGAGGGGGTGTTGGCCGTAACCGTCCGCGACACCCGCAGTCAGCTCCGGAACCGGGAGGAGGCGCTCCGCCGGATGCAGGCGATTCTGGAGGAGGCGCTCCGCGAACCGAAGCGCCGCCGTCCGACCCGCCCGACCGCGGCGTCGGTGCGGCGCAGGCTCGAGAGCAAGGCGCTCCACAGCCTGCGCAAACAGGAGCGTTCGCAGAAGCGGTTCCCGGAGGAGTGATGCCCCCGGTTCAGGCGAGCGCGGCGAGACGGCCGGAGCTGAACGCCCACTGCAGATTGTAACCGCCGCAGGGTGCGCCGACGTCAAGCATCTCTCCGGCGAAGCGAAGTCCCGGGAGCAGGCGGCTCTCCATCGTGCGCGGATTGACCTCGTCGAGCGCCACGCCGCCACAGGTGGCCATCGCCTTTTCCCAGCCGTCGTTGCCGGTCACGACGAGCGGCATGGCGTCGAGCAGTCCGGCGAGGCGGTTCCGTTCGGCGGCGGTGAGTTCCGCGAGGCGGCGGGCGGTGCAGCCGGCAAGTTCGGCGAGTGTTTCCGCGAGGCGGCGGCGGAAGAACTCCGCAAGAACCGCTTCCACCGGTTTTCTGCCGTCGCTCTGCCGCCGCCGCTCCAGTTCGGCGCGCCAGAACTCCGCGGCGTATTTCGCCTCAAAGCGGAGCGTGAGAACCGCTTCTGGCCCGGTGAGCAGCCGGCGGTTGATTTCCCCGGCAAGATCGAGCACCGCGGGGCCGGAGACGCCGGTTTTCGTAAACAGCAGCACCCCTTCGCGGAAACGGCCGCGGCCGAATCCGGCCCGGGCGCGTTCGACGGTGATTCCGGCGAGGCGGGTCGGCCACTCCTCTTTCGTCCGCAGACCGACCAGCGCCGGGACCGGGGTCAGAATGGTGTGTCCGGCGGAGGCGGCAAGCCGGTAGCCGAGGCCGCGGGCGCCGAGCGTGGGGTATCCGTTGCCGCCGCCGGCGAGGAGGAGTTTTTCGGCATGGAACTCCCGTTTCCCCGCCCGACAGCCGGAAATTTTCCCGTCGGAAATCAGCAGTTCCTCCACGGCGGTGTTGCAGAAGATCTGCACGTTGTATTGCGCCGCCTCGCGCAGCAGGGCATCGAGCACGTCGCCCGCTCTCTGCGAATCCGGGAAGCAGTGAAAGCCGTCCACCGGCGAGGTCGGCACGCCACGGCGGCGGAACCAGAGCCGCAGCTCCTCCGGCGGGAAGGCGCGCAGCGCCGGGAGAATCCGGCGGGCGCCGGCGGTGAAACGGGCCGCCATCTCCTCCGGCTCCAGAAGGTTGGTGAGATTGCACTTGCCGGAACCGGACGCGAGCAGTTTCCGCCCGGCGGAAGGGAGAAATTCGGCGACGCCGACCCGCTTCCCCGCGGCGGCGGCGGAGACGGCGGCCATCAAACCGGCCGGACCGGCTCCGACAATAAAGAGATCAAATGTGTTGTTCATGGACAGAAAATGGAATTTTTCACACAGGGCCGGGGCGTTTTCCGGATTGTCCTCCGGATCGGAACCACGTTCCCTCCGATGCCGTGACCCCGGCCGCCAGGGCGGCGGGTCTTCTTCAGGCCGTTTCGTCACACCAGTTGCAGAAGCTCCTCTCTTCCGGGAAACAGGGAGAACGGCAGGGCAATAACAGAGTCTTCCGTGGCGCCGGGATGTCCGGAGACAAATTCAATCTGTGCCGGAAAACACGGCGGCCGGAAGTCAGCCTGGACCGGCCCGTTGCACAATCGAATGCCGAATTGACACATGGAGGAAAAGGCCGCTCCTCTTCGGCTCCTCCTTCCGACTGGTCAAGGCGTATGAAATCAGCGGGAAACTGTCTCGCCCCCGATTCTGAGGCGGCAGAAAAACTCCGGCGGAAGAATTCCTCTTCTCCGTTGTAACATGATGCTGCCGGGTCGGACAGGGACAGCTCTGAAAATTTCTTCCCGAGGGGATGTCTCCCGGAACTCCGGCCCTGCGGTGCGGGCAACGGCCGGCGATGCACTTCTCCCCCGGTCGGCAAAGCGGCAGCGGGGTTGACAGAGAGTGCGGCACGGAGGTCACCGACGCCGAATCCAGCGGAAGCAGCAGGATACAGCAGAACAGCAGTTCCCCAAAGAGTATGTCCGGTCTTCTGCTCACGGTGTCGTTTCCCCCGTATCCGGCCCGGATGGAACATTTCCCCGTTCTCCGGATCTATAAGGAAAATACTACCTTTTTTTATAAAAAGCAAGCAGAAAAATGAAAATTTTTAAAAAAAACTATGTTTTTACTTAATCGGTCGAGGCAAATAATCAAATATATGTTCTATATCTCCAGCGCCGATGACCGCGAGCAGGCGGGGGCGATGGGCGGGGAGTGCCAGGGCGGCAGCGGCGATTTCGCGCCAGGTGCCGGGGAGATAGCGGACCCGTTCTCCCGCCGCCGCGGCGAGGGCGGCACTGTCGACCGGACCGGTTTCGCTCCAGGCGGCGAAGACGTCGGTGACGAGGACCGAATCCGCCTTGGCCAGCTCCGCGGCGAACTCCGGCAGATACTTCGCCAGCCGGGCGTAACGGTGCGGCTGAAACACCAGCTGAAGTTCCCGGTCCGGCCAGCGGCGGCGCAACGTCGCGATCGAGCTGGCCAGCTCTGCCGGATGGTGGGCGTAGTCTTCGACGATGACCAGCTCCGGCGAATCGAATCGGACCGCGAGGCGGCGCGCCACGCCCGGGAAATCCGCCAGCGCCCGTTCCGCCCGTTCCGGGTCGACGCCGAGCAGGGCGGCGGCATGGAGCGCCAGCCGGGCATTCCACGCCTGAAAGCCGATCCAGGGGCCGCAGGGCGCAACCCGGCGCTCCAGCCGGGTTGCGTCCGGATGAAAGCCGAAGAGCCGGTCCGGCAGCGGAGCGCCGTAGTAGAGCAGTTTTTGCGAACGGCGGGCGAAGGTGCGGAAATTCTCGTGCAATGCCTCTTCGCCGCCGACGCTCCAGGCGTGGTCGTCGTCGAGGTTGGGGACGACGCCGAGAAAGGGCGAGACAAGCGTGTGGGTTCCGTCGGACTCGTCAACTTCGGTGATGAAGAACTCGCCGCCCTGCCCCGCCGAGGAGGAGGGGCCGTTTCGCAGGGCCGCGCCGATCAGAAAGCCGGGCGTGAGTCCACAGCCGCGCAGTGCGTGCACCAGCATCGCGGTGATGCTCGTCTTGCCGTGGGAGCCGGAGACGGCGACGACCCGCCGGTACTCTCCGGCAAGCTCCGCCAGCAGTTCGCCGCGGCGAAGCTGCGGAATCTCCAGCGCCGCCGCACGCCGCCGTTCGGGATTCTCCGGCGGAACGGCCGAGGAGTAGACCACCAGTCCGGCGGAGTCCGGCAGATGCGCCGCATCGTGGCCGGCGAAGATCTTCGCGCCGGCGGCGGCGAGACGGGCGGTCTTCGCGTTGAGCTCCCGGTCGGAACCGGAGACCGCGACGCCGCGCTCCAGCAGAATGGAGGCGAGCGGCGCCATCCCCGCTCCGCCGATGCCGATAAAGTGGACGCTGGTGAATTTCATGAATCGCTCTCTCTTCCGCCGGGATGCACCGCTCCGTATCGCACTCAATCCATCTTGAACTGGGTGTCGTGGAGCCGCCGGTAGAGGCCGTTTTTCGCCAGCAGTTCGGCGTGCGAGCCCGCTTCCGCCACTTTGCCGTTCTTGAGCACGATGATGCAGTTCGCGTTCCGGATGGTGCTCAGCCGGTGCGCGATGGCGAAGACCGTCCGGTTGGCCATCACCCGGTTCAGCGCCTCCTGCACGAGTTTTTCGGTGACCGTGTCGAGCGCGCTGGTCGCCTCATCCAGAATCAGGATCGGCGGATTGCGCAGAATCGCCCGGGCGATCGCCACCCGCTGTTTTTCGCCGCCGGAGAGTTTGAAGCCCTTCTCGCCCACTTCGGTGTCATACCCCTGCGCATGACGCCCGTCGACGATGAATTCGTGGGCGTTGGCCAGCTTCGCCGCTTCGATGATCTCCTCGCGGGTGGCGGAGGGGCAGCCGTAGGCGATGTTGTTCGCAATCGTGTCGTTGAAGAGGATCGCATCCTGATTGACCACGCCGATCATCTTGCGCAGCGAGGAGAGTTGGTAGTCCCGCACGTCGATGCCGTCGATGCGGACCGCCCCCCCGGTCACGTCGTAGAAGCGGGCGATCAGATTGGCGATCGTCGTCTTGCCGGAACCGGTTTCGCCGACCACCGCGACCATGTGCCCCTTGGGGATCTCGAAGCTCACGCCGTCGATGATCTTGCGCTCGTCGTAGGAGAATTCCGCCTTGTCAAGCGTGATCCGGTCGCGGAAGTTGGTGAGTTCGACCGCGTCCGGCTTCTCCGGGAGCGAGGTGTCGGTGTCGATCAGGTTGAAGTAACGGTCCGCCGCCGCCATCGAGCGCTGCAGCGAAGCGACCACTTTGGAGAGATCCTTGATCGGCTGATAGGCCATGAACGCCGGCGCCAGCAGGGCGGCGAGCTGGGTGACCGAAATTCCCTGGCTGTAGGAGAAAACCAGAAACACCAGAGTGGCCGCCACCGCCACCACCTCCATCGACGGAGAGATCAGCAGCTGGAGCCGGAGCGCCCGGATCACCTGCCGCAGATAGAGCCGGTTGACGTGGTTGAACCGTTCTTCCTCGGCGGCCTCGGTGTTGTACGCCTTGACCACCCGGATTCCGGTGAACACCTCGTGCATCCGCGAGAACACCTCCGCGATGCGGGCGAAACTCTTCTTGTAGACCTTGCGGATGCGGCGGCCGAGGATGTGGATCGGCAGCACCACCAGCGGCACGCCGATCAGCAGAATCACCATCAGCGAGTAGCTGTTGTACTTCTGGCAGGCCACCAGCACCGCCGCGAAGCAGGCGATGATCTGAATCGGCGCGCTGGTGAAGTCGGCGATGGAATTCGAGACCGAGTTTTCGATGGCCGAAGTGTCGTTGGTGCAACGGCTGATCAGATGACCGACATCCATGTTGCCGAAGAAACGCATCGACTGGTTGACCAGTTTGCGGAAGATCTCCTCACGCAGGTCGGCCACCACCTTGGCGCCCACCCAGCGGGTGCAGTAGTGGTTGATGTAGGTGGCGGCGTTTTTGACCACCCAGGCCAGGACGAAGATCAGCACGTAAATCGCGAAGATCTGCCACGCGACCCGCCCGTCCGCGCCGACCGCCTCAAAGGAGAAGTTCACCGGCCAGTAGACCTGGATCTCGCCGCCCTCCACCTGGTAGGGGAGGTGGTAGCGCTCCGCCGTTTCCTGCGCCTGGCGGAGGATCTTCGCCAGCTGCGGATCCTCCTCCTGCGGATTGACCACCGCCTCGATTGCGGCGGCCTTCTCCGCCTCGGTGAGGCCGGGTTTCTCCAGCGCCCGGAGGATCTCGCCGGTGAGACGCGACGGCGCCGCCTTCGTCTCGACGGCGCTTCCGGCCCCGGCGGGATCGACCACCCCGACCAGCTGCGGAATCATCAGCAGACTGACGAAGAGCGACCCGCCGACCGTCATGCCGGCGAGGATGCCGATGGTCAGGCGCAGCCAGTACGGCCGCGCATACCGGAGAAGCCGAAAGTAACTCTGCGCTTTGAAATCGCGCTCGTTTTCACTTACTCGCCCCATGCCGATTCCTAGGCGAAGAATTTCGCGATGGTATCCACCACGTACTCACGCTGTTCGGTGGTCGATTCCGGATAGATCGGCAGCGCGAGGATTTCGCCGGAGACCTGCTCGCTGACCGGGTAGTCGCCCGGCTTGCCGCCGAGGTTCCGGAAGCAGTTCTGCAGATGGAGCGAAAGCGGGTAGTAGACCGCACAGCCGACCCCCTGCTCCTGCAGGAACGCGCGCAGTGCGTCGCGCCGCCCGCCGGAAACCCGGATGCAGAACTGGTTGTAGATGTGGCGGACCGGATACGCGGCCTCCTGCGGGAGCGCGACCTTGTCCTCGAGCTTCGCCGCGGCGAAGAGCTTGCGGTATTCGGCGGCGTTATGCTGCCGCGCTTCGGACCACTTGTCCAGGTCGCGCAGTTTGATCGAGAGGACCGCCGCCTGGAGCGCGTCGAGGCGGAAGTTGCCGCCGACGTAGTCGTGCATGTAGGTGCCGCTCTGGCCGTGGTTGCGGAAGATCTTCAGCAGTTTGACCTTCTCCGGATCGTTGCAGGTGACCATGCCGCCGTCGCCGAAGCAGCCGAGGTTCTTGCTCGGGAAGAACGAGAAGGCGCCGTAGTTGCCGATCGAACCGACCCGGCGGCCCTTGTATTCGGCGCCGATCGCCTGGCAGGCGTCTTCGACGACGACCAGATTGTGTTTGCGGGCGATCTCCATGATCGGATCCATGTCCGCGGCCTGGCCGAAGAGGTGGACCGGAATGATCGCCTTCGTGCGCGGGGTGATCTTCTCCTCGATCTTCTTCGGATCGATGTTGAAGGTGACCGGGTCGATGTCCGCGAAAATCGGCGTGGCGCCGACCCGGACGATCGCGCCGACGGTGGCGAAGAAGGTGAACGGGGTGGTGATCACCTCGTCGCCCGCCTTGATTCCCTCGACCATCAGCGAGATGATGAGAGCGTCCGAACCGCTGGTGACGCCGACCGCGCCGGTGCTCCGGCAGTAGGCGGCGATTTCGGATTCGAGTTTCTCCACCTTGGGTCCGAGAATGAAATGCTGGGAATCGCAGATTTCGGAAATTTCCGCGATAATTTCATTTTTCAGCGACGCGTACTGCGCCCGGAGATCAAGCAACGGAACCTGCATGGCAATCCTCCTGAAAATTCCTGACCGTTGAAAATAAAAACAGAACCATTGGATAATATACTCCTGCCGGAGGAATCTTTCACCTTTTTTTCATTATTTTTTCGCAATTTCGCAGAAATCAAGATATATTACCCGGCAATGCAACCACGAAAAGAGAGTCCGGAATCATGCAGATCGGCACCGAGTTTCAGTGTGAAATTGAGAAAACCGTATTCGGGGGCGACGGCCTGACCCGCTGTGACGGGGAGGTGGTGTTCCTGCCCCGCACACTGCCCGGAGAGCGGCTGATCGGCCGGATCACGGCAAAAAAGAAGAACTATTCGCGCGGCACGGTGGTCCGCTTCGGAGAGACCAGTCCGCGGCGGATCGAACCGGGCTGCCCCTACTTCGGGCGCTGTCCCGGCTGCTGTTACCGCCACGCGGAATACGGGCTGGAGGCGGAGCTCAAGTCCGCCCAGCTGGCCGACCTGCTGGCCGGGGCGGGGATCGAGCCGGCGCCCGGCGTGGTCGCCCCCTTCGCCGCGCCGCTTCCCGCGGAGGGGTACCGCGACAAAATCGTCCTGCACGTCCACAAATCCGGCGGCCGGACCGAACTCGGCTATGTGATGGCGGACAACACAACCGTGACCGACATCGAGCGCTGTCCTCTGGCGCATCCGGAGATCAACGCCGAACTGGCCCGGCTCCGCGCCGACAAATCCTTTCTGCACTCCCTGCATGAGGGGATGGACGTCACCTTCCGCCGGACCGATCGCGACGGCGTGCGCTTCTGGCGCAACCGCCCGGCCGCCAACCTCACCTGGCTGCGCGAAACGGTTCCCTTCGGCGAACTGTCGGTGCCGTGCGGGAGCTTCTTCCAGGTGAATCCGGCGGGATGCGCGGTGCTGGTCGCCGAATTCGAAGCGGTGCTGGAGCGCCTTTCGCCGCGCCGGGTGATCGATCTCTATTCCGGGGCGGGGCTGTTTGCCGCGGCCGCCGCACACCGCGGAATCGGCGACATTCTGGCCGTGGAGTCGGACGAAGCGGCCGCGGCGGCCTGCCGTTACAATCTGCGGCGGTACGGAGTGGCCGAGCCGGAGGTGGTCGCCGGGGACGCCGCCGACGCGTTCGGCCGGAGTCCGGAATCCGATCCGGCCGGGACACTGCTGGTGGTCGATCCGCCGCGCACCGGGCTCTCGCCGCAGGCGATGCGCAACCTGGTGGAGAGTCCGCTGCGGTTTCTGGTTTACATTTCGTGCAATCCCTCCACCTGGGTGCGGGATGCGCTCCGGCTGCGGAAGGGCGGATTTGAATTGAACCATCTGCGCGGCGTCAACATGTTTCCGCGCACCGGTCACTTTGAACTCTTCAGTTTCTGGGCGAGAGAGCCGGAGGCGCGCCATGGCTGAGCGAGCCGGGTCGGTCGCCGGGCACCGCCGGCGGCTGCGGGAGCGGTTTCTGCGCGCCGGGCTGATCGGGCTGCAGGACTACGAGGCGCTGGAGCTGCTGCTGATGTTCGCCATTCCGCGCCGCGACGTGAAGCCGCTGGCCAAACTCCTGCTCGAGCGCTACGGTTCGGTGGAGAAGGTGCTGGATGCACCGCCCTCCGAACTGCTTGAAATCGATGGCATCGGGCCGCACGCCGCCACGCTGATCGTACTGCTCAAACAGCTCTGCGCCGAATACCTCGAGCAGAAGGCGCGGAGCGTGGACGTGCTCGACTCCACCGGCAGAGTGGTCGATTTTCTGCGCATGAAGCTCGGCGGCGGGCGGAAGGAGACCTTCATGGTGCTCTTTCTGAACACGCAGAACCACCTCATCACCTATGAGACCTATCCGGGCACGGTGGACCGCGCGCCGGTCTATGCGCGGGAGATCGCCGAGCGGGCACTGCTGGCGCGGGCCAGCGGCGTGATCGCGGCGCACAACCATCCGTCGGGGGTCTGCGACCCGTCTCCGGACGACATCCGGCTCACCCGGAGCCTTGCGGCGGCGCTCTCGCCGCTCGGCATCTCCCTGTTCGATCACATCATCGTCACGCCGACCGCCTACCGCAGTCTGAAGGCGATGCGACTGCTCTGACGCGCTTTCGACACCGTTTCAGGCGAGGAAGTTCCGGGCGGAGCGGCGCAGCTCCTCGACGCTCATTTCCGGGCGGAAGATGCCGATTCCGACGCCGAGCCCGTCGGCGGAAGCGAGGAAGGCGTCTCGGTTGGAGCGGTCGATGCCGCCGACCGCGAAGATCGGCAGCGGCACGACCGACTTCAGCACCCGGATGTTCTCCGGCGTGCCGCAGGGAAACGCCTTGAGCAGATCGGCACCGGCATCGATTGCCGTGAAGGCCTCGGTCGGCGTCTGAAACCCGGGCAGTGAGAGCAACCCGAGTTCGACGGTCCGCCGGATCACCGCCGGGGAGGTGTTGGGCGAGATGATGTATTCACCGCCGACGCGGGCGACCTCCTCCACCGCCGCCGGGGTGAGGACGGTTCCGGCGCCGATGTGGACCTCCGTGCCGCGGAAATGTTTCGCGAGCAGAGCGATGGTTTCGAGTGCGCCGGGGGTGTTGAGCGGCACTTCGAGAAAACGGAGCTCTTCGCCGGCGAGCGCTTCGCAGGCCGGGAGGGCGATTTCACGGCGGAGGCCGCGCAGGATGACGATGATTTTTTCCGCGAGCATTTCACGGCAGAGCGGGTGGTTCATAACGGAGCTCCTTTGTTATGTTGAGGCGGCTGGTTCCGGCCGGTTTCACGGCATGTAGACGCCGCCGTTGATGTTGAGAATTTCCCCGGTCACGTAGGGATTTCCCACGGCGAACCGGACCGCGGCGAAGATCTCCCCGGCGTCGGCGCCCCGTTTTACCGGAATCCGTCCGGTCATGGCGGCGGCCTCCTCCGGCGTGAGCCTGCCGGCGAGTTCGTCGGAGAGGATCATGCCCGGCGCGACGGTGTTCGCGGTGACGCCGTGCGGCGCGCCCAGTCCGGCGAGGGAGCGGGTCAGGCTGTGCAGGCCCGCCTTGGAGAGGGCGTATTCGACCATCGACCGCTTTGCGGACCGGTAGGCCCAGACGCTGGAGATGTTGACGATCCGGCCGCCGCCGCGCCTCTTCATCTGTTCGAGCGCGGCCAACCCGCAGAGGTAGGGACCTTTGAGATTGACGCCGATCACCGCGTCGAACCAGTCGCCGTCGGAGAGTTCCGGCGGGCGCTTGTAGGGGTCGATCCGCGCGTTGCAGACGAGGATGTCGAGCCCGCCGTACTGCTCTTCGATTTCAGCGAACGCCTTCTGCACCTCCGCTTCGCGGGAGATGTCGAACCGCTTCACCGCGGCACTGCCGCCCGCATTGCGGATTTTCGCGGCGACCGCTTCGGCCTTTTCGAGGTGATGGGCGCAGTTGACGATGACCTGCGCGCCCGCTTCGGCGAAGAGGCGCGACATGGTCGCTCCGAGTCCCTGCGAACCGCCGGTGACCAGAACCGTTTTTCCGTTCCATTCCATAGGGGACCTCCTACCAGTCGCTGACTGCGCCGTCCTCGCGGAAGAGGCGGGGCAGATGGATGCTGATCTTCGGATGGTTCCGGCAGAGTTCCTCGTTGAGTTCGATGCCCCAGCCGGGCTTTTGCGGCAGGTCGAGGAACCCGGCCTTGACCTGAAGCGGTTCGGTGATGACCTCGTTCCGCCAGTCGTTGAGGTGAAGCCGTTCCTGAATGAGGAAGTTCGGCGCGACCGCGTCGAGATGGGCGGAGATCACCGTCAACACCGGACTCATCGGGCCGTGCGGCGCGAGGAAGCCGGAGAAGGCGTCGGCGAGCGCGGCGATTTTGTACGCTTCGAGGAAGCCGTTGCAGTGAGCAAGGTCGGGCTGGACGACGCTGACCGCGCCGCACTCCAGCAGCCGCCGGAACTCCCAGCGCGATTCGAGCCGTTCCCCGGCGGCGATCGGCATCGGGAGCGCCCGGGCGACCCGCGCCATCGCCTCGACGTCAAGCTGGCTGACCGGCTCTTCGAAGAAGTAGAGCGAATACGGCTCCAGCGCGTGTCCGATGGCGATGGCCGAATCGGTGTCGTAGCGGCCGTGGCCGTCGAACATCAGCAGCCGGTCCGGGCCGATCGTCTCGCGGATGGCTTCCGCCGCCGTGGCGATGGTGCGGATGACGGCTGGGTCACGCAGCGGCCACGACGGGAGTGCAATGCTGAATTTGAAGGCGTCGTATCCGGCGGCGATCGCTTCGTGTGCCCGGTCGCGGATCACCGCCGGTTCCAGCGAGCCCCCGGTCCAGCCGTTGACGTAGACGCGGATCTTCTGCCGGTACGGGCCGCCGAAGAGCCGGCAGACTGGCACGCCGAGGCTTTTGCCGAGAATGTCCCAGAGGGCGAGTTCGACTCCGGCCACCGCGGAGCCCTTGACCACGCCGCCGCGCCAGAACTTCTGCCGGGTCATCACCTGCGCGAGGTATTCGATCCGGGTGGGATCTTCGCCGATCAGCAGCTCTTCGAGGTCGCCGAGCAGACTGACGATGGTCTGCGTGTAGCCGCCGAGTGACGCTTCGCCGAGCCCGGTGATTCCTTCATCGGTGTGGACTCGAACGAAGAGGTAGTTTTTGTTGGAGAGCCTGCCGGTGCCGGGGGTCGGCGCTCCGACCACCAGCGGTTCGATCCGGGTGATTTTCATGCGGGTTCCTCCCTGTTTCAAAATGGTTCCTGCTTACAAAATAGTGCGGAATCCGGCTTGAAACTATGAATATTCTGCTGTATTTTGGGTGTATTCGGTGAAAATGCGTATTTTTTTGGGGAACCGCGCGCGATCTATTGATAACTCTTCTCCCGTGGAGGAATCGATCATGAGAGACAACATTTCCGTGATTTTCCCGTATCATGGTTCGGAAAGAAAAAAAATTCTTTTTTTTCTCCCGAACCGGCAACCGCCTTCTGATGCACCTCCCCCGGGCCAGATACAGGAGCAGAAGCGATGAATCAACTGCGACAACTGATCCGCGTCCTCGACGCACTGCGTGAAGTGACCGGACTGTACTTCGTCTGGAAGTGTTCGGAACGGAGCTGGCTGCCGCTGCTGCCGGAGCATCAACGCTACCATTGCTGTGCCTACTGCCGCGCGGTGAAGGAGTCGGGCGCGGCGGCGCTGCTCGGCTGCAACCGCCACCATGCCGGAGCGGCCTTTCACCTGGCGCTGGAGAAACGGAAGCCGTTCCCGCTGCTCTGCCCGGCGGGCGTGCTGGAGCTGGTGGTGCCGGTGGTGGCCGGAACCTGCCGGGCGGCGATCTTCGTCGGACCGTTCCTTTCGCCCGAAGGGGGACGCGGCGCGGGGCGGGCGTTTGCCGCGCTCTACGGCGCACTGCCGAAACAGCCCGCCTCCGCGATGCCGCAGTTCGAAACACTGCTGACCGCCCTGGTGGAGTCGGCCGAACCGGAGAGCTGGGAACGCAAACAACTGTCGCTGTTGCCGACACTGGAGTTCGAGCGGATGGATCCGCGGGTCTGCGCCGCGGTTCGCCGCCTGCACCGGGATTTCCGCCGTCCGCTGGCGCTCGAACCGCTCTGCCGGGAGCTGGCGGTAAGCCCCTCGCACTTCACCCACCTCTTCAAGGAGGCGGTCGGAATCGGATTCCGGGAGTATTTGCAGCGGCTGCGAATTGCCGAAGCGCGGGATCTGGTGGAACTGACCGACCTGCCGGTCGGCGCGGTGGCTTCCGAGTGCGGCATCCCCGACCAGAGCCGCCTCGCCCGGCTCTTTCAGCGCTACTGGAGCGTCACGCCGGGCGCACTGCGCCGCCGGAAATGCGACGGCGCGTGACCTCCCGTCAGGGGGCGGGCGGCGCGGCCTGGACGAGCTCCATGCCGCCGGAGCTTTCGAACTCCACGACCGGAGTTCCGGCCGGAACCAGCACCCGGTCGAAGCGGCGGAGCGGCAGTTCGGTGCCGCCCGCGCGGAGTGTTCCTCCGCCCGCGGTGACGATGAGGAGGCGGAGCCCTTCGCCGGCGAAGGCGGCTTTGCCGCGGATGTCGAACTTCTCCATGCGGAACCGGTCGGTGATGCTCCGGTCGAAGAGCACGCTGCGGAGCGATTTTCCGCACTGTTCCACCGGGCGCGGCCGCACGAAGAAGCGTCGTCTCACCTCGTCGGCCGGGTAGGCGGTGAAGTCGAACATCGACAGCGCGAAATCGATGTCGCGCCCCATGAAGCGCGCCTCCTCCGGCAGGACGCAGCCGTCGCGCTCGAATTCGAGCCGGACGACGAAGTCGGTCGGCTCCATGATTTCGATCATGAACACCCCTTCGCCGATGGCGTGGAGCAGTCCGCCGGGAACCAGGAAGAGATCCCCCGGCCGGACCGGAATCCGGTCGAAACAGCCGAGCATCGCCTCGATGTCCTGCGTTTCGATCATCCGGCGGAACTGCTCCTTCGACGGCGGCCGCTGGAATCCGAGGTAGACGGCGGCGTCCGCTCCGGGCCGGGTGCCGAGGATGCAGTACCCTTCGGTCTTGCCGGAGTCGGAGTGCAGAAAGCGCTTCGCAAACTCCACCGTCGGGTGGCATTGCAGTTGAAGCCGGATTGCCGAATCGAGATACTTCACCAGCACGCCCGCATGGTCGCCGAACCGTCTGCGGTGCGCGTTTCCGAGCAGATACTCCGGCGCGCGGGCGAAAAGTTCGGTGAGCGGAACGATTCTCTCCCCGAGCCGGACGGGGGTGATCCCCTCCGGCGCGCGCCCGGGGTTGATCGCGGCGGTGTCGGAGAGGAGCCACTCCTCCGGGAAGTGTCCGTCCTGCGGCGGTTCGACGCCGGAGATCTCGTCGAGCGTGCGGCCGCCGAGATAGGTGCGCCACACCCGGTTCCTGCCGAGTTGGAACAGCGACGGCAGCGAGGGCGTTTCCGGGCGGAGCCGGAGGAGCGCGTTCTTCGCTCCCTTGAGCTGAAATTGTCTCCCGCTGCGGAGCAGTTCCCCTTCGCCGAAGAGCAGTTCCGCCGAGAGCGGCTCGTCGAGTTCGATTTCACAGCAGGATCCCTCCCCGTCGCCGGCGACGAAGAGGTATTCCGCTTCCCGCCCGCGGGCGCGGGTGACCGGCTGATTTGCCCGGACCGCGACCAGTTCGGGGTGTTTCTCCGTCAGAAGGTCGAAAATGTTCCGGCAGGTGTCGTCGTGTGCGTCGCCGTTCCAGACCGGCGCTCCGGCGTAGCAGACCATGCCGCGGCCGAAGGAGCGGAGCGAGAGGAAGGGCCGTTCGGAGAGAACGGTGCAATCCCCCGCCGGTTCGAGCAGTTCGAGCCCGTCGTCGTCGATGTCGAGGTGTTTTGCGCCGACCAGATCGTGGAGCGGTCCGCCCGGAATCTCCCGGTGGAGTTTCCCTTCGCCGTCGAAGTCGCCGAAGGGGTAGCTCGCCACCAGCGTGCCGCCGGAACGGACGAATTCGCGGAGCGTTTCCGCCGTCCGGTCGTCGAGCGTGATCGCGTAGGGGAGGAAGAGCACCGAAATTCCGTCGAGCTCCAGCGTCTCCGGCGTGAGCACGGCGAGCGGAATGTTCCGCTCGAAGGCGCGGCGATAGACGCCGAACCGCGCTTCCGCCGGCTGGTTGTCGCCGATGATGTGGCGCACTTTGGCGTTGACCGCCTTGACCATGAAGTTGGCGGTGCGGTCGTAGAGCAGTGCGGCGCGGGCGACCGGCTTGAGACAGTGGAGATCGGGATGGTTGCGGAGGAGCTCCCCGAAGCGTTTCACCGCTCCGGCGCGGGGGGAGAAGCTCCCGTCGGCGAGGGTGAGGCCGCGGCCGCCGAGCTGGAGGCCGGTTTTGAAGGGGGACCATTTCCAGTAGATGCAGCCGCAGGCGCCGTGCATCAGCGCTTCGAGATTCCAGCAGACGAGCTCGTCGGAGGAGACCCGTTCGGCGGTGAAGAGTTCGGAGTAGTAGTGGCTCTGCATCTCCGAGACGAGGAAGGTTCCGCCGCCGGCCGCGGCCGCCGCGTCAAAGGTGAGCGCGCGGAGCCAGGGCGCGTTGTCGCGCAGCAGCCGCCCGCCGGTCTTCGGGTAGAAGGAGATGCCGAAGCGGTCGACCGCCTGCGCCAGCTTCCAGTCGTCGGTACCGCGGTCGAATTCGCTCCACGCCGCGTTGCTCATCACGTTGTCGGCGATGACGAAATGGTCCGGATCGGCGGCCTTGAGAATCCGCGTCCACTCCGCGCACCGTCCGGCGAGGTTTTCGGTGCGGAACTCCTGCAGATCCACCTCCGGCATGATCGACGCCCAGAGCACCGGGTCGATCCGGAGCTGGGAGAAGTCGGTGTAGCTTTTCCACCACACCCGGTTGAGTTCGCCGATGGTGCCGTACTTGCGTTCGAGGAAGCGGCGGAACTCGGCGAGCGTCCACGGGTCGAAACTCAGAAAGTGGCTTTCGTTCCACACGTCCCACCCGGCGAGGGCGGGGTGGTCCTTGAGGGCGGCGGCCGCCGCTTCGAGAAAGCGCTTCATCTCCTTCCGGACGGCGGGATGGTTGTAATTGAGCTCGCCGAGCCCGTTCTGCCCCGGCGCGGGCGTCCCGTCGGCGTTGCGGACCATCACCTCGTCGACCGGCAGAAAATCCGGATAGAATTCGAGGTTCGGGACCTGCCCGTGCAGTTCGACGATCACGTCGAGCCCCTCGGCCGCGGCGGCGTCGAGCAGTTCCCGCTGGCGGCGGAAGCAGTACGCCCCGTCATGGTAGAAGACCGGCGGCCAGACGACGACGGTGTTCATCGCGAGCGAACGCATCGCGGCGCACGCGGCGCGGAGCTCTTCGGCGGTCTGTTCCTCGTCGAGCAGCAGAACCGCGCCGTAACGGTAGAATTCAGACATGGCAATACCTCACATGAAGAGAAAGTGTGTCACAGGGGGCGACCCGGGCGACCCGGGCCAGCGTCGCCGGACCGTAAATAGAGGGGGCGCACTCCTTCGTGCTCCATCGCGCGTCCGCACCGCATAGTTCGCACTCCACGCGGATTGCGCATTCGGGCAGCGGCTCGAAGAGATGGAGTTCAACGGAACTTCCTTCCGGCCAGCTTCCCCGGAAACGGAACTCCCACTCCAGCTCCGCCGGGCGGCAGACCAGCGTTGCGGAAAAAGCGAGTTCGACGGCGGGGCGGTACTCCCGCACCGGGCAGAAGGCGTACTCCGTCCGGCACCGGACCGCGCCGGGTTCCTCGACGGCCTGCGGACCGGTTTCATCGAGGTTGCGCGGCACGAGCAGAACGCCCGCCGCGGTGCGCAGCATCGGCAGAAAGGGCAGCTGCGGCCCGGCGTAGGGGGCGGGAATCTTCCGGCCGAAGTATGGCAGCGGCATGAATTTTGCACTCACATCGACCTCGACGTCGTTCTCGCCGGTGATCCGGTTGTGCCAGAAGAACATGTTCTTGGTCATCCGGTTGGCGAGGGGGAGAATATAGTGGATTCCGCTCCGACGGCCGGAGGCGCAGACGATGGCGGGGCCGGGGAGATATTTTACGAAACTCTCCTTCTCCGCCGGCAGTGGAAGTGGTTCCGGCCGCGGTCCGGGCGCGCACCATTTGAGCGCCATCGCCAGCCCGTAGACGCCGTAGCCCTGCGCCTGCACCTGGGTGGTGTACTCGTCGCGCATGCCCCGGTTGAACGCCTTGTCGCAACCGATCCTGCCGGTTTCGTCGATGCCGTAACGGGCGAAGAATTCGAGCTGGGCGCGGGCCGCCGCGACGCCGTCGCCCGGTTGCGCGGCAAGGCCGTGCGCCTCGGCGAACTCCCAGAGGAAGATCTTCTTGGCCTCGGCCTCGCCCCGCAGGGAGCGCCCCCACTTGGCGAACTCCCCGTCGGCGTCGATCAGGAATTTCCCATCGCGGCAGAACTCCCGGCAGATCTCCATGATCTCTTCGTGACGGCAGCTGGCGAAGTCGAAGATCTCGTCGAAGTGGAGCAACAATCCGATGATTTCGGCGCTGTAGGCGTCGATCCGGCGGTCGGCGCGGCTGCCGCGGCAGTCGTCGTCGTTGAAGAAACCGTTCCCGAGGCAGCCGGAGAGCATGGCGTCGATGTTCTCCTCGATCGGCAGTTCCGGGTGTTCGATGTAGCCGAAGCGGAGCCGCAGGGCGTCGATGATGGCCGCCGCCACCCGGTAGTTGCGCGACGCTTCGTAGAGGTAGTGCATGTCGATCTGAAGCAGAAAGCGATCCAGCTCCGCCCGTTCAGCGGCGGAAAACGAGCGGGCGAACGGGCCGTCGTTCCCGCCGGTGAGATAGAGGGTGTAGAGCAGGGCGAAGGTGGTCCAGGCGCTGCGGGTGTCGTCGACGCGCACCGACGCGAGCGTCCAGCGGCGGCAGAGGTCGGCGAGGTTGAATTCGCCGATGTTCCACCCGACTTCGAGGCCGCGGATGGCGCCGCCGAGCACCAGCCAGCCGGAGTCTTTGCAGTCGATTTCCCCGTCGACGGTCATGCGTCCGGCCGGGTCGGTGTGGCGGGCGGCGAACAGCAGGGCGCGGTCGAGCAGGGCGAGATAATGACGTTTTTCCTGATTCATACTATGCCTTGATCGTGGTTGTTTCAAGGAGAATGTAACGCACTTCCCGCGGAAGCGTTATTCATGTTTTCAGGAAAAGATACGAAAATCAGGGATTTTGAATCGCCGGACCGGAGTCGGGTTTCAATCCGGCCCGGCAGGCGGCGCGGAACGCGCGCGGCGAACAGTTGTGGTGAAGGCGGAAAAATCCGGAGAAGGCGAACAGACTGGCAAACCCCATGTGCGCGGCGATCTCCCCGATGTTCATGTCGGAGAATTCGAGGTAGTGGCGGGCCATCGAGGCGCGCTCCCGGTCGATCATCGTCTTGGCGGTTTCGCCGCACTCCCGGCGGATCAGTTCGGAGAGGTGGCCGGGCGAATAGTTGCAGTGGCGGGCGAGTTCGGCGACGGAGAGCGGCCGCCCGTGCCGCTGGTGCAGCAGCTGCCGGAGACGGCGGAGCAGCGGCGGACGGGTGTCGGCGTCGCCGAGAACGAAGCGGCGGAAGAGTCCGGAAAGCAGCGATTCGACCAGCAGTGTGTAGTAGTCGTCGTCGCAGAGCAGATTTTCGCCGTTGAAGAGGCGGCTGTTGGGGAAGGTCGCGGTGAGAAGTTCGCGGACGGCGTTGATGCATCCGGCATTCTCCCGCGCCGGCGGAATCAGCAGCGGCGGACTTCCGTCATCCTCGATGCCGCGCACCTCCATCTTGAACGAGAACCCGACGAAGGGCTCGTCGCCGTACCGGAGCAGATGTTCCCGGCGGGGGGGCACGAAGAGCAGCGCTCCGGCGGAGAGCTCCCGGGGCGGCGCGTCGGGCGTGACGAACTCCGCCGTGCCGGCTTCGGCCATGTTGAGCTGCCAGAAGAGATGCGAATGCATGGGCAGTTCAATCCGCCGGTCATGGCGGTGATACTCCCACAGCCGCAATGAAAGAGAAAACGGTACGCCGGACGATTCCACGGAACCCACCTCCTGCGGGCTAATATACCCCGCATCCCCGAAAAATCAACCTCGGGCCCTCCGCCCGGACTTGCAATCGCTCCGCTTCCGTGGTATTGGTAGAGGAGTGACAAGAGACGCAATGCAAACCGAGGAGCGACGCCGCGCATGGCCGGGGTGTTTCTGAAAAACGGACTGCCGGGCTGGTCCGGGCTGGAGGCGGGATTTCACCGGCTGGAGGCGGGGCATGAGACGATTCTCCACCGGCACAACTTCTACGAGCTGGAGATTGTGACCCGGGGGCGCGGCCTCCACCGGATTCACGGCCGGGCCCTCCCCTTTTCCGCCGGGGAGTGCTGGCTGATCGGCGGCATCGACAGCCACGGCATCTCCTGCGAAACGGAGGTGGAGGTCGCCAACCTCTCCTTTCGCGGCGACTCGCTGCCGGAGGAGATCGGCTTTCTGCTGGAGACCCGTTCGCTCTGCTGCCGCTTCCCGGCGGAGGAGCTCGCTTCGCCTCTGCGGAAGTTTGAGATGCTGGCAACCGCCCGCCCGGAGGAGCTCTTCGCCCGCGCCTGGACCGGGGCGCTTCTGCTCGAACTGCTGATCGAGGTCGTGCGGAAGGCGGACCCCGGATACGTCGCTCCGCCGCCGCTGGTCCGGAGCGCCGCGGCGTGGGCGCAGAAGCACTGCCGGGATGACGCTTCGCTCACGGCGCTCGCCGCGGAGCTCTCGCTCTCCCCCAACCATCTGGGGAAACTCTTCCGCGACGCGACCGGGATGAGCTTCTCCGCCTACGTGACCGGAATCCGGCTCAACCGCGCCTGTTTTCTGCTGACGAACACCGACATGCCGCTCAAGGAGCTCGCCTTCGAGGCCGGATTCCGGTCGCCGGAGTATTTCCACCGGGTGTTCCGCGAACAACTGCTCTGCACGCCGGCCGGATACCGCCGCGACGCCCGCCGGGAGGCGGCCGGTCACATCTGTTCGAATTGATAGGGGAGCGAGTCGAGAAAGAGTCTGCCGTAATTCTTGGTGAGCACCCGGCGGTCGAGCAGGACGATGATGCCGCGGTCACTGCGGCTCCGGATCAGCCGCCCCACCCCCTGCCGGAACTTCAGCACCGCCTCCGGCAGACTGTATTCGGTGAAGGAGCTGCGCCCTTCCGCTTCGATCCGCGCCATGCGTGCCCGGATGAGCGGGTGCCCCGGCGAGGCGAAGGGGAGCTTGGTGACGATCACGTTGCTCAGCGCTTCGCCGGGCACATCCACCCCGGTCCAGAAGCTGTCGGTGCCGAAGAGCACCGAATCGATGTCTTCGCGGAACTCCCGGAGCAGTCCGGAGCGGGTCAGATTCTCCCCCTGCACCAGCAGCCGGATGCCGCTTTCGGAGAAGTAGTCGCGCAGTGCGTCGGTGCAGTAGCGCAACGACTGGTAGCTGGTGAAGAGCACGAACGCCTTGCCGTGGGTGAGCTCGATGAAACGGGGAATCTCACCGGCGAGCGCGGCGTTGAAATGCTCCGAACTCGGATCGGGCATGTTGCGGGAGATGTAGATCTTCGCCTGGTCCGGGCCGAACGGCGAGTCGAGCAGCAGCGTTTTGCCGTTCCGGAATCCGGTCCGTTTCCGGAAGTAGTCGAAGCTCCGGCGCACGCTCAGCGTCGCACTGCACAGCATCACCGGGAAATCCTGGTTGAACAGCACCTCGCCGAGGATCTCCGCCACGTTGAGCGGCGCCGCGTGCAGCACCACCGAATGGCGGTCCTTCTCCGCGTAGTAGACCGACTCCGGAATCGAGCGGGAGGTGAAGCTGTCGATCGCGTCGATGAACTCCCGGCAGCGTGAGAACTGCGCCTCCAGTTCCGCCCGGAACGACGCGTCGTCCTCCTCGTCGATCTCCGCCTCCAGCGCCCGGCAGAGCTGGAGCAGTTTCCCGCTCAGCCGGTTCGGAAAGCGGGCGGGATCGCTCACCTCGCGGGCATTTTCCCCCCGCTCGGCGAGAAAGTTCTCATACGGCGTGAAGAATCCGTACGCCTCGTCGCGCGCCTCCGCCACCGCGCCGCGCAGTTCGGGCGGGTAGCCCTGCCGCATCAGCAGCCCCCGCGCGGAATCCGGGTTGTAGAGCCGGTTCAACGTCGCGATCACTCCGGCGCGCGAGAGGTGCAGTCCGAGGTGTTCGGCCGCGTTGTTTTCGAGCGTGTGCGCCTCGTCGATCAGCACCGCGCCGTAGTTCGGCAGCAGTGCTCCGGCGTTTCCTCCGGCGCAGCGCATCGCCAGGTCGGTGAAGAAGAGCGCGTGATTCGCCACGACGATGTCGGCACTCTCCCACTCCTGCCGCGCCTTGAAGTAACAGCAGTTGCGGAAAAACGGACACTTCTTGGCGAGACAGTTGCCGGTTTCGCAGCAGACCAGATTCCAGGTCGCCGCCTCCATCCGGAAATCGATCGAATCGCGGTTGCCGTCGGCGCCGCGCTCGAGCCATTTGACAATCCGGTCGAGGTCGAGCGCGAGCGAGGGCGCGGGCAGCAGTGCATCCCGCTGTTCGCCGCTGAGCAGGGAGAGCCGGCGGCGGCAGAGGTAGTTGTGCCGCCCCTTCGCGAGGGCGGCCCGGAAATCGACGCCGGTAAGTTCGCGCAACAGCGGAATGTCCTTGTCGATCAGCTGTTCCTGCAGATTGATCGTCTCGGTGGAGATGATCGCCGGGCGGCCGCGGCTGCGCGAACGGTAGATGAGCGGCACCAGATAGGCGAAACTCTTGCCGACGCCGGTGGGGGCTTCGACGCAGAGGTTGCCGCCTTCGCTGAGCGCATCGGCGATGGCGCCGGCCATCTCGATCTGCTGCGGCCGGAACTCGTAGGGCCTGCCTCCGCGGGCCGCCGCCTGCCGGAGCGGACCGCCCGGAGCGAAAAACTCCTCGCACAGCGGGCGGATCGGCGGGAGCTCTTCCGCTTCGAAAAACTCGGGCGGAACATCGAACTCTTCGGGGTTGAATTCGCAGTCGAACTCCCCGGGCTCCGGCTCTTCGCCGGGCGGAAAAAATCCAGCCGGAATAATCATGATCTCTACCGTTTCTCCAGATGGCGGCGGATCTCCCGGGGGAGGTTCTGCAGATACTGGTCCGGCAGATTGAAGCGCTCGGTCACTTCGCGGATCAGCCGGGAGGCGTGCATTTCACAGCCGCTGGCGAGGTCGGCGGCGGAGCGCCGGATCTCCACGGCGATCTCCGGAATCCGGCAGCGGAACTCCCCGCCATCCCTGCCGGCGAGTTTGAGCTTGAGCTCCTCGGTTCCCTCCAGCGTGAGCCGGAGGGTGAGCAGCTCTTCGGCGTATCCCAGCTCGGTGTAGAGTTTGCCGAGAAAACAGACCGCCTCCGAAAGGGCGGTGGCGAGCTGGTTGTAAAGCAGAAGGTGGTGCGGCACCGGCCAGTAGGCGATGTAGTGGAAGAGGCCGGACTTGAACACCTGCCACATCTTGAGCCGCCCTTCGGGGAGCGACCGCAGAGAGACGTTGGTCAGGTAGCACTTCTCCAGCTCCCCCGGCTCGATGAAGTCGGAGGAGGCCAGCAGTGTCCAGGCGTCGCCGACCGCCCGGCGGATCCGGCTGAGCGTGAAGTGTTCCTCATCGAACTCCGGCGGAATCACCTGAAAGTTGAAGAGCACCGCCGGCACACCGGGCGGGGGCGATTTGCGCCGCTTGAAGAAGAGCTGGGCGTGGCTGACCGCATCGCGGAATTCGCTCAAGTCCGCCCCCTGCCGGACGGTGTCGCGGCTCTCGTAGAGGATGCCGCGCAGCATCCTGCCGAGCGCCTCGCGCTGGTTACGCAGCGCCCGCTGGATCAGCGCATGCATCTCGACCGCGCGGAAGGCGGGGCGGCTCGAAGCGTCGCTGGTGCGGATGTAGAACATGCCGGTCTGCAGTTCGTTCTCGATGCTGGCGGTGCAGACGTGGGGAAGGTTCCGGAAGGGGCGGACCACCAGCACCGCGTACCGCCTGCCATCCACCAGCGGCCGCTCGACGGTGAGGTCGATCGGCGGCTCGACGTAGCGGTTGATGAACGGCCCCACCGTCGAGGGGTCGAAGGAGTGGGTCTCCTCCGGCGTCAGCCCCTGATAGACCGAGGGGTGGCCGGAGGCGTCCTCGCCGACGCCGATGACGATGTAGCCGCCCTTGGTGTTGGCCAATGCGAGGCAGTGGCGGACGATCTTCGCCCGCGCCGCCCGGCTCATGGCGGTCCAGCTCATCGCCGCCTTGTAGTCCAGCTCCTCGGACTCCACGCCGCGGTAGATGAGTTCGCGCATGTCGCGGGGCTCGTGTTCCGGCGCCTTCTCCATGGACTATTCGGAAACCTCCTCGTCGTAGATGATGTGCTGGCAGTTGTCGCAGTAGGTGACAACCCCTTTCTGAATGCCGTTCATCGCCTGCGGCGTAATCCGGAGGTGGCAGTTGCCGCAGATGCCGTTTTCGATCTTCACCAGCGGAATTCCGCCGTTGCGCCCCTTGAGCAGGGTGTTGTAGCGGCTGAGGGTTTCGCTGTCGACGCCGTGGATCAGCGCGGGGCGCGCCTCCTGGAGTCTGGCGATCTCCTGCTTGATCTCGCCGGCGAAGGCGATCAGCTCCTCGAACTCGGCGCGGGCGCTCTTGACCGCCGCGTCGTTGGCGGCTTTGATCTTCCGGTACTGCGCCTTCGCCTCCTCGAATTTGTCGAGCAGTTCGATCACGTCCCCTTCGAGTTTGCCGATCTTGTTCTTGTTGAGGGCGACGGTGTTGAGCATCGCCTGGTATTCGGTGTTCTTCTTGACCATCGCCGACTGCTGCTGAAGTTTGCGGCTCTCATCGGTCAGGCGGGCGATCTCCGATTCGGCGGATTTGATTTCGCGTTCGACCTTGTGCGCCGCCTCCGCCGCCGCGGCGGTCGAGGCGACCAGCTGGTCGCGCTTCGCCTTGAGCGCATTCATCTCGGAGGGGAGCAGCTTCATGCGCTGTTCCAGGTCGCGGATCCGCAGATCGTTCGCCTGAAGCTTCAACAGTGACTGAACCCATTTTGCCGGCATGTTATCCTCCGTCTGGTATGTTGTTCAAAAAAGTTCCGGCTGGTCGTCGCCCCGGCCGCCCCGGAGCGGCGAAAGGCCCAGCTTGTTCCACGCTTTCGGGGTGGCCACGCGCCCCTTCGGCGTACGCACCAGAAACCCTTTCTGGATCAGGAAGGGCTCGTAGACATCTTCGATCGAATCCTCCTCCTCGCCCACCGAGACCGCGATGTTCTTGAGCCCGACCGGGCCGCCGTGGAAGTTGGAGATGATCACTTCGAGAATCCGCAGGTCCATCTCGTCGAGCCCGTCGTTGTCGATCTGGAGCATCTCGAGCGCCTCCGCCGCCACCTTGCCGGTCACCACCGAGTCGGCGCGCACCTGCGCGTAGTCCCGAGCGCGGCGGAGCAGGTTGTTGGCGATGCGCGGGGTGCCGCGACAGCGCCCGGCGATCTCCATGGCGCCTTCGTCGTCGATCTCGATGCCGAGGATTCCGGCGGAACGGCGGAGGATCTGCGCGAGACTTTCCGGATCGTAGTAGTCGAGCCGCATGGTCAGCCCGAAGCGCGACCGCAGCGGCGCGGAGATCATCCCCTGCCGGGTGGTGGCGCCGATCAGCGTGAAGTGCGGCACCGTCAGCCGGATGGAGCGGGCGCCGGCGCCCTGTTCGAGCATGATGTCGATGAAGAAGTCCTCCATCGCGCTGTAGAGGTACTCTTCGACCGTTGAATTGAGCCGGTGGATCTCGTCGATGAAGAGGACGTCGCCGGGTTCGAGCGCAGTCAGGAGTCCGGCGAGGTCGCCGGGTTTCTCGATGGCCGGGCCGCTCGAACTCTTGAGGTTGGTGCCCCGTTCGTTGGCGATGATGTAGGCGAGGGTGGTCTTGCCGAGTCCCGGCGGACCGCAGAGCAGGATGTGGTCGAGCGCCTCGTTGCGCGCCCGGGCGGCCTTGACGAAGAGCTCCAGCTGCTCCTTTACGCGGGGCTGGCCGGGGAAGTCGGCGAATTTCGGCGGCCGCAGGCTCTGCTCCTTTGCCGTATCGCGTTTGTTCAGTGTCGAAGTGATGAAACGCTCTGTCATATTTTCATGAACGCACTTGTTTTTGCGGGATTGCCGTGTTAGTTTATAGGTATTATAGTAAAAATAGCGCGAAAACGGGAAAATTGCCAGTTCCGGCAGGAAAAAAGAAAGGATTTCAGGGAATGATGTTTGATCTCGAAAAAGCGTTGCAGTCGGCCAATACGATCCGGATGCTTTCCGCGGAAGCGATTCAGAAAGCGAAGTCGGGCCATCCGGGCATGCCGCTGGGCTGCGCGGATTTCGCGTTCACGCTGTGGTACAAGTACATGCGTCACAACCCGAAGAATCCCAACTGGCTCGGTCGCGACCGCTTCATCCTTTCCGCCGGACACGGTTCGATGCTGGAGTACAGCCTGCTCCACCTCTTCGGCTACGGGCTTTCGATGGAGGAGATCCGCAACTTCCGCCAGTGGAACAGCCGCACCCCGGGCCATCCGGAGTACGGCCACACCGCCGGCGTCGACATCACCACCGGTCCGCTCGGCAGCGGATTCGCCTCCGGCGTCGGCATGGCGATCGCCAAGCGCTACTTCGCCGCCAAGACCGGGCTGGAGGAGTCCGGGCTGATGAACAACCGCATCTTCATCATCGCCGGCGACGGCTGCATGATGGAGGGGTGCACCTCGGAAGCCGCCTCGCTCGCCGGCCACCTCGCCCTCGATGAACTGGTGGTCTTCTACGACGACAACAGCATCACCATCGAAGGCGGAACCAATCTCGCCTTCTCCGAAGATGTCGCCGCCCGGTTCGCCGCCTACAACTGGCGGGTCATCCGGCTGGACAACGCCAACGACATCGCCAAATGCGACGCCGCGCTGGCCGAGGCGCTCCGCTCCGACGGCCGTCCGACGCTGGTGATCGGCAAGACCAGCATCGGCTACGGCGCGCCCAACAAGCAGGGCAAATCCAGCGCTCACGGCGAACCGCTCGGCGAGGAGGAGGTCGAGGCGCTCCGCCGGAACCTCGGCATGCCCGCCGAACCCTTCACGGTGAGCGACGAGGTGCGCGCCTTCTGCGACGCCCGCGTCGCGGAGCTGGAGAAGGAGGCCGCCGAATGGGAGGCGAAATACCAGAAGTTCCTCGAAGCCGATCCGGAGCGTGCCGCGCTGATCATGAGCTACGTCAACCGCACCGTGCCGGAAAATATCGCCGAAGAGCTGCTCAAGGTCGCTCCGGTCGACAAGCCGGTCGCCAGCCGCGCCTCCTCCGGAGCGGTGCTGCAGCGGGCGGCGGCGCTGGTTCCGTCGCTCTTCGGAGGGGCCGCCGACCTCGCGCCCTCGACCAAGACCAACATCAAGGACGGCGGCGACTTCTCCGCCGACAACCGCGCCGGGCGGAACATCCACTTCGGCATCCGCGAGCTGGCGATGGGGCTGGCCGGGAACGGTATGGCGCTCTTCGGCACCGCGATTCCCTACACCTCGACCTTCTTCGTCTTCTCGGACTACATGAAGCCGGCGATCCGCCTCGCCGCACTGCAGAATCTGCATGAGATCTACGTCTTCACCCACGACTCCTTCTACGTCGGCGAAGACGGCCCGACCCACGAGCCGATCGAACAGATCGCGATGCTCCGCACCATTCCGAACCTGACGGTGATCCGACCGGCCGAAGCGCACGAAGTGGCGCAGGCGTGGGCGGTCGCGCTTCAGGCGAAGGGACCGGTCGCGCTGCTGCTCACCCGGCAGGATCTCGCTCCCTACGACGCCGAAACCGCGGCGAAGGTCGACGTCGCCCGCGGCGCGTTCGTGGTCAGCGACGACGAGGAGTTCGACATCGTCCTGGTCGCGACCGGCTCCGAAGTGAACCTCGCGCTCGGCTCCGCGAAACTCCTGCGGGAGAAAGGGGTCGGCGTCCGGGTGGTCTCGATGCCGTCGCAGGAACTCTTCCTGCAGCAGGATGAGACCTATCAGGAGGAGATCCTCCCGAGCTGGTGCCCCTGCTACGTCTCGATCGAAGCCGGAACCACCTACGGCTGGCAGCGCTTCATCGGCCGCGACGGCCTCGCCATCGGCCTCGACCACTTCGGCGCGTCGGCTCCCTACAAGAAGCTCGCCGAGGAGTTCGGATTCACGCCGGAGGGGGTCCTCGCCCGCATTCAGGATCACTTCGTCTGCTCCGACGAGGAGGATGACGAGTGCGGTTGCGGCTGTGACTGCGACTGCGAGTGTGACTGCGACTGCGACGACAAGGAGTAACGGAAAAACAGCGGTTTTCGCGACCGGGATCTGCCGGAGGGAGGTTCCGCCCCCTCCGGAATCCCCGGAGAACAGGAGGGATTCATGAGAAAGTTGACCCGAAGCTGGCAGATCTTCCGCAAATCTCTCACTCTGATCGGGAAAGAGAAGAAACTGCTGATCTTTCCCCTCCTCTCCGCCTGCGCGATGCTGCTGTTGCTCGTCTTCATCATCGCCGGCATTGCCGGCGTGATCTGTTTCGCCGCCAACGGTTCGCCGGAAGGGGTGCAGGCCGCCTTCGCCGACTCCGGCACGGAGGAGGGGAATCCGGCGCTGAACGCGGTCGCTTTTGCGATCTTCGCACTGGTCTATCTCTTCTGCATGACGGTGGTGAACTTCTGCAACACCGCCTTCTTCAGCGAGATCCTGCGGGGGCTCGGCGGGGAAAACGTTTCGGTTTCCCGCGGTTTCGGCTACGCCCTCTACCGGCTGAAGGCGATCTTTCTCTGGTCGCTGCTCGCTTCGACGGTCGGCATCGTGCTGAGCGTGCTGGAGCGGCGCGCCGGGCTGGTCGGCCGCATCGTGCTCAAACTCATCGGGGTGGTCTGGGCCGTTGCGTCGGTCTTCGCCATCCCGGCGCTCGTCTGCGACGCGGAGCTCACCAACCCCTTCACGGCATTGAAGCGCTCCGCGTCGATCATCCGCCGCACCTGGGGGGAGACCCTCATCGGCTTTGCCGGATTGCACGTCATCACCGGGGTCGGTGTGTTCCTCTTTTTCCTCGCGGTTTTCGGGGTGGGGGCTCTGGTCGGCGCGGCCGGCGGCGGCGCTGTCCCGGTGATCGCCGGAACGAGCGTCGGAATATTGCTCTTCCTCTGTCTTTTCGCCTTCTGTTATCTGGTGAGTGTCGCCGAAAAGGTCTACATCGCCTCGCTCTATCTCTACGCGACCGATTACGACGAATACAACCTTTTCGACGAAGAGGAGCTCGCCGCCGCGTTCCGCCCCCGGAAATAGAACGCCCTAGCCGAGCAGCAGAAGCAATCCCGAATTCGGCGGCATCTCCAGCGTGCCGGCGCGCCACGTTGCGCCGCTGTCGGAGCGCTGGTCCAGCAACTGCCGCTCCGCGGGCAGCACCAGCGCGCCCTTGAACGGTTCCGGCTGGTTGTTGACCGCGATGAGCGCGGTGCGCCCGTCGGCGAAATGGTGTTCGGTGAGCTGAAGGAACGGTGACGGCGACTCCGCCAGCCGCCGGGGATGAAGGATCTCCCGGTAGAGCTTCCACGCATCGGTTTCGAATCCGCCGATGGTGTTCGCCGCCGCCGCTTCGAGCGGGAAGTTGAGAAGATAGACCACCCCTTTGCCAAACCGGTGGCGGAAGAAGGCGGGGTTGCCGTCCGCCTCGCGCCCGAGAATCTCCGCACCGTACGAATTCATCCGGTAGCGGATGCGCCGGGGCAGGGTGAACGAGAACCCGGCGTCGAAGCGGAACTCCGGCCGGTCGTCCGCCACCCGGCGGTCGCGGACTCCCGCGCCGAAGACGTCGTCGATGCCGGAGAGGATGGTGTCGTTAAGCGAGAGATAGAGCGTCGCCCCGTTGCGGACCCGTTCGAGCAGTGTTTCCCAGCCGCGCACCGAAAATCCCGCCCGGCCCGCGGCGGAGGGGAGAAAGTAGCACGCCGCTTCCGGCAGCTCCTGCCGGGCGTGACGGAAGGCGAGGTGAATTCCCGCCTGCCGGGCGAGCAGATAGGTACCCAGCGCGGTGTGTTCATCGGTGACGACGGCGACCGCGTCCGGCTCCCGGGCCGGGAGTGCGTCGAAGGGCAGGCCGTCGAGGAAGTTCCGGAAGTCGCGCAGAACCTCCGCCGTCGGATGCGGCGTGCGGTCCGAAGCGAAGAGGCCGTGTTCCAGCCCCGGCTCCTTCCAGTCATAGGGGGCGATCGCCTGTTTCTCCTGATCGAAGGCGCACCACCAGAGCAGGCCGCGCCGGTCCTCGCTCCAGAGGTTCCACAGAATCGAGCGGAGCGAGGCGGCGAGCACCTCGTAACTGCCGACGATCGGCCGCCAGGTGCCGGTCTCCTCGACGAAGCAGGGTCTGCCGCCGATGTCGCCCGAGAGCCGGGCGAGAAACGCCGCGTGGTGGAGGTTGCGGATGCGGTTGAACTCCTCGCCCCCGTAGGCGGAATCCCACAGCGCGTAGGGGTGGACCGAGAGCAGGTCGCTCCACTCCGCCTGATCCTCGATCCGCCACGTTTCGTCACAGCTTTCGCCGAAGCCGGTGACGCTGACGCCGATGACCGGCCTGGTCGGGTCACAGCTGCGGATGGTGCTGTGGATGAGAGCCGTCCAGCTCCACGCGCCGGCGGAAGAGTCGATCTTCCCGAGCAGGTTGGTTTCGTTGCCGGACTCCCACGCCGCGATGGCCGGATGGTGCTTCATGCGGTTGACGAAACAGCGCAGATAGCGCACCTCCCACTGGAGCGCGAAGGGATCGCGGTAGAGGTCGAGCCCCTCCAGCGCCGGCGGCACGAAGAGTCCGAAGGTCATCTGCCCGGTCAAGGGGCAGACGATCAGCTTCATGCCGTACTTCTGCGCGAGGTCGGCGAAGGTTTCGAACCGTTCCAGCATGACCTCATCCACGCCGGCCCGTCCGGCCTCAGTGTCGGGGAGCGGGTCGTCGCCGAACCGAACCTCCTTGAACCGCCCGCCGACGGCGTCGCTGTGGGCGGAGCGGAGCTGGCGGATCGGTTGAAAGTCCGGCCAGAAGGGGAAACAGCGCAGCAGTTGCACGCCGTACTTCGCCAGCGCGGCGAAATCCGCTTCGATCGATGCGGCATCCCAGTTTCTCCACATGTGAATCGCCTCTTTCGAGGCCCAGAAGTTGACGCCGGTGGCAAACCGGCCCGACGGAGCGGGGAATGAATCCATGAGGTTTCCTTGCGGGCAGAATGTGCTTATTTTGTGGACGAAGGGGGGAGGATCAGCACGAGCCGGCCGTTGCCGGAGAGCGTGCACCGCCGCCGGACGAAGGGGAGAAACGCGCTCTCGCCCGCCGAAAGCGGCACACCGTCGAGCGACACCCGTCCTTCGACGCAGAGCGCGATGTGAAAACACTCCTCCGGGAACTCCACCGTGCGTTCGCCGTCGACCCGCAGCTCCTGCGCCTCGAAGAAGCGGACCTTTTCGCGGTCGATCAGCCGGTTCCAGCCGGGGGCGACCGGTTCGGGGCGCGGCAGGGAGAGCGCCCGGATTTCCGCTTCACTGCGGGGCTTGTATTCGAAGAGGTTGAGCGCGGTTTCCGGCGCGAGTCCGCCGAACCGTTTCTCCGGGGCGATCTCCCGCTCGCCGCAGCGCGCCTCGGGGTTGATGGTGAGGTCGGAGGGCTCCATCACTTCGACCATCGTGATACCGGGGCCGATGGCGTGCGGCAGTCCGCCCCAGACGATGACGACCTCGCCGGGTTTGACCGGGATCTTGTGCATCATCCCCAGTCCGCGTTGGTAGACGCCCGCCAGGGATTCGCGGCGGAACACCGCCTCGTCGAGCGTTTCGTTGAAGCCGCAGTAGACGTAGGCGCCGGGGCGGCAGGCGAGGATGATCCACGCTTCGGTTTTGCCGAAGTCGGCGTGGAAGTAGCGCTTCGCATCCGGCACGGTCGGGTGGACCTGAACCGGCAGCCGGATGGCCGAGTCGAGAAATTTGGTCAGCACGGCGGGATTGGCGCCGTAGCGGGCGAAGTGGGCTTCTCCGAGCAGGTCGGCGGGATATTTCTCGAGCAGGTCGAGGAAGCGGACCTCCTCCCCGTCGATCCGGACCTTGCTCAATCCGTGCCCCGGCGCCTGAAATTCGCGGGTGTTGCCTTCGATGCAGGAGGCGATCCAGTCCTCCGGATAGTAGCCGTCGGCAGGATTGGTTTCGCCGCGCATCCGGTCGATGCCGCTGCCGCCGAGATAGAGGCGGCGAACCCGGTTCGGGAGGAACTTCAGAATTGCATCCATGGTCAAACTTTCTCCTGAATTGTTGCTGTCACGCTCAAATTTCCGCTGTTTAGTATACCGCCGCCGCCGCGAAAAAAAATGGAGAAAGTGCGCATAATCTTGTAGAAAACGAACCTGGCGCGAGGCGGCCGCTCAACTTCAGTTGATCGAATCGAAAACGTACTGCGGCCGGAAATCCCCCCGGGCGGCGAGCGCCTGCTCCTGCGAGGTGATGCCGGTGAGCACCAGTGCGGAGACCATGCCCGACCGGTTCGCGCCGCGGATGTCGCTGGCGAGCGAATCGCCGAGCATCAACAGCTCCGACGGCTCCGGATGGATGCCGAACCGCCGTTCCAGCTCGCGGAAGGCGTGGCGGTAGATCGCCGGATAGGGTTTGCCGAGGTAGAAGATCCTGAGTTCGATGCCGAACTCCCGGAGCAGGTGTTCAATGCAGCGCGCCTGCCCGCCGGCGCCGATGCAGATGCCGCCCGAGACCGGGTCCGGCCAGCAGAGGTCGGGATTGGGCACGATGAACGGCCGCTCCGGATGGCGGCGGAAGAAGTTCACCGCCGCCTCCCAGCTGCCGCGCCAGTCGTAGCGCCCCTCGCCCATGATGACCCCGGCGCAGTGGTCGATGCAGCCCGGATCGCGCTCGAGCTGGAGACAGCGGATGGTGCCGAGACTGCCGATGGCGAAGAAGGTGCGTCCGCGCCAGTCGTTCTCCTCGGCCGCGGTGTCGAGCGCCGCGAGGCAGGAGATGAACTCCTCCGGGCGGGCGGGGAGTCCGGCGCGGCAGAGGAAGGAGCACTTCTGCTCCATCGTATGGTCGCCGTCGTTGGTGAGAAAGCAGAGCGGAATTCCGGCGGCGCGGACCGAGCCGAGCAGCTCCGCCGCTCCGGGCAGCTGCCGCGGACCGCACACCAGCGTGCCGTCGATGTCGAATACAATTCCCTTGAAGCGGTGCGCTTCGCGGTTCCAGAATTCCAGAAATTTCATCGCCCGTTCTCACTTCCGGGCCGGATTCCCCGGCCGTTCTCTTAAAATAGCCCGATAAAGCGGAAATTTCCACCCGGCGCACTTGATAAACCGGCCGGTTCCGGGTATTGTATGAGGAAACAAGATTCAGATGGGAGTTCCGTTTTGATGGAGTGGAAACAACTGTTGTCCCCGCACCGCGTCGGCAGTTCGAAGCCTGGCGTGATCACGCAGGACCGTTCGCCGTTTCAGCGCGATTTCGACCGGATTGTCTTTTCGGGGGCGTTCCGGCGGCTGCAGGACAAGACCCAGGTGTTTCCGCTGGTCAAGACCGACTACGTCCGCACCCGGCTCACCCACAGTCTGGAGACCAGCTCGGTCGGCCGTTCGCTCGGCACCGCGGTCGGGGTGGAGATCTGTAAAAACTTCGACACCGCCGGAGCGCAGCCGAGCGACATCGGCGCCGCCGTCGCCGCCGCCGCCCTCGCCCACGACATCGGCAACCCGCCGCTCGGGCACGCGGGCGAGGAGGCGATCCGCTACTGGTTCACTCACTCTCCGGTCGCCTGCGCCATGCGCGATGTGATGAATGAGGACGAGGCCGCCGACATCGAGCGGTACGAGGGCAACGCGCAGGGGTTCCGGGTGCTGACCCGGCTTGAAATGCCCGACCAGAGAGGGGGGATGCAGCTCACCTGCGCCACATTGGCGGCTTTCGCGAAGTACCCGAGCGCGTCGCGGGTCGAGGTGAAGCCCTCCGGCGTGGCGGGCAAGAAGTTCAACTTCTTCCGCGAGGAGCAGGAGTTTTTCGCCGAGGTCGCCGAACACACCGGAATGATTCCGGCCGGCCCCTGGGCGTGGCAGCGCCATCCGCTCGCCTACCTGGTCGAGGCGGCGGACGACATCGCCTACCGGATTGTCGATTTCGAAGACGGCCAGCGGCTCGGGCTGATCGACTATCAGGAGCTGGAGCGGCTCTTTCTGGAGATCATCGATTCGGAGCGTTCCGCGGAGTACGTCGCGACCATCGCTTCGCCGATCCGCAAGGCGGAGTTTCTGCGCGCGCAGGTGATCGGCCGCCTGGTGCGCGAAGTTTCGGCGATCTTTCTTGAACACCACGACGAACTGCTCGCCGGAACACTGCCGCGGCCGCTGCTCGATTACGTCTCCTGCCAGGAGCCGCTGAAGCGGATTCAGAACCGGAGCACCCGCGACATCTACAACCACCGGCAGGTGGCGGAGGTGATCGGGGCCGGATTCGAACTGGTCTCCGGCATGCTGGACATCTTCGTGCCCTGCGCCAACGAGATGGCGCTGGAGCGGACCGGGGGCAAGAGCGCCTCGTTCCGGAGCCGCCGGATTTCGGCGCTGCTGCCGGATCTGGAGCAGCACCTCGCCGACGAGGAGTGGTGCCGGAACGGCTACCGGCGGCTGCTCACCGTGCTCGACTACGTCTCGGGCATGACCGACTCCTACGCGGTCTCGCTCTACCAGAAGCTCAAGGGGATCTCGATCTGACCGGCCGCCCATGCGGGGCCGGAGTGATCCGGGGTGCGGTTCACCGGCGGATTCCGCCGAGCCGTTCGAGCCCGAGCAGGGCGGCGTAGAGGACGTTGACCGAACTGCACGAACAACTTCTCCGGTAGTCCGGGCGGCAGAACGCCTTCAGAAAACGGCGGATCAACGGCTCCCTCACCGGCCGCCCGGGCGCCAGCAGCAGGCCGGTCATCAGATTGCCCGGAATCCGCACCAGATTGAAGAGATCGTGAAACCCCGGCGTCTGGCCGCAGCGCAGATCGAGTTTGCCATACGAAACAACGCCGCCGTCGGACCGGTGCACCAGCCGCAACGCCGTCGAATTCCGCCACGCGGTCGCCGGAATCGACCAGGTGCCGCGCCACTTCTCCAGTTCCGGGAGAAAGGTGCCGCACAACATCTCCTCGGTGACATCGCCGATCTCGCGGGCGATGGCGGAGAATTCCGGGCGCGGATCGAGCTCGTGGCAGAGGGCGAGCGTCAACAGAAACTGCGAGAGTTCGAAGTGGTTCCAATCCTCTTTGGGTTCGGCGGCGCGGCGGAGCGCCCGGTCGATCCTCCGGTCGTAACACGCCCGCCAGTGTGCGTCGCCCGAGAGGGCCCACGCCGCGAGGTAGAACATCGGCAGCCGGAGAATCTCGTGCGGCAGGACCTGATCCATCTGCAGCAGGGGGTCCGGCACGCCGTCGAGAGTGAGGTAGCTGTATTGATTTTCCGGGACGACCTCCCGCTCGCCGCGGGCGGCGAGCTTCACGACCAGGGAACGGATCTTCTCCCGCTCCGGCTCCGTGGCGACGTCGCTGCGGAAGTAGCGCCACAACCCCCAGACCCAGAAGGTCAGCTGGTCGCGCGACGAACAGCTGTAACAGCTTGTGCCGTCCCGGTGGGAGACACTGCGGACCACATAGCCTTCGCGGCCGTGCACGGTGGCGCAGAGCTCGAGTCCGCGCAGCAGTTTTGCGGCGAATGCGCGGCACTCCTCCGCGGCTTCCGGGAAGAGCCGGGCGCGGAGAAGCGCCGCGTGGATCATGATTCCTCCGTTGAGCGCGCTGTCCTCCATCCCGGTGGCGTAGCCGCGCGGATTCGGGAAATCGTGTTCGATCTCCTCCGGAAACGGCAGAAAATCGAAACGGTCCTCCCCGAGCGAGCCGAGGTAGTCGTAGAGGAGATTGGTGCGTTCGCAGAAGAGCAGACCGCGGATCTGCTCTTCTGCGGCATTCAGCGAGGCGAGAAGCTCCGGCGGGGCCGGAAAAGAGATCGGTTTCATGAAGTGAATTTTCTCAGCAGAAAGGTTATGATTTTCGAGAGGTTCTCCGCTCACAGCGGGTCGACGCCGAAAAGCGCGAATTTGACGCTCTTGTTGGTCTGTTCCTTCAACTGGGTCCGGGAGGCCATTTTCACATGCCCGTCCCCATATGCGGTCGACACGGAGTTCTTGTTGTGGATGATCCAGGGATTGGCCCCCCAGGTGCCGACGTCGCCGCCGAAAAAGACCGCCTTGGGGCCGTTGTTCATCACCCCTTTCCGTTTGCTGTCGATCAGCAGAACAAAACGGCTGGGGGAGCGCAGCTGCTTGAAATTCAGAAGCGTGTCGTTGGTGGTCATCCCCGGGGCCGTCATCTTGATTGAACCGCTCAGGTCGCCGTTCCGCCAGCTGCCGAGGTAGTTCAATCCGTAGCAGTTGTTCCGGATGAAGTAGGTGCTCGCCAGATTTTCGGCGGTCGCGAGATCGCTTTCCGGACAGAGGGCGACATGCCGGTTGCCGGTGCGCAGGAAACCGCCTTTCATCAGGGCACCCGCATAGTTCTCCACCCCCACTCCGCTTGCGGGGATGCTCTCCCGGTAATCCGACGCATAGAGCAGAATCAGCTGATTCATCGTCTTTAAGTTGTTGTTGCAGGCGGCGGTCTTACCCCGCTGTCTCGCCTTGTTCAGCGCCGGCAGCAGCAGACTGGCCAGAATCGCGATAATCGCGATGCAGATCAGGAGTTCGATCAGGGTAAACGCGCGGCGGAACCGCGTCTCCAGAGGTGTGCGGATCATGATTCAACCTTTCCTGTTAAATGGCATCTTCGTATGGGAAATTGGTTCTTTCCTGTTCTACCAGCGGTAATAGCGGTATGGATCGTCCGAAGCGATCGGGATGTCCGGATAGAAACGCTCCTCCGGGACCATCGAGAGGGTCACCGTCGACGGCAGATCCCCGGGATATTTCCGCTTCTCCTGCGAAATCTTCACCACATTCTTCTCCGGATGGAGCAGGGCGGCCGGCACGACGAACCGGCGGGAGAGCCCCCGTTTGCTTCCGGCAATGTTGATCGTGCGTTCCGGAATCTTCCGGCCGTTGACCTCCACCGCGAGGGAGCGTGAAGGTGAGGAGACCGAGAGGAGCGCATCGCTGCTCCGGCGGAGAACTTCCGGCGCGACATCGAAGGTGTTGCTGTGCTCTTCGACCCGCTTTTCGCCGGAGGCGGTTTCGGAACTTTTCCAGCGGCCGGAGAACGCCACGCCGCGTTCCCGTTCGAGCTGGCGGCGGTGCTCCCGGTCCAGCCTTCTCCAGGCGTCGAACCGGTCCGCGGCGCCGAGATTGCGGAGCAGCCGCGAAATGAGATAATGGTTTCTGCGGCGGCTGGTCCGGTATTGAAAATCGGTTTCGTTCATCATCCACGGCGCCACCTGGAGCACCACCACGCTCCCTTTGCCGAGCCGGAGGGCCTGCAGGGCCGTTCCGCCGTTGGAACGGCCGGTGAATCCGGCGAACTCCAGCTCCATCCGGCAGTGCAGATCGGCGTTGGAGATTCCGCGGAACTCCGGAACCGCCCCGAGATCCCCGACGAAGTCGGAGAATCGCTTTTCAACTCTTGTCTCGAACCTGCCGGGGAAGAGACGGTTCAGCTCCTCCTGCGACAGCGCGAGGGCGAAGACGTTCAGCCCCCGCTGGACCGCGCCGGTCAGGTCGCCCAGTCCGGTGCCGGAGGAGACGACCAGCACGCCGGATTCCGGAACCGCCGCGCAGGACTGAAACGCGACGCCCAGATCCTCCAGCAGCTGCGCCGCCCTCTTCCCGCCGCTGAACCAGGTCGGCCGGGCGGGCTGTATCCGGGCGGAATCCAGCCGGCAGAGCAGCCGGCGCAAGAGCTCGTCCGCCTCCGGCTCACTCTGCGTCCGGCCGGAAAGATCGAACTGGGAGAAGATGGCGATGCCGTTTCCGCTTCTCCATTCGACCGCGGGGGTGTACTGCAGGTCGAAGCCGCACTGCATCAGCGGCAGGAAATCGCCGATGACCGGCTTCTCCAGCGGAACACTGCAGACGTTGCCCCGGTTGCCCGCCCGCCACGCCCGGGTATTGGAAAATCCCTGCCAGTTCCAGACCGGGTCCTGCCGCTCCCATCCGGGCAGGGCAAGTTCCGGCGGCGTCAGCGTGGAGGCCCCCCGCCAGTCGCGGACCAACTTCGCCGTGAAATCGGCAACCAGCGGGAAGACGGTGCGGATTCCGTACTCGTTGCTGCGGAATCCGAATTCGGCGAGTCCGGCGGAGTCCTGTTCCAGCACCAGCAGCCGTCCGCCCCGCCGCATCTTCTCCGCCAGCGGCAGCGGACAGCCGGGCAGTGCCTGACGGCCGACGACCAGCAGATCGATCTCATCCAGATCGGCATCGCTCTTCACGGTCCGGAAGGGCACGCCCAGACGCCGGAGCGCCGCTTCACTCCGCTTCTGCGGATCGTACAACCCGACCCGCGACTGCAGCCGGAGCGAGGGGGCGGAGGCGACCAGATCGATCTGGAAGCGGTCGCTCCGCTCCTCCCCGTTGTCGAAACGGACCGTCGCCTCGATGGGGAGCGACCGCTCCCGGCAGCTCGCCGGAATCGGGAAGGTCACCGGGAGGTCGCGCCGGATGCCGGGCGGCAGGGAGAGTTCGCTCCGCTCCTCCAGGCCGAGCGCCGGAACGCGCCAGCGGACCTCCGCATTCCGCACCCGCCGGGAATCGTTCAGGATCACAATCGTCTTTTCGACGGTTTCACCGGGGCGGAAGGTGTGGGATTGTTCGGTCACGTCACCGGGTTTGCCACCGATCCAGGCGATCAGCTCCCGCAGGTTCGGCAGCCCCGCTTCGCCGACCCGGCTGACAGTGTAACTGCCGTATCCGTCGGCCGGATAACCGCCGCCGCGCCGGGTGCGGTCCGGCACGATTCCCGGCTGTTTCAGATTCCGGAAACGGTCCGGATGAAGCTGTTCGTCAACCTCGTTCCGGCAGCGCCAGAATTTGCCCTGATCCCAGGGGAGGATGGCGGAGACGCCACGGGCGCGCATATCCCGGTAGTTCTTCCCGATCATCGCGGCGATCACCTCGTCGCCGTCCTCGTTGGCGGAAAATCCGCCGATCTCGCCGTACTGAACCGGCCGGTTTCCGGCGCAGAGGCGGCTCTGCCGTCTGTAGCGGATCTCCTTGAGCCGGGAGCTGCGGTACGCCTTTTCGCCCAGAATCGCCGCGTTGTACTCGTTGAACCACATGCACTGCACACTCCGGACGCGCCAGATGAAGTCGGGCCCGCGGTAGCTCGACCACGAGGCGATGTGCGGATTGCCCCACTCCACCAGCATGAGCGGCTTGACGCCGGACCGCTCCCAGTGCTCGAACCAGTCGCTCCGCTCCTGTGCCGGAACCCAGTTGAGGTAGCAGTTGATGGAGAAGATGTCGCCGAGATTGCCCGATTCATGGTGGTAGACCGGCCGGGAGGGATCCAGCTGTTGGATGAGCTTCGCCGAGAGCAGCGTCTGGCGCCGGTTTTTGTAATCGACGGCGTTGGCCTTCTTCATGAATGGATCCGGGGCGTAGACGCCGTCGATCTTCTGCGGATTCTGGTCGCCGTAGTAGCCGGTTGCGTTGTGGTTGACCGCGTACAGAACCACGCCGGGAACGTTCTGGAACCGCCGGATCAGAAATTCCGCCATCTTCCGGTAGCGCTGTTCGTTTTTCTTCAGATCCCATTCGAAATCCTTGATGTGCGGCAGCGTCAGCGAAGTGAGCACGCCGGCGCGGGAGCTCTGGAGGTAGAAATCATCCTGATAGCCGACCATGCCGGGCGTGAAGAAGTAGTTGTAGGCGATCAGGTGGTTGAACCCGTTCTGTTTCGCCCGTTCGGCGTAGCGGCGTGTGGCGGCGGCGCTGGAGTGGTCGGCGCCGTCCCGCATGGCGGAGCTGCACAGGCTGCGCAGATGGATCACCGACCCGTTCAGCATGAAGTTTCTGCCGTCGATCCAGAACTCCCGGAAGCCGAACTGTTGCGGCAGAAACGCATCCAGCGTGGCACCGTCCGCCGCTTTCAGGCGGAGATTGGCGGTGTAGAGGTTCTCCGGCGTATCGGTGTCCCAGAGGTGTTCGGCGAGCCAGTCGGTCGAGAATTGGATGCGGAACGGCTCCTCACCGGATGGCATCCGGAAGCGTTTTGACTTCACCTGCTTGACCACCTCGTCATTCCAGAGAATCTCCGCTTCGAGGGTGTAGTCGCCGCCGCTCCCGGAGAGGCCGGTGTCGAAGGTGATCTCTTTCCGGCGGAAACTGGTGAGGATGTGCACGTCGGTGATGGCCGCATGGAGCGGCTCCGCATGCAGATAGACGTCGCCGGTGATGCCCCGGTTGCTGATGGTCTTCGCCGCCTTGTGCTGCCGGTCCGGCGCCATGAAGACGCTGTCGCCGCTGCCGGAGGCCACGGCGGAAACCAGAATCGCCAGCTCATGGCTCCTGCCGGGGGTGACGAAGCGGGTGAGGTCGATTTTCCCGCCGGGGAAGTAGAGGTCGCCCGCGGGTTTCCCGTCGACGAAGATGCGTCCGGCGGTCTGGAGCATGGTGATTTCCAGCAGAACTCTCCGATTTCTCCAGCCGTCGGGGATGGTGATGGTACGCCGGTACCACGCCGAAACCAGCGCCGCGGGATTTCCTCCCGGGAACCGTTTCGCATCCAGTCCGTAAACCATCGTGCTGTCGCCCGGCTGGTTCTTTTTTTTGCCCATGCCGGGCCAGATGCCCGGGACCTTGAAGAATCCCCACCCGGAATGTTCCGCAGGCATCCTGCGGGCCGTCTCTGCGGTCAGGACCGGGTAGAACTGCCACAGTCCGTTCAAAGAGACGATCTCCCGGGTCGAAGTGGTCCGGCGCCAGGCGTCGGCCATGCTCCAGTTTTCCTCCAGCGACAGGCCGTTGGGCGGCGGCGCGTCGCGCAGCGAATTTTCGTCCGCGGCGAATCCCGGCAGAGACAGAAGCGTCATCGCGCAGATAAAAAGAAGTTTTCTAATCATGGAAATCTCCGTTTGATGAATGAATTCTATTTATATTTTATGCCAAAAGTCGTTGCATGTCAATACGGCACCGATTATATTATATCGTGAAATGGTTAAAATATATATGGAAAATTAACATCATGCAGTATCCGCGGAAAACAATCACGGCCGACCGGGAGGAGTTTCTGCCGGAGACCGTCACCCATCAGGAGGCGGGGGAGCAGCGACTGACGGTACACCGCCGGAACAGCCGGCTCTACTACCTCTATCTGCCGCCGGAAATACGGGAGATGGTATACGTGGAAAATTTCTTCGAAACCCACTGGCTCAAACGGGCGCGGTTCCATCGGCGGAACGTCCCCTGGCCCTCGGTGGAGTTTGTGCGCGAGGGGGCGCTGCGGGTGGAGACGCGCGAATGGGAAACACCGCGGATTGTCCATGCCGGGAGTCTGCTGTGGATTCCTCCGGTCTGCGAGGCGACGCTGAGTCCCGGGCCGGAGGGATTCTGCCGCAAAGTATCGCTGACACTGGGCGGAGCGCTTCTTCCCGCCTGGCAGCGGGCGAACGGCTTTGACCGCTGCCGGATTCTGCCGGAGATCGACCGGAAGGAGTTCGAGTTGCTTCTGGAGGAGTTCCGACTGCTCTACGAACAGCAGACGGAACAGGCGCTGCGGGAAAACGGCGTGGCAACCTGGCGGCTGCTGCAGTTTCTGCAGTCGCCCTATCCGGTGCGGGAGATTCCCGAGCGTTTTTTGAAACTGCGGGAGAAGATCCGCCACAATCTCCACCGTCCTCTGACCCTGGCGGAGCTGAGCCATGATGCGCAGTGCACGAAGATCCATCTGGTGCGGGAATTCCGGAAATACTTCGGCGAGCCGCCGCATCGGATGCTGCGCGGGATGCGCATGCGTCTGGCCGCCACCATCCTGCTGCAGAGGCCGGAACTCTCGATCAAAGAGGTTGCCGCGCAAGTCGGATATGAAAGTGCGCTGATCTTCTCCTCGGAATTCAAACGGTACCACGGGGAATCGCCGCGGAACTTTCGAAACGGAGTGACCGCATCTGCGGCCGGGAGGGAAGATGGCGTTTCAGATTCGTAATATCGTTCCCGGTGATTTCCCGCTGTTAAAGGAGTTTCTGTACGAAGCGATCTTCGTCCCGGAAGGTGTGGCGCCGCCGCCGAGAAGCGTGGTGAACCGCCCTGAATTGCAGATCTACTTTGCGGATTTCGGCTCCCGGGCGGGCGATCTGGGGCTGGTTGCGGAAAGCGGCTCCGAAGTTGTCGGCATGGTCTGGTGCCGGCTCATGCACGATTACGGACACCTCGACGATGACACTCCATCGCTCGCCCTCGCGGTCCGCGAACCGTTCCGCGGCAATGGAATCGGGAGCGCTTTGCTGCAGGCAATGCTTCTGCTGCTGAAACAGGCGGGATATCCCCGGGTATCCCTCTCGGTACAGAAGGCGAACCGGGCGGTCCATCTCTATCGCCGGGCAGGATTTCATCCGGTCCGCGAAACGGCGGAGGAGTTCCTCATGGCGGCGGAACTGCCTTGACCATGTTCCAGCATGACCTGCCGCTTTTGTTCAGACTTCTGTAAGTCAAATCAAGATTCCCTTGCAATTTTTTTATTAGCTCTTATATTAAGAACTTATCCCTAAATAAAAGATGAAATCCAAGAAAATTATGCTATATTT
>URVC01000025.1 GCA_900551245.1 uncultured bacterium | reverse complement strand
GCAAATATAGCATAATTTTCTTGGATTTCATCTTTTATTTAGGGATAAGTTCTTATTTTCTGCACCAGGTATGCTTGACAGGTATAGCAAGACGGATTATACTGTAGTGAGAACAGGAGAATTTTCCGCGATGGAACTACGAGTACTGCGATATTTTCTGGCGACGGCCCGCGAAGGCTCCATTCTCGGCGCCGCGCGTTTTCTTCACGTCACCCAGCCCACCCTCTCCCGTCAATTGCAGGAGCTCGAAGAGGAGCTGGGGCAGAAACTTCTGATCCGAAGCAACCGGCACATCACTTTGACGCCGGAAGGGAAACTCTTCCGCAAACGGGCGGAGGATGTCATGGAAATCATCCGGAAAACGGAGGCGGAGTTCCGCTCCATGGGGTCGGCACTGCGCGGCGATATTCATATCGGCAGCGGAGAAACCGATGCGATGAAGGAGATCGCCCGCATCTTCCGGGAGCTGCACGACGAATATCCCGGCATCCGCTACCATGTGTGCAGCGGCAAATCCGAAGACATCGAGGAGCTGGTCGACAAGGGGATTCTGGATTTCGGCGTTCTGATTCAGCCGGTCAGCATCTCCAAATACGACTATCTCAAGCTGCCGTTCAAAGATGTCTGGGGCGTCATCATGAGAAAGGACAGCCCCCTCGCCGCGAAACGGGCCGTCGGATACGACGATCTGCGAAATCTGCCGCTGATCTGCTCCCGTCAGATTCCTCAGCTCGGCACCGGCAAGAGCGGATATCCGGAATGGTTCGGAAAATCCTTCTCGCAGTGGAACGTCGTCGCCACGTACAATCTCATCTACAATGCCGCACAGATGGTCGAAGCCGGCCTCGGATACGCTATCGGTCTGGATAAAACCATCAACACCACGGCGCACAGCGCTCTCTGTTTCCGCCCGCTGACCCCCCGGGTGGAATCCGAACTGGTCATCATCTGGAAAAAATATCAGATCTTCTCCAGTGCCTCGGAGATCTTCCTCAACCGCCTGCAGAAGGAGTTTGCCGCCCCCGCCGCGGAAGAGTGAGGCGCACCCCGCCACGACAGCGCGCGGCGGGGGAAACGCCCTCCTTTCTCAGCGGTGCGGGCGAGAGAGGAGCAGCACCTCCGTCGCCCCCGGCCCCAGCACGAGTTCCGTCGACACAGCGGAGCCGTCAAGATGCCGGGCGCTCCGCCACTCCGGTGGCAGAGGAACGCGGAGCGACGTCTCCAACAGCGAGTTCAACACCGCGACCCGCGACGTCTCCCGCTCCATCACCCGCCCGATCACGCCGCAGGGCAGTTCCATCTCCGGGCGGACGCCGCTCTCCCCGGCAAATCCGGAGATTTCACCCTCCGCTGCCGGATCAAAGACATTCCTGAGCCGGCGGGAGAGTTCCACTCCCCAGAGACGGGCGCGCCCGCGGCCGAAGCGATTCTCCACCGCCGCGACGGTTCCGTCGGAATAGCGCGCGTAAATTTTGGCCTCCGCCCCGGGCAGCGGCATAAAATCCTGCCGCATCCGGCGGCCGGCAATCGAGAGCCCGTCGACGCGCACGGCTCGAACCTCTTCCGATTCCGCTCGATACTCCCGCTCGCGGGCGCCGAACACCTGCTGGAGGCCGTGTCCCGGAATTTCCCCTCGAACGAACATATGTTCATCGAGCCAGCCGCACCGACCATCCGCCCAGAGCTGTCCTCCCTGCCGGACGAAATCGACGATTTTCCCTCCCGCCTCCCGCGAGAGCAACGGAACACCGGGCAGAAACAGGACCCGGTAACGAGGCAGAATTCCGGCGACGACCTCCTCTTCGGAGACAAATTCCACCGCGAAGTTCGCCTCGCGCAGTGCGCGGTAACAACCGAGAACGGCGTTCACGCAATTCATGCCGATGTCGGGCACGTTCCGATGATCGATCCACTGCAGATATTCGTAGATGCCGCTGCGGTAGGAGTCCAGGATGGCGATCTGCGCCGCCGGGCGTTCCGCCGGCAGAAGCCGGTCGCGGTATTGCGAAAACGTCCGGGCGAATTGTTCCACCGCTTCGGAACGGGGCGTGGGGCCGCCGTCGGCCGGAGCGCGCAGACCGAACTCGCCCAGTTCAAACGTTCCGCTCCGCCACCCCTGAAATTCCCAGTGAATCACTCCGTGCAGACCGGCGGCATAGGCCAGCCACAATTCAGCGGTGATGGTCTCCGGTGTCGGCGTATACTTGCGCGGATGCACATCGCTGGTGCCCACCTGAAGTTCCCCCACCATCGCTTCGCCCCCCTTCCGCCAGCTCCAGGTGCGATCGATGCCGCAGAGATAGAAGTTGCGCCGGTCCCGCAGCCCGAGCTCGAAAACGTTGTCGTTGCTCTGATGGATGGAACAGCTGATCGTGTCGGGAATCGCCGCCGTCCGGTAGAAATCCCGCCCCGCAGTCACCGGATTGCCGTTGACGCCGTGCAGGTTGGTATGGGTGGGATGACCCGTGTCGTATTTGCGGATCTCTCCGCAGAGCCAGCGCACCTGATCGGCCAGAAGTTCCGGGGCGAAAAGCAGAAAATCGTACTCGATCGCCGAAGTCCGGCCGCGAGAGCCGAGCCGGAACGCAGTCTCCAGCCAATCCGCAGTCAACGCCTCCAGCGATTCCGGCAACAGCAGACTCAGTACCGGATACTCGCCGCGCCACCCCTGTCGCAGATCGTCATAGGTCGGATATTTCCGCTTGAGCCAGGCGGCAAATGCTTCCAGCACCGGTCGATTTTTCGTCATGTTCAGCGTCGGTTCGTTCCAGATGTTCCAGTATGCCAGAGCCGGGGAGTTCCGATACCGGATGACGAGCGCTTCGATCAATTTTGCAAGCGGCCGGCGCACCTCGTCGCGCGCCAGCGACGGATAACGGCCGGGATCATTTCTTCCTGCGGCGTCAAGCTCGCAGGTCAGCCAGAACGGCGGGTAGAATCCGACGGTGATCATCACGTTGAGCGGCGTCTTTTCCGCCTCGGCCATGAAGTCGTCGACAAAGGAAAAATCATATCGGCCTTTCTTCTCCTCCACCAGCTCCCACCAGACGATCAGCCGGACGAGGGTATATCCGTTCTCGACCAGCCGGCGGCAGTCGCAGGCGAACTCCTTCCGGCCGTAATTCGGGTTGAGCCAGTACATCGTTCCGACGGTGAATTCTCTCATTGCAAGTGATTCCTGTTTTGTTTATTTGACAGCGGGAGAAGAGTGCTCCAACCACTCTCCCCGTCATCCTTTTTTCGCAGAAAAATCGAGCCGGGAAATCCCCCCAGCCATTCTTTTTCCTCCGGCGTACTCGTGCCAGTTGTGAGAAAAATCTCGCCATCCCCCTCGGTGACGCTGGTGATTCTGCCGATCGGAAAATGCTCCTCTTTCAGCAAAACGCCAGAGGGGGAGAAGGTCCGCAGAGCGCCCCCGTCCCAGAAGGCGACCAGCACGTTCCCGGACTCCGCCTCGACGGCCATTCCATCCGGATTTCCCTGCCCCGCAGCGAACTCGGCAAACTGTGTCCACTCACCCAGACGGCCTTCCTCTTCGCAGAAATCGCAGCAAATAATGCGGTGCTCCTCCGAAACAGCCAGATAAAAACGTCTCCGATCCGGGGAAATTCCCATTCCGTTCGGCATGCCGCGAAACCCCTCTGCAAGAAGATCAAACCTTCTTTGACAAAGTGAAAATCGCCAGAGTTCCCCCGGAAATTCCGCCGCCGGATTCCAGGCGACGCCGCAATAGATGTGGCCGGCGTCATCCGCGAGCACGTCGTTGAACCGGGTATTCCCCCGGCCGGGCAGTTCGGCAAACAACTCCGGCGTTCCTCCGAAACGGCAACGCCAGACACGACACCCGGCGCCGAACAACAGCAGCTCCTCCCCCAGAAACGTCAGAGCCCCGATCTTGCCGATCCCCGGATCGAACAGCTCGAACGCTTCCGGATTGCCCGTCCGGGCCATCCGGTAAACCCGGCCCCGGGGAATGTCCACCCAGTAGAGCCGACGTTCCGCCGGATTCCAGCGCGGCCCCTCCGCCACGGCGCAGCGACAGGCGGCAAAAAGCCGCCATTCCGCCTCAGGGAGCATAGGTCTGCCCTCCATTGATGTTGATGGTCTCCCCGGTCATGAAGCCGTTCTGCACCGCCCAGACCAGTCCGTCGGCAATCTCGTCACAGCTCCCGGCACGCCCCAGGGCGATGTGACGGCACTCCTCCTCGTATCCATCCAGCCCAATCCGCTTGATCATGTTTTCCGTAGCGATCATGCCGGGCGCCAGAGTGTTGACGGTGATGGCGTACTTCGCCAGCGCAGCAGCATAGCTCCGGGTCAGACAGTGAACCGCCAGCTTGCTGGTGGCATATGCGATGGATTCCAGCTCATTCGGCCGGTGAGCCCGGCAGCTCGAGACGTTGACGATTCTCCCGTTTCGGTGATGCTCCGCGTAGCGGGTGAACTCGTTGCAGCAGAGATAGGCTCCCCGAAGTCCCACCGAAAGAACATGGTCCCACCACATGCCGTCAGTCTCTTCCGGGCGGCGCGACAGCGGATCGATCCGGGCGTTGTTCACCAGTACATCCACGCCGCCGAACCGTTCCTCCAGTTCCGCAAACAGCGCGATCACCGCCGACTCGTCCGAAACGTCGCAACGCATGGCTGTCGCATCGCCGCCGCTCTCCCGGATACCCGCCGCAACGTTCTCCGCCCGCCCGGTGCTGTGTGCATAGTTGACAATCACGCGGAACCCCAGTTCGGCAAGACGACGCGCCATGCATGCCCCCAGCCCCTGCGACGCCCCGGTGATCAGGGCAACTCTCTTACGATCTTCCATCTCTTTCCTCATCCTCCAGCGATTGCATGAGCCCCCGGATATATCCGAGCGCGTATCCCATACCGGTCTCCCAGGGCGAAACAGCCGACACCTGCGGCGTGTGATCCGGAATGACGGTTCCGTCAAACCCGCATTTCCGATAGAGGCGCAGCGCCCGCGGCATATCAACGTATCCCTCGTCGATGAAAACTTCCGAATACCGCGGCAATCTCCCGCTCGTGTTTCGAAAGTGAACATATCCGATACGCCCTGCGGATGCAAATTCCTCTATCAGCGAATAGATATCCGCATCCGGCATGGTGGAAACCGTACCCTGGCAAAACTCCAGACAGTTGGACGGGCTCGGAACCAGCCTCAGCAGACGGCGCATTCCCGCCGGGGAGTGAAGCGGACGGTAAATGCCCCGCAGAAAGGCAACCGGAGGATCATCCGGATGAGCGCAGAGTTTGATTCCCGCCTCTTCCGCCGCGGGGAGCGCCCGCTCCAGAAACCAGCGGAACCGCGCCCAGAACTCCTCCACGCCGCAGGGCGGCAGAATGCCCGCTGTACCGCGCCGCTCAATCCGGGTATTGAACCAGAAGTACGGATTGCACTGCGGTTCCGTCGGAATCATCGCCTCGTCAAAGCTCTTGGTCGCCGCCAGCCCCCGGCCATCCTGGTTGCCGCTGTTGTAATCCGTCCGGTACCCCTGCACACCGCAGGCGCTGAAGTTGTAGCCGAAGCAACGGATTCCGGCCCGGCCCGCGTTGCGGATGGTTCTGCAGAGATTCTCCATCTGCTCCTCCCGGCCCGGTTCGCCGAGAACAACGTGATCCCAGTGGGCGGGATGAAAATTCTCGATGGCCTCGAGACGCAATCCATGCGCCTCCGCCTGCCGGACAAGCGCGCGAAACTGCTCCTCATGCCAGACGCCGTCCCCCTCCGGAAACGGGACCCAGGCGACAACAGATTCACAGCCGAGCTGCCGGGCCAGCCGGAGATGGGCATCGGACCACATGGCCGGCTTCATGGCAATTCCGAGATTCATCAGGCCCCCCTCCCCTGCCGCGCCGCGGCAACAAACTGCTCCGCCAGTGCGGTCAGCTCCTTCCACCGTCCGTCGTGGATAAACTTCTGGCGGACCAGTGCGCCGCCGACCCCGCAGCCGGCAACAAGCCGGAAGAGCGACGGAATATCCGCAAGCGTAATGCCGCCGGTAGGGAAAAACTTCACGCCGGGGAGCGGACCCTGCAGATCTCTTAGGTAGGTCAAACCGAAACAATTGAAGGGAAAAACCTTGACAAAATCCGCTCCGAGACGGTCCGCCTGAAACACCTCCCAGGGGGAGAACGCCCCGGCGATCATCGGCACATCCGCCCGCTTCGCCTCCTCCAGCACCTCCGGCACAGGGAACGGCGAAACCAGAAACCGAGCACCTGCCTCCAGCGATGCCATGGCGGCGGCGCGGTCGGTGACGGTTCCCATTCCGAGCAGCAGCGTGCCCTCGAAACGGCGACAGTTTTCCCGTAACAGCGTTGTCGCGCCGGGAATGGTCATCGTCAACTCCACTGCGCGGATTCCTCCGTCGGCCAGCGCCTCCAGAAGCGGCGGCAGTTTTTCACCGGAGTTCAGACGAACGACCGGCACTACACCGGGATCGGTCAAACTCTTTATGACATGTTGTTTTTTCATCGGATCACCTCCTGATGGCCAATGTGTCGGCGGAGAGAAGCGATTCCACTTCGCTCCGGGTGGAGAGGCTGAAATCACCGCGGGTGGCATGCTTCAAGGCGCCGCAGGCTGTTGCGAAACGGATCCGGTACAGATCCTGCCACTCCTCCTGCTGCAGCGCATAGATCGCCGCACCGGCAAACGCATCGCCGCCGCCGACGCGGTCGAGTACGGGAAAGGTGTGCATCGGCGTATCGACCCGGCCCCCGTCCGGGCGAAGAAGAGACCCGCCGAACTTTGTCTGCGACGCATCCGTCTCTCCGCGCCGGGAGAGAAACGCACAGCGAAGAGAAAAACGGACGCACAGCTCCTCTTCCGGCGTCTCCAGAAAAGCCTCTGCAACCGCGGCGTTGGCAATCAGCACATCGCTTTCGGCAACCAGGAGCCGGAACGTTTCACCGGCCTCGGCCTCACTCCAGAGAGAGGAACGGTAGTTCAAATCCAAACTGACCGTATACCCCGCCCGTTTCGCCTCGCGCACCGCCAGGAAGGCGAGTTCCCGACCGTTGTTGCTCAGCGCCGGAAGGGTTCCGGAGAGATGGAGCCAGCCTGGCGCCGGATGACTCCGGAAAAGTCCGGGCAGGTCATACGCCTCTGCCGGCAGTTCCGCAAACACGCTGCCACGCCGGTCGTAAATGACCTGCGAAGGACGCAGCGCCATTCCGGTCTCCAGAAAAAACAGTCCCAAACGCCCCTTCGCCCGGCGAACCAGAGAAACATCCGGCCCGTACTTGTGAAGTTCATTCAAACAGCTTCTGCCGATCGCGTTCTCCGGCACCGCAGAGACAAGGTAGACCTCCCGCGCCCCCAGAGAGCACATGGCAACCGCGGCATTGGCCTCCGCTCCGGTGTACCGCACATGGAACTGCGCCGCCTGTTCGAAGCGTTCGAAATCTTCACATTCCAGCCGCATGAGCAGCTCTCCCAGAAAGAAGTTGTACATCGTGCCTCCGTCTCTGTTTCGCTGTACAGTATACAACAGGAGCGTTCATATGACAACCACTTCCGTTGCCAATCTGTAAACCTTTTCTGCCAAAATGATTGACAATGATGATTTCAGCGCTATCTTTACAGCAGGAAACAAGCCGGGAGAACCGTATGATAACTGACATTCTTCAGGAGAATTTTTTCGTTCACACCGTCATTCCGCGGGAGAGAAGCATCGACTGCGGACTTCCGCTCAAGGAGATCGGCTATCTGGATGCGGTTCAGGTCCGCAAAGAGCTGATCTACGATGAGATGCTGGAGATCACGGTCCGGCTCGCCTCCGCGGAGCCGTTCGCCGTCGATTATCTGGATGGGAAACGGTATGAAACGCCTTTCCCGCACGTGCTCATCAAAAAACCCGGGGTGCACCACGTCTATGCGACCCGGGAGCCGCGCAAGGCGTTTTTCATACAATACTATCCGGAAAGCGCCGCGGAACTCGAAGCGCGCGGCATGAGTTTCGACCCTTTGATCTGGCAAATCTCGCTGACCGAATCCCTGACGGCGATTCTGGAGAAACTGCTGAAGGTCACCGCGCTGATCCACCTGCCGATGATGCGGGAGAAAGCGGATATGCTGGCCTGGGCGTTTCTGCTGGAACTGCTGGAGTTCCGCCAGCACGATATCTGCAGCGACGAACGTTTCCGGAAATTTCAGGAGATCGCTTCGTATCTGCAAATCCATTACCTGAAATCACCGGACATTGTCCGGCTGGCGCACCTTCACGGCCTGAGCGAACGCAGCTTCTACCGGTACTGGAACAAATACTACAACGAGTCGCCAGTCGCCTTTCTCAACCGTCTGAAACTGGAATACGCCAAAAACAATTTGATCTACACCGACATGACAATCTCCGAAATCGCGTCGAAACTGGGATACAGCACCATCTATTTCGACCGGTTCTTCAAGCGGTGGACGGGGCAGACGCCCTGCAGTTACCGCCGGGAGATCAGCCGTCAGCTCTTCGCCCCCACACCCGGGAAACCGGGTTCCTGACCGTTTCGGATGGGGGATCCCCGGGAAAACGAGGCGGCGGAAGAACGGTTTTTCCAAGAAAACCGCGGCGGGCGATTTGCATTCCCTGCGGAACGGGGTATAGTAGTCCCATGCAGAATTCATGGGGGAAACCGGCCGGGAGAACGGCGCCGCACCCCGAATGCCCATTCGAAGGAGAATTTTTATGGCGAATACCCTGAAACTCAATGATGTGACGCTTTTTGCCGCTTTGAACGCCGAGGTGAAGATCGACGGGGAATGGCTCCCCATCGAGGAGTGCGCCGCCGCCGGGATCGAACTGGTGGATGCCGAACGCAGCTGTGACGGCTACTTCTGGAAACGGCTGACGCTGACCAACCGCACCGGCCGCGAACTGCGGCTCGGCGGCTTCCGCTGGCGGCAGACCGGCGCCCATACCGATTTTCTCGGCACGCCTGGGAAACGGCTCCGCCTTTACAAAGGCGGCTGGATGATGGCGAGCGCCTGCGGCTCCGTCCGTTACGGCGACACCGATTTTGAACTCGATCCCGGGTACAAGAAGTTCGCCGTCTCCGCTCCGGATGAGTACGACGATCAGCATTCCAACCGTTTTTTTGCCGACAACGTCATCGTGCTGAACGACTCCGTCACCGGCAATTCACTGCTGGCGGGCTTCATCAGTTCGGCGGATCTCTTCGGCCGCTTTCTCGCCGAACTTGACGAACAGGGCGTGTGCAGCTTTTCGATGATCAACGACGCCGACGACCGGATCGTCTCGCCGGCGGAAAGCGTCAACTCCGAAGAACTGGTGCTGCTGTTCGGGCCGGACGGCTACGGGCTGCTGGAAAAATTCGCCGACCTCTGGGGGGACCGGATGAAGGCGCGCCGTCCCTCCGGACGGGTTCCGACCGGCTGGTGCAGCTGGTACTACTATTTCTCCAACGTAACCGAAGCGGACATTCTCGAAAACGCCCGCTATCTCGCGGCTCACCGCGACGAATATCCGCTGGAATATCTTCAGCTCGACGACGGCTATCAATCCGCCCTCGGCGACTGGCTCATCTGCAACGAAAAATTTCCGCACGGCCTGGCCTACCTGGCCGGAGAAATCCGCAAGGCCGGGTTCAAACCGGCGATCTGGTTCGGCCCGTTCATGGTGGAGACGAAATCCGAACTCTTCCGCCGTCACCCCGACTGGATGATTCAGGATGAAAACGGGAACCCCTGCCTCGCCTTCGAATGGCGCGGGAAAAGTCCGGTTGCGGTGCTCGACGGCACCAATCCGGCGGTGCAGGAGCATTTCCGCACCCTGTTCGCCGAAGTTCGGCGGATGGGGTTTGAGTACGTCAAACTTGACTTTATGATGCTGGCATCGTCGGTGCGCAACGGCGTTCTGTTCGACCGCAAGGCGACCCGGGCGCAGGCTCTCCGCCGGGGGCTTGCGGCAATTCGCGAAGGCTTCGGTGACGACGGCTTCATCCTCGGCTGCACCATTCCGCTGGGACCGGCGGTCGGGCTGGTCGACGGGGAACGGATTGCCACCGACATCACCCCTTACTGGAAGCCGGACCGCAAATATTACGCCGAGGCTCCGACCGTTCCGAATGTCTGCCGCAACATCATCAACCGCTGTTACATGAATCACCGGCTCTGGATCAGCGACCCCGACACTCACATTGCCCGGATCGACAACAACAAGCTCACGCAAAACGAAGTAGAGCTCTGGAGCTGCGCAGTCCGGCTTGCCGGCGGCATGCTGCTGCTCAGCGACCGCTTTGAAACCCTGGCGCCGGAGCGGGCGCGCTTTTCGCGCTGGCTGCTCTCGGATCCGGACGCGTATGAGACCCGCCCGCTGGACTTCTTTGAACACACGACACCGACCATCTGGTTCGGCACCCACCGCCGCACCGGAGAGCGGGTGCTTGGCTTCTTCAACTTTGAAGATGTGCCGCAGATTCTGTCGGTCGATCTCGGGAAGTTGTCGGACACTCCGGTCAAACTGGTGGATGTGCTCGACGGCGAAGTGCTGGGGGAATTCTCCGGTGTTTTCACCATCAACGTGCTCGAACACAGTTGCCGGCTGCTCCGGCTCGCCTGAATTGAACGGCACGCAAAGGACGGGAGACGGGAAACCGCCTCCCGTTTTTTATTCCTGAACCGATGAGTTCAAGTCGACCCATAACCACAGGGAATGGCCGCCATAAAAATAAACCATTTCCATTTTCGGGAATCTGGAAATATATTACAGAAACAGGAACAAATCTGGAGATGACTGTGAATTTCATACAGCTGGAATATTTCCACAAGGTCATGACGTGCGGCAGCGTCACCCGGGCGGCCCGGGAACTTTTCGTCACCCAGCCGGCTGTCAGCAAACAGTTGAGGCTGCTGGAACAGGAGCTTGACTGCCGGCTCTTCCAACGCTGCGGGAACCGGTTCGAACCAACTCCGGCCGGAGAATTTCTCGACCGGCGCGCCGGTGTTCTGCTGACGGCATTTCACAATCTTCCGGCGGAACTGCGTTCGTTTGTCGGGGAATTCGCCGGCCCCCTCCGGATCGGCTGCGGACCGTACACCTCGGGCGCCGTGGTGCCGGAACTGGTCTCCGAACTCATGCGCCGCCATCCGCGCATTGTCCCCTCCGTTCAGGAGCGGGATTCCTTCCTCGACGATCTTCGAAACGGAACGCTTGACATTATGTTCGGCATTCAAGGATACCATGATGACGATCTGCTCTACGTACCGATGTACCGAAATCAGCTGATTCTCATCTGTTCGGAACACTCTCCGCTGGCGCAAGGCGGGCAGATCACTCCGGAACGACTGGCTTCAGAACCGTTTCTCGCCCACTCCTACAACCCCATCCGCGGAATCATCTTTCGGCAGATGCCCTATCTGGAGAAGAACCGGTTTCGAATTGAATCCCGCTATACGACCACGCTGATCTCATACGTGCAACGCAACCTCGGCTTTTCAATCATTGCGGATTGTTACCTCGAGAGTCTCCCGCCGGGAGTCGTCGCGCCATCGTTCGACACCGGCTGCGAGGTGGAGTCCGGCTTTCTCGTAAATCCGGCACGCCCCTTCTCCCCGCCGCTGCGGGCCATGATCGCCCTGGTTCGGGAAAAATACGGCTGCCGCCCCGTCCCCGGCGCTGAGTGCTCCGTCGGGGTTGTTCAATCCGGAAAGGAAGAAAAACGATGATCACAAAGGAAATTCCAGCCGGCAATATCAAGGTCGTCTCCATAAACGGCCATGATATCGAACTTGACGTGGAACGTCGGGACACCGCGGGAGACTGGTTTTACTGGTGCTTCCAGGGGAAGTTCCCGGAAAAGGGGATCTATCGGTTCCATTTTGTCGAAGGCAGCCGGGTGGGAACCCGTGGTCCCGCTGTCAGCCGCGACGGAGGAAAAAACTGGAGCTGGCTCTGTCCGCATCTCCACGAGAGCGATCGTGATTTTGAGTTTACCTGTCAGGAAGAAGGTGAGGAGCTCCTCTTTTGTCAGGCAATGCAGTATCTACAGAGGGATTGGGAAAGATTCCTCGCAGAATTTTCCACTCACCCGGCTCTGCTCCCGGGTACCCTCTGCCGCAGCAGAAAGGGTAGAGAAGTGGAACTGCTCACCATCCGGGAAGCCTCTCCGCAATATTCCCTCCTGCTCACTTCGCGCCACCACGCAGGCGAAATGATGGCAACCCATGCCATGGAGGGATTTCTGCGCGCAGTTCTGGCGGATGATTCGTTCGGACGCACATTCCGGCAGCATATCGCGGTATTTGCCGTTCCGTTCGTCGACAAGGATGGTGTGGAAGAAGGAGATCAGGGAAAAAACCGCATTCCGCATGACCATGCACGGGACTATCAATTGCCCGGTCTTTATCCGGAAACCGCCGCGCTCCGCGCGTTACTGCTCCGCGAAAAACCCGCGTTCGTACTGGATCTGCACTGCCCGTGGCTCCGCGGTGTACCGAACGAAACCTCCTATATGGTCGGCATCGGAATTCCACAGATGGACCGCGAAATGGAACGATTCGCCGATTATCTTGAGGCGGAACAGGTTCCACAGGCTCCCTATTTCAAGCGGGACAACATTCCCTTCGGGAGCTCGTGGAATACCGCACAAAACTATACGCAGGGCAGAACCATCAGGCACTATGCGGCGACACTGCCCTTCGTGCGCAATACCCAGGCGATCGAAATCCCCTTTGCCAACTTCGGCGCAGTCACCGTGGACCGGAACGCCATGCTCGCTTACGGCGCTTCCATCGCGCGTGCGGCTTGCCGTTATCTCCTGTCGAGCCCCGGCACTCAGCCACCGGAATCAGACACGGCAGGTCAATGACAGCATTCTTTCTCCTTCCCATCGGAGCAACGGCACACGATACAGCCAGAGCAACGGGACCCGGCGAAAATTCCCGTTGCTTTGGTCTTGCCGCGGCGCCCCGCCCGCAAACCGGGCGAAGCGCCTGGCGTCAGAACCTCTTTCCGCTCAGCGGCCCTGTTCCTTGAGGTAGTTGAGCGCGGCGGCCACGCCCGCATAGTAACCGATGTCGCGCCGAAGTTCGCTCGGAACGATCTCGCAGGCGGCCAGCGGCGCCGCCCAGCAGAAACGAGGCAGGTACTTCCGGATCGGATCGGTGTAGAGGTCGCCGACCGCCCAGGCCAGCGTGCCGAGCACCAGCCGCTGCGGATTGAAGATGTTGATGTACATGCCGAACGCCTGCGCGTTGCGCAGACTCATCTCGTCCCACAGCGCCACCGCGTAGGGATCCCCGGCGCGGACCGCCTTCTCGAACGGCACCATATCGATCTTCTCCACGTCTCCGCCGACCAGCTGCATGATCATGCTGTCGGGTTTGTCGCGCAGCTCCTCCTGCATCCGCTGAGCGAGAGCGCGCCCGCCCGCGTAGGCTTCATAGCACCCCTTCATGCCGCAGTTGCACTGCCGCCCGTTCAGCTCGACGCAGATATGGCCGAGCTCCCCGGCGCTGAGGGTGGTGCCGTTGCCGCGGACCAGCCGCCCGGCCGCGATGATGCCGCCGCCGATGCCGGTGCTCATCGTAAGATAGATGAAATCGGTGCATCCGCGCCCGGCGCCGAAGAACCACTCGGCCAGTGCGCCGCAGTTGGCGTCATTCTCGAAACAGCCGTCGATGCCGAGCTCGTCCTTGAGGTAACGGAGAATCGGCACATTCCGCCACAACGCATTGTTGGTGGGCGCCGTGAGGATGCCGTTGACCGGGTCGGCGGGGAACGGCGCGGAGATGCCGAACGCGGCGATGTCCGCCATTTTCAGCCCGGCCTCTTCGACCAGTTTCCGCGCCACACGGACCATTTCCGGGAGAACATCCTCCGGACGGGTGTTGACGTTTTCAATCCGGCCCTTGCCGAGAAGTTTGCCGTCGCCGGTTCCGAGACCGATGCCGATTTTGGTTCCGCCGATGTCGAAACCGAGAACGAGTTTCTGCTGGGACATGTTTTTCTCCGAAATTAATGTGAATTTCCCTTAAAAATTCTACTTGTAGAATATAATCCCTGTATTATATTTTATAAAGTGCATTTTTCAACTTTCGGCGGAGTTTTTATCTATGGGCATCCCGTTCACCCTTTTCGCGGCGTCTCCGGGCGTCTATTATGCGTTTGAAAACAGCGACAATGTCGGCAAAGGCATCGTCGTTCTGTTGCTCATCGGCTCGGTCTTCACCTGGACCGTCATGATCGACAAGGCGATGGCGCTCTACCGGGCACGCAAACTCTCCCAGCGCTTCATCGCCCGATTCCGCAGCAACAAGCGCAACATCGCCACTCCGGCGCTGGTGCGCGAAGGGCAGCTCGATGCCAGCCCGGTCGGGATCATCTACTCCGCCGGTGTCGGCAAACTGCTCGAATTCTACGAAAGCGACGCCCTCAACCAGCAGTTCTCCGCCGGAATCAACACCCGGCCGGTCAAGCTCTCCGACGCCCAGTACAACGCCATCGAAGCGGTGCTCGAGCGGGAGGTCTCCGGCCAGATCCAGGAGCTGGAAACCCGGATCGGTCTGCTCGCCACGCTGGTCAGCGTCAGCCCCTTCTGCGGACTCTTCGGCACGGTGTGGGGCGTCATGCTCGCCTTCTGCGGCATCGCCGCGGCGGGCAAGTCGGACTTCACCGCCCTCGCCCCCGGTGTCGCCGGAGCACTGCTCACCACCGTGGCCGGTCTGATCGTGGCCATCCCCTCCCTGGTCGGCTACAACCTGCTGACCGCGACAATCCGCAACCTCACCGTCACCATGGACAACTTCACCGAGGAGTTCATGGTGCGGATCAAGCTCGAACAGCTCGCCCTCGACCGGAACGCGTCGACAACCAACACGCCGCCGGCTCCGCCGGTTCCGGCACCGGCGCCTGTGACGGCACCGGCAACAGCGTTTACACACCCCTCCGTCCTCCACGGGGCGGAAACGCCGGAGGCGTAGCCATGCGTCGCAAGAGATCGCGTTCCCAGATGGCGGCGATTGACCAGATCAATGTGACGCCGCTGCTCGACCTGACCTTTCTTCTGCTGATCGTCTTCATGATCACGATGCCGCTGATGGAGTACGGCACCTCGGTCAATCCGCCGGAAATGAACGCCGACAAACTGCCCGAAACCGACTTCAAAAGCGTCACATTGACCAAACAGGGCACGATCGTTTTCGATCGGGAGACGGTTACGAAAGATGAACTGGTCGAACTGCTCAAACAGCTCCGGGAGCGTTCCCCCAAGACCACCGTGCTGCTGCGCGCCGACGGCGAACGCTCCTACAACGACGTGATTGAACTGCTCACTTTCATCAAAAACTCCGGGTTCCGTGAGATCACGCTGGTAACCCAGGCCGAGGGCAAATGAACCGGCTGGGGCCACACACCATGCCGATTGCTCCGGGGCGGGTTGCCGCCCCGCGGAGAACTCCGGGCGGACACCGGGGGAAGATCTTCACCCATGTGCTGGTGATTCACCTGCTGATCCTCTTCGGGCCGATCGGCTATCTCGCATTTGAGAACTGGAGAAACCCGCCGGAGGAGAACGCCTTCCGAGTCAAGATCGGCGGCCGGGAGCTGTCGCACGACTGGGAGGTCGGCCCGCCTGAACGCCGCCCGCCCTCGCCGAATCCCGGTGCCGCAGCTCCGGAGCCTGCCGCCCCGGAACCGGAAGTACCGGAGCCGGCGCCGCGGGTGGCGGAGCCGGCGGCACCGAAAATCGCTCCGCCGCCCCGCATCAAAGAACCCGCCGCACCGAAGGTGAAGCGTACGGCGCGGCAGCAGGCGAAGCCCAAAACAAAACCGAAGCCGAAGACCAGGCCGAAAAGCAGCGCGAAGCAGTCGAGCCGGTCCACGGCAAAGCCCAAGAGCAGTTCGCGTTCGCGCACCTCCACCCGTCCGCGGAATGTGGAGGAGGCGCAGCGTCAGGTCTACCGCCCCGGGAACAGTGGCAAAATCGGCGGCGGCAGCAACTACAACTCCGCCGTCCCCATCGGCAGCCGCGACGTCGGCCAGGCCTACGGCAAACCCGACCACCGGACGCCCGGCGGCGGAGCGAAGGATGAGTTCGACATGCGCTACGGCATCCGGGTGGGCAACTACCTCAAATACCGCTGGACCCAGCCGCCGCGCTCCCTGCTCGGCGACCGGCTGCCGGAGGTGCTGATTCAGCTTTCGATCGCCGCCGACGGCCGGGTCACCGACGCCCGCGTGCTCAAACCGAGCGGCGTGAAAGCGATGGATGAGTCGATCAAACGGCTGCTCGCCAACCTCGACCGCGTCCCCACGCCGCCGAATGGAAAAGTGACCTTCCAACTGGTGATGCGTACTGAATAACGAAAGGAGAACTTCTTTCATGGCTACGGAAAAACGTCCGCCCCGCCCGAGCTGGGACCAATATTTCATGGACATCGCCCACGTCGCCGCCAGCCGCAGCAACTGCTGCCGCCGCCAGGTCGCGGCGGTGCTGGTCCGGGACTGCCGGATTATTTCAACCGGTTACAACGGCACGCCGCGCGGGGTGCGCAACTGTTCCGAGGGGGGGTGTCCGCGCTGCAACTCCGACGCGCCCAGCGGCACCAATCTCCACCAGTGTCTGTGCAGTCACGCCGAGGAAAACGCCATCGTGCAGGCGGCCTACCACGGCATCGCGGTCAAGGGGGCGACGCTCTACACCACCTACAGCCCCTGTCTGCTCTGCGCGAAGATGATCATCAACGCCGGAATCGTCGAAGTGGTCTATCACCGCCACTATTCGATCGACGACGTCTCGACGGCACTGCTTCATGAGGCCGGGGTGATCGTGCGGCCGCTGGAATCCGGAGACGAGAATGAATAGAAATCCCGCCGATCTCATTTTGACGCTCGAAGCGGCCTGCCGCTTCCGGGAATCGCTCCGCCGCGAAGGGAAACAACTGGTCGTCACCAACGGCTGTTTCGACATCCTTCACCGTGGCCACGCCGAATACCTCCACGAAGCGCGCGCACTCGGCGACGCCATGATCGTCCTCATCAATTCCGACGCGTCGGTCCGGGCGCTCAAGGGGCCGGAGCGCCCGATCATCGATCAGTACAACCGCGCCTACATGCTGGCGGCGCTCGAATCGGTCGACGGCGTGGTGATCTTCGACGGCGCACGCTGTGACCGCGAACTTGCCGCCCTCGCAGCGGACCGTTACGTCAAAGGGGGCGATTACACGCGGGAAAAACTCGATCCGGCGGAACGGGTCGCGCTCGACCAGGCGGGGACGGAGATCTGTTTCAAACCGTTTATTCCCGGTTTTTCGACCACCACCATCATCGCCCGCATCCGGGAAACCATGTAACGAAGGAGGAGTCATCCATGACGAACGTTGCGCAATCCCGCTGGAAAACCATCCGCAACGCCCTTGCGGCGCTGGTCCTGCTGCTCTTCGTCCTCGCCTTCACCGGCTTCGGCGAACTCCTCACGTTTCTGGTGCACGTGCAGTTCGCTCCGGCTCTGGCAGGCTGTTTCGCCGCCTTCTCCGCCGGAGCGCTGATCACGGTGCTGGGGATTGCATTGCTCACGCTCCTTTTCGGCCGGGTATACTGCTCCGTCCTCTGCCCCTTCGGCATTCTGCAGGATCTGATCGCCCTCCCGCTCCGGAATCGAAAGATTATAGTTCCCAACCTCCCCCTGCTCCGCTATGCAATTGCCGGAGTCGTTTTCGGCGCACTTGCCGCCGGCTGGGCGGCGGGCCTCCTGTTGCTCGACCCCTACTCCAACTTCGGGCGGATCCTCGGAGCGTTTCTCTCCGACGGCTTCGTTCCCCTCCTCGTGATCGCCGCGCTCGCGCTCTGGAAACGGAGAATCTTCTGCACGGCACTCTGTCCGGTCGGAACGGAGCTCGGGTTGATTGCGAAACTCTCCCCCTGCCGGCTCCACTTCACCGAACAGTGCGTAAAATGCGGCCGCTGTGCCTCCGCCTGCCCGACGGGATGCATCGATCCCCGCAGCGGCATCCTCGACAACGAGCGCTGCGTGCGCTGCATGAGTTGTGTCGCAGCCTGCAACTTCCACGGCCTCGCCTTTTCCCGGCCGAAAGCGGCGGAAATTCCGGTCGATCCATCGCGCCGGGCATTTCTGCTGCGCGGCGGCGTACTGGTCGCCGGGCTGGCGGCCGGCGCGGTACTCGTCCGGACCGGTCTCTCCCGGCTGGCGGAACTGCCGCGGCGGTTCGGGATCCTGCCGCCGGGCGCACAGGATGCGGAACGGTTCGCCGCCAAATGCACCTCGTGCCAGCTCTGCACGGCGAACTGCCCGGAAAAAATCATCGTTCCGGCGCCGGGGGGAACCGGTCCGGTTTCGCTCGATCTGAACCGCGGCGTCTGCCGTTACAACTGCAACCTCTGCTCTCAGCTCTGCCCGACCGGCGCGATCCGCCCGCTGACACTTAAGGAGAAGCAGCTCACGAAAATCGCCGAAGCGAAATTCAATCCCAGAAACTGCATCGTCTTCCAGGAGGAAGAGGAGTGCGGCCGTTGCGCCTCCGCCTGTCCGGCACATGCCATCACCTTGCGCGGCAACGGAACACCGCGCCCGGTGAATACAGATCTCTGCATCGGTTGCGGAGCCTGTCAGATGGTCTGCCCGGCCCCGGAGAAAGCGATGACGGTTCATGAGATCGAAAAACAGGTCACACTTCCGGAACCGGTCTGGCAGTGAACCCTTTTATCAGGAGAATGCAATGATGCGAATGATTTCTCTGTTCGGCGCGGTGCTGACCGCGCTGTTGTTCACCGGCTGTACCGCCGCACCGGAATCGAAACTGGAAACCGCCCGGCAGATGATTCAAACCAACCGGGCCGAATGCGTTCTCATCACCGCCGACGGCCGGCTCGTCACCGGGGAACGGGGCCACGGGGTGAATCCGCTCCTGACGCTCTACGAAACACGCAAAAGCGATATGGCCGGCGCAACCGTGGTGGATAAGGTGGTCGGCTGGGCCGCCGCCGCCATCGCCATCTGTGGAAAGGCGCGCCATGTGCACGGCGAAGTGATGAGCGAGGATACGGTCAAATTTCTGCAGAAACACGCCATCACCACCAGCCAGACGTTGCTGGTGCCGCGCATTCTGAACCGGAAACGGAACGGTCTCTGCCCGCTCGAACAATCGGTTGCAGGAATCGATGACCCCGCGAAGGCGCTCGTCTCCCTGAAACAGCGGATCGCGACGTTCCGCGGCGGAAAATAGCTCAAAGAGGAGCAGATGCATCCTCGGCCGGACGAGCCACCGCCTCGCGCTGAGGTTCGTTCCGGCATTCGCGCGGCGAAGCGTGTTCCCACTTCCGGAACTGCCGGTTGAAGCTCGAAAGCGAGGGGAAGCCGCACCGCGCCGCGGTCTCTGAGATCGAATATTTCCCTGTCCGCAGTTCCGCCTTCGCCATGCAGATGCGCAGCCGGTTCAGATAGTCCAGTGGCGCCATGCCGGTCTCTCGCCGGAAAAGGCGACGGAAGTTGGAGAGGCTCATGCCGCACAGCTGCGCCGCCTCCCCGACGGCAAGCGGTTCCGCATAGTGCCGCCCGAACCAGGCAACGGCGCGCGCAATCCGTTCGAACGAGCTGCACTCCGGCTCCTCCTCCGGTAGCGGAAAGTCCCGAAACCGATTTTTCAATTCACAGGCGAGCAGAAGCACCCACGCGCTCTTCGCTTCGGTCGAATCCGCCACCGCCAGCGGTTCCAGCAACCGCCGGAGTCGCGCGGCACATTCCCCGCTCATGATATTGCAGAACTCCGCCCCGCGAAGCCGCGCCGGAAATCCCGCGTCGAACTCCGGGAAATGCGGCAGCAGAATCCGCGAAAAATCGAGATAATACCAGATCCAGTGCGACGTCGTGCCCGGCGAACTCGCCGCCAGATGAGCCTCCGCCGGACCGATCAACGAAACATCCCCGCTCCGGAACGGCATCACCTTCCCCTCCACCACGAAGACACCTTCACCGGCCAGGCACATCCCCAGCTCCACGCAGTCGTGCCGATGCAGCCGGAGAATCTCCCGCGCCGGATGATCCCGGTGGTCGTGGAGAAGCAGAGGGAACGAATCCGGGAAGTGAACCGGCTCCAGTTGCAAAGTATATTTTGGCTGATTCTGCACAGTTTTTCGGTATTTCTGCCTGGTTTTCCTGCAAATTATTCCTTATATTATATCGCACTTCATCGAAATACGCAAGCAAAGGAGGTGAGAAACATGTTGATTTCCGGATGGGAAGCGCCGCTGGGCCTGCTCTATGCCGAACTGCAGCAGCTGGAGGAAGAGGGGTTTGAAATTCCGGAGGAACTCCGCCGGAAGTGTGCCAGACTGAAAAATCCGGAAGACCTCTGGTCCCCCGTGCTGGAGTCGATCCGCGAGGAGCTGAACCACCTGACGCTCCGGGCCGGCTGGCCCTATGAGGAACCGGATGAACTCGACGAAATCCGCCGTCTGCGTCCGGAGGGACCGCGCCGCCTTGCGCTGCACTGTTCCGACCGGGAGCTGCTGGAGCGCTATCACGGCGCATGGCGCGGCCGCAGCGTCGGCTGTGCCCTCGGGAAACCGGTCGAATGCAAGTCCCGGCAGTGGATCCGCCATCTGCTCGAACAGCGGGGCGAATGGGAGCTCAACGATTACTTCCGCGGCGGCGATCCGAAGCTCTGGTGTCCGCGCTCTCAGCGGGAGAACATCTGCTGTATGGAACCGGATGACGACATTCACTACACACTGGTCGGACTGCGCGTTCTGGAGGAAAAAGGAATCCATTTCCAGTGGTCCGACGTCGCCGACTGCTGGAACAGTCACCTCCCCTACAACCAGATCTGCACGGCGGAGACGCAGGCGATTTTAAACTACAACCTTCACCGCCCCCGTATGGGCGGCACGGGCCACAGCATCGCCACCCCCGCCTTCACCCGCCGCTTCAACAATCCCTACCGGGAGTGGATCGGCGCGGCAATCCGGGCGGACTTCTGGGGATACGCGGTGCCCGGCGAACCGGAACTGGCCGCCTCGCTCGCCTACCGCGACGCCTGCTGGACCCATACGAAAAACGGCATCTACGCTGAAATGTTCACGGCGGCCGTCATCAGCGCCGCCTTCGCCGAATCGGATCCGGAAACGCTGATTCAAATCGGCCTCTCGGAAATTCCGGCCAACTGCCGCTTTTCCGAAGCGGTCCGCACCTCGCTTCAGAGGCACAGAGAGTACCCCGACTGGAACAGTTTCCTGGATAAACTGGACGAGACCTTCCGCGGCATGTCGAGCGTCCACGCAATCAACAACCTGCAGATCGTGGTCATGGCGCTTCTCTACGGAAACACAACCATCGACCGCAACACCGCGCTCGCCGTCATGGGCGGCATGGATACCGACTGCAACGGAGCCACCGTCGGTTCGATCACCGGAATTCTCAATCCGGAAAGCCGTCTGGCGGAACGGCTGAACGACACCATCGAACCGGCTTTTATCGGGGAAACCACCTGCCGGATGGCCACGCTGGCGGAACGTACCCTCGCGGTCCGCAACGCCATCGCCAACACCTGAACCCTGTACCGGCATTCGGCAGGAGAAAGCCTGCCGCTTCCTCTTGCATTTTCTTCATTCCGGACTATAATACGAAAACCTTGAACCAATCAACCACAGGAGTGTTATTTATGATCAAAGGAATCGCTCATCTCTGCATCCGGGTCGTCGATCTGGAAAAGACCTCTCGTTTCTACTGCGATGGGCTCGGGCTGGGCAAAGCGTTCGACTTCATCCGCGACGGCAAAGTCGTCGGCTTCTACCTCCGGGTCGGCAACGGCAACTACCTTGAATTTTTCCAGCGGGAACCGGTGGAAGTTGGCATCAACCCCATCGATCATCTCTGCCTGGAAACCGATTCGATCGACGAAGTCAACGCACGCCTCTCCGCGGCCGGCTATGCCGTCGGCGAGAAGAAGATGGGAGCCGACCATGCCTGGCAGGCCTGGCTGACCGATCCGGACGGCGTCCGCATCGAGCTGCACGAATACACCGCCGACTGTTGTCAGAAAACCGGGGAGGCCTGCATCCTGTAACACGTCGAATTTGCAACCATAAAAAAACCGCAGAACTCCGAAAAGTTCCGCGGTTTTTTTGTACCGTCCGTTCCGAACGCTCAGCGCTTCGAGAACTGGAACCGGCGACGCGCTCCCGGCTGACCGGGCTTTTTGCGTTCCTTGACGCGGGCGTCGCGGGTCATCATGCCGTTGGCCTTGAGCACGGCACGGAGATTTTCATCCATCTTGACCAGAGCACGGGCCACGCCGTAACGCAGCGCACCAGCCTGGCCGGCGACACCGCCGCCGTCGATGTTCGCAGCGATATCGAGTTTCCCCTCGGTCTCGCTGACCTTCAGCACCTGCATCACATATCCGCAGAGCGATTCGCTCGGGAAATATTCGGCCATCTCTTTGCCGTTGACCACAATCTTACCGGTGCCCGGAGTCATGCGCACACGCGCAACCGCACACTTCCGCCGGCCGGTGGCCAGCACTTCATCACTCTTCTTAACCATAGCGCTCCATTACTCCACGGTGACTTTGGTCGGTTTCTGCGCGGTGTGCGGGTGTTCCGCACCGGCGTACACTTTGAGCTTGCTGAACTGAGCACGCCCGAGACGGCCGTGCGGCATCATGCCCCAGACCGCATCCTTGATGAAACGCTCGGGGGAACGCTCGCGAAGCTCCTTCGCCGTGCGCTCCTTGTAACCGCTGCGATAACCGGTATAGTCCACATAGATTTTCTTTTCGCTCTTGCGACCGGTGAAGACCGCCTTTTCCGCATTGATGACAATGACGAAAGCGCCGGTATCGACGTGCGGAGTGTAGGTCGGCTTATCCTTGCCGCGCAGCGCGTTCGCAATGCGGACCGCCAGACGGCCGACCGGAGCTTCCGACGCGTCGAACAGGAGATACTCCCGCTGGATCTCGCCGGCTTTGGCCAGATAGGTTTTCATAATTCAGAATCATCCATGATAAATTAAAACAATAATACGCCGTTCCCGCAGAAGGTTTTCGCACAAAACCACTCGCCGGACGGACCGCAAATGTCTCCTCCTCCCCAGACGGCGATGATCGGGGTGCCGTCTTCCGGAGTTGCAGACTTTTTTAAGATATCACGTATTTCCATGATTTCCAGCCGGAACAGATGAATTTTCCGATTTTTTTCTTTTGAAAATTGCGATGGCGTCCCGCCGGTTCCAGTTTCCTCATGCCGGGAACGGGAAGCAGGATAATCCCCCCGGGTATCCACAATCGCACTTCCAATGCGATAAAAGAACCCGCTCTTCTTTCCGGCACCGTCTCAGGGAATCTCCGGACGGACGAATTCAAAACGGACGCCGCGGGCCATCATCTGCTGCACCACCTGGTAATTATCCGAAATGAAATTGGTCACGACCAGGGAGAGTTTCTCCACCGGGACAATGCGCGACGGCGCCCGCCGACCGAATTTGCTGGCGTCCGCCACGATGATCAGACGATCGGAATTTTCAATCATCTTCCGCTGGAGAAACGCGGCCTCCTCCATGTTGTCGTAAATGCCGTTCTCATCAATCGCACTGCCGGAGATGACGGTGGCATCCGCATGAAACCGGCCGATCGTCTCCACACTCTCCGGACCGATCAGAATGGCGGACTTCCGGTTGACATGGCCGCCGGTCAAAATCACCTCCGGCCCGGCCTCCCCGCCGCAATTCCGGGAGAGCACGTCGTTGAGCGCCAGAGAATTTGTGATGATCCGCAACCGGGGATCCCGCAGCAGCATCCCGAGGTGGGCCGTCGTCGTCCCCCCGTCCACAAAGATGGTGCGGCACCCCTGAAGCAGCGCGACCGCCCGGCGGGCCAGCGCCTCCTTCTCCCGGGTGAACCACTGCATCCGCAGAAAAAACGGATACGCCGGATCCATCCCCCGGTTCAGCTCTTCGATCCCGCCGTGCACACGCCGCACCTCCCCCAGTTCAGCCAGCCGGCGGAAACTGCGCCGGACCGACGCGCCGCTCACCCCGAGGCGTTCCGCGGCGTCGCCCGCCGACAGAACATGCTCCCGTGCCAGCAGTTCCAGAACTTTGCGATCGGTCTCCCGTTTCATTCTTTCCCCTTTTTCGTCTCCCCTTCACCATATCGCCATTTCATCAAAAATTCAACCCGTTTTGATCATTTAATCATCAAAAAAGATCATTTGAACTTTTTTTCGGACTTTTTCCGCCAAGTTGATTGAAAGATCCGGATTTTCCTCGTATCTTGCTGGTATAATACAGGAGATTCGAAGCATATGGTACGCAGTTTTCAGGTCGTGGCACATCGGGGATGCCGCTCTCTCTATCCGGAAAATACATTGGAAGGATTCCGCAAGGCGATCTCGCTGGGGGTCGACGCTGTCGAGTTCGACGTTCATCCCACCCGCGACGGGAAGCTGGTCATCACCCACGACGACACGCTGGAACGGTGCAGCAACGGCACCGGAATGGTCCGCGACCACACCCTGGCGGAATTGAAGGCGCTCGATTTCGGCCTGTGGAAAGGGGAGGAGTTCCGCGGAACCCAGATTCCCACCCTGGAGGAGCTCCTCGATCTCCTCCTCGCGGAATCCGCGCCGGAGCTGCAGATCCTCATCGAACTCAAGGAAAACGATCTCCACTGCGCCGATCAGGTGCTGGAGGAGATCCGCCGCAGAAAAATCCGGGAGCGGACCATCGTCCTCTCCGGATACGCCAATTTGCTCAAGTATGTGCACGATCAGGAGCCGGACCTTCGCGTTCAGGGGTTCCCGATGGAGGACTACAAGATCAAGGAGCCGGATATCTACAACCTCACTATGCGGGTCTGCCTCTTCCGGCGGCGGCTGACCCGCGAGAATGTAGAGTTCTTCCACTCCCTCAACATGGAGGTCGATACGGTGCCGGTCAATTCCGCAGAGGATCTGGATCTGGTCCTGCCGTTCGACCTTGACACGATCACCACCGACGCGCCGGATGTCATCATGCCTCTGCTGAAGGAACGGGGCCTGCGGCCGCCGCGCGTCCCCCGGACCACCCTCGCCTGGCGGCTCTACGGCGCCGGACTCGACCGGTTCGGGGATGAGGACGCGCCGGTCGAACTGCCGCTCCCGCCCTTGAAGCCGGATGAAATCCTGACCAGAGTGGATGCGCTCGGCCTCTGCTTCTCCGACATCAAGATCATCCGCGCCGGCGGAAGTCACCCGAAACTCCGGAATCGCGACCTCGCCCGCGAGCCGCTGATCGTCGGCCATGAAGCGGTCCTGACCATCGTCAAAACCGGTTCGGCGGTCCCCATTCAATATGCGCCCGGCCAGCGGTTCCTGATTCAGTGCGACATCTATGTCAACGGCAGAAGCTGCGCGTACGGCTACGTCATGGATGGGGGGCTTACACAGTATTCCATCATCGACAGCCGGGTCTGGAAAGGCGAGACGGGCAGTTATCTGCTCCCCTGCCCCGACAATCTCTCCTCACTGGCCGCCGCGCTGCTGGAACCGTGGACCTGTGTCCGCGCGGCCAGTCACATTTCTCACCGCACCGCGCCGGCCGATGGCGGTTCGCTCCTGCTGGTCACGGAGCCGGGCAGCAAGAAACTCTACCGGGCGGGAGAGCTCTTCCGCAACCGGAAACGGGTCGTCGCGGTCAACTTCTCCGCCGCCGCCTGCCGGGCCCTCGAAGAGGAGCTGGGAACCGCCGTCACGGCGCAGAACGAACTCCCTTCCGGAGAAACCTTCGACGATATCGTCTGCGTCGACCTGCAGGACAAAGCGCTGGGCGAACCGGCCATCGCGCTCGCCGGCGACCACGCGGTCGTCACCTTTTTCGGCAACTGCGGCTCCGCCGACTGGGCGGTCGACGTCGGGGCTCTTCATTATAAAAACCGTTTCTATCAGGGAGTTCCGGAGGGGACGCTCGACGCGGCCTATCCCCTTCCGCGCCGGCAGACACTGCGCAAGGGGGGAGCGGTCTGGTTCCCGGGCGGAGCCGGAGCGATGGGGCAGATGCATGTGGAGCTTGCGGTACTCTCTCCCGACAGGCCTTCGAAGATTCTGGTCACCGACCTCGATCCGGCACGGCTCGATCATCTTCGCGCCAAGCTGGCGAAACCGGCCGAAGAGCGGGGCGTCACGCTGGAGTTTCTCAATCCCGCGGCCATGACGGCCGCCGCATTCGAGCAGGAACTGAACCGTTTCGCCCCCGCCGGATTCGACGACATCGTCATTCTGATCTCCTCGGCGAACGCGGTCGATCAGGCGATTCCGCATCTGGCGGACAACGGGCTCATCAATGTCTTCGCCGGAATCCCGGCCGGAGAAACCGCCGAAATTCCCGTCAACCGGGTCATTCACGATGGAATCCGGTTCACCGGCTCCTCGGGCAGCTCCACGCAGGATATGCTCGACGCGCTGCACGCGGCCGAACGGCACGAATTCGAACCGCAGAGCGCGCTGGCGGCGGTAGCGGGGCTCCGCGCGGCAAAGGAGGGACTCGAAGCGGTTGCCGCCGGAAGGTATCCGGGGAAGATCGTCGTTCTTCCGGACTGCCTCGATCTGCCGCTCACGCCGTTCGAACCGGCGCGGCTGCCCCGGGAACTCGCCGCAACACTGGATGCGCAGGGGCGGTATACCATTGCCACCGAACGCTATCTGAAAAACAAATGGGGAAAAGCATGAGACAGTCACTCCTCGTCATGGGAGCCAATCCGGCCTGGCAGAGCACGCTCTTCTTCGCCGGGCTGGAGAAAAACCGGGTCAACCGGGCAAGCCTCCGGACGAACTATCCCGCCGGGAAAGGGGTCAACTTCTGCCGCGCCGCCCGCTGTTTCGGGGAGGCGGACCCTCTGCTTCTGCAGTTTGCGGGCGGTTCGACCGGAGCACGGCTCTGTGCCGCGCTCGACCGCGAAGGAATCCGGCATGAAACCGTCGAGACCGGAGCGGAAACCCGTTGCTGCATCACCTGTCTGGACTCCGCCGATCACACCATGACCGAACTGATCGAACCCTCGAGTCCGGTCACCTCGGACGAGGCGGCACAATTTCGGACCCGGCTTTTGGCGCACATCGGCGAAGCCGCCCTGTTCTCCGTCACCGGCAGCCTGCCCGACGGCACCGATCCAGCGCTCTACCGGCAGGCCGCCGAGATCGCTCTCACCTCCGGCGTGCCGATGGTGATCGACGCCGTGAACGGCATCGCGCCGGTTCTGGAACTGCCCGGCAGAATGGTTCTGAAGGTCAACCGGGAGGAGCTTCTGCGCCTCGCCGGAGCGGACACCGTCGAGAACGCCGTCCGCAACCTGCAGCAACGGAACCGGCAGCTCGCCGTCGCCGTGACGGCCGGAGCGGACGAGGCACTCTTTTTTGACGGAGAAGAGGCATATCGCTATTCGATACCGGAACTCCCGGTGGTCAACCCTCTCGGGGCGGGCGATACGGCGGCGGCGGTGCTCTCTTCGGCGCTCGTCGCGGGAGTCGAACCTCCGGAGGCGTTCCGCCGCGCGCTGGCGGCGGCCTCCGCAAACTGTCTCTCGGAACAGGCCGGCCAGTTCCGGCCGGAGCAATATCGGCAGATTCTCCCCCTCGTTCAGATACGGAAATATACCGGAATCCAATGAATACAACAGAAAGGAAACGCGCCATGAAGGATCTCTCCCCGTCTGTCGTCAGTAACTGCCTCTCTCCGGTCGAACGTTTCACAGTCAAAACCAGCCGGACTCACCTGGAACCACCCCCCCCCGGCACGGCCGGAGGTTTACCCTCATCGAACTCCTCGTCGTGATAGCAATCATCGCCATTCTCGCCGCAATGCTGCTGCCCGCTCTGCAGAAAGCGCGTTCCATGGCCCGCTCCTCCTCGTGCGTAAACAACCTCAAGCAGGTTGCGACGGCCAATCTCTCGTACGCCGGAGACAACCGGTCGATGATCGTCTACAAGGCGAATGACAGCCTGGGGTCCTCCTATGCGGGCGTTCTTCTCAACAACCGGTACCTTTCCGCCTCCAGCGTCACGATCGACGGCACGGAAGGGCTGGATTCGAAAGTGCTGTTCTGCCCGTCCGTGACCGCCACGCCCCGTGCGACGAGCGTCGGGAAACTTCAGTTCCGGGTCTACGGCATGTCCAACTGCCTTGCCGACTATGACTGGTACGCCAAAAATCCTTCGAAGAAAAAGATCGCCCTGGGGGATTTCTGCGTGGAGGTCGACAGCGGCCGGTACTACTCGCTGGGGAAGATGCGGCAGCCCTCCGGAACCATCCTCAATGCCGACAGCGGCTATGTGAAGGGTCATGAAGAGTTCGGCCGCTGCGCCTGGACCTTCTCCACCCACAACATCGTCGAAAACAGCGGCATCATGCTCTGGCATGAGAACCGGGCGAACGCCTCTTTCATGGACGGGCATGTCGAAAGCGGCCGAGAGACTTTCTGGAACAGTCCGACCAATGTCCGGCAGTTCCTCACCAGCTCCGGTGACAGAGTCTACCCCGCCCAGCTGCCCAGCCGTTACTGAACCAGAGGAAAAGGAGTTGTCGATGAAATCTGCCGTCTATGCCGTTCTGCTGTTCTTTCTCCAGCTGCCGCTCGGAGCGGCGACGCTCCCCGACGCGGTGACGTTCCGCGGGGACGGGTCCTTTCAAATCGGGGACGCGGAATTCCGTTTTCAACAGTTCACGGCCGACTGGTCGCCGGGAGACAACCGCTCGTGGCGCAACCGCAAGGGAAGCGTCCGCCCGGACGGGGTGGAACTCACGGCGAAACTGCCTCCGCAGTTCGCCTCCGGCTCGGTCACAGAATCCATCCGCCCTGCGGGCCCCCGCTCCTTCGATGTGAAACTTCAGGTAAAATTCCCCGACGCCGTCTCTCTCGGCTCTCTGCATGGGGTGATCACGCTCCCGCGGCAATCCCGGACCGTTCTGGTCGACGGCAAACCGGAAACGCTTCTCGCCGCCTCCGGAAAAACCGTTCTGCTCCGCCGCAAGGCAACCTCGCTCCGCCTCCCCGTCGCCAACGGCTATCAGGTGACGGTCACCGGTTCGCCGCTGAATCTGCTGGTGCAGGACAACAGAAAGTTCGGCACGGAAAGCCTCTCCATCCGTTTCAAGGCCACGCCGGATGCCGGGGCGATGACGGAAGCCACGCTGAACCTCCGTTTTACCGTCGAACCGCTCCCGGCACAGCCAGTCTCCCTCGCCTCTGCCGCCAACGCCGGCTTCCGTGACGAAACCGCCGGAGACGGCAAAGGCGGCTGGACCGATCAGGGCCCGGAGTGCGATCTGCACATGTTCCAGCCGGGGAAACTCCGTTTCGGCGGCCTCACGTTCGACATTCCCGCGCCCGCAGCCACAACCGGGAACAACGCCGTCATCCTCAGCGGGAAGGAACGCAAATTCACGTCGCAGAGCGTCACGCTCCCCCTGCCGGAAAACCGGGCCGGCGCGGTCAACCTCCTGCACGCTTCGGCATGGACTCCGCCGCAGGGCCGGACGCTCGGAATCCTCTGCGCAGAATATCCGGATGGCTCCATCGAGCGGATTCCGGTCCGGGCGCGGATCGACTGCGGCAACTGGCGGAATCCCTCCGACGCCCCGAACGCGGCGATCGCCTGGCAGACCGAAGCGCAGACCCATTCCGCAGGCCTTTACGTCTCCAGTTTCCCTCTGAAGCGGAAAGGACCGAAACAGCTCCGCTTTGAAGTCGCCTCCCCGCAGGTGATCTGGATGATCGCCGGAGTTCTCCTCACTCCGGAAGCGACGCCTCTTGTTCCGCTCGACAACCAGCCGCTGGTCATCCGGGAGAACGCCGAATGGAAACCTCTGCTCTTCCAGCGGAAAAATCCGCGGAACACGCCGCTCGACTTCTCGTTTCTCCTCGACGCTCCCGCCGGGAAATACGGGTTCATCCGGTCCTCTCCCGCCGGGCATCTGACGTTTGAACGCGCGCCCGGAAAACGCATCCGCCTCTACGGGCCGAACCTCTGCTTCACGGCGAATTTCCTCTCGAAAAAGGAGGCGGACCGCCTCGCGGACCATCTTGCCGGCTGCGGATACAACACGGTCCGGATTCACCATCACGACACGCTGCTGACCGATCCGGCGGCACCGGACTCCGTCACCTTGAATCCGGAACAGCTCGACCGGCTGGACTATCTATTGTTCCGGATGAAGGAGAGAGGCATCTACGTCACCACCGATCTCTACACCAACCGGAAATTCAAACCGGGCGATCACATTCCGGAGTTCATCGAAAAAGAGCAGCCGCAAATGAAGATTCTGCTGCCGGTGAGCAAAGCCGCGATGGAAAACTGGAAGAGCTTCGCCCGGAAATGGATGCTCCACAAAAACCCCTACACGGGGCACACCTGGGCGGAGGAACCGGCGCTCTACTGCATCAACCTGGTCAACGAGGAGCCGCTGACGTTGTACTGGAACCGGAGCAAGGCCGCCGCCGCGCTCTACCGCAAAAAATTTCAGGAGTACTGCGCGAAACGCAATCTGCCGCCGTCGAAAGCGGCTCACAACAACCCGGTATTCCGGCTCTTTCTGCATGAACTGCAGGAAGCGGCTCTGGTCGAACAGATCCGCTTCGTCAAGGAGGAGCTCGGCGTGAAAGCGCTGGTGACCAGTTTGAACTGCGGCCGCGAAATTCCGCTGGCACTGCTGCGCGATCACTTCGATGTGGTGGACAATCACGCCTATTTCGACCACCCCGGCTTCCCGAAGAACCGCTGGAATCTGCCGTTCTCCTATCTGCAACGCTCCGCGATCAGCGATATGGCCTCCGTTCCCCGGGATCTCATGCCGACCCGCCTGCCGTGCAAGCCGTTCCTCGTCACGGAATTCAACTACTGCAACCCCAATCTCTACCGCGCGGAAGCCGGACCGCTGATCGGCGGTTACGCGGCGCTCCAGAACTGGGATGCCCTCTACCGCTTCGCCTGGAGTCACAGCGCCCGCGACATCGAGCAGGTCGTCAGCGCCTACGGATTCAACGCGGTCAACGATCCGCTGGCGCAATTTTCCGACCGCATTGCGATTGCGATGTTTTTGCGCGGCGATGTGAAATCTGCTGAAATTCTCTGCTCCTATCAGGTTCCCCGGAACAGCTTCGAGCGGAAGCTGATCACCGGATTTCCGCCCGCCTTTAAAAATCTCGGTCTGATCACCGCCGTCGGTTCGCAGCCGGAGGATCGCCGGAGCGGGACGCCCTCTCTGCTTCCAGTGCTTCCGGCGGATGCGACCCGGCCGGACCGCCTGAAGAATCGGGAGATCGCCGCCCTGTGGGAACAGGCGAACCGCCGGAAACTCGCGGTCAGCATCACCGGGGAACTCCGACTGGACGCCGGGAAGAATACCTTCACCGTGACCTCGCCCCGCACGGAATCCGTCACGCTCAGCTCCGGGGATCTGGCCGCAGGGCAGCTGCGCGTCCGGCAGGCGGAGGGATTTCAGACGATCGCCGCGATTTCACTGGATGGCAAAGCGCTGTCGGAAAGTTCCTCCGTTCTGTTCTTTCAGTTGACCGACGTGGCGAGCAGCGGTCTCAAGTTCTCGAACCGGAGCAAACGGCTGGTGCTGTATCGCGGCAATCTGCCGCTGCTGGTCCGGAAGGGAACCGCCACCGTGGAGTTCGTCTCGGACCGCCCCTGCACGGTGACCGCGCTCCACTGCGACGGGACCCCCTGCGGTTCCGTCAAGGGGAGCCTTCAGAACGGCGTCTACCGTTTCCGGGCGGACACCCATCAGTTCCCCGGCGGCGTCATGGCGTATCACCTGACCCGCTAAGACAAGAAAGAAAATACACGCCGCGCGGTTTCACTCCGCCGACGGAAAAGAGAAAGAAAATGGTTCCGGAAAACTCCCCGGAAATCAGAGTGTTCCTGGTTGAAAAAGAGTATTTCCTCTTCCACCGGCCAGACGGACAATGGGGGAAGAAGCGTTGACCCACCCCGACGGCAGAGCTCCTGACACCGTTATCAGGAGCTCTGCCGTCCAGTGAAATTATCCCTCACCCCCTTCGGAGATGCAGGTGATCCCGCGTTTCGCTCCAGCGGGTTTTTCCGGCGGTACTCCCCCGGCGGCATTCCGTAAAAATCCCGGAAACAGCGGCTGAAGTAGAACTCGTTGGAGAATCCGGTCGCCTGCGCAATCGCTTTCAGCGGATATTCCGTCGACAGCAGCAGATTCCGGGCCCGGGTCATCCGTTCGATCATCACCAGTTCCTGAAACGAGTAACCGAAAAATTTCCGCACCAGATGGCTCGTCCGCGATGGAGAAAGGTTCATCCGCTCCGCCAGATCCTCCAGCGACACCGCCTCGTGGACATGATCGTCGATGAAGCGCCGGATCAGCAGTTTCCGGCTCTCCTGCGGCTCCCCGCTCCGGCGGCTCCGCTCCAGGAAAGAGAGGATCCCCTCCCCCATCAGCAGCAGTTCGCGCGCCATTTCTCCCGCCTGTTTCTGCCCCAGCTCGCTCAACTGCTCCCAGCCGGAACGGAACTCCTCCGGCAGGCCCCCCACCAGAGAGGGATCCCCGCGAAACGGCCCGGCATAAAACAGCAGCACCGTCTGATGGTTCCGCTCGACCGGCACCACCAGTTCGGCAATCCCCTTCCAGCAGTACTGCAGAAAGGGGCGCAGCCGGTGCAACGCCATCGACTCGGTGAGAAATCCGCACTCGCGCATGCAGTTCCGGTCCCACTCCTTCCGCGAATAACGCTGGTATTCGCAAAGCATGTGCCCATGGTGATCGCGCCCCCGAAGCAGAGCCCGGCCATCCGGACCATACAGCAGCCCGCGATGATCGTGCACCGTCAGCGTCACCTGCCACCGTGCCTCGAACTCCTCCAGCGCCTCCGGGAAAAAATCCATCGGCGAAGCAGGATCAATATTATCCAAAATATCAAAATTCAGCATGATAGTATAAATATACAGCGGTTTTCTGCATTGTCAAACGGGAGATTTTCCGGTATACTTATTTACACGAAAAGCCAGTACTGCGAAAACAACAAAAGTAATTTTACGAACCGGGATGAACAAGATCATGAACACAATTCGAACCCCTTTGAGATCCATTGTCGCGGCGGCCTTGACCGCGACTGCACTCTCCGCCGCGGAAGAGTGGAAGCAGTTTCCCATCTGGGGCGGCGGCAATCTTCAGAGTGTGGAAATCTCCGCCTCTTCACCGAATGTCTGGTACACTTACGCCGATGTCGACGGCCCCTACCGCAGCGACGACGCTGGGAAAAACTGGGTTCCGCTTCACGGCAACTTCAACGCGATGCAGCGCCGCCGCGGTCTCGCCCAGATCCGCGGCCTGTCGGTCGACCCGCGCAATCCGGACTCCTTTGTGACCGTCTCCGGCTCCACCTGGTGGCGGGTGGGCGGCATCTGCGTCTCGCGCGACGGGGGAAAGACATTCCGGCAGACCCAGGAGGCGCGCTTCTACGGCAACGGTCTCCGGCGGCGGACCGGCTTCGTGCTGGCACGCAATCCGGACCGGCCGGATGAACTCATCGCCGCCTCCGACTCCACCGGTGTCTTCCGCAGTATCGACAACGGGGAGAGCTGGCAGCCGGCCGGTCTCGACGGCTGTTACTTCTCTTCGGTTCTCTACGACCGTACCGTTCCGGGGCGGGTCTACGCCTCCGCTCCCCGCTGGGGCTCTTCGGTCTACGAGAAAGGCGCCATCTTCGGCAAAGAGAAGAGCCGCCGTTCTGGCCTCTTCCGCAGCGACGACGGCGGACGCACCTGGGAACAGCTTCAAGACGACGGTCCGATGGATATGGTTCAGCTCAAAACCGGCGAACTGCTCGGCACCTTTGAGGAGCGTTTCATCAGACTCAGCCACGACGGCGGCAAAACCTGGCAGGAGTATGGCGAAGGACTTCCGGCCGGAGAGATCAACCACCGGCTCAGCTCCTCCCGCTGGACCCTGGCGGCGGCCGGACCGGACTTCTTCGTCGTGGGCAATTCACGCGGCGACCTCTACCGCCGGAAACACGAGACAGACAAATGGGAGAAGATTCCCCGCCGGAGCGTCACCCTGGGGCAGCCGGAGCAGGAATCCCATCTCGACCCGAAATGGGCGTTCGGCGCCTCGGCTCAGACGCTGGTCATCGACCCGCGCGACAGCCGCCACTGGCTTCTGACCGACTGGTTCTCGATCTGGGAGAGTTTCGACGGCGGCGAGAGCTGGCGCTCCGCCATCCGCGGGATCAGTCCTCTCGTCTCCTACTTCGTCGCGGCAGACCCGCACGCGCCCGACCGGCTCTTCTACGGTCTCGCCGACATGGGGCTGCTCCGCAGTGACGACGGCGGAAAGAGCTGGAAGAAACAACCCTTCATCGGCATCAACTCCATCGCTTTCTCGCGGAAAACGCCGGGACTTGCGATGATCTGCGGAGGCAAGAACGAAATCCGGATCCGGCGGCTTCGGTCCGGCAGTTCCAGCTGGGAAACGCCCCGGAACCTCGGACTCCCCGCGCTGAAACCGGGCAACATGGCGGCCTACACCATCGCTGCGGATCCACGGGAAGACAAGTTCTACCTCTGCGTTTCCGGCCCGGTCGCCCCCGGCAAAGGCGGCGTCTATGTCTCCAGTGACGCCGGCGACCACTGGAAGTGGATGGGAAAAGGCTTCAAACCCGGCTTCTCCTTTGACCGGACGGAATTCCAGAACGGCGGCACCAGCCAGATCCAGCTTTCGCCCGACGGGTCCGCGGTCGCCTTCAGCAGCGCGTCGAAACAGCTCTACCGGCTGGACCGGGAGAAACAGAGCTGGCAGTTCGTCCGGAACCTGCCCTCCGGCACACAGCCGGATGAGGGAGTTCCCTGGCGCAGCGTTGTCGCCGCCGATCCCTTCACTCCCGGGCGTTTCCTCTGTGCCGGCAACGGCATCCTGCTCGAATCGCGCGACGGCGGGAAGAGCTTCGACAACAACTGGCTCGTCACCGGCACGATCCACTCGATCGCCTTCGACCCGGAGACGCCGGGACTGCTCGCGATTCTGCTGGCGGACCGGATTCTGCTCTCCCGCGACGGCGGAAAACACTTCGCCGTCCTCTCCATCGACGGCGTTCCGATCACCACCGGCACCAGAATCGTGCTGGACCGCAAGCGGCTCTTCGCCGCCACCTGGGGCAGCGGTGTCTTCTACCGGAGTGTGGAATGAGATTTCATACCATCACAACTCTGAGTTTCCTGCTTCTCCTCCTGCCCGTCGCGGCGGAGGAGCCGGATTCGGATGAGTCGCTCCGCGCCTTCATGATCGAATGCCGCACCGCGATCCAGCCGGGGGATCCGGCGGATTTTCTCATGAGCCGCTACCGTCCGCGCAAGGATCTCTGGGCGCAATGGATGATCTTTCAGGACGCCTTTCACGTCTCGCCGGCAGAGAAGGAGGCGGCCCGCCGGGAGATCCGGCAAGTCTGCGGCGAACTGCGCCGGGGACGCGCCTGGCCGTACCGCGAACGCCCGCGGCTCCGGATTCCCTTTCTGACCATGCCTCCGGAAATCGATGGCAAGATCAGCGGCGAATGGCAGAAGGCGGTCCGCTTGTCCGCCACGTATGAACGGGACAACCCCGTGCCAGTCGCGGGGAAAACGGCCCGCTGGTTCTTCGGCTGGGACCGGGAAACGTTCTACGCCGCCGGGGAGTTCCAGGCGGAAATTCCGGCGGAAATTCCGGAAAGGCCGTGGGAAGGTACCTGCGCCGAGCTCTTTCTGAACCCCTCGCTCACGCTCGGCGTCTACTGGGAACTGCTCTTTCCGCCGGACCGCTCTCCGCTCTTTCTGATGGTTCGGGACAATCAGTACGGCTACCGCGACTATCCCGCATGGCGGGAGAAGACCGGAATCCGTTCCGCCATTTGCCGCACGCCGGAAGGGTTCAGCTTTGAAGCGGCAATTCCCTTCCGGCTCCTGCCGAACTACCAGCTGGGCAATGCGCCCGAAGCGGGGCAGATTCTCTATCTGATGGCGGTTCTGGTCGACAACCGCCGTTACATTTCTCCGTTTCCGCTGTTGTACGACAGCCACAATCCGGCCTGTCTCGCCGAAGTCACCCTCACCGGACCGGATCAAGAAGACGCGACAAAGAGTTCAACCCAGACCAATCCAAAATTCCCGCAGGGAGGAGGAACTGTTCCATGAGCAAAAACCGCCGTTTTTCCATCGTACCGCGCTCGTCGATCAAACATTCAACTTCCACAACCACAACAGGAAGCATTCTTATGAAAAAAACAATTTTCACCTTCATCGAACTCCTCATCGTGATCGCGATCATCGCGATTCTGGCCAGTCTGCTGCTGCCGGCGCTGAACAAGGCGCGCTCGCGGGCACAGAACGCCAGCTGTCAGGCCCGTCTCAAACAGGTCGCGGCCGCGGCCATCGGCTACACCGGCGACAACGGGGATTTTCTCCCGCCGGTCAGCAACGGCATTTACGGAGAAAGCAACGACCCCTACTGGAAATACCTGTTCGCCGGTAACACCCTTTCCTATCTCGGAATCAACGCGCCGCGACATCCGGAAAACGGTAAAGTAGACTACTTTTACGGCACCTACACGATTCCGACCCTGCAATGCCCGGCCAGCACGATCTCCTACACCTTCTCCGGCGGCACCGTCACCCCCCTCCCCTCGCTGACCGGCTACAACCCCTATCTCGGCGGCGCCGCCGGCATCGTCGCGGGCACGAACAACCCCACCAAAAAGAAGGTGTACCGCACCGGCGGCGTGCGGAATCCTTCCCTGAAAGTGCTGATTTCAGAATACTACGCCGCCGGAGTTTTCTACAACAAAGTCACCTCCACCATGGAAACCGCGCCGCGCCATATCGACCTCTACACCCGCCACAACGGCCGTTTGAACTACTCCTTCGTGGATGGCCACGTGGAGGCCTATCCCTGGGGCGGTACCGGCTCTTCCGGCGGCATCCAGGTACAGTTGCTCGGCATCGGCAACGAAGACAACAAAATCAACTTCACCCGTCACTGGCTCCCCAACCGCTGAGCACAAACAGCAGGATTGTATAAAGATACAGCCGCTTTCTGCATTGTCGGCAGTGCGGCTGAGAACTATGTTATGGAAAACAGGAGTTTTCTTATGAATGTCACACGTAAAACCAATTCCGTACCGGTCCGGAACAAAACCGATGTGCTGGTCGTCGGCGGCGGTCCCGCCGGATTCGGGGCGGCCATCGCCGCCGCCCGCGCCGGAGCCCGCGTCACATTGATCGAACAGGGCGCCATGCTCGGCGGCATGTGGACGCTCGGGTTGCTCAGCCCCTACTTCGACAACTGGAACAAGCAGGATCTCAACCTCGAACTCAAGCAGAAACTCCAGGAGCGCGGCGCCTGGGGCGGCCTCTGGGACATCTCCTTCGACCACGTCGCCATGGCGATGCTGCTCGACGAATACGCCATCGAGCATGAACTCGACCTCATGCTGTGCACCATGGCGACCGAACCGGTCATGGAGGGCAACACCCTCCGCGGCGTCATCGCCGAAAACAAATCCGGTGCGCAGGCGGTTCTCGCCGATGTGATAATCGACTGCACCGGCGACGGCGATATCGCCGCCCGTGCCGGAGCGCCGTTCGAAATCGGCCGGGCCGGCGACGGAGTCTTCCAGCCGATGACCATGATGTTCAAGATCGGCGGCGTGCGCGACGACTATCCGCGCGACGACATCATCGGCTGGTACAATGAGCTGGTCAAGCGGTGCGACGAAAAGGAACTGCTCCGGGAGATTCCCTACAACTATCCGGCGATCATCCGCCTGCCCCGGCGCGGCGAAGCGCTGCTCCAGTGGACCCACGTCAAACACCATCTCGGCTGTGACGGAGAACAGTTGACCAATGCCATTCTCGAAGGCCGGAAACAGGTGCGCAAGGCGATGAAGTATCTGGAACTCATCCGCCCGGTTCTGGGAGAGGTCTATCTGCTCGAACTGCCCTCCGTCATCGGCGTGCGCGAAACCCGGCGGATCACCGGGGAGTACGTCATCTCCGACGAGGACGTCAAAACCGGCCGGAAACAGCCGGACGGCATCTGCTGTGTCACCTTCGGCGTCGACATCCACGAGCCGGAGAAACCAGAGCAGACCTGCTGGACTCACCCCGGATTCGACATTCCGTTCCGTTCGCTGGTGCCGCTCAAAGTGGAGAATCTCCTGACGGCGGGGCGCTGCATTTCCGGCAGTTTCGCCGCTCACGCCGCCTACCGCGTCACCGGCAACTGCGTGTCCACCGGCGAAGCGGCCGGACGCGCCGCCGCCCGCGCAGTGCGCGAGAACCGGAGCGTCCGCGATCTCGCGCTCAGCAGTCGCTGAACGAAATCTTCATCTGAAAATGGAGGGTCTCGCCCGGCTCAATCCGCCGGGCGATTCCTTTTTTCAGCGCGGCACTGCGCCCCTCGAGCCGGTTGTTCGCCGGTTCCAGACCGATCACGTAGCGGCTCGGGTCGAACGACTTCCACTGGACCAGATACGGCAGTCCCTCTTCGCGTTCAACCGTGGCCCGGATTCCAATCTCCCGGTTCACCAGAGAGACCGCACCGGGGAAGCAGTGGAAAAAGACCTGTTCCGGCGCCCCCACCTCCGGTTCGGGCATCTCGCGCCAGCGCGCCAGCCCGGCGGCCGCCTCCGGCGTGCGGGGGATGATTTCATGCTCTTCGGCCTCCACCTGCACCGACGGCGACACCAGCGGCCAGCCGAAGTTGCAGTGGTAGAGCATCAGCAGGAAGTCCGGAGCTCCGGAGCAGTTGGTCACCTCGTCGGAAACGGTGATCGAATTCTCCCCGTAAGCGGTCCGGATGGTGCGCGCAAGGCGCAGATTCTCCCCGAACATCGACGCCTCGCGGAGAACTCCGGAGACGGTGAGCTCGTACACCCCGTCGCGCCAGGCGCCGCAACTGCCCACCTGAGAGGCGGAAGCGTTGGAGATCCTGCCGTGCAACGTCTCCCCCTCCTCCGGCGGCCCGGCATGGCGGAGTCCACAGCTGGTCAGAAGTCCGCCCTCCCAGTTCCGCAGCCACTCCTCCAGGCCGAACTTCCCCGGTGCAACGTGGCCGGAGGGGGAGCGGAACGCCACCGGAATCCCCCGGTAGGAGCACTCCACGATGTTCATGCCGCGGTCGGGCGCGACGGTGAAGGCGAGTCCGCTGCCGTTGAAGACGTCGATGATCCGGCATCCCCGGCCATCCCCTTCGGTGAGCTCCGCACTGCGCACGTAGGCAACCTGATCCATATCCGCCAGAAACGAGGTGAAATCCGCCATGAGAACATCCTTTCCTGCTTGAAGTCGACAACAAAATGCCGCCGCGGAGTAACGTAACGCCGCGGCGGCGGAATTGCAAACTCAGTCGAGCACGAGATCGGGATTTCCCGGCCCGAAGTGTTTGAGCATGACCAGCGGTTCACACTTCGACTCGTTGACGATCCGGACGCCCCGGCGCGCCGCCTCTTCGGAGACGAAGAACTCGTCGCAGGTCTTTTCGCCGTAACGGATCAGCGCGGGGGTCTCCACGTTCCAGACGCCCATCGTGCCGTGCCCCTGCATCATAATCATGCCGTAGGCGGCGTTGTCGCGGATTACGGCAGAACGGCCCGGCAGAATCGTCAGCTCCTTGGCGCTGAATCCCTTCGATTTGTAGCAGACCCACACTTCGCGGTATCCGGCGTCGAGCATCTCCGCTTCCGGGCGCACCGGGCGCGGACTCATGAAGCGGTGTTTGCGGAACTCCGGATCGACGTTGAGCTCCCAGTCGATCACGTCGACCAGATAGTCGAAGTCGCCGATGTGATCGGCCGGACAGTTCTTCCAGAGCAGTTCTTCCGGCACGATCAGGTCATCGACCAGGCTCTGATACATCGCATAGACGTCGCTGGCCACCTGCGGCTCATAGGTACAGAAGCTGCCCGGCGCGTGGAGCACCCCCGGCGGGACATCCCAGCCGGTGCCGGGTTCGAGCCGGTACGCCCGGGAGATGTTGGTGATCTTGTTGTCGCCGCGGGTGAAGTTTTCCAGGCAGCGGCGCACCTCTTCGCGGGTGGTGCCCGGTTCGAAGCCGAAGAAGGTGTAGGGGAAGTGTCCGCCGTGGTTGTTGAGCTGCGGCGGGAAGTAGTAGGCCTCCGGTTTGCCGCGCTGACCGACCAGCGCCGCGTGGCGGTCCATGTGGTGGACGTGGTGCGGCAGCGGCCCGAGATTGTCGAAGAACTTGGAGAACATCGGCCAGCCGTGGTATTCGTTCCACAACCGGTCGCCGATCAGCTGCCCCTTGAGCTCCTGCACCGCGTCGGCGAGCAGAAATTCACCGCCGTCGGCGACGACCATGCTCATGCCTTCGTGTTCGGTGGTGAGCGGACCGTTTTCCGCTTTGGTGGTCGAGGCGAACCAGCGCTCATCGATGCCGCCGCGGGCACTGCCGAGCGCGTAGTAGTCGTCCGGATGGAGCTTGATCCGCCGCCCGGGGATGCAGAAAGAGCGGGAGACCCAGTTCGGGGCGAGCCGGAGGATTCCCTCCCCGGCATCAAAGGCGTTCTGGATTTTCGACATGGTTCATCTTCTCCTTTATTGATGGATGATTTCGAACATCTCGACCTCGTCGAGACGCTCCAGCGTCAACAGCAGTTTTCCATCGCGCATCGTGACCGGAACCTGCCGGCCGTCGGAGACGCGGCGCACCGATTTCACCGGCGCGCAGGGAATTTCGATCTCCACGTGAAACAGCGGCACGCTGGACGGCTCCTCCTGATCGTTGACCAGCGCGACCACCAGACTGCCGTTCTCCGACCGCAGCAGCGTCACTTCGGTCGAGGGCGGCAGATTGCTCCGGAGCGCGCCGGAAACGAAACGGCGGAAGAGCCGTTCGCCGACCGCGCGCTGCGAAGCGTTCCGGTGGCGCAACAGCGTGCTGTACAGATAGACACACTGCCCGTCCCCGTAGCGGTGAAGCGTCAGGCCGGCATAGTCGGTGTCGATTCCGGGCGGATTGGAGTGAATTGACGCATACAGCTCCGGATCGTTCGCCGGGTAGTCCGGCACGGTCACCGTGCCGAGCAGTTCGGCGTCGCGAACCCGGACCAGCGGACAGCGGTCGTTGAGGCAGGCGGTCAACCCCTCCTCCGGCGTCTTGAGGTAGCTCACGGTGTCGGTGAACTCCCCGGTGAAATCGACGCCGAAAAGATCGGCCAGCAGGAAATTCCCGGAACATTTCCCCTCCGGCTCCTGCAGCGAGGTCATGCCGGTGGCGATCAAGGTTCCGCCGCGGCGGACGAACTCCCGCATCCGGGCGCACTCCTCCGGCGAGAGGTAGCGCGCGTTGTTGACGATGACGGTGTCGAGGCCGCTCCAATCCTCCGTTCGGTCGGTCAGAATCCGGTAGGGAATCTTCATCCGGGTGAGCAGTTCCCCGGTGGCGGAAACCTCGTCGGCCAGCGGATTGCAGCGGATCCCCATGTTGGAACTGCCTTCGGCGAGCTCTTTGAGCGGAACGCCGTCGAGCGCGGAATTCACGCAGGAGTTCATCGAGAAATAGAGTCCGCACCGCGCCTCCAGCCGGGGGCGAAGCGTCTCGATACAGCGCGTGAAGGGTTCGAGGCGCCGGGTCACGTTGCCGAGCCGCTCGTAGGTGCGCGCCTCCAGCGTGCCGTCCGGATTGATCGCGTCGATGAAGAAGTAGGCGCCGCCGTTGGCCAGCGTGGTCGCGGCGTGCAGAAAGAGCTCCTCCTCGGAGCGGGTCGAGGTGTGGTCGTTCAGATTGACGCAGCGCGACGTCATGAATTCGAAAGGCGGATGCGCCGTGTAGGCGTCGAGCAGTTTCGCGCCGAGCCGGTGCTGTGCCCGTCCGCCGTAGAAGTCGCCTGAGCCGTAGTCGGAGGCGGCGGCGATTCCGGAGCTCTGCCCGAGGTACCAGCCGTGGAGCACCGGGGAGAACTGGTGCACCACACTGCACTTCGGCCGGAGCGATTTCAGGTGATCGGTGAGCCGCTGCCCGAACTCCGCCATCGTGCGCTCGCGGAATCGCTGGAATCTGACCCATTCCGGATTGTTCCAGTCGATCGTTTCCGGCGCCGGTCCGCCGAACTTCTCCACGCAGGCGGGGCACTGGCAGACCAGCGGCCAGAAGGTCATGTCGACGAAGAAGCCGTCGACCGGATAGGCGGCGACTTCGGCGAGCTGCTCCATCGTGAAGGCGAGAAATCCCGGCTGACTCGGGCAGCAGTAGTGATACCGCCCGTGGTGATCGACGCCGTTGATGTCGCGGGCCCGCCATTCCGGATGGGACTTCGCCGCGTTGTTGTGAAAGATCGTCGTGTAGTAGGCGACCGGGACGATTCCCGCCTCGCGGAGCAGCCGGACGGTTTCGCCGAAGATATCCCGCCCGTGCAGATTCGCGTGCATGTGTCCGACACGGGTCGGGTAGTAGCAGTTGCCGTTATGGTCGCAGGAGTAGACCATCGCGGACTTCACCCCGGAACGGCGCACCATCGCCACATACTGTTCCGGGTCGAACTTCGACATGAACTTCGGCTGAAGGTCGGTGATATGGTTGTCGATCAGCAGGCGGGAGTAGCATTTTTTTATCCAGTCCATTTTTTCCTCACAAGTTGCACCGGGGGCGGATGGTTGCTATATTATTGCTGTAATATAATCTGAATGGCGGGAAATGGGTATAGGAGGAATCAATCATTGATAGCACGGAACAATCCTGAAAGCATATTTTCCCGACTCAACCTCACCCCGGGCCCGACCTGGCACGGCCTGTGGCCCGCCGGCACGGTCGAACGCAACCGCCGGATCTACGATTACGAGCTGGTCTGGTTCGCCTCCGGCCACTGCCGGGTGATCACCGCGGCGGGGAGCGTCTTCTGCACGCCGGGCAGTGCGATCATCATTCCGCCCGGCGTGATGCACTGCACGGTGGCGGACAGCGCGGCGGACCGGTGGTGCATCCATTTCGACTGGATGGGGGAGTGCCGCGCCCACACCGCCCGCGAACCGATCTTCGTCTATGAGGAGGAGGACGACCGGTTCGACCCCTCCTGCGCCGCCGCACCGCCCCCGCCGGAGACCGGGCTGACGTTTCCGCTGCTTCGGAACATCTCGCAGGAAAAGAGCGAATCCCTGCTCGAACTGCTGCGCAGTTACTTCATGCATCCCGGCTCGACGCTGGAAGAGGCACTGCTTCGCCGGAGCCTGCTCTTCCGCATCCTCGCGCTGGTGCTGGCTGAGGAACAGCCGGCCCCGGCGCCGGAGCGCGGCGGGAACACGCTTTTCTTCCGGGCCAAAAGCCTGCTGGACAGCCGCTTCACCGAATCCGGCCTCTCGATCGCCGCCGTCGCAAGGGAACTGCGCGTCACGCCGAACCACCTGACCAAGCTCTTCCGCCGGGAGCTGGGGATGTCGGTGCGCGACTACCTCCATCAGCGGCGGCTGGAATACGCCGAAAAACTTCTGCACGCCGGCACGCTTTCGATCCGGGAGACCGCCTTTGCTTCCGGATTCGCCGACCCGAACTACTTCACCCGGTTCTTCCGCCGCCGCAAGGGAATTTCTCCCGGCGAGTTCCGGCGGCAGCCGCCCTCCGCCCCTTCCGATCTGTTTTTTTGCCGAAAAAACGGTTCCGGAGCGATACCGGCAGTGGAAAAAAACGGAAAATGAGCTATACTTAACACGTTCCGTCTTATTTGACACGGAATCGGCAACTTTTTATAAGCCTCCGGCGCGGTTCCGGAATCCGGGAGCCGCGCTGTGCAAAATTCGGGAATGAGGAATTCATGAGCGAACAGAACGAAATTCACCAGACCGGTCGGCCCGCCGTCGGCGGCATCTCCGACACCCTCCGGGAACAGCTCCACCGGCGCGAAGCCGTCTGCGAAGAACTCGAACAGCTTCCGGCCAGAACCGTCGAGGACTACCCCGCGGAAATCGCCCGGATCACGGCGGAATTCGAAGCGCTTCCGCCGCTCCCGCCCGAATATGCCGAGATTCTCGAAAAACGGTTCGCTGCCGCGGTGAAGGAGGCGGAACGCGCCGCCGCGGAAAATGCCGAACGCCTCGCACAGCGGGCCGCGAAACTCGAAGAGTGCGCCCGCCTTTCGGCGGAACTCGACACCCTCATCGCCGGTGCCGAGCTGGTCACCCTCGGCGAAGTGGAAAAACTGGAAAAGAAGTGGAACGAATGCCTCAAGTCGGTCGATCCGGAAGCGGTGGACGCCGCCGGTTTCGCCGCCCGCTTCGAACCGTTGAAGACCCGCATTCTCGCCGAAGCCGAAGCGGACCGCCTCCGCGGAGAACAGGCGGAGAAGCTCGCCGCCGAACTCGCGGAACTCACCGCCGGCGAAGATATGGCGCGCCTTCAGGAGCGCAAGACCGCCATCGAAGCGGAATACGCCGCACTCGGCAGCGTACCCAAGGCGGCCGCCGACAAATACAACGCCGCCCACCGCGCCGCGGGGACGAAACTTGCTCAGCACTACGAGACGCTCGATCTCGCCCGCTGGGAGAGCTACACGCTCAAGCTCGACCTCTGCGCCGAACTGGACCGGCTCCTCGCCCTGCCCGACGCGGAACTGCCGAAGGCCGCGCGCACGCTCCACGAACTGCGCGACAAATGGAAGGGGCTCGGCGGCGTGCCCAAGTCGAAGAGCGAAGAGATCAACGCCCGCTATCTGGAGACCACCCGCAAACTGCAGCACCGGGTGGATGAATACTACGCCCGGCTCCGCCAGGAACAGCGGCAGGCCGCCGCCGCCAAACAGGCGCTGGTCGAACGGGCCGTCGCACTGGCCGACTCCACCGAATGGAACGCCACCGCCGAAGCCTTCAAGGCGCTTCAGGCGGAGTGGAAACGCCTCCCCGGCGCCGGCAGTGCGGAAAAGAACCTCTATGCCGCATTCCGGGCTCCGGCGGACAAATTTTTCTCCGCCCGCAGTGCCTACTTCGACGAGCGCAACAAGAAATTTGACGCCGCGGCCGAAGCCAAGCGCGCGCTGATCGCCGAAGCGCAGGCGCTCAAGGATCAGCCCGGCGAGGCCGCCGCGCGCCGCGCCCGTCAGCTCCGCAGCGACTACCACGCCGCCGGTTCGGCCGGCCGGGCGGAGCATGAACTTCTCGCACAGTTCAACGCCGCGCTCGACCAGTACTTCTCGGGGCGACGCGAAGCGTTCGCCGAACGGGAGAAACGCTCCCGCGAGCTGATCGCCGAAATCGAAGCGCTTGCCGACGGCAGCGCCGAACCGGCCGCCGCCGACAAGCGGGTGCGGGAGATCCGCGCCGAACTGCGCGAACTGGCCTGCCGCAACACCTTCGACGCCGAAAAGAAGGCGCTGGCGAAATTCGAAACCGCCCTCGGCGCCGCCCGCAGCCGGGTGCTCTGCGACAAACTTTCGCTGGTCAAGAGCGTCGCCCGGCCGCTGGCCGAAGCGTGGCAGAAGCTCAAGGCGGGCGAATCCGTTGATCCCGCCCTGCTCGAAATCGACCACCTCGACCGCTTCCACCGCCTCCACACCGCGGCGGAGCTGATCCGGGCGGCCGCGGGCGGAGACGCGAAGGCGCTGAAGAAGCTCACCCGCCTCGAAGCCGCCGCGCAGGAGGAGCACGACCGCATCAACGCCGCGCTGGAGAAGCTCGCCGGAATCACCCCCGCCGGGGAAGCAGCCGAGCCGCTCTCGCTCGCGGCGGAACTCGAAGCGGCCATCGCCGGGAACTTCGCCCGCTCCAGCGCCGCAGCCGAAGCGAAACCGGCCGATCCCGGCCAGCTCCAGAACGAGTATCTCAACGCCGGACTGCTGGCTCCGGAGGCGCTCGAAGAGAGCTTCCGCCGCTTCGACGCCGCCTGCGCGAAACTGCGCAGCTGAACTGAAAATCTCCGCCGGGGCTTCTCCCGGCGGCAATCGAGGAACAACATTCTCCACAAAAAAGGATTGCAGAAAATGAAAAAAGTCAAAGTCGCCGTTCTGGGCGCCTCCGGGTATGCCGGAGAGGAACTTCTGCGCATTCTGCTGCGCCACCCGGGTGTCGAAATCGTCGCGATCACCTCGCGCAAGAACGCCGGGGAGCCGGTCTCCGCGGTCTTCCCGCGCTTCACCGGAGCGCCGCTTCACTTCGTCGCGCCCGACGCCGCGGAACTGGCGAAGAAGTGCGACGCGGCGATCCTCGCCCTGCCCCACGGGCTGGCGACCGAATACGCGATTCCGCTGCTCAACGCCGGGGTGAAGGTGTTCGACATCTCCGCCGACTTCCGGCTCAAGAGCGCGGCCAAGTACAAGGAGTATTACAAGGTTGACCATCCGGCTCCGGAACTGCTGGCCAAGGCGGTCTACGGTCTGCCGGAACGCTACCGCGAACAGCTCCGCACCGCCGATCTGGTCGCCTGCGCCGGGTGCTATCCGACCAGTTCGATCCTGCCGACCGCGCCGCTGCTGGCGGCGGGGCTGGTCTCCACCGAGGGGATCGTCGTATCGAGCTGCTCCGGCGTGACCGGAGCCGGCCGCAAGGTCGACCTGCCCTACATCTTCCCGGAGTGCAACGAGAGCCTCAAGGCCTACGGGGTCGTCGGGCACCGTCACCTGCCGGAGATCGAGCAGGAGATGGCGTTCGCGGCGGGAGTTGCCGAAATGGCGATCAACTTCATTCCGCACCTCGCGCCGATGAACCGCGGCATCAACTCGACGATCATCATGAACGCCGCGCCCGGCTGTACGCTCGAGAAGATCACCGAAGTGTACGAAAAAGCCTACGGCAACGAACAGTTCGTGCGGGTGCTTCCGCCCAAGCGCTGTGCCGATACCAAGTATGTCTTCATGACCAACACCTGCGAAATCGGCTACAACCTCGACGCCCACACCAACAAGGTGATCGTCACCAGCTGCATCGACAACCTGACCAAGGGTGCTTCCGGGCAGGCGGTTCAGTGCATGAACATCCGCTTCGGCCTCGACGAGGCCGCCGGTTTGCTCTGACGACGCACGCCCCCTTCGGGAGCGAAAAAGCTGCAAGTTCCGCCCCTTCTCCCCGCCGGAGAAGGGGCGTTTTTTCGCCGGGCCGCGTTGCAATGCACTCAAAACGGTGGTATATTCCAACAAATGCAACCCATCACTGCAAGGAGAGGATTCCATGATGCAGGATCTGAAACTGGAACGGCCGCTGGTCGTTTTCGATATTGAAAGCACCGGGGTGGTGCCGCAGCGCGACCGGATTGTCGAACTGGCGGTGCTCAAGGTGTTTCCGGACGGGCACACCCAGAACACCGTCCGCCGTCTGAATCCGGAGATGCCGATCCCGGCCGGAGCCACCGCGATTCACGGCATCACCAACGCCGATGTCGCCGACTGCCCGACCTTCCTCCTCATCGCCGACAAACTCTACCGCTATCTGGAGGACTGCGACCTGGCCGGATACAACATCACCGGCTTCGACATCCCCATGCTTGAAGCGGAATTCAAACGGGCCGGCTTTGACTTCAAGGTGGAGGGGCGCCGGGTGATCGACGCATACAACATCTTCTGCAAGCTCTATCCGCGCACCCTCACTGCGGCGTACAAATTCTTTTGCGGCAAGGATCTGGAAGGCGCTCACGGCGCGGCCGCCGACACCGCCGCCACCTTCGAGGTGCTGCTCGGCCAGCTGGAGCGCCACCCCGAACTGCCGCGCGACATGGCCGGACTCGCCGAATTCAGCGACCTCACCGGCCCGGACACCGTCGACCGCACCCGCCGCTTCAAGTGGGTGGACAACGAGGTGGTGGTCAACTTCGGCAAAAACGCCGGGCGGACCCTGCGCGATCTGGCCGAGAACGATCCGGGATTTCTGCGCTGGATCGTCCGCTCCGACTTCTCCGACGAGGTGCGCACCATCGCCAACGACGCCCTGATGGGCAAATTCCCGACCCGGAAGACGACGGCCGGCGGCAATGGCGCGGAATCCTGAGATCAACAGCCTGCTTTCGCTGCTCGACGACGAGGATGAATCCATCGCCGTGAACGCGATGGCGGAACTGCTCAACCGGGAGGCGGAGTTGGGAGAAGCCCTGGCGGAACTTCAGGAGTCCAGTCATCCGCTTCTCCGGCGGCGCAGCCACCAGCTGCAGGCGGCGATCACGCTCCGGCGGCGGCGGAGGGAGTTCATCCGCAAACTCCAGGCGCCCCGGGTCGACCTCATCGACGGGCTGATCGACGTCCACCTGCAGTGGTACGACAACGATTCCCGGCCGGAACTGGAGTCGCTGTGGAGCGACTTCCGGCAGGAGGCCGCACGCTGTCCGCTCCACACGCTGGAAGAGCTCGCCTATTTCATGCGCAAAAGCGGCTTCACCGCCCAGCCGGAAACCACGCTCCGCCCCGAAAATTACTGCATCGGCCCGATTCTGGAAAATCATACCGGCTCGGCCGCACTGCTCGCCGCCATCGCGGGAGCCATCACCCCCGCCCCTTTCCGGATGGTCCGGGTGATGGGGGATTTCGCGCTCTACGACGGCGAAGGGCGGCTGCTGGTTCCGGCGCACGACTGGCAGCTCTGCCCCGCGCCGGGAATCGGATTGTGCGAGTTCTGGGATCCGCGCATGCTGCTGCGCTACGCCTCGCTAACCCTCTTCTCCTGCGCGGTGAACAGCGACAGTTTCCGCTATGTGCTGACCATTGCGCAGGCGCTCAGCGGCACCACCGGCGACGAGACGCTCGACTACCTGCCCTACCCCTACTGCCCGGCCGACGAGGAACCGGAAAGCGACGGGACGGAGGAATCCGGAAAAAATCCGGGCCGTTGATTGCAAAATCGTTCCGGCGGTACTACAGTATAAAGAATACAAAATGACAAAATTGGAGATTCTTTCTATGAGTACGGAACGCTTCGCGGAAATCCGCCGGACCACCCGCGAAACCGATATTTCGGTCAAGCTCACGCTGGACGGCACCGGAGTCGCCGCCGTCGACACCGGCATCCCCTTTATGGATCACATGCTCACGCTCTTCGCCAAACACGGCTTCTTCGACCTTGTGGTCAAGGCGACGGGCGACCTCGAAGTCGATTACCATCACACGATGGAGGATCTCGGCCTCACGCTCGGCGAAGCGCTGTCCAGAGCGCTCGGCGACAAGGCGGGAATCCGCCGCTACGGGAGTTTCATCCTGCCGATGGATGAAGCGCTGGCGCTGATCGCGCTGGATCTCTCCGGCCGTCCGCTGCTGGTGTTCGACGTCAAAAGTCCGGCACCGATGATCAAGGATCTCGACGTGCGGCTCTTCCACGAGTTCTTCCAGGCGCTCTCGGTGAAGGCGGGGATGAACCTGCATGTCCGGCTGCTCGCCGGCGAAGAGGTGCATCACGTGTTCGAAGCGATCTTCAAGGGATTCGCCAAAGCGCTCGACCAGGCGGTCGGTTTCGACCCCCGGGTCACCGGCGTGCTCTCCACCAAGGGAACACTCTGACCTGTCCTGACCGTCATCGAGGTTCTCATCATGTCTCAAAACCGGAAAATGAAGTTCGGGCGGTATGACTATGCCGCCTTCAGTTGTTTCACCGGGTACGCCTGCTGCTCGGTGGTGGTGCCGGTCGTGCTGATCGAACTGGCGCGTTCGCTCAACTTCCCGCTGACCGACGGCGGAATGGGAGCGGGCGGCGCGCTCCAGCTCGGGCGCAGCATTCCGATGGTCTTCGCCATGCTCTTCTGCGGCTTCGCGGCCGGACGCTGGGGCAAAGTTCCCACCCTGGGGGTTTCGATCCTCATCATGGCCACTGGAATCATGCTCGCCTCCGCCGCTCCCGTCTACGGGCTGCTCTTTCTCGCCGTCGCAATCGCCGGTCTGGGCGAAGGGGTGATCGAGGGACTCGCCACGCCGGTCGTGCAGGATCTTCACGAACATGAGGAGCCGGGGCGCTACATCAATTTCGCCCACTCCTTCTGGTCGATCGGCGTGGTGGTGACGGTGCTCGCCGCCGGCTTGCTGCTCTCCTGGGGCGTTTCGTGGCGGCTCATTCTGCTGCTGGCAGGAGTTCTCGCCCTGGTGCCCGCCCTGCTCTTCCTGCTGCCCAGCCGCGGGGCGCGTCACCCCGACAAGCCGGAAAAACTCCATTGGACCACGGTGTGGGGCCACGCGACCACCCTGATGAAACAACCCCGCTTCTGGCTCTTTTTCGCGGCGATGGTCCTGGCTGGCGGCGGGGAGTTCTGCCTCACCTTCTGGGTCTCGAGCTTCATCCGGATCGACTACGCGGGTTCGCCATGGCTGGGCGGACTGGGGACCGCGGTGTTTGCCGGCGGCATGATCGTCGGGAGAATGGTCTCCGGATTCCTCGTCGGCCAGCAGCGTCTCCGGGATCTGATCCTCTGGATGGCGGGGGCCGGAACGCTTCTCGCGCTCTTCCCGCCGCTGCTCCATTCAATCTGGATTCTCTTCGTGTTGCTCTTCTTCATCGGCATCGCCACCGGCCCGTTCTGGCCGAGCATTCAGAGTTACTGCGTGGACCGGATTCCCGGAGATTCGACGATGATCTACATCCTGCTCTCCTGCGCCGGAGTCCCCGGTTGCGGCCTCTTCGCCTGGCTGATGGGGGTGGCAGGCGATCACTTCGGACTGCGTGCCAGCTTCTTCCTGGTGCCCGGCTGTTTCGTTTTGCTCGGCATTCTGCTCGCCATCGAATGGCTGCTGCCGCGCCGGGAACGCCGGTGACGGCGGAGAAAACGTGCGTATGATCCGTCCGGAAAATCCCGAATACGCGGCGAGTTGTGAACAGCTCCGCATCGCCTATCCGGAGGAGCTGCCGATCACCCGGCACCTGGATGAGATCAAACAACTCTGGCAGGAGCACCCGCTCATCATCGTCGGCGGCGACACCGGCAGCGGCAAGACCACGCAGCTGCCCAAGGTTGCCCTCGAACTGGGCTGGGGGCGTTTCGGCCGGGTCGGCTGTACCCAGCCGCGCCGGATCGCCGCCTCGGCCATGGCGCGCCGTGCCGCTCAGGAACTGGGCTGTGAACCGGGAACCGCCGTCGGCTATCAGGTGCGGTTCGACGACCGGACCAGCCGCGGCACCGTTCTCAAATTCATGACCGACGGCATTTTGCTCGCGGAAACGCATGAGGACCGCAAACTCCGCCAGTACAGCGCGCTCATCATTGACGAGGCGCACGAGCGGAGCCTCAACATCGACTTTCTGCTCGGCTACATCAAGAATCTGCTGCCGCTCCGGCCCGATCTCAAGGTGGCGATTTCGTCGGCGACGCTCGACACGGAGGAATTTTCCCGCTTTTTCGGCAATGCGCCGGTGGTTTCGATCGAGGGGCGGACCTATCCGGTGGAGGATTGTTTTCTGGTGCCGGAGGCGGATGAGGAACTTTCCGACTCCGTCGCCCGCGGGGTGGAGTTCGTCACGGAGCTCGATCCGCGCGGCGACATTCTGGTCTTTCTGCCCGGCGAGCGGGAGATCCGCGACGCGACCGATCTGCTCAACGGCCGGAAACTGCCGCATACCGAAGTACTGCCGCTCTTCGGACGGCTCTCCGCCGCCGAACAGCAGCGGGTGTTCCACCCCGGCCGACAGCGCCGGATCATCCTGTCGACCAACGTGGCGGAAACCAGCGTGACGATTCCGCGCATCCGCTTCGTGATCGATTCGGGGCTGGCGCGGATCAAGCGGTTCACCCCGCGCACCCAGATTGAAGAGCTTCAGGTGGAGACCATCAGCCAGGCGAGTGCGCGTCAGCGGCGCGGCCGTTGCGGACGGGTCGCCGACGGCGTCTGCGTGCACCTCTACAGTGAAGACGATCTCGCCCATTCGGCGCCCTACACCGACCCGGAAATCAAGCGAACCGGTCTGGCCGGAGTGATCCTGCGGATGGCGGCGCTCGAACTGCCGCGAATCACCCGTTTTCCCTTCATCAATCCGCCACCTGCGGCGGCGGTCCGCGAAGGAATGCGCACGCTGGAGGATCTCCGCGCCATCGATCTGGAGGGGCGGCTCACCCGCGAGGGGAGAAAACTCGCCGCCCTGCCGATCGACCCGCATATCGGCAAAATGCTTGCGGAAGCCGCCCGCCGCCGGGTGCTCGCCGAAGTGATCGTCATCGCCTCCTACCTCTCGATTCAGGATCCGATGGAGCGGCCGCTGGAGAAACAGCAGGCGGCGGACGAAGCACACCGCCGGTTCCGCCACCCGGACTCCGACTTCTTCTCGATCCTCAATTTGTGGAACGCGATGTTCCGAGACGGAGCCGGCAGCAGCAAACTCCGGCGCTTCTGCCGGGAGAACTTTCTGAACTTCATCCGGATGCGGGAGTGGAAAAACCTCGCCGCCGACCTCGCCGAAGCCGCCGCCGATCAGGGGTGGCGCTGCGGCGTTCCGGCGGAACTTCCGGAAAATCCCCCTTATGATCTCATCCACCAGTCACTGCTGGCGGGGATTCCGCGCCACATTGCAAAGTACCTGCCGGAGGAACAACGCTACCTCGGCACCGGAGGGAGGAAGTTCCAGCTCTTTCCCGGTTCCGGCCTCTTCCGCAAAAAACCGGTGCCTGACTGGATCATGTGTTTCGCGCTGGTGGAGACCAGCCGCCTTTTCGCCCGGCAGAATGCGGTGATCAAGCCGGCCTATCTCGAAGCGGCGGCGCCGCACCTCTGTTCCAAAATCTGCGATCAACCCTATTACGACGCGCAATCCGGGTTCGTCTACGCCCGCGAACGGCTGACCTTCGGGGGGCTTCTGATCCACGCCGGGCGGCGGATTCATTATGCGGCGAGCCATCCAGTTGAAGCGCGGGAGATCTTCATCCGCGACGCGCTGGCGAACGGAGAACCGGTCATTCCCGGCAGCTGGACCGTCCGCAGCCGGGCCGTGATCGACGATCTGCTCCGGCTGGAGGAGAAGGCGCGCCGCCCCGGCGGCATCCTCGACCGCGAAGCGGTGGTCGAGCACTACAAACTCCTGCTTCCGCAGGGAATCCACTCGGTCAAGGCGCTCAAGGAGCTGATCAAGACCGATCATCAGGACTACTCCATCGCCCGGGACGAGGTGATGCAGGAGCAGTTCCGGCCGCTCGATCCGGCCGACTACCCGGATACGCTCACCTTTTCCGGGCAGAAATTCCGCCTCCGCTACCGGTTCGCGCCGGGGGAGGAGGAGGACGGCGTCACCCTGCTCGCCCCCTCCGATCTGCTCAACTGCCTGCCCGGTTATGCGCTCGACTATCTGGTGCCGGGTTACCTGCCCGACAAGATCGAGCTGATGCTCCGCGCCCTGCCCAAACCGGTCCGGCAGGCGCTCGCACCGCTCAATGACGCGGTCGCCTGGTTCACCGGTGAACTCAAAGCGGGCAGACTCTTCGCCGAACAGCCGCTCGCGGTGCTGCTGGCGGAGTCGTTGCGGGAACAGTTCGACGTGCCGGTCGCCCCGGCCGATTTCGACAACCTCCGGCTGCCGGAACATCTGGTGATGAAACTGGCGGAGCTCAACCGCGACGGGCGTGTGGTTCACATTCACCGGGAGGTGCCCGCGGTACTGCGGAGCGGTTCGCGTCTGAGCCGGGCGGTGGCGGGAACCGCGCCGTTTGCCAGCACCGGCTGTACCGCCTTCCCCGGCCTCAAACCGCTCCCCTTCGAGGTGGAACTGCCGAACGGCAACGGGAAAAAGGCCTACCCCGCCCTCTGCGACGAAGGCGAAAGCGTGGGGAGCGCACTCTATTTGAAGGAGTCCGAAGCGAAGCTCCACCATCGACGGGGGATTCTGCGGCTCTTCCGGCTGGAGAACGGCGCGCAGATGAAGTTTCTCCGCCGCTCCATCCGCTTCTCGCGCCAGGCGGAACTCACCTGGTTCATGAAGTACCGCGACTACGCCGACGATCTGCTCGACAGCGCCGTGCTCGAGGCCTTCGACACAGATCCCTGGGAACTGCGCGACGCAACCAGCTTCGGCATCGCCGCCGAACACGCCCGGGGAGAACTCGGCGAAACGGTTGACCGCGCGGTGAAACTGCTGGAAAGCCTGCTGCCGGTCTACGAGCTCTGCCGGGAACTGCAACGAAAAATAGCGGCCCGTTCCGACGAGAGCGCCGAAGATTACGCGGGACATCTCAACTGGCTCTTCCGGAACCACTTCTTGAAAAGTCCGGCGGTGCTGACCGACTACACCCGCTACCTGCGCGGCCTCAAACTGCGCGGCGAACGGGCCGCCGCCGCCCCGGCCCGCGACGAAGCGAAGCTGGAGACCATCGCGGAGTATGCGGAACGGTTCCGGCTCGCCGCCGCCGATGTGCCGGAGATCGCGGACTCGCCGGAGCTGTATGAATTCTGGCTGTTGTTTGAGGAGTGCCGTCTGGCGACCTTTGCGCCGGAAGTTCCGCTCAAACGCCGGGCTCCCCTGCGACAGCTGGAAAGCGCCTGGGAACAGCTCCGCTTCTGACGGGAAGCCGGAAATGCGAAAATTCCCCGGATATTCCCGAAAAATCGCTTGCAAAAACGACGATCCGATGGTATATTTAATTTCATCCGCTAAACCGGATCAATGTGCGCTCATAGCTCAGTTGGTAGAGCAAGTGACTCTTAATCACTGGGTCCTGG
>URVC01000024.1 GCA_900551245.1 uncultured bacterium | reverse complement strand
GATCGCAGTAACGATTGTTTTATAGATTCCTTCGCCTTTTGTCATGATTTCATCTTCTCCGGTTGGTAGTGGCCGCAATTTTGCGCACATTTGTTCTGAGTGATTACAGATGACAAACGTGAGTTGGCGCAGCCGAAGCAACCGACCGACCTGAGAGTTCCGGAGGCGGAGATCTAATGTGCCGACTGAACCTGTTTCTCCTGGGTACACAGCATCTGGGAAACCGAAGATTATCAATTCGGATCAAGGGAGCCACTTCACCAGCTCGGAGTTTGTAACGGAACTCCGGGCTCATTGCATTCTGATCAGTATGGACGGGCTGACTACATCAGCTTACCGCAACTTCGCTTTGGCGTCCAACATTATATGAAATTTTTCAACTCAAGACGGATTCATTCGGCTCTCCAATATCGGACGCCGGATGAAGTTTATTTCGGAACTTGTAATCGGCAAGTAATGGGATATTGTAATTCAGAGGCTTTTACACCAATCTTTCCAGAAAAAATTGTCCAATTGGGGGAGAAGCGCACATTCAGAAAATTTGAAGCCTGATGCAGCGATATTATAAAAGGCTGCTGCAAAACTTTGATGCTTTGCAACAGCCTTATACAAAAGCTGAATCTGTTCAGGTATATCCTTTACTTTACAGTCCGGTGAAGGCGAAGATCCCGTATCCAGAATGTAACCTTGTCTGTTGTTGGATTCATCCCAATTCTGAGGAGGTGAATCTCTTGCGGCGTGAGGTTTGCTGTCCCGATGAAGTTCTCCTGCCATTTCCCCAACGAAGGAGTATAACCGACCTTATGGCTCAAATCAGTTTGTTTTTGTTGGTCTTTCACCAGCATAACAAAACTGTTCTGAGGTTTTGCTTTCAGATTTGATTTGATGTCGAAAGAGATTCCGATTGTATCCGCAGGAAGACCGCCGGGAATCAGGAGCTCCGGATATACGCGGCGAGCACCTCCCGGAGAAAATTCCACGTCGAACCGGACAGCCTTTTCCTTGGCATCCCAGGAGATGTTCATGGAGCCAGAGCTGTTCTTACGCCATTTTTCCGGTTTGTTCGCCTGGGCGAAAAGCGGTGCATTGGAAATTTCGCCGTACTGTATGACCGGCAAAGACAATTGGCTTATTGCCCGATGATTGAAAACTCCTCCAAAACGGAAACGATATTGGCGCGTGTGAGTCTGGGATGGCAGGGAGAACTCAATTTCCTTCGTCTCGAAGGGCCCGATTGCCAGCTCAGCGGGCAGCCCATTCAGAGTCCCGCCTTCCACCGTTACCTTACCCTGCTTTTTCTCCTTGCTGAAATTGATGATCTGGAGCTTCAGGGGATGTTGTTTTACTTTCCACGGAATGATCAGATTTGACCGAGTCGTGTTAAGGAGAAATTTCTCGTCCGGGACAATTCGCAGTACAATGGTTTTATCCATATTGCTGGTGGAAGTTTTGCCGGTCACTGCTTTGACGGGCTGTTTCTTAACTGGAACTGGCGAAGTAATTCCGGAGAGATAGGCGGGGTATCTCGTAGAAGCCGTCTCGATTTTCCCATTCCGCGGATGCAATATCCGTGTAGTACCGAAAATATCGGTCAACCGGACAGGCTGGTTTTCGGAAAGCGAAATTTTATGCAGAAATTTGTTTGTTGGACGTATGCCATTCGGGCGGTTATCCAATTTATCCAATTCCGATTCACTCCAGAAAGCAATTGTTTTGGTGCTGTCCGGCTGCTGAAACAGGAAAGCCCGGATCCCGGCGCCGAAATCAAGTTCTCCTAGATATTCTGCATTGCTGAGTTGATCTGTCAGGGTGACAAATGCCGTAAAGGCTGGGGAAGCAGTATAGTCGTATCGAATCAAGCCCCATGCTTTCATTCCCTTGAATTCGTGCATCGGCGGCAATACGAAGGTGAAAGTCCGTGCAACCCCGAGGCTTTGCAGCAGTATTTGATTTTTGGGAACGAATTCCGCCCAGATCATCTCCTGTTCATGAGAAAGAACTCGCCTGTTGTCATAGCGATCTGTATCTTCCGGCACTCCCTCTGCATAAGTTCCGGTTTCCGTAACCCAGAGGGGGAGGGCGCTCATGCCGTGCTGCTGCTGAAGTTTTTTCCAGCCTCTGACCAATTGCGGGTACTCCTTCATCGGATGATAAATATGGATGTTGAAGATATCGCAATAGCCGGCTAAATCATTTTGCAGCGTTTCCATGGCAATCCAGTCCTCCTCCGGTTTGAAACAGAAAGAACCGTTCGTGACGAGGATTTCAGGATCTCCCGCTTTGAACCCGAGATAAGCCGCTTTGGTCGTGGAGGCAAACTCCCAGGCCGTACCATCCCAGAAACTATATTCTGGTTCATTCCAGAACTCCCAGAATTTGATTTGGTTGTGAAAGTTTTTTGCCAATTGCTGTGCGAACTGATACGGAATCATTAAATCGTAAGTATATTTATGACCCTTTTCCCGTGCCCAGAAAGCAAAATTATGCCAGGTGGAACTGAGGGCGATTCCCGCTTCGGAGAAGAGCTTGGGGGCCAGCCCATAGAAATTCCAGTCATAGACACCTTTGACTTTTTCCGACAGATCCTGATGGGTGCGCTCCCGGGCAACTGTCACTCCGGCCATGCGGGCCAGATTGACAAAAAAACGCATGCTTTTCTCTTTATCTCCACGCTGATAGACATGAGCTGTGCCGATCACGCTGAGTGCAGCGTCCATCGAGTAAGGCGAGTCGGGATTCTGTCTGCGTCGATCGGGATCCGGAATCACAGAAAATGAGGCTGCTCCATGGAACTGGACTTTCGGTGCCTTCAGAATGATGCGGTAATAGCCGCGGGGAAGACGCGGGAGTATGAAACTGCCTGACTCTGGTACCGGACCTTTTGCCACGATCTCATCATGATAATTGAGTATCTCGTAGGAAAGATCGGGAACCCGTTCCGAGACTGTGAACTGCAATGGCTCTTCATCAATAAAAAGCATTGCCGGTGCTGTAGAGTGAATCAATTCGGCGGTTCTTTTGCCATCTTTTTTCGGCAACTGTTCCAGAAACTTGATGTTTCGCAAGGTCAGGGTCATTTGGGGGCTTTGCGGATTGGCGCCTATCCGAAGGCATTTTACCGCGGCGCGGTTAATCTTGTTTGCGTCAAGATCAATCACCACGGTCTGCCAGTGCGGCGACGGGCTCCAAGCGACAATCCCCCCCTTATAGCCAAACATGACGAGGGCATATTTGCAGCCGCCGGCCGGTTCCTGCTGATCGAGTTTCGCCTCAAAGACGAGATATTTTTTCCCGCGGGGAATTCCCTGCGGCAGTTTAAATTCCGGATATGCCCAGAAGTCGGTACCCGGTTTGAATTTTACTTCGAATTGCAACGCGTCTTCCGCGGTATTCCTGGAAATCGTCATAGAACTTGACGGCGTAGCATTTTTTTTCCATAATTTTGCCTGGCTGAAATCCGGCTCTTCTGCCGGAAGTGATAGGATCGCCCCCAGAATGAGAGAAATAGATAGAAGGATACGCATAAATAGAAATCCCATGAAGTTTTTTGATTGATTCAGAATTATGCCATCTGCAATAATTGCGGACCCGTATTATAGGAGTTCTTCTAATATTCCAAACGATTGCCGTCGTCTGTAATAATTTTTGTGAAGCCGAGTTCTCGTAATTTCTGCAGATCTGCCGATTCGGCATGGCCATCCATAAAGGCCAGATTCGTGTTTTTTTGATTGTGGCCCAGAACTGTTCCACTATAGTCCAATGATGCAGTGGGGGAAAAACACCAGAACCCCATGCCAACAGCTTCCGAACTAAGTTTGCCTCGGCGAACATCAGAAAGAATCAAGGTTGAAACTGGTTTGCGCATTTTGGGGAGAAAATAGAAGATGGCATCAATTCCTCCTTTCTCTAACCATGTCCCTACTGCATAATCACCCTGTTCCGGTATTTTGGGCGTGTAATAGGTGCTCTTCCCCAGGTCATAACGATATACTGAGATTGTCGTATAATATTGCTTCGAAAAATCGAGGGGCAGTGGTGCTGCTGAACATTGAAACAGATTAAAATTAGGAACATATCGATAATGCAGATAGAATCGAGCAAACAATCCATGTCCCCCGATGCTCAGATCATAACATGCAACCCAATCATTGTAATCTTTGGCGTACATAAGCATTCCGGCAACAATTTGCTTATGCTTGGAGAGGCAGCTTATCTGATGGGCGCGCCCCCGCGCCTGGTTAAGCGCAGGAAGCAATAAGGCGGCAAGAATTGCAATGATTGAAATAACGATAAGTAATTCTATAAGAGTAAAGTTTTTTCTAATCTTCATGGCGCCTCTTCCTGTATTGTGTGTTCCAGCCTGTTTTTTTTCTCGTTTCTGTCTCATTTCAGTTCCCACATTCTCGCTCTCCTCCCGGCGTGTTACCGTCGTGTTTCAAACGTCACAACATTTCCAAATTATCATCGTGGTCGTTTGTGGATATATTTTTTCATGTTCTCCTTCCGGGTTATTCTGTCTGCTGGTTCAATCGGGGAAATCCACGATATCTTCTCGTTGGTGATAAAGAACTTTCCCTGCATCAAGCTTGCCGTCTTTCATGGCATTCATCAGAAGGGATACGCCGATCGTAGCAAACTCATTCAGGTTGTTGTCGAAAAAGATCGGATTTCTGACCGGGTAACGCATTTGAAACTGCAGATTTCGTATGATGACAGCCCTCGGTAATTTTTCCGGCGGGAGTGAAATTGCAAGTTTCGAAGTAATGGCCAGGGCCATAATATCATCCATGTAAATGATCCAGTCATGGCGTTTTTTGTCCGGCATGCAGAGGATTTCATCGGCGATTTTTTCCGCCTCCTGAACACGGCTCCCCTTATAAATTTTCTTGTCGTTTCCAAACGCCTCATAGAAGTGATTTTGTACACATTTGAAGAGGCTCGGTTGACACACCAGGGCCGGACGTTGAGGATTTTCCCGTTGGAGCCGGACTCCGATTTCACAGATGGTTCTCTCCTGATCGTAAAAGACTCCGTTCGGCGCAATGCCTCCTAGGTTGCCGACGAACACCAGCGGTAATTTTTTGTGGCGGATGAAATTCAATGAGGAGAGGGTGAAATCGTCGAGATGGATCAGCCCTTGAATTTCCTGATTTTCAATGCTTCGGCGTAAGCCGGGGAAGTCGTTGATCTGAAAAAAGATGCTTGTTCTTTCCGTTTTCTTCTGACACCGGAACAGGCGTATCAGGCAGCTCTCCTTGACGAGTTGCATCTGAAGTGCTGTCAAAATACAACAGTAGTAGAGGTTGTTTTCTGCATGACGCATGGTGATCCCGATGGTACGCCCGGTATGGCCGTCTGCATTGGGATCAATGACGAAGACGCCGACCTTGTCCCGCACTTCCAGAACTCCGTCATTTTTCAGCTCATTGATTGCGGCGCTGATGGTGGCCGTGCCGAATTGGAATGTCTTGCGGAGAAAATTCTGTGGAGGCAGTCTATCTCCCCGTTCCACCTTCTGGTCTCGGATATATCGGACAAGCAGGGATTTCGCCTGTTCTGCCTTTTTTTCGACCATCGTATACCTCTCTTAAAAACAAAAAACAGTTTACAGTATTATTATATGCAGAAATTGTTTTTTGTCAAGATAGCAAAAAAATTTTTTTGGAAAAAAACCGTTCAAAGAAAGGTGGACAGAGCCGCACGTTCAACGCCGCGAAGCATTTTTCTTCGGCTTGTCCCGCGCATGGGAATCTAAGCACGGTGAGCGTCGTGAAGGGAATTCCCATAGCAGTCCTGTTTTCTAACGGGCACAAGCGCGGTCAGCGCCGCGAGCGCATGTGAGAGGACTGCTTTGCGTTTCGCAAAGCAGCAAGGAGCGATTGCGACGCAGTCGAACGGAGTCGAGCGTAGCCGCTCCGGCGACTGAGGAGTTGGCGGGCGAAGCCCGACAAGTAAGGCCCGCGAGGGCCGCGTGCGGATTCGTATCAACCGACTTCCGCTTTCTCGCGGGCGGGGAGGTCTGGAGGGCGCCCGGCCCTCCAGCTCCCTCGACGATCATTTTCTCTCGGAAGTTCGAATATCTGCCTCCGCCCCGACCGCGTCCCGCAGAAGCCGGAATTTTTCGCTTTGGTATTGTTCCCGCTCATGAATCTAAACTATCACAGAGCGTAGTCACAGGGAATATCACGTGCTTGAGCCTGGAGTTCGAGCAGGTCGTTTTCCGCATAATGCTTCAGAAGCACCCGCTGGATATTTCCCGGCAGAACGAAATGCGGCGGAGGTGCGACCAACGTGACCTCCGCATGCGGATAGCGGGAGGAAAAATGGGCACATTCACCGAAGAGGATGAGTCGGGTGCTGGCGGGGAACGGTGTGTCGGCGCGAAGTTCAGCGGAATGAATGGGCAGGATTCCGCCTTCCGGCAAAAGGGCGGCACATTCGCGCAGAGTGAATGCGTTGTCGTAAAGAGCCAGGGAAGTCGAGGTCCCGGGCAGGCGGAGAAATTCTCCCTCAAGCACTTTCGGGGTTTGAGGAGAGGAGAACAGAAACAGCGACACTGGCAGCAGCAGCGCGGTGGATGCGGCAATTGCCGCCCGTCTGAGGTGAAACCGGCCGAGAGAGAGAAATACAATCAGGCCGAGATAGAAAAACAACAGTCCCCAGGAGAGACATTGATTCAGACGTGACAGTCCGCCGGCTCCGTGGAAATCAAACAGGATTCCGCCGTCGAAGATTGAACTTGAAAGAGCGGAGACCGCCAGTCCGATGAGGGCCGTGCGTGCCGCTGGATGGCGGGAACCGTTGAGCAGGGCGTAGAAGAGAGTGCCGAGCCAGAGAACCCCAGCGAAGATTCCGTATTCAACCAGCAACGTCAGATGCGAATTGACCAGCGTGCGGCAGACGATCCGGGGAGGCAGCAGAAAGGCAGAGGCGATTGCGCCGGAATTACCGTGACCGACGCCGAGAGGATTGGCGGCGAAAAGTGCGGCACCGGCCTGCCAGATGGCGAGCCGGTTGGTTGCTGCGCGGTCGAGCGTGAACCGGGCCAGAGCACCGGCGGCGAGAAAGGCGAGAAACAGCGCGATCAACAGGATGCCGCCTCGGCGGAGGGAGACGGCGGAATACTTCCGACAGCCGAAATAGAGAACCAGTTCGAGAACCGCGACCGCCGCTCCTGTCCGGGAGAAGGTGAGGGCAAGGGCGGCGAAGGTGAGCAGAGTGGCCGCCGCAACCGGAATCCGGCAGGCGGGGCGTGGAAATCGTTCCCAGGCGGCCCACAAGAAGGGGAGCAGGGCCGCGAACAAGGCTGCGGCGTGATTGGGGTTGTAAAACCCGAATCCCCACCGCACCATGCCGTCGTATGTGAATTCCATCATTTAAGCCACAGATCAAGAACGTTCCGGTTGGGAATTTCGTTACGATATTCCGGGTCGATTTCATGTTTCCGGCTGATCGGCAGGACTTCGCGGGAGTCGTCATCGGCGACGAACTGATTTTTCTCCCCGGTCAGCAGGGCGTCGAACCATGCGCGGGCAAGTTCGAGTGTCTGCGGGGAGAGTTCGTGACCGTTGCGACTGTATTTCCAGAGCAGTTTCCCGCCGTTTTCACGGTAATTGGAAATGAAGGTGCGGCTGATGCTCCAACGGGCGTCGTCGAGGGTGCCGCAGGTGACCAGGGCAGGGGCGGGATTTTTGACCTTTCCGGTAAAGTAGACGCCGCAGGCATGGGCACCCCATGCGGCGACCTTTTCCGGCATCCAGGCGTAGAAGAGGTTGGCGCATTGCCCTCCGGCGGAATAGCCGTAGAGGAGCAGCCGGCGCGACGGCATACGGCAGCGGCGTTCCAGCTCGGCAACGGCGCGTTTGAGCGCGGGGCCGGACCACTTTTCCGGTTCCCAGTAATTGCGGTCGCGGAAAGAGGGGGAGAGCAGGATCAGCCCGTGTCGATCGGCCAGCTCATCGAAGCGGAAGCGTTTCAGCGTGTCGCCGCCCTTCCAGTTTCGTCCGCCGAAAAGGACCATGATTGCCTGCGGCGGTCCGGCAGGCAGCCGGTAGGCGAATTCGACGTCGTCGACAGTCATAGTGGCGGCGGCGACGCCGAAGGCCGCGGAGCCGAGGAGCAGAAGAAAGATCAGAAGACGAAAGAAGCGGGGGATCATTCCGGCACTCCCCAGGCTCGGGCGATGGTGAGAGCGGGCAGCAGAACACGATCTTCCGGTAAAATGTTTTTCGCTTTGGGGGAGTTGGCGGGATAGAAAACTCCCTCCTGATCGTCACCGATGTAGGGGTATACCGGCGGCGTGTCGCGCCGGGAGCCTCTCCCTGTTAAATCTGACGAATAAATCTTATGATAATATGTCAGGAATTCACGGGCGAGCCGGAGGGAGTCCGGCGGGACGTCGTGCGGATGGTTGGGGAAGGATCTCCAGATGATGTTGCATCCTTTTTTGCGGTATTTTTCGACGAAATTGCGACTGATGATATAGCGCTGTGCATCGGCGTCGCCGCAGGTGACAAGGCCGGGGACGGATCGCATCCGGACCGTCGGTTCATGGAATACGCCGCAGGCGTGCGACACCCATGCGCGGGCAAGCTGAGGTCTCCAGGCGGGAAACAAATTGGAACACTGACTGCCGGCGGAGAATCCGTAGAAGAGAAGCTTGTCGGTGCAGATGTTGTAATCCTTTTTGATCTTCTGCAAAGCGTTGAACAGAGCTTTGCCGGACCACTCTTCCGGTTCCCAGTAGTTGTCGTTTTTAAAATCGGGGGAGACGAGAAAGGCGTTGTTTTCGTCGGCCCACTTCCCCCAGCCGAGCCCGCCGGCGGCCATGCCTTTGCCGGAACTGTTGCGTCCGCCGAAGAGGACCAGCACCCGGGACATCTGCTGCTGGCGCGGGTGATAATTTTTCGGCACCCGGTACCAGACGGCGACGAGTTCATTCTGCGGCGCGCGGGTTTTGACCACGACGGACGAAACTTTTGGCGAAGGTGCGGCGGCGGTCTGGAAACTCAGGAAAACCGAGACTGCCAGAACTGCACCGTTCAGCGGAAAGCGGAGAATGTTGTAAAACATGGTTTCCTCTCTCTTGTATGAAGCTATTAATTAAATTATACGCCGTATTACGAGAAATGTCAATAACAATTGATAAAATAGTTTAAAAATAATCTAAAATTAAAAAATTAATAAACTTTTTTACGTTCTGCTCTTGACAAAATGCTTAAAATTGTTCAAAATATAACTGTTTCACCATGTAACCCGCCATTTAAACCAAAAAGAAAGGGAGAAGCGAATGGGTAAGATGTGGAGATGGCTGCTGCCGATGCTGATGGTTGCGTTTGCAGCGTTGAGTGCCTCGGCGAGGGAGACGTTGAACTTCATCTCGAAACCGTTGTCAGCGGGCAAGGCGGCCCTGACGGAGAACGGTTTCTATCTGGACCGGGTGCTGGGGGCGGCGAATTTCTCCCCGGATTTGCGTCTGCCGGTGCAGTTGTTCTACAAGTCCTCGTCGGAGAGCACGGGGATGTTCGGGTTCGGCTGGAGCTCCCCGCAGCTGGAGAGTTCCGCGACGCCGGAGAAGGACGGGGTATTGTGGAAGACACCGTGGGGCGAGCAGATCCGTTTTTTTGAGAAGGAGCGGCCGACGAAGGAGACGCTTGACCTGCATCGGGAGGGGATGAAGGGGCGCGGCAAATACTATTCGCCCTATGCGCAGTGGGAGGCCGACACCCGGGCGCTGAAGGACAAGCGTTCGCAGACCGGCGATTGGACATTTACCGGAAAACGCGGATACACCGGCTGGAAATTCATCTACCGCGACGCGAAGCTGATGCAGGTGACTGCCCCGTCCGGCCGGACACTGCGTTTTTCGTACAACCGGGACCGCCTGGCGTCGGTCAGCCAGGAAGGGTTGCGGTTGATTGAGCTGCGTTATTCCGGGAAGCTGGTTTCCTCGATGGTGCTGAACGGGGTGGAATACCGTTTTGTCTATCGGAACAACATGGTTACGCTTCTGCCGAAGACGGTGCAGGCGAAGGCGATGCAGATCCGGGTCCCGCAACTGGCCGGCTACCGGCAGGGGACGCTGGATTCGGTGACGTTCGCCTACGATTCCTGCGGCTATCTGACGCGGGTGGCGCGGGGCGACTACCGTGATGATCTGAAAGTGCAGCATGAAAGCGAGGCGGAGCGCCTTGCCGCGTTGCGTCAGGCGGCGGAGAAGAAGCGCGCGTTCGGCGGCGGTGTGGCGGGGCGTCTGCTTGCCGACTCGATGCTGAACTATGCGTATGGGAGCGCGGAGCCGGGGCGGGTGACGCTGACCGACCGGCTGGGGCGGAAGGCGGATTACCACTACGACGGGAAGACGGGTGTGTTCAACATTTCGGAATTCTCCGGGCGGAAGAGTACGATTTACTACTTCATGCGCTACGACGTCGCTTATCTCGGCAAGGTGCGCAAGATTGTGGACGGGCGCGGCCGGACAGTGGTGAGCTATCGTTACGACAAACTGACGGGCAATGTGATCCGGATCCGCGACATGGCCGGGAACGACATGAATTTCGCCTACAACGACTTTGACGAGGTTCGTCTGGTGACGCGCCGTGGAGCGGAGCAGGATTCTCCGGAACCGGTGGCGGGGTTCCAGTACGATTCGCGGCGGAATCTGACCAAAGTGATGCGGCTGGATGCGTCGGGGCGTGCGGTGACGACCACATCGATCCGGTATGACGGGGCGAACCAGCCGCAGCGGATTTCGGATGGGCGCACCTGGCGTGAGCTGCGTTACAATCGTTTCGGGCAGGTGATGACGGAGACGGACATGTTCCGGCGGGTGGTGCGGCGAGAGTACGACGGCGTGAACCGTCTTTCCGCGGTGACGGCGGCGGATGGCACGAAGACCTGCTATACCTACAATGAGAACGGGCAGCTGGTCCGGATGGAGCGGCTGGATGGAGAGACCCGGCTGAGCCTGCTGGATATCGCATACGGCGGCGACGGCTTGCCGGTGAAGTATACGGATGGCAGAGGGCGCAGCAAGTCGTTTGACCGGGATGCGTTCGGCCGGGTGGTGCGGGAGCGTTTCCCGGATGCGACGGAGGTGGAGTACGGCTACAATGCGCTGGGGCAGCTGAGTCGTGTGATCGATCAGAACGGCAACGAGATTCGTTTCAGCTGGGATCGTTTCGGGCTGAAGGAGAAAGCGACCGCGGCGAATCAGCTGACCGATTATGTGTACGACGAGACCGGGCTGCTGCGTGAAATACTGTCGAAATACCGTGGAGAGGAGAAGGTAGACCGGAAGATTGCCCGTGAGTATGACGCGCTGGACCGGCTGGTCAAGGTGACCTACGACGGCCGGGATGTGGAGACTTTCTGCTATGACACCTGGGGGAAGGTGATCTCGTCGAGCCGGAACGGGCGGAAAGCGAGCTACCGCTATGACTACTTTGGGCGGCTTGTGGAGAAAAACGAAGATGGCGTCATCACGCGGAGCAGTTACAATGCGTGGGGGCAGCGCACCGGGCGGGAGACGGTGAATGGTTCGCTGAAACTGACGGAAACGCGGGAATACGACGCACTGGGGCGGCTGTCGAAGATCAGGAACGGCAGCGGCGGCGAACTGACCTACCATTATGACAACTTGAACCGGCTTGTGAAACAGACGGTGAACGGCGTTCCGGTGGAATACAGCTATGACAAATACGGCCGCCTGGTGCGCAAGGCGCTGATGGGGTTCAGCGGTTCTCCTGCGGTGTCAGAGCTGAAATACTTCTATGATCCGGATGGGACGATCATTGCCCGCGAAGTGAACGGCGTGCGTCAGGCATACAAGTACGACCGTCGCGGACAGCTGCTGGAAGTTGTCGGTCAGGAGCGCTATGCCTACGATCCGGCCGGGAATATTCTGTCGAAAACGGTGAACGGAGTGACCACCACCTATCGTTACGACCGTGCGAACCAGCTGGTAAGCTCTGAAACCGAAGGAAAAGTGACGAAATATGCCTATGATGCCGCCGGCCGGCTTGTAAAAGAGGGAAACAAGAGTTATACTTATGCCTGGTTGGATAAGCTGGTGTCGGTTTCGGAGGCGGGCAAAGTGTCGGCGAACTTCAGTTACCACTTCGATGGCCAGATCGCAGGCGTGACCTATGCGGACGGCCGCCGTGAAAACTACCTGTGGGACGGGCTCGCCCTGATCCACCGTGACGGCACGGAACTTCTGAATGAACCAGCGGTAACCGGCGGCAACCCGGTGCTCTCCGGCGACAAGGTTCTCTTTAACGACATGCTGGGGAACACGTTGGGAGTGAAGGGGAAGGATGCTTACCAGCCGATCAAGATGACCGCCTTCGGTGAAAGCGACAACGTGGACGCCTTCTTCACCGGCAAGCCGCTGGTGGGCGAACTCGGCTATGTTTTCCTTTTCCGCAACTACCGCCCCGAACAGGGCAAATGGCAGACCGCCGACCCCCTCGGCTACCCCGATGGTTGGAACAATTTCGCGTATGTCAATAACGGCGTAACCATGGCAATTGATTGGCTGGGAGGTTGGTCATATGAGTTTGTCGGAGAATGGACTTCTGAAGAGAAGAATATTTTTGGGCAAACAATGGATCGAGCGAAGATGGAAATGGCTGACGCCGCAAGGCAATTAAATAATCTCATAAATTCCCATGCGGATTGTGGAATTGCCGCTTGTCCTTGTCCGTTACATAACCAAGGTAGCGGAATGACATCTATGCTAAATATTCTCAACAATTCTTTAGATAAACTTAATAGTATAACTACAGTTTTGAAAGTAAAAAAGAGTACAGATTCCAGTTTTACTAGTTTTGCCGGAAAATATAATCCTGGAATATTTGGTGTGGAAATAATGACAGTTAACGCGATACCAGGAAGTGGTTATAATTTTTTTGAACGAGATCAGCTAGCTACTGCAATTCATGAGACATCGCATGCGGGAGGAGCTGATGATTATTATGATTCAAATAATAACATTGATCCAAGATGGGATAATGCCAATATTATTGAAAACATTGCAAATGAAGGTATAAGAGGGGTTTTGCGCTCCTTGCAGATGCCGTTGGAGTGTAAATGTGAATAAGACTGTCTTAAACATTATATTTTTTATTTTCATTTTGTTGTCTTTAGTCTTATTTATTCTTGGGGCATTTGCAACGTATGAAAAAAAAGTTTACCTGAATTTTTACAACGGGCATCTTAGAAGTCAAAAAAGTATTTTTTATTTTTTGTCGATCGGCAGGGAAGAGGGGCGCAATGAAACCGTGTTGAAATTTTTTTCGCATGAAAACAGGGAAAAAATTCCAGACCGATGGTTTTATCACTGGACCATTTATCGCGACGGCAGATTACATACCAGAATTAGCGGGGGCTTGGGATCGGCAATCATGAAAATTATTCAATATTGCGACAGGTATCGCGACCAGCTTTCCGACGCAGATATAGAATATGTTCGATTGTCATTGATAAAAATTTTAAATACTGATCGTGAATTGAAAATTACGCATATGATCAGAGATTTAGAGGACCAAATCCTGTCTGTTGTTAAATGAATTTCCGTAGCGACTTTGTTTTCTCTCGGGCCCAAGCGCGGTCAGCGCCGCGAGCGCATGTGAGAGGACTGCTTTGCGTTCCGCAAAGCAGCAAGGAGCGATTGCGACGCAGTCGAACGGAGTCGAGCGGAGCCGCTCCGGCGATTGAGGAGTTGGCGGGCGAAGCCCGACAAGTAAGGCCCGCAGGGCCGCATGCGGATAAGTATCAACCCGGCTCAGACTTCTCACGGGCGAAGAGGTCTGGAGGGCGTCAGGCCCTCCAGCTCCTTTCAAATTGTTTTCTCCAACGGCCGAACATTCCACTTCTCCAAAGCGGATCTCCAGAAGTCCAAAATTCCAGCAAGAGTATCTCTTCACCGGCCACAGACCGATCGTTCTTGAAAACAGGCAGAAATGCCTGTCTCCGTCTTTCCTATGCCTGCGACCTGTTATTTTACATTTCGGATAAGTCTGCGCAAAACGACAATATTGGCGACCAATCCGAAACCGAATCCCAACACCCAGACACAGCAGACAGCGCCCCGCATTGCCAGCTGTTTTACCGTTCTATGGGAAACGATTCCGTTCCATTCCGGATCCCCGCAAAACAGATCGTATATCCCCCAGAGAAGGCCCGCTGCCGTTAACAGCGCCAGAAACAAGGCGGAACAGCACAGCCCAAGAAGACTCAGAAAATAGAATAGTTTTCTGACCAATTTCATTGCATCCCCCCCCGGTCATTTCCGCCATACGAAAAAACAGAGAAGAACCAATCGGCACGCCCTCGATCGATCAAACCGGCCGGCCGGGAAGAGAAGAGAAAGATACTAGTTTTCCGGGAATTTCAGCGCCCGGAGACGCCAGATGTTCCGCAACGCTTCGCGGAAGATCGCACCGCTCATTTTGGAAGTTCCCGCCTTGCGGTCGGGGAAGAGTATCGGGAACTCAACAATCCGGCAACCGTGACGGTATGCGCGGTATTTCATCTCCACCTGAAAGGAATAACCACGCGAAATAATCGAATCCAGATCGATCGCCTCCAGCGCGGATTTGCGCCACATGTTGAATCCGCCGGTCAGATCGGCAATCGGGCAGCGCAGCAGCGTGCGCGCGTAGAGCGAACCGCCGCGCGAAATCAGCTTCCGCAACAGCGACCAGTTCTCCACGCCGCCGCCGGAAACGTTCCGGGAACCGATCACCACGTCGTATTCGGCGATCTTTGCAAACATTTCCGGCAGGTATTCCGGCTTGTGCGAGAAGTCGGCGTCCATCTCCAGAAAGGCGTCGAAACCACGCTCCAGCCCCCAGCGGAATCCGGTGATGTAGGCGGAAGCCAGCCCCCCCTTCCCTTCCCGTCGGAGAAGGTGGAGCCGCTCCGGGAATTTCGTCTCGATCATCCCCGCCACCAGATCCCCGGTGCCGTCCGGCGAACCGTCGTCCACCACCAGCACGGAAAAATCTTGGCGCGGCAGGGCCTCGAACACCGCCGGAACCAGCCGGGTGATGTTCTCCGCCTCGTTGTAGGTGGGAATCACGATCAACGCATTCATTCAAACCATTCCCGGAACCGCCTCATCCCTAAGCAGGAAAACCCGGCGGAATTTGGCATGTTCAGAGTTCCACCGCCTTGCCCTGATCCTTGAGCTTGATCCGGTATTCCGTGTAGAACCGGTTGCCCCAGCCGACCAGGCGGCCCTCGTGAAACACCAGCGGCAGACACTCGTCCTCGGTAACCAGACCGTCGTGCCAGATGGTGTTGATGTAGTAAAACCAGACATCGGGCGTGCAGTAGCTTTCATCCGAAACCGGTTCGCCCATGATCTCCAGAACTTCGGATTTCGTCATGCCGACCCGGAGATTTTTGGCATTGTCCACATTCCGCTCAATTTCCTTCCACGGAGCAGAACATCCCGCCGCGGCAAACAGCACGGCCAAGACAGCCATACCGCCGAACGCCTTCCGGAAGAAATTCCTCATTGCACATCCCTTTTTGATTCAACGATGGCCGACGGCATCTGCAAAACAGATTCCATCGGCCATCTCTCGAAAACCTTACTCCGCCGGGGAGAACTCATCCTTGCCGGCGCCGCACTCCGGGCAGACCCAGTCCGCCGGAAGATCTTCGAACGCGGTCCCGGGCTGGACGCCGTTGTCCGGATCGCCCTTCGCCGGGTCATAGACGTAACCGCAGACGTCGCACACATACTTCTTCATGGTTGCACTCTCCTTTTCACTTGGTTGTGGATTCCGCCACACTGGCGAGCAACGCCCGCCCCAGTGCGGCTCCGCTTTCAAACGCTTTCTCCAGATCGGCTTCCGTCGGCATGTACTTGACCTGGAACATCGGAACCGGCTGCGGAATGTTCATCGCCTCCAGTTCGGCGGCGATCTGCTTGGCGCCCTCGCCGCTCCAGCCGAACGAGCCGAACGCAAGACCGAGCTTGTTCTTCGGCCGCAACCCCTTGATGTAGGTCAGCACATCCGCCATCGCCGGGAACATCTGATTGTTCATCGTCGGCGCACCGAAGGCGAGCGCACCGGAACGCGCCACCTCGGTCATGATCGCGCTGCGGTCGTTCACCGCCAGATCCGCCACCTCGACCGTTACGCCGGTCGAACGGATTCCGTCGGCAATCGCATTCGCCAGTTTTTCCGTCGAATGCCACATTGTCGAATAGGCAACCAACGCCCGCGGCGCCGGCTTCTGCTCGGCGCAGTCGCGGTAGAGATCGAGGATCCAGCCGAGATTTTTCCGCCACAGCGGCCCGTGGTCCGGCGCGATGACCGCGATATCGAGATTCAGCCCCGGCAGCGCGTTCAGCAGATCGAGCACCTTCGCCGACTGCACGTTGAGAATGTTCGCGAAGTACTTGCGCCCCTCATAGTCGAGCACAAACTCCGGATACTCATCCGCCCAGAGTTTGCTCCCGGCCAGATGCATGCCGAACGCATCCTGCGAAAAGAGTATCTTCGCCGTATCCAGATAGGTCACCATGCTGTCCGGCCAGTGAAGCATTTTGGTCTCAATAAAGGAGAAGGTCCCTTTACCGAGCTTCACGGATTCACCGGTCTTGACCACGGTAAGGTCGAGGTCCGCTCCGTAATAGGCCCGCAGAGCCTTTTCCCCGAGCGGGGAAGCGAACACCTTCTCCGGGTGAATCGCCTCAATCGCGGAGACGATCGCGCCGGAATGGTCCGGTTCGGCATGGTTCGAAATGATGTAGTCGATCTTCTCCGGATCGATCACCGAACGGATACGGGCGAGCATCTCATTGAAAAACGGCGCTTTGACCGTATCGATCAGCGTCACCTTCTCGTCGATCACCAGAAAAGCGTTGTAGGTCGAACCGCGACCGGTCTGATAGCCGTGAAAGTTCCGCACATTCCAGTCGACTGCGCCGACCCAGTAGACATTTTCGGCGATCTGTTCCGCCTTGAACACTTCCTTCATGATTCCTCCCTCAAAAAAACAGTACCGGGAACGGAATGTTCCCCGCCGCCGCAGCGGTGGTAAAATATAACGCCGGAATCTGTTGCTGACAACCGATTCCGGCGCAGAATCCGAATTTTTTTGCTTACTTTTTCCAGAGACCGTGCTTGTTGCAGTAAGCGCGGATCACCAGACCCGGCTGCATCGGCACGTAGAAGGCCGCCTGCGGCGCCTCTCCGGGACGAAGCTGGTAACGGTTCACGTACGAGCCGTTGATCACTTCGATCCACTCGATGTAGTGGTCCGGCTCCATCGGGTGGGGGATCTCACCGACTTTGACCAGAATGCCGTTCTCCTGGGCGCTCACGACCGGAACGTGCTTCTCCTTCGCTCCGTCGGTGGTGTTCTCCTTCATCAGGCGCATCGTCTGGCCGCAGCAGGACGGCGGGCAGGCGCCCGCGTTGATCACTTCGACCTGAAGACCGCAGAGGTCGCACTTGTAGATTTCCATGGTTTGGGTGCTCATTTTTTCCTCCTCATTTGTTTTTGCAGTTGCGGCACACGCCGCAGAGTTCCAAGTAAAACGAATCACATCCGAGCGACGGCAACAGACTCCGGATGGCAGAATCCACCTCGCCGAGTTCACTGCCGGTCACATCGCTCACCGCGCCGCAAATTCGACAGCGCATGTGGTGATGCGGCGAAAGATCTCCGTCAAACCGTTTCTGCCGGCCGGCAGTCTCCAGTTTGCGGATCATCCCCGCCTGAGACATCTGCTCCAGATTCCGATACACCGTCCCGAGACTGATCTGCGGCATCCTCACGCGAAGTGCGGCGTAAAGTTCATCCGCGGTGGGATGACTCTTTACAGAACGCAACTCGGCCAGGATGGCGTCACGCTGTACGGTTTTGTTCATTGCTGAATCGGCTCCGAATTTCTGTTTTTAGTAATCATTCTATATAACAATATACTCCTGTCGGACCGGCTTTCAAGTTGTTTTTCCGGAAAGTTGTCAAATTTCCCGGATATGAGGGTTTGATTCCGGAAAGAATCCGGTTATATTACTCCTTACGAATACCGCAACATCAACCGCCGGAGACGGCAACCACCGGGGAGACGGGAAAATGATCCGGAGCGACGAAGCAAAGAGCCTCGAAACAGAACTCAACAGCAACGATGCCGCCATCCGGCGCCGGGCGGTGGATAAATTCGCCGAACTCTGCCGGAACGGCGAAATCGAGTGCACTCCGGAAAATTTTGACCACAACATGCACTGCCACACCTGCTATTCCTATAACGGGTATGGCTACTCCCCGAGCTACATCGCCTGCCTGGCCAAAAGGAACGGCTGGTTCGCCGCCGGCATCGTCGACTTCGACGTGCTCGACGCGCTCGATGAATTTCTCTCCGCCGCGGCAAAACTGAACGTCCGCGCCTCCGGCGGCGTCGAAAGCCGGGCATTCATTCAGGAACTCGCCCATGAAGAGATCAACTCTCCCGGCGAACCCGGAATCGCCTACCACCTCGGTCTGGGCTTTTCGGTCTCCGACGTGCCGCCCTCACAGCAGCTGTTTCTGCTCGAAATGCGGCGGCAGGCGCACCGCCGGACCCGCGGAATCGCCGCGCTGGTCAACGATTTTCTCGCCCCGGCCGGACTCGATTTCACCGCCGACGCCGTGCGGCTGACCCCCAATGCCAACGTCACCGAACGGCACCTCTGCCAGGCCTACCGCGAAAAAGCAGAAAAACTTTTCCCTACCTCCGAGGCGCGCTCGGCATTCTGGGCCGCCAAGCTGGGGGTTTCGCCGGAAAAGGCGGCCATGCTGATCGATACTCCGGTCGAACTCGAAGCGGCCATCCGGTCGAAGACCATGAAAAAGGGCGGCGCCGGCTACGTTGCACCCGACCCGAAGAGCTTTCCGCCCATCGACCGGATGAACACCTTCATCGCCGCCAGCGGCGCGATTCCGACGATCGCCTGGCTGAACGGCTTCTCTTCCGGCGAGAGCGACCCGGGGCGGCTGCTCGATCTCCACATTGCCAAGGGGGCGGCGATGCTCAACATCGTCCCCGACCGCAACTGGAACGTCTCCGACCCGGAAAAACAGAAAAAACTCGTCCACGAGCTCGATCGAATCATCGCCGCCTGTAAGGAACGGAATCTGCCGGTGGTCGCCGGTACCGAAATGAACGCCCCCGGCCAGAAACTGGTCGATGATTTCGGCCATCCCGCCCTCGCCCGCCATCTCGAACTCTTCGTGGACGGAGCGGCGCTGCTCTCGGCCCACACGCTGCTCGGCCGCCTCGGCCGCGGCTACCTGAGCGAATGGGCGAAGAACAGCTTTGCCGACACGGCGGCGAAAAATCAATTCTTCGCCCGCTTCGGGCGGCTGGTCACGCCGGAAAAATTCCGTTCGCTCCGCACCTGGCCGGGATCACCGGCAGAGATGCTCGTTCTCGCCGATAAACTGTGACGGAAGAATACGGGACCCGCGGCGCGTCCGCGCATACCACCGGTCGACGGAAAAGTCAAGCCGGCATTCGTAATTTTTTTATGAAAAAGATCGTCGCATCGATTTGAATTCTTGCAGACGCAGGGCTAAATTGTGTAATGTTGTGCCCCGGGCGAACCGGAGCAGGGTTGTTAATAAGTTGTTGATAAGTTGTGCATCGAAGATTGTTTTCGGCGTAACTTTCGAAAATACGCAATATTATCGAAAATTACGACAAAAATGACCCGACTTTGTCGGTGTCGCCGTCTCGATCCGCGTGCGATTTTGAGCGTAAAACCGTTCAAAAGGCCGTATTTTCAAAGAGATGGAAGCGATCGAAGCCGGAGGGGGAAAAATACGGCAAATTCGTCATAAATGGCTGAATTTTCCGCAAGATGCAAAAGATGTTAACAACTTGAGTCGCACGTCGCGAAGGCGTGCAGAGAATCCGGGAGTTTTTCGGAAAAGGGGAAAGCCGGCATATGCCGGCGGTTGAGTCGATTTCAAAACCCGGCCGGCGAAACAGAACGACGGTTTTTGAAATGGACTCAGCAGAAACGGGTGAACAGAGGATGAACGCAACTACATTGAGCGCGGCAGATGTCTGGACCGTGGCCGCGGACCGCCTGAAACAGAAGAATGAACTGCTCTATCGGCAGTGGTTTCAAAATATGACGCCGCTCCGCCTGGAGGAGGACACTCTGACGCTCGGCGTTTCCGACGACTTCTTCGCCAGCATCATCACAGACGAATATGACGATCTGATGACCGAAGCGCTCCAGGGAATCGCCCAGGGAGATTTCCACTACCAGCTGGAACCGGGCCATGTACCGGCCCCGGCTCCCGCCCCGGCCCCCGCTCCGGCGGCGGCCGCCACTCCGGAACGGCCCGCCCGGCCGGCCCGCGAGAAGCTCATCCCCCGGCCCGGTCCGCAGAACTGTCTTGCCGAGCACACCTTTGAAAACTTCATCGTCGGTGCGGAAAACCGTTACGCCTTCGCCGCCGCCAAAACCGCCGCGGAGGAACCGGGCGTCTACAATCCGCTCTACCTCTACGGCGCCAGCGGCGTCGGCAAGACCCACCTGCTTCAGGCGGTGACCGCCGAAGTGCACAAGCGCAATCCGGCGATGGTCGTCCGTTACGCCACCTGCGACGAGCTGCTCAACGATTTCTACAACCTGCTTCAGCAGCACAAGAGTCTGAGCGAATTCCGCTCCTCGGTCCGCGATGTGGATGTGCTGCTGGTCGATGACATCCACAGCCTGGCCAAGAAGACGCAGATGCAGGAGGAGTTCTTCAACCTCTTCAACACGCTCTACGGCCAGCACAAGCAGATCATTCTGACTTCGGACCGGCAGCCGTGCGAAATCTCCGACATCGACAAGCGGCTCGAATCCCGGTTTGAATCGGGCATGACCGCCGAAGTCGGCGCTCCGGAATATGAGGCGCGCCTCGCCATCCTGCGGATGTGGCGCAACGACATCCTGAGCAAGGCGCCGCTCGGCGACGAGTTCCTCGAATTTCTCGCGGCGAACATCTCCTCGAACGTCCGCCGCCTCAAGGGGGCGTTCATCCGGCTGGCGAGCTATGCGTCGTTCAGCGGCAACGACAAGCTGACGATCGAGCAGGCCGAAGAGCTGCTCCACAGCCAGCTCGCCCAGGAGAGCGCCGCCCGCGACATCTCGATCGAATCGATTCAGCGCACCGTCGCCGGTCACTTCGGGATCACCCTCTCCGACATCCTCGGGGAAAAGCGCACCCGCACCGTCGCCGAGCCGCGCATGATCGCGATGTACCTCTGCCGCGAGCTGACCTCCAACTCCTCCACTGAAATCGGTGCGGCGTTCGGGCGCAACCATGCGACCATCCTCCACGCCGAAAAGAAGGTGCCGCAGCTCTGCTCGGAGAACGAGATCATCCGCCGCTCCATCACCCAGCTCAAACGACAGCTCCAGCGCGGCTGAATCACGAAAAATTCTCAAAAAAAACACCTGCCGGAGTTGAAAAAAAATCCGACAGGTGTTATTTTATTCTCAGAGTTGATCTAACGATAGAGCAATCAGGAATCTCGATTCGGAATGCAACCGACGCTGAAAGATGTCGCCAAACTGGCGGGAGTCTCCTTTACGCTGGTCTCCAAGTATTTGAACCGGAATCCGCAGGCGCGGATGACGCCGGAGACGCGCGAGCGCATCGACCGCGCCATCGCCGAACTCGGCTACCGGCCGTCGGCGGCGGCCCGTTCGCTCCGCCGGGGATGCACCCGCACGCTGGGGCTGGTGATCGGCAATCTGACCAACGCCTACTTCGCCCACTTCGCCGACGCCGCACTGCGCGAAGCGAACACGGCCGGGTATCAGCTGCTGATCTCGCTCTGCGGCGAAGGGGAGACCGGGGAGGCACTGCAGAGCCTGCTCGACCGGCAGGCGGATGCAATTCTCTGCAACGCCCCGCTGGAACCGGCAGACCCGGCGGCACTGCAGCTGTGCGCCCGGGGAACACTGCTGGCGATCACCGATCAAGTGCAGGCGGGAATCCCCTCTGCCGGCATCGATCTCAAACAGCCGCTGTGCGAAGCGGTCGCATGGTTCCGCGCCCGGAATCACGCGACAGTAACCGGACTTTTCTTCGAACACTCCAGCTGGCCGGAAGAGTTCCGGGAGGCGTGCGAAGCGAACGCTGTTGCTCCCCGCATCGCGATCATACCGATGGAGGAGGAACAACGGATGGATGCTCTGCGCGCCATCTGCCGCACCGCCCCCCGCGCCATCCTCACCAACGGCTGGCAGACCACGACGATGCTGCTTGAACTGCTCGCGGAGGAATTCCCCGACTATCATCCGGAGATTGTTCTGCACTGCAACTTTGCCGGTCCGTTCCTCCGCGACCTGCACATCGCCGGTGTGATTCACAGCTCCAGCCGCGCCCTGATCCACGAGGCGGTCGCGGCGCTGATCCATCGGCTGGATGATCCTGCGCACCCCGTCGCCGACCTCCGGCTCCCGGCGGAATTTCTTCCGCGCGACCTCTTCGGCAGCAAGCTGCCGATCCCCGCGCGCCTGTCACTCACTTGAACACAACATGGTGAACCATTGAAAAACACTGCATTGCTCTAACGTTGTATCGGAGAAAAAAAGATGAAATTCACCGTAGGATACCAGCCGCGGCCGACGCGGGACTTTCTCGATGCGATTCTGGCGCACCGGGAGGCGATTGCCGAGGTGTACTTTCCGTGGGGCGATCTGCCGAACGGACGCGGCACGCTGACCGGATTTCCGGGCGAACAGCCTTTTGAAGTGCGGAACAAGCTGGTCGAGGCGCTCGCGGAGTTCTCCGCCGCCGGAATCGGCCTCAATTTGCTGCTCAACGGCAATTGTTACGGCCGGCGCAGCCAGTCGCGGGCGTTCTTTCAGGAGATCGGCGACGCGGCCGACTGGATCCGCGGCCGTTTCGGTCTGGCCTCGGTGACGACAACTTCGCCGCTGATCGCGAAGTTCCTGAAGACCAACTTCCCCGAAGTCGAAGTGCGCGCCTCGGTCAACATGGAGATCGGCACCGTGCAGGGGATGGAGTATCTCGCCGACTGGTTCGACGGCTACTATCTGAAACGGGAACTCAACCGCGATTTCGCGAAGATCTGCGAACTGCGCCGCTGGTGCGACGACAACGGCAAAAAACTTTACTGCCTCGCCAACAGCGGCTGTCTCAACTTCTGCTCGGCGCACAACTTCCACGACAATCTCGTCGCCCACGAACATGAAATCGCCGAAATGGACAACGCCTACGAGTTCCGCGGAGTCTGCTTCGACCACCTTTCGAAACCGGAGAAGCGGCGGAACTTTCTGCGCGACACCAACTTCATCCGCCCGGAGGATCTGCCGCTCTACGAATCCTGTTTCGACGCGGTCAAGCTCGCCACCCGGACCAATCGCAACCCCGTGGCCGTGCTGGAGGCCTATCTCGGGGGCCGTTTCTCCGGCAATCTCCCGGAACTGCTCGAACCCAACCACGCCGAGCGGTTCTATCCGGCAGTGATCGAAAACGGCCGCCTGCCCGCCGATTTCGGCAGGACGGTGCTTCACTGCTCCAAAAACTGCGCGGAATGCGGCTACTGCGCCGCCGCACTCGAACAGAGCCTGATTCAACTTCCAACCATCGGAGATGAAATATGACATTGACAAGCGAAATGGTCAAGCAGGCCGCACTGGCCGCCGGAGCCGACCTCTGCGGCATCGGCGACATGGCGCGGTTCGAAGGCGCCCCGAAAGAGATGGACCCGCGGTACATCTTCCCCGAGGCGACCCGGGTGATCGGGCTGGTATTCCGCATTCCGCGCGGCGTCCAGCGCGGCATCGAGGAGGGAACTCAGTTCTACCAGTATCCGTCGATGGCCTACGGCGGCATCAACGAGATCTACGCTCCCGCCGTGCTCTACTCGCTCGGCAAACTGATCGAGGATCACGGTTATGAAGCGGCGGTCTACCGCAACACCGGCGCGCGGGGCGTGGTCTCCGACATGGATGGCTCGCCCGGCAACACCCTCTCGCCGGAAGAGCAGATCGAAGTGATGGAACAGGCTAAGACCAAGACCGCCCATCACCGCTCCGTGCAGTTCACCCGTCCGGTCCGCGAGGGGAACGTCGCGCCCGACCTGCAGTTCCACTTCCGGCTGGCGGCGGTCGCCTGCGGCCTCGGCGAAATCGGCTGGAGCAAGATGTTCCTCACGCCGCAGTTCGGCCCGCTGCAACGGGTGGCCTTTCTCTTCACCGACGCTCCGCTCGAACCGGATCCGATGTACTCCGGGCCGCCGATCTGCCGCCGCTGCATGGCCTGCGTTCGCGAGTGCCCCGGCCAGTGTCTGAGCAAGACGGAAAGCATCGTCGTCAACGTCGGCGGCAAGAAGTGCGAATGGGGCAAGCTTGACGAGTGGAAATGCTACGCCTTCTACACCCATGCCGGGCGGAAGTTCAACCCGTTCGTACCGAAAGAGGTGTTCGACAAGAACGAGAACGGCTGTCTCGATCTGCTCGAAGGCAAGGCTCCGGCCAACGAAAAGGAGATCATGAAGGTCTACGGCGCGCTGGAGAAATACTTCCCCACCTGGGTCGGTTACAACATGGCCAAGTGCGGCGGCTGCATCCGCGCCTGCGTGAGCATGCTGGAGAAAAAGGGCGGCTGCATGGGGCACCGCTTCAAGGAACCGCTCCGCACCGGCAAAGCCTGGGTCATGGATCGCTAGAGGAGAATCATCATGCTGAACAGCGAAATCATCAAGAAAAAGGCGCTGGAATTCGGCGCCGATCTCGTCGGCATCGGCGATATCACCCTCTTCGCCGGAACCAATCCCCAGCGCGACCCGCTGCAGATTCTGCCGAAGGCGAAGTGCATCATCGGCTGCGGCTTCCGGGTGCCACGCGCCCTCTACCGGGCGATGGACTCGCAGCGGCAGTTCTTCAACTACACCCAGCTCGGCGTCAAATACATCGACGAGGAGCTTGCGGAGATCTTCCTGCTCAAGATGGGCGGACTGATCGAAGACGAAGGGTACGACGCCTGTCTCCAGCGCAACGTCTCCAATCTGCGCATCAAGGGGGATCACACCACCAATCCGGAGCTGATCGACACCTATGAACTGGTTCACGCCGAACCGGTTGCCCCGGGGAAACCGGCGCCGGACATCATCATCGACTTCGCCCAGGCGGCGCAGATCTGCGGACTCGGTGCGGCGGGTGCGGCCGGCAACATCATCGTGCCGAAGTTCGGCCCGTTCGTCCGTTTCGTCTTCATCGTGACCGATGCGCCGCTCGAGACCGACGCGCCGTTCGGGCAGTCGCTGTGCGACCGGTGCGGCGAATGCGTCAAAGCCTGTCCCGGCCACGCGATCTCGCTGGAGGAAGGCGTCAACACCTGGCAGTGCGCGGTGTACTACCGCGGCGCACACCGGTCGAATCCGTTCCAGCCGAAGGATTTCCTCGCCGGGAATCCGGAGCGCGAAGCCATTCTCGACGGGACAAAGGTGTTCGACCGTGAGAGCGCCCGGGCACTCTATCCTGAGCTGGATTTTCTGCCCCACCGGACCGGGTACGCCCCCTGCCTGTGCGGGAAGAAGTGCGACATCGCCTGTTACAACCACTTAAAAGAGAAGAATCTGTTATGAATCACACGCTCAAGGAAGAACTTGTAGAAGTGTTCCGGAAGAACGGCGCCGACCTCGTCCGTTTCGGCAACGTCGAACGGTTCGAAAACGAGGCGGTGCGGGAGATTTTTCCGGGGACGAAGACCGTGATCGGCGCGGCATTCCGCGTGCTCCGCGGCGCCCGGCGGGGAATTGAAGAGGGATCCACCTACTATCAGTACACCACCAACGGCGTCGAAACCATGGAGGAGACCGTCATGCCGATGGCTCTGCTCCGCGCCTGCGCGGTTCTGGAGGATCACGGCTTCGAGGCCCTCCCCCAGCGCCGCAACCAGACCATCATGGAGGAGGAGGACAGTACCAATCCGGAGATCGATTTCAACGAAATCTACCGGGGGAAAACGGCGGAGAAACAGCTCGATTTCGAAGCGTGCGCCGTCCTCTGCGGCCTCGGCGAACGCGGGCTCTCCGGCACGCTGCTCACCGATGACTTCGGCCCCTTCCAGCGTTATGTCTTCGTGCTGACCGACGCCGAGATAGAACCGGATCCGATCGTCGCGCCCCATCTCTGCGACCACTGCGGCGAATGCGTCAAAGCCTGCCCGGGGCATGCACTCAGCAAGGAGGGGAAACTCGACCGCTGGCAGTGTGCCGCCTACTACATCGGGGCGAACATGCACTACAATCCCTTCATGCCGGCGGAGTTCCTCGCCGGCGATCCGGACCGGCTCGCGATCATCGCCGGAGAAGCGCAGCTCACCCCGGAACGGGCACGCGAAGTGATGAAACACATCACCTTCTACCCGCCGATGAAGCACAGCTACCCGGCGAGCATCTGCGGGAAAGCGTGCGACACCGCCTGCTACATCCATCTGGAAGAAAAAGGGGTGCTCAAACGCAAGTTCCACACGCCGTTCCGCAAGCGCGAAGCGTGGAAACTGCCGTTGCTCCCCGAACCGAAATGATTCAACCGCAATCCTCACGGCTCCATATGGCGCCGTGAGTTGCGGTACTCGCCCGGCGGAATGCCGGTCTCCCGGCGGAATGCGAGCGAAAGCGCCATATCGGAGCCGTAGCCGCACCGCCGGGCAATCTCGGCAAGCGTGAGATCGGTGCTGTCCAGCAGATGGCGGATCTGGTTGAGCCGGATCTCCAGCAGGAAACGGCTCGGACTTTTGCCGAAATGGTTCCGGAAGAGACGGATCAGCATGCCGCGCGAAACGCCGGCCATCCCCGCGGCATCCTCCACGCCGATGAGGTTCATGTAGTTCTGCAGAAAGAAGCTCACCGCGCGGGCGAGCCGCAGGTCGGCGACCGCCAGCGTATCGGTACTGCGGCGGGAGATCACCCCGGCGCTGGTGGAATAGACCATCCGCTCCGGCACCGGTTCTCCCGCCATCATCCGTTCGAGCAGCTCGACCATCTTGCTGGCCAGTTCGCCGAATTCGCCGCTGATGCAGCTGGTCGGCACGGCGGCATTCTCCGTAATCATGGGATTGTCAGTATTGACCATGACGGCGACCTCCTCCGGCACCCGCACGCACAGGTCGTCCAGAATCCGGTAGACCAGCGCAAGGCGGCGGGGGCTCGGCAGGATCAATGCGAACGGCCGTTCGACCGAACCGAAGAACTCCCGCAACCTCTCCCAGCCCCGCCGGTAGTCCTTCTGCAACTCGGAATCGAAGGCGAATTTCGGCTGAATCAATGCAAAATTCCGTTCAGCAAGCGCCAGCTTCAACGCGGTCTGGATGTGACGCGGCTTGCCGTCCAACATCGATGCCGGAACGCTGGGCGGCGTAGTGACGAAACGGGTAAACCCCTTGCCGATGAAGTAATCGGCGATCATCGATGCAATCCGTTCGGTGTCGGGGCGGACCGTCCGGATATTCCTTCGCGGCAGCAGAATCCGCGACACCACCGGTGTCTGCTCGAAGCGGTCGATCACCGACAACTCCTTCTGCGTCAGATAGTCCGAAAGCACCCCGTCGCCGAACCAGCGCCGCGGAATCTTCTCCCCACAACACTCCACCGACCAGCCGTGCTGACGCCCGAATTCGTAGATGTGATTCAGCAAGAGTTCATTCGGCTCCCGGAGAGCACAGAGCACATGTTTCATCGCCGCCTCAAGTGCACAAACAATATACCACTACCAATAAACAATATATTGACTTTTTTATTTGTTTCAAGTATAATGTAAAAAGAAACACCGAAAAACATCACAGGCCGGGTTCATCATAAAGGAGGAGACCATGCAGAAAAACAGCGTCACATCGAGCAACCGGAAAATTCATCGTTTTACGCTTATCGAACTCCTCGTCGTAATCGCGATCATCGCGATTCTGGCGGCCATGCTGATGCCGGCGCTCAACTCGGCGCGCACCACCGCGCGGGCGTCGACCTGCCTTTCGAACCAGAAGCAGGTCGGAACATGTATCGGAATGTATTCCAACGATTTCAACGATTGGTTCCCCATTGAGATCAACGCGGCGGAGGGCTGGTTTTTTAAACCGTGCCATGACGAGAATCTGAACGGCGGCAAAGGCTACAAATTTTCTACCTGGGGAAGACTGCTGGCTTCTGCGGGATATATTACGGGGACCTCTGAAATCACTTCCTGTTCGGAACAGAAAATTCCAGCTGATGCCGATTGGACCTACCAACAGTATACGTATGGGATGAATGGAGATGGTCGTTGGCACAGCTATGGAGGATATTGCAGTGCAAATGGGTATGGAAATCAGCGCGGCAGATGGCATTTCAGAGCAGCAGATGAGCTGAATTTTGCGACCAATGACACCAAAATAATCCGAGTGGGCAGAGCTCCTTCCGATTTTGTCATGCTTGCCTGTACTCGGGGCGAAGGCAGCGTCTCCCCTACGGCGAAAGTACAGGGAAAAGGCGGGAAAGCAACGATCTACAACAGTACCAGTAATGATATCAGCCGGTATTGGGCATGCCACAAAGGAAAAACCAACGTACTGTTCCCTGACCTTCACGCCTCGTCACAGTCCAACAGTGAAATCCGAGAAAAAGCTGATTACAGAGTGTTCTTCTTCTATGGAGATGAGGAACCTTGAATACCACATCATGTCATACACCTGAATACGATATGATTTTATATGGATCCAACAACATTGCAGGTTTCACTAACGCTGCACAGCCAAGAGCTATCTCACTTGCAATAAAAGTATCCAAAAGAAAGAAACATTCATAATGCGACACACTCTTCTCTTTGCAGCCAACGTTTTGTTGTGCGGCGCACTCGCCGCCGCACAACCGCAGTTGCTCGACGACGCCACCCTGGAACTCGACAACTGGCGGGTCACGCTCTCCACCTTCACCGAAAAATGGCACACCCTCCAGCCCGCCACGAGGCCGATGATATTCCGGCTGAAAGAAAACCGGACCGCGCCGGACGGCGCCCGGCAGTTGCAGTACAATCTCCAGATTCCCGGCGCGGCGCCGGGAGAACTCACCCTCGCCCTCACTCCCGCAGGGAATGGCGGCGCGCACTTCCGCGGCGTCGCGAAATTTGCGAAACCCTCCGCCATCAAATTTCTCTGCCTGCAGGGCTCTCTGCCGATTTCGCTCTACGGCACCGCCGCCTTCGAAGCGGACGGCAAACGGATTCCGTTTCCGAAAGAGTTCCGGGGGGAAGTGGTGATCTCCCGCCCGGTCAAGCAGTTCCGACTCCCGACCGCCACCGGTGAAATTCTGCTCGAAGGGAACTTCTTTCTCCGCATTCAGGACGGGCGAAAATGGAACGGGGCCGGATTCGGCATCCGCATCGGCTTTCTGCCCCACACCGGCGAACAGGTGAGCAAAACTTCGTTCGATCTGCGCATCCGCCACAGCAGAGCGGGCGTTTTCGGCCCGGCGCTCGGCAACGTGACGCGCCCCCCCTTCGTCGCCGCCGCCGGAAAGGATTGGAAGCCCTTCACCTATCACCGAAATGTCGAAAAGAACAGCGCGCTGGATTTCTCCGGACTCCTCGACGCCCCGGCGGGCAAGTACGGTCCGCTCGTCGTCTCGCCGGAAGGGAAGTTCGTCTTCCGCGACCGTCCGGGAATTCCGGTCCGTTTCTACGGAGCGAATTTCGTCGGCGACTCCCAGCTGCCCAACCGGCAGCAGGCGGAGGAACTGGCCGACCGTCTGGCGGCGTTCGGCTTCAACGTCGTCCGCATCCACCACCACGACAACGAGATCTACGACCGCGGCGGCAACAATCCCTCGCGCATCGATCCGGAACGGGTCGACCGGCTCGACTACCTGCTCGCCTGCCTGAAAAAGCGGGGAATCTACTACACCACCGACGTCTACGTGTCGCGCCGGAACATCCCCGCCGCCGAACTCGGCAGTGCGGGAGCCATCGCCACCCCCGCCGAATACAAAGCTCTCTTCTACATCAACGACGACGTCTACGCCGACTGGAAACGCTGGGCGAAGGCGTTTCTCACCCGGGTCAATCCCCACACCGGTCTGGCGCTCAAAGACGATCCGGCGCTCATCACCCTTTCGCTGGTCAACGAGGGCAATCCCGACTCCTGGTGGAACCGGAGCCCGCGGGCCATGCCGCTCTACAACGCCCGCTTCGCCGAATGGAAGAAGACGCACACCAACGGCACCTTCGTTGAATTTCTCTCGGAACTGACCTCCGGCCGTTACCGGCAGATGGCGGAATTTCTGCGCGGTCTCGGTTGCCGGGCGCTGCTCACCGATCAGAATTTTCTGTGCAATCTCCCGCTCGCGGCCAGTCGTTCGCTCTACGATTTCGTCGACAACCACGCCTACTGGGATCACCCCCGTTTCGCCGAAAAGCCGTGGCAGCTGCCGGTGCTGCCGTCGCAGTCCCATCCGCTGGCGGCGCGCCCCGGAATTCCGGGGCAGCTCATGCCCTCCCGGATTTTCGGCAAGCCCTTTACGGTAAGCGAATTCGACTACGCCAACCCCAATCAGTTCCGCGCCGTCGGTCCGGCTCTGATGGCGGCGTATGCGGCATTTCAGGCGTGGGACGGGCTCTTCCCCTTCGCCTACGCCCACAGCCTCGACGCGGTGACCAATCCGACCAACACCCGCGGCTTCTTCGACATCGCCACCGATCCGATCAAAACCTTCTCCCAGCGGCTCGGCGCGCGACTCTTCCTCCATGGCGGCATCCGGCAGGCCGAACGCGCCTTCGCCGCCGTCGCCACATCGCCGTTCCGCAAGGGGGCCGAGGCCGAAGCGCCCCTCCCCTTCTGCGACCTCGGATTCCTCGCCCGCATCGGGCTGGCAACCTCCCTGCCCCTCCCCGGAAACCGTGTGGCGGCTTTGATCGACATCGGCACCGGCGCCGCTCCGGCAGGCGGGAACATCCCCTCGTTCACCGCCTCGGAAAAGTTGATTCCCGATCTGATCCAGGCCGGACTGCTGCCGCAGGGGTGTTTCGACGCCGCCTCCGGCCGCTTCACCGCTCCCGGCGGACAGCTGGAGCTGAACCGGAAACAGCGCACGCTCCGCATCACCGCCCCCGGCGGGGAAGTTCTCGCGCCCGCGGTCGGGAAAACGCTTCAAGGCAGGCTCCTCGCGGTGGAACACTCCAGCGTTCCGGCCGTTTTCGCCCTGCTTCCGGTCGACGGCGATAAACTCGACAGCGCCCGGAGAATGACGCTCTTCCACCTGACCAACACGCAGGCGACCGGCATGAAGTTCGGCAACGCCCATCTCGACCGGCTGGAGAGCTGGGGCAAGCTCCCCTTCCTCGCCCGGCGCGGCACCGCACAGGTCACGCTCCGCCTCCCCCGCGGCAACTGGGAGCTTTACGCGCTCGACACCGCCGGGAAACGGATCGCCCGGGTCACGCCGGAAACCGCTCCGGAAGGCGCCCTCCGGCTCGCCCTCGACAACGCCCGCTATCCCGAGGCGGTCTTCGCCTATGAACTCATCCGAAAGTAGAGAGAATATGGACCTCAATTCCGAAGCGCTCTTTGTCCCGACCCGGCGGCCGTTCCCGAAAGCGGAGATCCCGGAGGTGATCTTCGACGAACACCCCGAATGGGTGGAACTCTATTGGGAAGCGTGGCGTTCCGCCTGGCGGCACGTCTATGAATCGGCGGTGACACCGGTCTCCCCCTACATGGGCGAAGGGTGCGCCACCTCACGGGTGTGGATCTGGGACACCTCGCTCATGAGTTTCTTCTGCCGCTACGCCGCGCACACCTTCCCGGGCATCGAGAGTCTCGACAACCTCTACCGGATCATGTCGGGCGCACCCGCCGGGCTGAAGATCCAGCACCCGGACAATCCGCCGCTGCCGGCCTGGGCGGAGCTCGAATACTTCCGCTTCACCGGCGACACCGCCCGGCTTCACCGCCTTCTGGAACAGGATCGCACGCTGGAGCGTCACTACGAATTTCTGGAAAACTGTTCCGGCGACACCCCCGATCCCACCTGGGGAGCCATCCCGCTCTCCTGGCGGAAAACGCCGGAGGGTTACCGCTGGAACGGCTACTCCTCCGGCATGGACAACACCCCCCGCGGCCGCGACGACTGGAACGGTCTCCTCTGGTTCGACGCCGTCGCCCAGCAGGGGCTTGCCGCCCGCTCCATCGCCGGACTCGCCGCCGTCATCGGCAACGAACCCTTGAGGGAAAAATTTCAACGGGAATTCGAGCAGAAAACGGAACTTCTTCAACGCTACTGGGATCCGGAGACCGGCGCCTTTCAGGACCGCCGGGACGGCGCCTTCTGCCGGGTGCTCACCCCGGCGATCTTCTGGCCGATGGCCGCCAACATGGCCACCGCGGAACAGGCGCGGCAGATCGTCGCGCATCTGGCAAATCCGGAAGAGCTCGGCGGAGCCTGCCCCTGCCCGACCGTGAGCCGCAACGACCCGGCCTTCACGCCGGATGGCTCCTACTGGCGGGGCGCGGTCTGGGTACCGCTGGCCTACGTCGCCTCGGTCGCGCTCCGGAACTACGACTGCGACGACGAGGCGCGCCGCCTGACGGAAAAACTGCTCAACCACATGGTCAACACCTGGCGCGGATACACCCCTCACTCCATCTGGGAGTGCTACAAGCCGGATCTGCCCGAACCCGCCCTCAACAGCAAGGGGAGAATCTGCCGTGCCGACTTCTGCGGCTGGTCCGCGCTCGGGCCGATCTCCATGCTGATCGAAAACCTCGTCGGCATCCGCGAAGTTTCCGCACAGGAGAACTTCATCCGGTGGCGGAGCACCTCCCCCCGGCGGCACGGCATCCGGAATCTCCGCTTCGGCGGCAACACCGTCTCCCTGCTCCGGGACGCGGCGGGAATCCACGTCACCGCCGCCCGGCCCTTCACGCTGGAATACAACGGCACCCGTCACGCCTGTCCGGCCGGGGAGACGAATCTCGTCCCCGCCGAACCGGCAGCAGTCTAGTGCCGGAACCGGAGATTCCAGCGCACCTCTTTCTCCTGCACCGGGTGGAAGGCGACCTCGAGCAGACCGCCTTCTGCGCCGGAGATTTCCGCCGGAATCGAAGAGTCCGCGCCGAGGAACTCCCACCCCTCCGGCAGAAGCACCATCATGCGCCACTCTTCGCCGGGCACGCAGAGCGCGGTGCCGGAGAGCGCGCCCTCTTCGGAGCGGCGGACGTCGCGCAACTCCACCGCCCCCTGCGTGAGATGGCGCGAGGTGAAGACGATCTCCGGAACGTCGTCGAGCGGGGTAATCCGCAGCACCGCCGTGTCAAAGGCCGGAATTTCCAGCGGCAGCGACTCCCCGAACACCCCGAGGAACCGCCGGTTCCAGTAGTCGCAGACCGCATAGCGCCGCCCCCTGCCGCAGTCGAGCTGCAGATCGGCGCCGAACTGCAGGGAGAGCCGGAGCGGCTCCGCGGTAAAGTTGGTCACGGCAGCGACGTTCCATGAGCCGAAGCGGCGGCAGACGGCGAGGTTCAGCACAGAGTAGTCGCTCCCGCGCTGTTTGCGCGAGAGATCCATCGGGTGAATGTCCGCGGTCGGCAGGAGCCGCCGGAGCAGTTCGCACCGTTCCGGCGGCAGAGTCCGCAGATCGTCCCCCATCGTAATCGGCAGTCCGGCCAGGCCGTAGAAGGAGACCCGCGAGCGGGCCTGCGCCATCGAGTTGAACTCCTCGCGGAGCACCAGATTGTCGGCGTCCGCGTAAAGGACGACATTGTGCCAGACGTAGCAGTGGAAGATCCGCTCCACCGCCGAAGTGAGAAATTTCTCCCAGCTGAAAACGTCGCCGCCGATCCGCGCCGCGCTGAACTGATCCATCGCAAAGCAGATGTCCCGCTCGGTCTCACCGGAGCAGGAGAGCATGTAGCACTCCGACCCGACCGTTTCGCGCGCGGCCCGGATCAGATCGCGCACCGCCGCATCGGTCGGCCGGGTGCGGTCGAAAAAGCGGTCGTGAAAGTCGTCGCAGGCGTTCAGCGTCGCCGGCAGACAGTCCCACTTGATCATGCGGAACCCCCAGTCGAGCACCTGCCGGAACACCGCCGGAATGTACTCCTTGAGCACCTCCGGGTGGGTCGGGTCGATCCAGTAGCGGCCGCACCACTCCTTCTTTTCCCCCAGCACCCAGTCGGGGTGTTCCCGGTAGTCTGCGATGCGGTCGCCGTCGTTGATCGGCCCGACCCAGAGCGCCGGAATCACGCCCAGCTCGCGAATTTTCGCGGCGACCGGCGCAAGCCCGTCAGGATAGGCATCGCGGCGCGGATGAAAGCAGTCCACGCCGGGGATGCCCGTCGCAGTCCAGGAGTTGTGATTCCACTCCCAGTCCACCCAGCAGCAGAGCTTTTCCGACCAGAGGCCGAAGAGTTCGACCAGTTTTTCAGCGTTTTCCAGAACGTTCCGGGCGCAGGTGTCGAACTGGAGCGCGTACCAGCTCATCCAGCCGGCGGGAGGCGTTTCAAAGCCGTGGCTCTTGCAGATGGGCGCGTAGGGAATGTTGAACCTCCGCCGGCAGAACTCCTCGTGCACACAAAAGGTGAACTCCCGTCCGAAATCCAGCCCGTTGACGTAGTCGAAGCGGTAGCTCTCCGCCTCCCAGTCGTACCGGACCCGGAACGACCCGGCGGAACGGAACTCAAGCGCCCGGTCGGTGAGCCGGTCGAACAGGGCGTCGTCGCAGGAGGCCACCGCCGGGCCGCAGGCGGCGCGGAGCACCCGGTCGCCGCCGTCGTTGAGCCGGACGCCGAAGGTGGAACGCTCCGGCTCCGCTCCCCAGACCAGCAACCCGCTCACGTGGAGATCGGCACGGGCCATCATACCGAACCGCAGGCTTTTCCCGTCGAGTCGGAAGGTGACGGCCAGATCGGGAGCTCCCGCGGGGCCGTCGGAGTAGGAGACGGTTCCGGTCAGGCATTCGAGCGAGGGGACAATCTCCCGCCGGCGGGAGCGGTAGGAGGCGATCTCAATGCGTCGCCCTCCGGAGGTGACGTACATGGTTCCGTCGCGAAGGAAGAGAGTCTCCCGCGCTTCGCCCGGCGCGGAGTAAAAGCACTGGAAATTGCCGGAATCCTCAGCGAACTCCACGGAAAAATTTCTGTAATTGAGGTACATGCCGTCTCCCTTTTCTCTAGAGTTCAAGAACCGGTTCCGCCCGGAACCGGCCCCCGGTTGCCGTTTCCCGTCAAGTATACAGCAACGACGGCGGAGTATCAACCCGGATTCCGGAAAATTTTCAAAAAAGAGGGGCGTTCCGAATATCGGAGGAAAATTCGTGCGCGTCAGCTTGTCAATCCGCCGCGCCCGGTGTATATTACATTCGAATTCAGTAACGTTCAACCCGGGGAAGGCCATGGCTGAAGCAGAAGTTTCCATTCTCATTCCCAACTATAAAACGCCGGAAATGACCCGGCTCTGTCTGCGGCTGCTGCGCCGCCACACCGACCTCGGCCGCGTGAAGGTGATCGTCATCGACAACGCCTCCAACGACGAGTCGCTCGATTATCTGCGCAACGTCAACTGGATCCGGCTGATCGAACGCCCGGAGGCCGCCGCGGAAAAGGGGCCGGAGATGCACGCCCGCGCCCTCGATCTTGCCCTGCAGGAGGTGACCACCCCCTACGTGCTGGTCATGCACACCGACACGCTGATCTGCGACGACCGCTGGCTCGATTTTCTGCTCGGGAAGATTTCCGGTGACGAAACCGTCGCCGGCGTAGGCAGCTGGAAACTGGAACAGGTCTCCGCATTCAAGCAGTTCGGCAAGAAGATCGAGGATTTCTTCCGCCGGCTTCTCGGCAAGAAGGCGAAGGTGGAGGATCGCTACCTCCGCAGTCACTGCGCGCTCTACCGCACCGAACTGGTTCGCAAGCACACCAACGGCTTTTTCGACGGGGACACCGCCGGTCACTCGCTGCACCGGATGCTGGTGCAGCAGGGGTACAAGATGCTTTTTCTGGAGTCGCGTGAGCTGGGGAACTACCTGCGCCACCTGAACCATGCGACGATGATTCTCAATCCGCAGCCGGGCGACCGGAAGACGTCGAAACCCGCCGCACGCCGCCGCCTGCAGCGGCAGCTGGATGAATTGGACTACCGGAACGTTCTTGCCGATTCCAGCCTGGACCGGATCTGAACGCCCGGAACAAAAGGAGCCGGAGTGATGAGCCAGACCCTTGAACTCGATCCGGTATTCAGCCGGGAATGGGAGGGGAAAGACCCCTTCGCCGAACTGGAGAAGACCGAAGGGGAGATTTTCCGCCAGGTCAAAAGCCGCCGGACCTTCCGCTTTGAAGTTGCCGGGCGCGGCTATTTCGCCAAGGTGCACCGGGGCGTCGGGTGGCGGGAGATCTTCAAAAATCTGCTGATGGGGAAGAAGCCGGTGCTCGGCGCCGCCAACGAATACCGGGCCATCCGCCGCCTCGAACTGCTGGGGCTGGATACGATGACGATTGCCGCCTACGGCTGCCGGGGCTGGAATCCGGCGAAACTGGAATCGTTTCTGGTCACGGCCGAACTGCTGGACATGGTCAGTCTGGAGGATTACTGCCGCGACTGGCGGGAAAATCCGCCACCGTTCCGTCGCCGGGCGACGCTCACCGCCGCGCTGGCGGAGACGACGGGGACGATGCATCGCGGCGGCGTCAATCACCGGGACTGCTATCTGTGTCACTTTCTGCTCGACCGTGCGACGGAGGAGACGCCGCTGCCCCGGCTGTACGTCATCGACCTGCACCGGGCGGAAATTCGTCCGGCCGTGCCCTTCCGCTACCGGGTCAAGGATGTCGCAGGGCTCTATTTTTCGGCGATGGACTGCGGTCTCACCCGGCGTGATCTCTACCGGTTCATGAAGAACTACACGGGGCGAACTCTGCGGGAGACGCTCCGGGACGACCGTCACTTCTGGCGCCGGGTGGAACGGGCGGCCCGCAAGCTTTACGCCAAGGAGTTCAACCGTCCGGCGCCCCTCCCCGCCTGAGTGCGGAACCAATCCGATCGAAATTTCCCCAGGGGCACCCACAAAAAGTGCCCCATGTCTTTATTCTGCGTGATACAACGGGTGCTCGCAGAGTTTTAAAGGAGACTCTATTGAACATGCACATTCGCAATGCGTAATGTGCATTCAACAGGGTTTCAACACGGATGGTTTTCGGAAAATCCCACGCCTCGACAGGTCGTGGGAGTCGAGATTACTATCGATACTCGAAACCGCCCCGGGTGTCAAGCCGGGAATCGCAGGCTCATCAATCCGCTTTCTCCGACCGTCTGGCGCTGCGGACGCGGTAGAGCCGTTCGGTGAAGCCACCTTCTTCGACGAATTCCTGTTCCAGCCGGGCGAGCTGACGCCCGAGCAGAAAGGTCTCCTGATTGATGAGGCAGATCATCACGTTGGCGGCGACCTCGGCTTTTCTGTCGGACTTGTCGGACTTGTCGGACCGGTCCGACACTAAAACAGCCATGAGGTTGCGCAACTGCCCCAGATCGGCGGGGCGGGCCTGCCGCACGGCGAGAGCTTCCGGGCTGTCGACAGGCCATTCCGGCAAGTTGCGTTGCCGCAGAAAAGCCTGATAATCGAAAAGCAGTTCCTCCTGGCTGGCCTTCGCGACATTGGTGAGTTTGAGTTCGGTCTTTTTGCTGGTGGCGGCAGCTTCGGAACCCTCGACGATGTTCGCCACGCCGGAGCGGGCCGCCTGCACCATCTGGTCATGGGTCCGGTCGCGTCGGTCGATGTAACGGGCGCAGAATGCAACGGTCGCGTCATAGATCAGCATCCCCAGGCGGTAGGTAATCAGCCGCCGGTAGCCGCCGTGTTTCGGAATCAATGGCTCAGCCATTGTTCTCCTCCTCCTGTTGTTTCCGGTGCGGATTACTATACTCGAAACCGCCCCGGTTGTCAAGGATTCAATTCATTGTCCTCGATGAAAACATCTTCTAAAAGTTTTTTACAGTTGCGTTGATTGGTGATCAAAACATGGTACAAGCTGGAGCTTGTAGAGTTTTAAAAGGAGACTATATTCAATTCATTGTTACCTCGTAAAAAAATCAGCTGGAGCTTGTAGAGTTTTAAAAGGAGACTATATTCCTCGGTCAGAATCACCCGATCGCCGCTCTGCTGGAGCTTGTAGAGTTTTAAAAGGAGACTATATTATGATGATGTTCTATACGCATTAAATCGGTGCTGGAGCTTGTAGAGTTTTAAAAGGAGACTATATTGGTCCGCAAAGTCGTTGGACGGGCTGTAAAGCTGGAGCTTGTAGAGTTTTAAAAGGAGACTATATTAAAAATGGACTCCGCAATCGAAATCTTTCGGCTGGAGCTTGTAGAGTTTTAAAAGGAGACTATATTGTAATTGTCATAACGTGCTATTATTTTGACAATTACAATATAGCCCGCTTCAAAAAAGCAGGAGTTGTTCCGGCTTTTTTTCCACTTCCTGAACGGTTTTCCCATAGAGCGACACCATCTCGCCGAACTGCTTGTCCGTCACCATCAGCAGTCGGACGTATCCCCCGGGAGGTACTATCGCCTCAATGTAACGATAGTATTTCCTCGCATTCTCCCGGCAGGAGGAGTATTTCGCATACACGGAATACTGCAACGCCTGAAATCCTTCCGACAACAGATATTTCCGGAAACGCGCGTAACTGCGTTTCTCCTCCCGCGTCACCACCGGCAGGTCAAACATCACCATCAGCCACATCGCCTTGATCTCCGAAATCGGAGTTCGTCCGGCAGAACTCATCCGTCAAACTCCAGCAGATTTTTCTTCTCCGTAAAGGAAGCGGCCAGCTGCCGCGCGTGAATCGTCAGCAGCTCCGGCAATTCATGTTGCTCACCATGCCATTTCACCGGCTCCAGCAGGCCGAGCAGCAGACGGCGGCGCTGTTCCTGCGAGATTCCAGAAACAGGCGCATTCTCCGGATTCAACAGAACCACAATCCGATCCACCCGGCAGCGGTACGGCTCCATCAGATCATCCGCAAGACAATAGGCGTTGTAACGATTCCGATGGTGAATCCCCAGCGTCGGGTGCAGTCCGGCGCCGCAGAGTGCGCGCGCCGTCATGGCACGCAACACCGCATACCCGTAATTGAGGAGAACATTGCTGTCACCGGCCTCCCGTATCCGAAGAAACGGGCGCCCGAACAGCTGTTTCCAATAGAGGACCGCGGCTCTTCCCTCCAGATTGTCCGGATCCCCCGAGCGCACCCGCCCCGCCAGAGCAATCAATCCGCCATCTTCTCCGCGCAACTCCCGCAACAGCCGCGCCTGCGAACGAATCTTCGCAGCGACCACACTCTGCCACAACCGTTTGCACAACGGCAACGATGCCGACGCCTGCTCCCGAAACCGTTCATTCTGCAAATAATGCGACGCCAGCGGAAGCTGCATCCCCACCGGAAGCCGGTCCGCACCGGAAATCACCACCATCACGCCGGCCTCCGCCAGCGCCGCCAGCAGAGCCCCGGTCACGGATACCGCAGGCGTTCCCAGAAGCACACACTCGATCTCCCCGATCGGTACCCGGTGCTCCCCGCCGTCAGGATCACGGACCACCAGCAGACGGTTCTCCAGCCACAGCCGGGCTGCCCGCTCGGCAACCTCAATGATCCGTTTAGTCATTCGCCCGCCTCAATTCGCCGAGCGGTGTCGTATGAAACTTCTCCATCTTCCCCCGGAACGCGGCCGACAGCGTCGGAGTGAACCACAGCCCCGCCGCCTTCAACGTCTTCACGTCACGGGCGTCGTTGATCGGCATGCAGGAGAACTGCGGCAGAGAGATTCCCCGGATCACACACAAATACTCCTGCCCGTCCTTCGACCAGCGCACGACATCGCCTTTCCGCAGGGTGAATTTGAGCGGGTTGCCCTCCTTGACCTTCGGGAAAACCGGCTCATTTCTCTGCAACCTCAGCCGGGCATCCAGCACGGTGACCACCTCGCCATCCCAGCCGATCTCCCGCCCGTCGGCGTCATGACGGGCATAGATGGCCAGAACGAGGTTGGCTCCGTTCGCCACCTCCCGTCTCCGATCCCCCTCCCCGATGCTGCGGGTTTTGACGTTCTGGCGCACCCGGACACTGCGGATCGTATTGACGAAACGCCCCTGCCGGTCCCGCAGAACCGGCAGATTGCCGCCATCCTTGAACGCCTTCCGGGGATCCGTCATCTTCAGCTCGGCCAGCTTCTCCTCCACCGCGCGCCGGATTGCAACGTCGACGATCTCCGCCACCGTTTTCGGTTCCAGCGTATCCAGCCGGCGGCGCACATGACGCAGGTCCCCGCCGTGGGATTTGCTGTAAATCGTCTCCTTATGAAAGGCTCCGCGCGCCCGGTTGATCGTGTGGTGAGAGATTCCGGCCGCGTCCAGTTTCGCCCGCGCCTGCGTATACAACGAATTGACGATCAGCGGCTGTTTCTCCTCAATCGCCTTCCGGACCGTCTCCTTCGGCATCTCCGCCACCGCCTTCACGATGGCCGGCGACACGACCGCCACGGTGAGAGCGTCGATCGCGTGGTGACGGAAGTCGCCGCGCTCCTTCTCCCCCTCCCCCAGCAGATAGTTGCCGCCCCACGCGCGCCGCACCACAGCGGTACACCCGCCGGCACTGCACTGAAGCCGCAGCACGCCGTTGCGATCCCAGCGGCCGCCGTAGAGAAGCGCCAGATATTCGGTGGCCAGTTTGCTCGCGTAACGGGTGTCGTTGAGATTGCGCTCGATGAAGTCGCGGCTCTCCGCCTTCTGCATCTTGAACCGTTCCAGCTTGGCTTCCGCAAACGGCCCTTTGAACCGGCGGACCCGCTCCAGAATCTCCCGGTACGCCTCCGGGGAGAACACCTCGAACGGCAGTCGATTCCCTTTCTCCGCATTCGCATCGCGACAGCTCAACGTCTTGTTGATAAACGAGTCATCCATCGACCGCGAATACGGCACGATATGTTCAATGTGCACCAGCCCGCCATGCAGAAGATCCCGCATGGAAAAACGGCGGCCGGTGTAGGGGCAGGTGTAATCGCACTCCTCCGCCAGCATCACTTTGAGAATGTCCCGCCGGGACGGCTTTTCCACCCCGGCTTCCTGCGCGATCTCCCGGGCGATTCGTTCGCGCTCCTTTTCACGGAGCCGGTTCCGCCGGGTGATGTTCTCGCGGTCTTTGCTGCTGTTCTTCAAGTCGCGCGCCAGCTCCAGCCGGATCAGATCCGGCTTGCCGTATTTGCGAATCACCGCGTTGACCACCTGCCGCATCTCCGTCAACGTGCGATGCACGACCGGATTGCGCAACTGCAGGCCGGTTTCGTCCAGCGGCGGCAGAAACTCCAGCACCCGTTCCGACGCCTGGAACTGCTCCGGATATTTGAGTTTGATCACCGTACTTAACGCAATCCCGCTCTCCAGATCCGGCAGCAGCTGTTTCAGAGCCTTGCGGGAGAAACCGCAATAGTCATCCGGCAGAGAGATGTGCGCAGCCTTCTCCGCGGCCTCCTCGCTCAATCCCCAGCGCGTCCGGAGAATCCGGCGCAGCGCGTCGTCCTTCTCCATGCAGGCAAGATGGTGGAAAAACGCCTGCCGCTCCTCCTCTTTCATGGCGGCGGCCCGAGCGCCGAACACCCGGAAGAGAATCGCATGCAGTTCGTTGCCGTAGACCTTTTTATTCTCATCCCCCAGCGTGAATTTCTCACCGCGCCGCAACCCTGCCAGCCGCCCGAGCGCCGAGAGCGCAATCGTCCCCTGCGCATTCAATTCGCCGGAAAGGCCGTCCAGCACCGTCAGCACCTTCTGCCGCTCCTCCTCCGTCAGCGGCCGCAAAACGCCCCTGCCGTCAACCCGCAGATGATTTACCTCCTGCAAAATCCGGAACCGCTGTGCCAGCGGATCCTGAAACGAGCAGCGCCGCTCTTCCGGCTCCAGCCGGCAGAATCCAATCAGATGTTTACAGCTCTTCAATTTGCGTTGAAAGAAGATGGCATGGTAGAGCGCACGCTCCAGCGCCTCGGATATCAGAGGACGCTGTGCGGCGCAGATTTTGCGGAACTCCTCTTCGAACATGCCGCGCTCCGTATACCGGGTCCGGATCCGGCGCTGTTCGGGGTCAAGCGTGGAGAAGTATTCCCCCAGCGTCCGCGCTCCGGAATTCCGTATCGCCTCTTTCAGCTCCGCAATCTGCGAGAGAACCACTCCGGCCTCGGAATCCTTCGCCTCCTGTTTCCGATTGCTCTTGTATCCCCGCCGCTGGCCGAGGTGGTAGAGGGCGCGCCCCAGCTGCATCGGTTCAAGCGGCCGGTCCAGCGCCGCCGCGCGCAGCAGATACGGCACGACGTGAGCGGCCCGCTTTTGTTCATCTTCCGGCAGTCCGGCCAGAAACGCGCGGTCAATCTGCAGAAAGAACTCCGGGCTCACCTGCTCCGGCAGCAGTCCGGAACCGCTCAGGACCCTCGTCAATTCATCCTTATGCTGCCGGCGGCGGCGGTACGCAATCCGCTGCGCCCTTTTCAGCCGGCGTTCCGCACAGCGGGACTCCCCTTTGCCGGAAACAATCTCCTCGGTCGTGGCCGCCAGCCCCGGGGCAAAAATGCGGCTTCCCCAGTCGAGCAGATCCACCTGCGCATCGTTGTCATCGTCGACAATCGCCCACCCCACCGAATTGATCCCGAGATCCAGTCCGAGAATCCGCTGTTTCATTTTCTTCCCCTTTTTTTTGCGATTCCACTTGAAAAATAAATAAAATCAGTTATTTTATCAGTAACTCTACAAGTTCTGGTAAAGAACTTCTGCAGGCCTCTTTCCGCGGAAATGCCTCAGTGCGGCTTCAATAGCCGCTATTTTTTTGTCTGAAATCTCCCTGCTCTTCTGTTGCAGTATAGCACCATTTCCGCTTTTTTTCAAACCTGGATTAACAATATTCTTAATGGAAAAAAGAAGGATCATTTCAGGGAAAATCCTGCGAGAGAATCCCTTTTGTGCAAATCATCGTCGCTTTCCTGCATGGTATTTTGCACCGGATGTGGTATAGTATCATCGGTTCATCCGGGAACATCGCTCCCGGAGAACCAGATCCGTCATCAGCCATGGAGTTGAAATTGAAGCAGAAAATCAAAGTCGGCATCTGCGGTCTCGGCCGCGCCGGCCGCCAGATGCACATCCCGGAACTCGCCTCGTATCCGGACCTCTTCGAAATCATCGCCGGGTGCGACACCGCCCCCGACCGTCTTCTTGACCTGCCCCCCGCCGCGGCGGGCATCCGCACTTTCGCCACACTCCCGGAGCTGCTCGCCGACCCGGAGGTGGAACTCGTCACCATCGCCACCCGCAATGCGGACCACACGCCGCAGGCGATCGAGGCGCTGGAGGCGGGGAAATACGTGGTCATTGAAAAACCGATTGCGGTGAGCGTCGAGCAGGTAATGCGCCTCAAAGAGGCCTCCGAACGGTATCCGGGGAAGCTCTTTCTGCGGTTCAACCGCCGCTACGAGCCGGAATTCAACCACATCCGGCGCATTCTTTCGCGAGGCATTCTCGGCAGAATCACCATGATCAAGCTGTACCGCCACCCCATCTACTGCCGCCGGCGGGACTGGCAGACACTGAATCGCTTCTGCGGCGGAATGCTGAACAACTGGGGCCCGCACATTCTCGATCAGGCGCTCCAGCTGCTCGGTTCTCCGGTGGTCGATGTGTGGAGCAACCTTCAGCACAACTTCTCCGCCGGGGACGCCGACGATCAGATCAAGATCCTGCTGAAAGCGGCAAACGGCTGCGTTGCGGATATCGAAATCTCCTCGACCTGCGCTCTGCCGGGCAATCTCTACGAGGTCTGGGGGGACCGCGGCGCGCTGACGGTGCCGAACGAAGGCAAAGTGTTGCGCCTCAAATACCTGAAGGAAGGTTTTCAGCTTCCGGAAATCCACGCCGAAACGGGGAATTATCCGCTGTTCTACGGCAACCAGGAGCCTCTGGAGCTGATTTGCGAGGAGATTCCGGTCGAAGCTGGGCGCGGTCACACCCTGCAGAAGGGCGCGCGAAAGGAGTCCGGCGTCGGCACGCAGGCGACCGGTTATTACTCGCAGGACACGATGTGGCTGGATGTCTATGACGCCATCCGCAACGGAATCACCTACCCGATTACGATGGAGGATGGCGTCAACGTGGTCAAGCTCACCGAACTCATCCACCGGCAGAACTCTCTGCCGATCGGCGGCTGAAGGAAAATATCGAAACGGCAGTCAAGGCTTCTGGCAGTAGAGGCCATCGAAACCTGCCGGAACAATCAGGCGATTCCGATAAAAAACCACCCGGTCCGGCGTTCCCGGCAGAAAATCAAAGCTTTTTTTCCATTGCGGAGTTTCCGGGTTCGTGACATCGAACAACGTCACCTTCCCTTTGCTTCGATGGGAGAAAGCCAGCAACGAACCACCGTTCCAGGAGGGAAGCCCTTCCATGCCGGGCGGTGCAGGAAACTTCTGTGAAAATTCATCGGATCCAAACTTCTCCGGAGAAAAGAGATAAAACTGTTTTCCAGACGGCCTCAGAAACTGTTTCCCGACGGCCGTCACTCCGTCAAACTGGTTGAACCGAAGAGCCGGATTGCTGCGAAGTTTTCTCCCTCCCGTTTCCTCCAGCCGATACCAGGAAAGCCCTGCACCGTGAGAATTCACAGCAATAAGCCCCTCCAGCTCCTTTTCCGGAAATGAATCGATATAGAGAATGCGGCGTTCATGGCTTGGAACCAGCATCCGGGGGCGCGCCGGATCACGCAGATCAATGAAATCAATCCGATTGCCACCGCCGCTGACTGCCGCAAGTGTTCCATTCCGGTAGAGGTGGAGTATCTGCGTGGGGAAAGAACTTTTCATCTGCCCGAGCAACACGGGCAGTTTCCCCTTCTGAATCCGCCACATGGAGAGTTTTTTCTCCTCCGCCGCCACCAGAAGAGTTCCGCATATCGAAACATCGTAGATCCTGTTTTCAGAAATGGTTGCAATCTTTTTCCACCCCTTGCCATCCTCTCCCCAGATCTGAAGTCCGGCAGAGGACGCCGCAACGTAAAGCAACTGACCGTCGGTCGCGACCCGGCGCACCATCCCCCCGCAGTCGTAGTGAAGAAAGCCGGGGACCTCCTTCACCGCGGATGTTACCTCGCTTCTTCCCAGTTCCTCCCGGGCGGGAACGGGAGCGCAACCGGGCAGTTCCACCACAAAAAGTCCGCTCTGATTTCCGGCGACATACAGCCGGTCGTTTGCCGGAACTACGGAACCGACACAATCTGGGAGCAGAAAGTGTTTCCCGTCACCTGCCAACTTCAAGGAAAGGACCTTTGACGCATCCATCAGGGAATTGTCAAAAATGTTCTTTCTCACCCGGACCGGCGGCAGTTGAAACTGTGCTACAATCCGGGGATTGCGGGGATCGGCCGCCTCCACCAGAAAGAGCCCGTTGTGCGTATCGGCAACCGCGATCATTCCGCCCGCCGGCCAGACGGACCAGAAGTCGTTGCCGAGAGCGAAGAAACGTGGAAAATGAACGCCCCCGAGACGAACCGCCTTCCGGGGATCGGAAACATCAAATATCTCCATTCCATGACCATTACCAAACCGCTCGGCCGCCGATCCCTGTCTGGAATGGTGTCCGGTGGCCGCATAAAGCAGATTGCCGTGGAGATAAACTCCGTCGCCATATCCCTGCAGGGGAACATAGCTGATCTCTTCCGGAGCGGCGGGATTGCGGACATCCAGCAACTGAACCCGGGAGTGCCCCCAGTCCCCCACGGCCAGCAGATTTCCGCGACAGAAGATGGACTGCGCCTCCACCTTGCCATTTCGAAACAATGTAATATGTTTGGGAGCAGCAGGATTCGTAATATCAAAGATCTGTACGCCATAATACCGCAGAGCCACAAACAGAAGATTGCCTGAAACATCCACACCGGTAGCCAGTTCCGCCGTGTCGAAATTCCCGACCAGCTTCGGGGCGACAGGATTTCGAAGATTCACAATCCACAATCCCTGGTTTCGTGCGGTGATATACGCATACCCCCGATGTACCGCCATCTGACGGCACACCCAGGGCAACCCCTTCACCTCCGCTGCAAGTTGTGGTTTCATCGGATTCCGCCGGAGGTCGAATACCTGAAGCCGTCCCTTGCCGGCAAGATAGAGACAGCTGCCATCTCCGCACAAAGCGTTTCCTCCGACACTGCCAGGGACATGGACGCCGACGAGCTGACGAACTCCCGCCGCCGGACTTCCCGCCACCGGCAATTCTCCACGACAGAGGAGCGCCGGCAGCAGCCCCAGCAACCCCATAATCCACAATGATCTTCCCATATCATGCTCCTTTTTCACCGATCAGAAAACTATGTGATCAAACCGCCTACTCTTTGCTGCAGCTGCAAGATTCTTCACCGCGTCAACGGTTCAGCAGCTGATAGTCATCATTGAAATGTCTTCCATACTGCAGTGTATTCACATTGCCGCCGAGGAACAGAAAATTCGCCCGGTTCCGGTGATGATTCCAGGCGGGAGCTCCCGTAGCGGCAGCAGAGGGATACGACGCGATGGAATTCATATAAAAAATACCGGTATCACAGTCGCCGTTGCTGTATACTACACTATGGTTGTTTTCCCCCAGCAGCAAGGCTCCGGAACGTAATTTTACAATTTTATTGGTATCTCCATCAATCAGCCAGACCCGACCGGTCCGGTTTCTTCTGAGATCGATGTTGGCCTGTGTCGCATAGGACTGGGAATAATTGCTGTAATACCAGCTGATTGCATCCGGAGTGCCGGAAAACGCCGGATTGGGAATCACCGACTCCGGACAGAAGAGCAGACCGCGCGGCTGCCGGAACTGAAGCCCCGTCGAATACTCTCCCGGCCGGGAGGTGCTGATCTGCCGGGAAATCTTGTCCGCCTGAATCCCGAGATAAGGATAAAGATAAAGCGTAAACGCCTTGTGCAACCCGGCGGGCGGCAGCCAGTCATCACTGTTCTGAGTGTAGGAGGCAGTGGAGATGAAAATGTTTTTCATATTGTTGACACAGCTTATCTGTTTCGCCACAGCCCGCGCCGAATTGAGTGCCGGCAGCAGCAGCGCCGCAAGAATCGCGATGATCGCGATGACAATAAGGAGCTCGATCAGAGAAAACCGGTTGCGCATCTGCTTCAATCCTTCTGTTGTAACATGCATGAAAACAATTGGTTCCATTCTTTGACGTCTCATTTCGCCTCCACCGGATACCGTCGGAAGGTGATCGTATCCGACAACCGGCTGCGATCCAATCACCTCTAGTTGCCCCCCCGGGAGAGCCGGGCAGAATTCCTCCTGCGGTGTCAAAGCGACTGCTCTCCCATATTTCCCTCAATGCTCCTGTCTATTTCTCCAGCGTCACGGCACCGATCAGCGGCACGGCAAGCCCGGTTGAAAGAAATTTCATCGATGTTAACTCCTTGTCCGGATACGGATTCTCCCGTCTGGTACAGTAAAAACCGACCCGTTCTTTTCCGGAAGTCCAGAAAGCGGCCCCGATCCGCGCGTTCGGCAGCGATTTCAAGCCATGCCAGTCGCCGATGTCGCGTCCGCCGGCCATCGAAAGTTTCGAACGCGTTCCATCCGCATAGGTCAACTCACAGATCAGCAACGGCCGATCCTCGACACTCCAGCCGCAAGCCTGAAGAAAGTAGATCCGTCTGGCCTTGCCGGAAAGAGGGATTGCCGGAGTTTCCCGGGGGAAGTAAGGCTTTCTCTCTCCCTTCAGAACACAGACCGCCCGACTGCCGCCAAGAATTTCGAAAGGAATGCCGGAATACTCATGACGCCCGGGCTTCATACCCGGCAATCCCGCCTCCGGCCCGTCATCAAACCAGCCGCCCCGATGATCTCCCGCAACCTCATCGACATACCCCATATTCGCCGCACCGGCGAGATTTACAGTCTGGAAGTGTGCCCTGGGAGTTTTTTCCCAGTGGCTCGCACGGTGTGCAGCCTCCGCCGCCCGCCGTTTCTGTTCTCCTTGAAGCTGCTCTCTCTGCTCGATTTTTGCATTGATCTCCCGGGCGCGCACCGCAATGCTTTCCGGATTCTTCTCTGCCGCATCCGGGAAGAGGTCTGCCTTTCCCGTCTCCAGCAGAAACAACTGCCGCTCCTGCGGAAAAAAGGTGAATGAAATCCCGCGACGGAGTTCTTCGGCGTCAAATTCCCCGACTCGACAACGCGATACAGGATCGGTCACCCGCCAGCGTCCGGCAGCAATATCCGTAATCGCAAGTCGGGCAGGTACCGCTTTTTCATTCCGCCAGTTGACCAGAAGAATCAGCTTGGTGTCACCGCGGTCGATCAACTGCGCCTCCGCCGCGCGAAACTTCTTTCCCTCCGCCGTTCGCAATTCCAGATGAATCTTGGCTCCGGCACGTAAAAACGCCTCGGCAAAGAGGTTGCGCAGCCTGGATCCGATCAGCCCTTTGGGACAACGCCGCACATTTTTCTGTTGAAAAAATGATCTGTTTTCCAACGGCAATCCATACGGATCCATCGAGAGGGCATCCTCGGAGCACACGATCGATCCGCCCCGTTGAACAAACTCCTCCAACACATTGAGCGTACCGGGCAGAGAATGCTTCAAGTCTGGAATAAATAAGATCTTATATGGTTTCAAATTTTCCGCAGAGAGCTCCTCCTCGAAGACAAATTCAGCAGGCAGCTGTTCCCGCAGCAGCGCATTGTACCAGTTCTCCATATTCGGCAGAGACTGCCGATCTCCCAGCATCCGCTGGCTGGTGATGGAGAAAAGAATGGCCGCTTCCGGTCTTTTCAGACGCGGCATCGGCAGAACAACGTTCCGAAGCGGTTCGAGCTCTTCCATAAATCCACGCAATCCCGACAGCGTTTTCTCTGGATAGCAGTAAGGATTCAGCAGCGCGGCTCCGCGATATTTCATTGACCGGGCAAATTTTCTGGCCCCTTCCATATCGGACCATTGCCATTTTCCGCCGCTCCAGTTGAAGATACTGGAAGCGGAAACACCGTGGAACACGCTCGCCCACAAAGAGGTGGGAAAATCCGCAGGCAGAGAGGGTATCCGGTCTTTCCCGTCATAACGCATGCAATAATGCTCCTGATCGGCCACCGTTTTCCCGGGTTTTCCCCGCACGACCGCAGCCGCATAGTCGGCCACCAGCGAAAAAAAATGAACCCCTCTCGTCAATACCGCTTCCATCTCGTCGGGTTCCCAGCGCCCGTCGTTTTCGGCGAAGCCGTAGGAATACCCGCCCTCGATTGCGAGCACATCAAGCACGTCCATGGTTTTGCGCTGGTCCATTGTCGAACCGCTTCCGGTCAGCAAGCCGGCGATCAGAATCTGCTGACAGAAGTGGATGTCGGGCCGGGAATCCACATCGGCAATCGCCTTCTTCATTTCCGCCAGGACCTGCACAAACCGGTCCGACAGAAAACTGCGCCACGCGGCACGCAACGCCGGCGCCTTCGAAAAATCAGGCAGAAAAGCCGCCGAACGAAAATCGCGGAACCCTGTCCCCAGCCGGCGGTTCATCTCCGCAACAGTGCCGAAATTCTTCTTCAGAAATTCGATGAACCTCTCGCGATTGAAACGGCAGCGACAATCGTACGTGCTCTCATTGATCAACTCATACAAAAAAGGATTCCCATGATTGGCCCGAGTAAAAAGAGACATATCACGAAGCTGTCCAAGTATGATCTTTTTCCCCATCGGGTGTTCCGGGCAGAACGGAACAAAGGCGTGCCACCCCGGGTTCTGATGCAGAATCTCCCTCGGCTGAGGAGTGACCGGGTCGTTCAATACGGCTTTCTCATTGCGATGGAAGTAATAGATCACTGTCGGGTCCACGGAAATCGGCATTCTGTCGAAATTGCTGCAGTTGCGGCGGCGCTGATCATCCCTCTCCACATCCCACACCGGCAGTTGATTGCGGGCAAAAACAAAGTGAAACGGCAGGCCGGGGAACTGAACCGTGTTGAACCCGAATCTCTCACAGATCTTCCGGTCAAGCAGCTGGTAATGATAATCCGGCAAAAGAATTTTGCAACGTTTCCACCAGATTTCATCAAATTCATTGGAAGCGATGAAGTAGTTGACTCCCAGCAGAAATGTCGGATTCCCATTCATCCAGAACGTTCCCTGTTCTATCTTCGGCCGGTTGCCGCAATCTGGCGGCAGCTGTTTCCAGGCTGCCATTTCAGACTCCAGCTTCGCCTTCCAGTTTCCACTCCAGACATACCGGACCTGTGCAGAAGGATCATTACAACGGAAAAAAATTCCATCAATGCTGAATTTATCAACCTTCCCGTCAAAGGTCATATTCAAATCGGAGAACGCCTTTAAATTATTTCGCTTCGACAGTTCCGCCAGCGGGATGCGAACCTGAGTCCAGCCGTTTTCGCAGGATTTCACCATCTGCTTCTCCGGTGATACACCCCCCACGGTAAACAGCAGTCGGGGACGGATGCAATATTCCAGCCAGCCATCGGCTTTTACATAATCCGAAAGATCCAGAGCCCGGTTGACAACCGGAACAAAATTCTCCAGCGAACGAAGCCGCATGGATACATGTTGTCCTGCAGCCGGAGTAATTTCCAAGCCGCGCTGACCGGAATACGCCGAATTTCCCGTCTGTCGACAGGAGACACCTCGCAGATCCCAGTGGCCGGAAAAATCATCATCGTAGATCAGAAAGCGAGCTCCTTTTTCCACCTTTTTTTCCAGGGGTACCACCCTCCAGGAGAGATTGCGGAATTCCGCCTCGCCCGTTCGACCATACCCATGCGCGCAGAGCAACTGCAAATAAGCCCGGTCGCAATGGGCCGGCAGTGGAACCCGCAAAGAGATCTTCTTCCACTCCGCCTCGCCTGCCGCCTGTTCCTGTTCCTTTGCATGCAGGTTTGATGCAGCAATGTGGATCCCAATTCCGCTGAATCCGGCCAGTCGACGGATCTCTGCCTCAAAAATCAATTGACGCTCGACAGGGGCAGGCGTAATTCGAATATGCCTCCCGAAAATACCATTGCTTTTCCCCGGATCATCGTCCTTGAAATGGAAAACCTCTCCCCGGACCTCCGCTACCGTGCCCTTCCCTCTCCATTGAGAGAAATCTTCCGCCCAAAGAACTCCGCCTCCCAGCAGAAGCGCCGCCAGCAAACATTTCGTCATAACACTCCCGGTCATTTGTTTGTTATACCTTGGTTCCGTCGAGTTTCCGGGCACAATCCGCCCTCTGGAGAGCTTTTCGTCCCCTGCAGTCAGATCAAATTGCCGGAAGAAGATTCAATACTTCAGGAATGCGCAGTCGTACGGCTGAAGATAGAGCTCCAGCACCCCTTCCGGACCGATGTGAATCGGGTATTCCCCCCAGATGTCGTACAGTGGCGGAATGGTTTCAAATCCCAGCTGCGACGCAGAAAGTTTCACCCGCCGCGCATCGCTGTTCAAACTGAAAATCCCCAGCCAGCCGTGAGAAGAATCCTCTTTGCAAGGCGCCTTGCGGACGTCGATGCGGCGCATCAGGCTGACACGCTTCCCCACGACGCCGTTCCGGTTGCAGCGCAGCATCTCCGGGTGTGTCGCCAGCGCGATGTCCCCCTCCGGCGTCTGCGGCAGATCCCCGCCGAAAATCAACGGCGAACAGCTCATCGCAAAGATCGTCATCATCACCTTCTTCCCGATCGGGGTAAGCTTGCTCTGCCGCGCCGATCCCGTCGGAAGTGCCAGCTCCGGCGGAATTGTCACCTGCAGTGCCCCCAGCGGCAGCATATCCAGATCCGCCCACAGCGACGGGCCGCTCAGATCCTCAAACTCATACCAGCGACGCAATTTGATGAGATTGGTCCGGTCGTCATCCCAGGCGTCGGGAGTGACCCGGATCATATTGCCGTAAGGAACATACTCCTTCCAGCTGCCGCGCCAGATATCCTCCGCCCCCGGCGAGAGGCTCAGCAGAACCGGCCGGGCAACCGAATCCAGCGCCTTCCCGAACAGCGCCACATGGTCCGGATGCTCCACCACATCGTCCAGTTTGATGAAATCCACCGTCAACTCTTCGGTGAGATACTCCACCTCGCTCCGGTAATAGGCGAATGTGCCCGGATGTGAGGCATCGGTCGCCACCCAGTATTTGCACCACGGACAGAAGTTGTCCGGATCGTAAATGTCACGCGCCCGGAAATCGGTTCCCTTGATCGGCGTGTTCTGTTCGAGCGCCATGCGGGGCATCCCGCGCATGATGTGAACTCCGAACTTGACGCCGTTCTCATGGCAACGGTCGGCAAGAGCGCGCAACCCGTGCGGAAAGTTCACCGGCGACGGCACAAACCGCCCGTAGGAATCGATATGCATATTGCGGCACTGCCCCACGTTGCGCAACTGTTCGTTCCACGCCTGATCGCCGTCGGCGTACCAGGCGGCGTCGAGGCAGAAATATTCATATCCGGCCGGCTTCAGTTTCTTCAAAAACAACTCCAGGTTGGCCAGCGCCTGTTCCTCGTTGATCGAACCCATGTAACAATCAAAACTGTTCCAGCCCGCGGGGGGAGTCTTCGTCTCGGCAATCAGCATCGTCTCACCTTTCCATATTAACTGGTCTGCTGTTACCCATAGTATACCCGACTTCCGCTTGAAAATATCCGGAGAAATGATATTTTAGATAGGAAATAATAAAAAAAATATATGAAAAACAGTATATGCGTCCGCTTTTTGATCTATCGCCGTTTCTGAATCAGAAGGTCTCCGTCGAGCGGTATGACGGCAAAGGATATGTCGTCTACGCCTGCGGAAAGGACAAATGGATTGAAAGGTACTGGAAACACTTCACCACCGAACCACGCCCGGCGCTCTATGCCACCTTCTGTTCTCTCATGCTGTGGAACGAGTTCCGCTACATCCGGCGGTTCCATCAGCCGTTTCTCTCCATCGAATACATCATGGAGGGGGAGCTGTGGTTCCGGAGCGGCAAGCGCGCTTTCGCCGCCGAAAAGGGCGATCTCTGTCTGCTGCACCGAAACCGCAACCACGATTACTATTTTCAGCCGGGGAAACCGACCCGCCTCATGACTTTCGTCCTGCACGGTTCCGGGCTGACGCCGCTGTTGCAACACCTGAATCTCGACCGGACCGATGTGTTTTCTCTGGATGCCGACGAACGGATGACCGAGATTTTCGACAGGATAAAACCATTTATCCATGAGTCACTTCAGGATCCACGCAGCGGTGAGATCAACGCGGGTGTCTGTTATGAACTGCTGCAGTTTCTCGCCCATGCTCACCAGCCCGGGCCGCTGCCGCAGGATATGTGCGCCATTCGCGATTTTCTGGAAGAAAGCGCGGCCGGCCCGTTGAAGATGGCGGAAGTGGCGCGCCGTTTTCACCTTTCACTGCCCACGCTGAACCGCAAGTTCCAGCAGACCTTCGGAATGACGCCGTACCACTACCGGCTGGAACAGCGCATGCAGAGAGCCGAAGAACTGCTGATGCAGACCATTCTCCCGATCAAGGAGATCGCATTCCGGCTCGGCTATACGAAACCACTCTATTTCTCCGCCGAGTTCCGGCGGCTCCGCGGCATTTCCCCCGGGAGCTTCCGCAACGACCGGCGCTGAACCTCCGCCCCGGCCTACCAGTGACGGACCGGCAGCCCCAGAAGCGACGCAATCCGGTCGCGCAGCGGATGATTGGGGTGAGCCGGGTCCACCTTGTTCTTGGTGAATCCCAGCGCGAGGTGGCGGCGGCGGTCCAGCAGCCCCTCCGAACCGATGGCGCCGCCATGGCCGATCAGCCCGGAAGGATCCTCCGGGAATCCGGCGGCTACGTAACCGAGCCCGAAATGCGCCCAATCCGTCTCCGGGCGGAAGGGATCATCGGCCGCCCGGCGGGGAATCGCCGCATTCTCCAGCGTTTCCGGCCGGAGCAGGCGCACGCCGTCAATCTCGCGCTCCAGCGCGGCGTAGTGCCGGGCGACGGCACGGGCAGTCATCACCCCGTTGAACGACGGAATGCAGCTGCGCAGAATTTCCGGCGACGCGATCAAAAGTGCGTGGCCGAACTCCCCGCCCACCCGGGAGGTATCCAGCGGCGCCATCCGCGCTTCCGCCTCATCGGATATGCCGAAGAAGATCTCCCGCCCCATTCCGAGCGGGCGGATCACCTCGTCGGTGAGGATCTGTTTCAACGGCCGGCCGTCGGCACGCACCAGCGGCTCCCCGACCAGCCAGGCGTAGGAAAAGGACTGATACCGGCAGCGGGTGCCGGGGGTCCACTCAGGACGCATCGCGGCCATGCGGCGGCACATCAGATTCCAGTCCGCCAGTTCGGCAAAGGAGGCGTGTTCCGGCGTCATGAACAGGCCGGAACGGTGGGTCAGGACGTGCCAGAGCAGCAGATGCTCCTTCCCTTCGCAATCGAATTCCGGCCACAACTCCCCCAGCCGGGTGGAGTAGGCAAGCGCCCCCTTTTCCACCATCCGGTGAATCGCCGTGGTAAAGAGTCCCTTGCCGACGGAGAAGACCGGGAACAGCGTATCGGGTTCGACTTTCCGCCGCCGGTCCGGCGCAGTGTAACCGGAACAGAGATCGGCGACGAGTTCGCCGTTTTCGTAGATTGCCAGCTGACAACCGCACTCCAGCCCGCTTTCCGTCGCCTCATCCAGCAGCTTCTGCAGTTGAAGAATCGTCGTTTTTTCCATCACACGCCCCCGCTTTTTCATTAAAAAAATTCAGTGCCGTCCCATAATTCTTTGAAATCGTCATTCTAACCACCCTATTTGAGC
>URVC01000023.1 GCA_900551245.1 uncultured bacterium | reverse complement strand
AAGCCCGACAAGTAAGGCCCGCGAGGGCCGCGTGCGGATCAGTATCAACCGACTTCTGACTTCTCACGGGCGGGGAGGTCTGGAGGGCGACCGGCCCTCCAGCTCCCTCGACCCAAAAAAACTCGCGGAAGTTCGAATATCCGCCTCCGCCCCGACCGCGCACCGCAGAAGCCGGAAATTCCCGCCACAGTACCGCCCTCGCCCATCCGAAGAGGTCTGGAGGGCGACCGGCCCTCCAGCTCCCTCGACCCAAAAAAAACTCGCGGAAGTTCGAATATCCGCCTCCGCCCCGACCGCGCACCACAGAAGCCGGAAATTCCCGCCACAGTACCGCCCTCGCCCATCCGAAGAGGCCTGGAGTGCACCCATCTCTCCCGCTCCCCACGCCCGTTATTTCACCGTCGTTTCAGCCGAAAATGACGGATTTTATCGTTATTTCTGCGGAAAAACGGCGGATTCCTGGGATCCGTCAGTTGCGGTTGAGCATCAGAATGGCGGCGCGATCGCCGGCGGCGGCGGCGGCGGAAAGCAGCTTGGCTCCCTCTTCTTCGTTCTTTTCGACGCCGCGCCCTTCGAGAAGACAGCGGCCGAGATCGCGCATCGCTTCCACATTGCCGCGGCCGATCGCGCTGCGGAACCAGTAGACCGCTCCGGCCGGATCAGCCGCAATGCCGGTGCCGTCAAGGTAACAGCGACCTACACGATATTGACAGCGGGGCTCACCGGCACGCGCACCTTTGGAGAACTCTTCGAAAGCGCGCACAGGATTCTTTTCCACGCCGATTCCTTCGGCATAGGCGTTGCCGAGCTTGAAGAAGGCGGGCGGATAGCCCGCATCCGCGGCACGGCGGAAACACTCCACCGCGCCGCCCGGATCGTGCGGCAGATGGTCGCCGGTGAGCTTGTAGTCCCCCAGACGCAGCAGGGCGGGGGGGGACCCCGCCTCCGCCGCCTCTTTCGTCAGCCGGAAGGCCTGCTCCGGATCCGGCCGCCGCCCGTGCCCGTATTCCAGAATCCGGGCGTAGAGCGCTTTCGCATCGGCATCGCCGAGCATCATCGCCCGCTCCACCGCGTCCGCGGCATGCTCCATCGAAGGGGAACCGCCGATGCCGTCGCGACGGCATTCGGCCAGTAGAAGCAGAGCTTTCGGCTCCGGATTCGGTTGCGCCGCGTACTCTTCCAGCCGGGCGCGGAGTTCCGCTGCACAGCTTTTCCGCCGTTCGCGGTCGCTCGCCAGAAGCCGCGCAAGTTCGAATTTAGCCGGAACGAAATTTTCCGCCGAGAGCCGGCGCAGTTCGTCGAGCGCCTTTTCCGGTTCCGCCGGAATTGCCGGACGGGTTCCGGCATTCCCCTTCTCCTCCTTTACGCCGGTGTAGAGCAGCCGCGCCCGGGCAAGGCGCGCTTCCGGGCGGCCCGCTTCCGCCGCACGGGTGTAGAAAGAAAAGGCCTGATTGGCACTCTGCACAGCTCCCCAGCCGCGTTCGAGACAGACCGCGAAGTTGTAGGCCCCCTCCGGACTGCCCTGCTCCGCCGCCTGGCGGAACCAGTAGGCCGCCAGCGTCGGATTGCGCGGACGGTTGCGGCCGAAAAAGAATTCGTTCGCCAGCTGAAGCTGCGCGGCGGTCTCCCCCGTGCGGGCCCGGTCACGCAACGGGTCCGGCGGAAGTTCTTCCTCCGCGGCGGAAAGAGACAAAAAGAGCGGCAATGCGCAGAGTCCGAACAGGAGGTTCCGGATGTGCCGCATTGCCGCCATTTTTCGAAAAACAAGCGTTATTTGGACGCCTTGAGCTCGGCGATCTCCTTCCGGAGCGCCTCCACTTTGGCGGAGAGCTTTTCAAACCGGCTCGGCAGAGTGTGGCGCGCCATGAATTCGCGCTGGGATTCCGCCGGGGTGCCGAGGGCGATCGCGCCGGCCGGCAGGCTCTTGACCACGCCGCTGGTTCCGGCGACCTGAACCCCGTCGCCGAGGGTGATGTGGCCGTTGACGCCCGACTTGGCGGCGAGCACGACGCCGCGGCCGAGTTCGGCACTGCCGGCGATGCCGCACTGGGCGACCAGAATCGAGCTTTCGCCGATCACCACGTTGTGCGCGACCATCACCTGATTGTCGATCTTGACGTTGCTCTTGATCCAGGTCTTGCCGAAACGGGCGCGGTCGATGGTGGTGTTCGCGCCGATTTCGACGTCGTCGTCAATCTGGACGATGCCGGTCTGCGGCACCTTGACCAGCCCCTGCTTGGTCGGGATGAAGCCGAAGCCGTCGCCGCCGATCACCACGCCCGGGTGGATCACCGCCTTGCGCCCGATCACGCAGCGGTACATGACCGTCACGTTGGGGTAGAGCAACGAACCCGCGCCGATCTTCACGTCGTGGCCGATGTAGCAGCCGGCGCCGATCACGGTGCCGTCACCGATCTCCGCGCCCGCTTCGATCACCGCGTTGGCGTTGATGCTGACCCCCTGACCGAGCTTCGCGTCAGGAGAGACCACCGCCGAGGGATGGACTCCGACCGGCCACTTCGGCGGCTCCTCCGCGAAGACCGCGATCACCTTGGCGAAGGCGTAGTCGACGTTGTCACAGACGATCAGAGTGCGGTCCACCGCCGGAGCATCGGCGAGGTCGGGGCAGACGAGCACCACGCCCGCTTTGGTGCTTTCGAGCTGGTGCTGGTACTTCTTGTTGCCGATGAAGGAGAGCTGATCGCTCTGCGCATCCCGGATACCGGAGACGCTGGAGATGGTGCGGTCGGGCGAACCGATCAGTTTGCCGTTGACCATTTCCGCGATTTTCGCGGCGGTGAGAGTGACGTGGTTCATACAATGCTTCCTTCCTGAAGGTTAAGGTTTGCTGACAGGTTCCGGCGGCGCCGGTTTCGGGGCGGGGGCGTCGACCTTCTTTGTCCTCGTCCGGTTCAGTTCGGTGAGAACGGCGGCGGTGAAGTCGCTGGAGGGCGGGCAGAGCAGCAGAGTCGGCTGTTCGTTCATCGTCTTGCCGGAGCTGTCGAGCACGAACGCATACCCTTCGGCCGCCGCGCGGCGCCGGATCTCCTGGTAAATTTCCGCCATGATCGCTTCGCGCTTCTGCTGCTCGACTTTGCGCAGAGAGGCGCTCCCTTCGGTGGCGTAGAGTTCGATCTCCGCCTCCTTCTGGGAGACCTGGCGCGCCTTGGCGTCCGCCTTGTCGACCGCGGCTTTGCGGTCCGCTTCGGAGAGCGCCAGATTCTGGCTGTTGAGCCGCGCGGCGCGCGCCTCCTCCTTGAGGGTGCGCAACTGGTCGTTGAGCCGCATCAAATAGGTGCGGTACACCTCCGCCTGCTGCTTGATCGCATCTTCGGCAATCCGGCTCTTGTAATATTCACGGAAGATCTTCTCGAGATTGACCACGCCGATCCGCCCGTTCTCCGCCGCCGCTCCGGCGGCGAGCGCCGAAACGAGCAGCAGCGCGGCCAGAATGTTCCGGATCATTCGCATGAGGCGCCGCCTTTCCGCTCAGTTCGACGCGGTGTAGTTCGGGGCGTCCTTGAGCATGGTCACGTCGTGCGGATGCGCTTCGCGCAGTCCGGCGGCGGTCACCCGGACCATCCGCGCCTTCTCCTGGAACTCCTTGACCGTCCGCGCGCCGCAGTACCCGAAGGAGTAGCGCAACCCGCCGACGAACTGGCAGATCACATTCTTCACCGGACCGCGGAAGGGCACCATCGCCTCGATGCCCTGCGGCACCAGCTTGGAGTCGTCATCGACATCATCCTGACCGTACCGTTCGCGGCTGCCCTTGCCGGTCTTCATCGCCTCCAGACTGCCCATGCCGCGGTAGGAGACGTAGCTGCGGCCCTGGTGGAGGATCATTTCGCCGTTGCTCTCGCTGGTACCGGCCAGCGCGGAACCCATCATCACGCAGTCGGCTCCGACCGCCAGCGCCTTGGCCACGTCGCCGGACTGCTTGATTCCGCCGTCGGCGATCACCGGAACATCCGCCGGAACCGTCTTGGCCACTTCATAGACCGCGGTCACCTGCGGCACGCCGACGCCCGCCACCACGCGGGTGGTGCAGATCGAACCGGGTCCGATGCCGACCTTGATGCCGTCGGCGCCGGCGTCGACCAGCGCCTTGGCCGCTTCCGCCGTCGCGATGTTGCCGGCGACGATATCGACCCGGTCGCCGTAGCGCTTCTTGAAGAGCTTGACCGTCTCCATAACCCCTTTGGAGTGGCCGTGCGCGGTGTCGAGCACCAGCACGTCGACTCCGGCGTTGACCAGCGCGTCGGCGCGGGCCTCGTCATAGGGTCCGATGCCGGCGGCGGCGCGGAGCTGGTGGTGGGAGTCGCGGTTGTAGTCCGGCTCGTCCTTTTCGATCAGGGTCTTGACGTCGAGGAAGCTGTAGAGGCCGGTGAGTTTGCCGGATTTATCGACCATCGGCAGTTTGCCCACTTTGTTTTCGACCATGATCCGGTAGGCTTCGTTCATCGAAACCGAATCGCTGGCGGTCACCGGGGTGCGGGTCATCACGTCGCTGATCCGGATGTTGTAGTTGGTGAGGAACTTGATGTCGCGGCTGGTGATGATGCCGACCAGCTTGCCGGAGTCGTCGACGATCGGGAATCCGGAGAAGGAGTACTTCTTGCGCCGCTTCTCCTCCATCATCTCCGCCACGGTCTGATTCGGGTGGAAGACCACTGGGGTGCGGATGACGCCGTTGAGATAGTACTTGACTTTGCGCACCTCTTCGGCCTGTTTTTCAATGGAGAGGTTTTTGTGAATCACACCCAGACCGCCCAGCTGCGCCATCGCGATCGCCATCGCGCTTTCGGTGACCGTATCCATCGCCGCGCTGACGAAGGGGATGTTCAGCGTGACGTTCCGGGAAAACCGGGTCGAGACGTCGGCGTCGTGCGGCAGAAAGTCGGCGTACTGAGTCACCAGGGAAATGTCGTCGAACGTGAGCCCTTCGAACGGAAAAGCGGCCATGAATTGATCGATGTAGCGCATGATAGAATTCCTCAAAGCTGAATTTTGGGTGTTATTTTACTGTGTAATATACCCTCTTCCGGCGGCAGGTTCAACCCGGAATATGAAAAAATCCTCCGCTTTCCTGCGATTTTCCCGCCCTTCCACCTCTGTAGCCATGGAATTTCCGGAAAAATCTCCGGCACCGCTTTTGCCAAAGTGTCAAAGCGGTGGTATTGTATGAAAAATGTGTTTTCCGGAGGAAACTATGAAAACGATCTTCTCTGCTCTCTTTGCCGGTGCGGCGATGCTTCTGCTCGCCGGGTGTCTCTCTGTTGAAACCGCTCCTGCCGCCGAAACCTCTCCCGCCGCTCCCGCCGGGAACGCGGTGGAGAACCCCGTGAAAAAAGAGGCGGAAAAGGCCGCGCCCGCTCGTCCCTCCCGCGGCGCCGCCGAGGAGGAGGCGATCCGCTTCGCCGGGCCCGGACGCAATCCGGTGGTGGTGTTCGACGCCGGATTCAGCTCGAAACCGGCCGACCCGGAGTGCGGCGGCGCGATGAAGCAGCTGGCCGACGCCGGATACACCGAGCTTTTCCGCTTCTCCTGCGATCCGAAGCTGGACATTCCGGGCAACGCGGCGAAACTGCATGAGTTTCTCTCCGGGCTGCGCGCTCAGCTGCAGAAGAAATACGCTGAAGAGTACCCGAAAACGAAGTGCGACATCCGGTTCGACCTCTTCGCCCCCGGCGTCAGCGGTCTGCTCGCCCGTTACTATCTGCGTTACGGCGGGCAGCTGCTCCCGGAGAACGGCATCTCGCTGCCGCTGCTCGACTGGCGCGGCGCCGGACTGGTGGACAAGGTGATCCTGGTCGGCACGCCCAGCGACGGCACGCTCGGCGTCTTCGCCGAAATGGTCGGAAGAGCTCTGCCCGACCCGGCCGCGCCGGTCCTTTCCGGCGTTCCCGCCGCCGCGTCGCCGGCCGCCTATCAGATGCTGCCGGGCGTGAACGGCGGCACGGTCCACTACGCGGATGCGCCCGACGGGCCGGCGCTCGATCTCTTCGACCCGGCGGTCTGGAGCGCCAACCGCTGGGGACTCGCCGATCCGGCCGTGCAGGCCGCTTCGAAGGACGCCGCCGAACGGCTGGATCTCTATCTGCGCCGTGCCAGACAGTTCCGGACCGCGATGGACACCCCCGCGCAGCCGCCGAAAAACGTCGCGCTCTTCCTCTTTGTCGGGAACGGGGTGCCGACGGCCTCCCGGCTGCTGGTCGACCGCCGGACCGGCCGTCTCTCCATCGCCGACTACGCTCCGGGCGACGGCCGCGCCACGGTCGCCAGCGCCCGTTTCGACCGGCGCGGCGGGAAGGCGGAGCCGCCGTTTTCGCAGTCGCCGATCCTCTGGCAGGCGGTCACCCATCTGCCGGTGGGGTACGCGGATTACTTCCGCTCCGACAGCTTCTGGGATGATGTGCGCTACTATCTGCTGATGTTCCCGACCGACCGGCAGCGCGAACTGTATCACCTCAACCGGAAGTGACCGGGAGGCGCGCGTGGACAGAATTTTTCTCTCCGGCCTCCGGGTCAATCCGGTCATCGGCGTCTATCCGGCGGAACGGCTCCGCCGCCAGGCGGTGGTGATCGACGTCGAAATCAGCCTCGATCTCTCCCGCGCGGCGGCGAGCGATGCGCTGGAGGATACGGTCAATTACGCCGAAATCGAAGAACGGATCACCCGCCTGGCCTCGGAATCGAGCTTTCTGCTGATCGAACGGCTCGCCGGCGCCATCGGCGAACTGGTGCTCGAATATCCGCCGGTGGAGCAGGTCCGTGTGCGGGTGGAGAAACCCGGTGCCGCGCGTTACGCCCGCGCCGTCGCCGTCGAAATCACAACCGGGCGCAGCCGTTAGGCGGGGAGAGGTACGATGCTCGGAAAACGTGCCAAACGACCGATCGGACTCGATGAGTTCGATGCCGGAATTTTTTCCATCTGGAACAGAAGACGCATGTTGCTCACCTCCGGGGAGTTCGTCACCGGAATGTTCAACGCGATGCCGGTCAGCAGCGGATTTTTCGGTGAACTGTGGGGCGTGCCGGCGGCGATCGTCTTTGTCCGCCCCCAGCGGCGGACCTTCGAATTTCTCGAAGAGTATTCCACCTTCACGCTCTGCGGATTTTCCGACCGGAAATATCAGGAGGTGGTCGAACAGCTCGGCAGCGTCTCCGGGCGCGACGTGCCGGACAAGATCGCCCGCGCCGGACTCACCCCGGTCGCGGCGAAGAAGGTCGACGCCCCGATCTACCGCGAGGCGGAACTCGCCGTGGAGTGCACCCGGCTCTGCCGCGGCAGGCTCGACGGCCGCAATTTCTTCCTCAAATCCCTGGTGGAGGAGCACTACCCCGACCGCGATTACCACAGCTTCTACATCGGCCGGATCGAAGCGGTCACCGGAATCGGCAAGTACGTGAAGGAATAGAGGGGGAACCGGTCCGGATGGAAGAGAATCTCACCCCGATGATGCGGCAGTACCGGGAGGCGAAGGCGTCGATCCCCGCCGATGCGGTGCTGCTCTTCCGGCTCGGCGACTTCTACGAGGAGTTCTTCGAGGATGCCGAACGGGTGAGTTCCGTGCTCGAACTCACCCTCACCAAGCGGCAGGGGGTGCCGATGTGCGGCTTCCCCTACCACGCGCTGGAGAACTACCTCCCCCGGCTGGTGGCGGCGGGCGTCAAAGTCGCCATCGCCGAGCAGATGGAGGACCCCAAGCTGGCGCAGGGAATCGTCAAGCGGCAGGTGACCCGCATCATCACACCGGGCACGATCATCGACAACGCACTGCTCAACCCGGCCTGCAACAACTATCTCACCGCCCTCGTCGCGGGGCGCGACCGCAGTGCGCTGGCCAGTCTCGACATCAGCACCGGAGAGTTCCGGGTCACCGAAACCGCTTCGCCGGAGAAGCTCCGGACCGAACTTGACCGGCTCAACACCCGCGAATGCGTCATCTCCCACAAGCTCGCGGCCGAGTTCCGCGCCAACGACTCCTGGCCGGAGACCCGGAACAAGATCCTCTGGACCGAGCTCGACTCCGACGAGTTCGAATTCGAACGCTCGGAATCCTTCCTCAAGGAACATTTTCAGGTCGCCACCCTCGACGGATTCGGCTGCCGCGACCTGCCGCTTTCGGTTGCCGCCGCCGGCGCGGTGCTCCGTTACGCCACCGAGAACCTCCGGCAGGACGCCGCCCACATCAACCGGCTCGAACTCTATTCGCTGGACCATTCGCTCGAGCTGGATTCGATCTCTCAGCGCAACCTCGAACTGGTCGAGACCATGTTCGGCTCCGGCAAGAACGGCTCCCTGCTCGGCGTGCTCGACCACACCGTCACCCCGATGGGCGGCCGCCGTCTGCGCGGCTGGCTGCTCCGGCCGCTCTGCGACCACGACGCCATCGTCGCCCGGCTCGACGCGGTCGAACAGTTCACCCTCGACCCGCTGACGCTGGCCGAACTGCGCGAGACCATCGGCGTCGTCCGCGATCTGGAGCGGATCGTCGGCAGACTCAACGTCGGCAGCGCCGGGCCGCGCGACCTGCAGACGCTCTCGGCTTCGCTCCGGGTGCTCCCCGGCGTCAAGACGCTGCTCGGCGTCTTCGCCGCGCCGCTGCTCGAACAGCTCAACTCCCGGCTCGAACTCTTCCCGGAACTCACCGAACGGATCGATGCCGCGATCGCCGACGAGACGCCGGCACTGCTCGCCGACGGCGGCGTAATCCGGGCGGGATTCTCCCCGCAGCTCGACGAACTGCGCGCCGCCGCCACCGACGGCAAGAGCTGGCTTTCGCAGATCCAGCAGCGCGAACAGGAGCGCACCGGCATCAAGTCGCTCAAGGTGAAGTTCAATTCGGTCTTCGGCTACTACATCGAGGTGAGCAAGGCCAACCTCGCCGCGGTGCCGGAGGACTATATCCGCAAACAGACGCTGGTCAACGCCGAGCGGTTCATCACGCCGGAACTCAAGGAGCTGGAGAGCAAGATCCTCGGCTCCGAGGAGAAGGCGCGCGCGCTCGAATACCAGCTCTTTCAGGAGCTGCGCGAATATGTGCTCGGATTCACCGCGAAGATTCAGAACGCCGCCGACGTGCTCGCCGAGGTCGATGCGCTCGCTTCGCTGGCCGAATGCGCCCGGCTCCACCGCTACTGCCGCCCGCGCATCTTCGAGGACGACCGGCTGATCATCCGCGGCGGCCGCCATCCGGTGCTGGATGCGCTGCTCGGCGCGGAAAAATTCGTCCCCAACGACTGCCTGCTCGACGGCGACCGCAACCGGATGATGATCATCACCGGCCCGAACATGGCGGGCAAATCCACCTACATCCGCCAGACCGCCCTTCTGGTCATCATGGCGCAGATGGGCTCGTTCATTCCGGCGGAATCGGCCGAAATCGGGCTGGTGGACCGTATCTTCACCCGGGTCGGCGCGGCGGACGATCTCGCCCGCGGGCAGAGCACCTTCATGGTGGAGATGGTCGAGACCGCGAACATCCTCAACCATGTCACGCCGAAAAGTCTGGTGATTCTCGACGAGATCGGCCGGGGCACCAGCACCTTCGACGGGCTGTCGATCGCCTGGGCGGTGGCGGAGTTCCTGCACGACGACCCGCAGTGCCGCTGCCGGACCCAGTTCGCCACCCACTACCACGAACTTACCGAACTGGCGCAGACCCGCCGCGGCGTCAACAACTACAACGTCGCGGTCAAGGAGTACGGCGACCAGATCATCTTCCTGCGGCAGATCGTCCCCGGCGCCAGCGACCGCAGCTACGGCATCCACGTCGCCAAGCTGGCGGGGATTCCGGCTCCGGTCATCGAACGGGCCAACGTGATTCTCGAACTTCTGGAGAAGGCCGCCGACGCGCCGCGCGACGCCATCGCCCAGCTGCCGCGCAATACCGTCCGTTCCCGCCGGCGCAAGGGCGCCGCGGAGGAAAACGATGATATGATCCAGCTCCGGCTGCTCTGACCGGGCGGCGGGGGAAACGATGTGAGGGGGACCATGGCCAACATTCTGTTTACTCCGGTGAAGATCAACACCATGACCGTGCCGAACCGCTTTGTGCGGTCGGCGACCCACGAAGGGGTGCTCGGCCCCGACGGCCTCTGGAACCGGCGCCTCGAAGAGATCCTGACCGGACTGGCCGACGGGGAGGTCGGGCTGATCGTCTCCGGCCACGCCTTTGTCGCCCCCGCCGGACGGGCCGGACGCAACCAGGCGTCCGCCGCGACGGACGCCTGCATCGCCCCCTGGGCGGAGCCGGTGGAAAAGATCCACCGGCTCGAGAGCCGGATTGTTCTGCAGCTGGCTCACGCGGGGGGATTCGCACTCGATCCGGAGACCGCCGCCGGTCCGTCGCCGTTTCCGGCTTCGTCGCGCCGCCCTCCCTGCCGCGCCCTTTCCTCCGGAGAGATCGGACAGCTGGTCGAACAGTTCGCCGAGGCGGCGGTCCGGGCGCGGGAAGCCGGATTTGACGGCGTCCAGATCCACGCCGCCCACGGGTATTTGCTGAGCCAGTTCCTCTCGGGCCACTACAACCGCAGAACCGACGAGTACGGCGGTTCGCCGGAAAACCGCTCCCGCTTCCTCTGCGAGGTGGTCGCGGAGATCCGGCGGGCGGTCGGCCCCGCGTTCCCGGTGCTGGTCAAGATCAACAGTGAGGATTTTGTCGCCGACGGCTTTCAGGCGGCCGATTGCGTCGAACTTTGCCGGAAACTCGAAACGCTCGGCGTCGATGCAATCGAACTCTCCGGCGGAGTCCCCGCGGCGCCGCCGGAACTCGGTTCGGTCCGCGCGGTCAATGGCGGCCCCTACTACGTCGACACCGCCTGCCGGGTGCGGAGCGCGGTCCGGATTCCGGTCATTCTGGTCGGCGGGTTCCGGGAGTTCTTCACCTGCATGGAGACCGTGACGAAAGGGGTTTGCGACCTCATCTCCCTTTCACGGCCGCTGATCCGCGAGCCGAAGCTGGTGCTGCGCTGGCACACCGGAGAGATGGCGCCCGCCGCCTGCGACCGTTGCAACGGCTGCTTCCGGCCGATCGTCGCCGGGCGCTCCTTCGGCTGTCCGCGCCGGAAGTGACCCTTTCGGCTACTTCCGGTTTGCGAGGAAGGAATCCATCCGTTCGTTGACCGGCCACTCGACATCCGCCGGACAGCGGGAGATCTCGTGCTCCAGCCCGTCGTAGAGGGGCATGAGCTCCGCCTGGGTCATTCCGGTGGCGGCGAGGATCTTCGAATTGTCGACGATCCGGTCGAAGAGCCGGTCGTATTCGAGCTGCCACCGGGCGCCGAAGCTGTACGGATCGGGATTCAGAATCGAGATGTACTCCTCCTTGTCCACCCAGATCGACTGAAGGTTGCAGATCTCCTTGTAGTAGTCGGCGATCTCGCCCCAGGTGCGGTGTTCGGAGGTGGAGACGGTGTAGGTCTCGCCGCGCGCCTGATCGAGGAAGAGCAGTCCGGCGATCATCCGGGCGACGTCGCCGGCCCAGCTCATGGTGGCCTGCACGTTCTTCGCCTGCTCCGGCACCACCGCCGCCTTGCCGGCGCGGGCGCGGCCGACGGTGTTCGGGGCCTCCAGCGTCACGAGCTGATAGCGCATGAGCGAATAGGTGATGGCGGGGCGGATGATGGTCCAGTTCTTCCGGGGGAAGCTGCGCAGAATGTTCTCGCCGCGCGCCTTGTAAATCGAATAGTCGTCCGAGTTGCGCAGCACGATGTTTTCGGAGGCGTCGATCAGCCGGGGCGAACTCTCGCGGATCGGATGCTCCTTGTTGTCGTAGATCCGGTAGCTGGAGAGGTAGATGTAGTGACCGGTGTGGTCGAGGAAGCAGGCGAGGCGGCCGGGCAGCTCCCACGAGGAGTAGATCATGAAGTCGACGATGCCGTCGTAACGGTTCTCCAGAAGGCGCGGCAGGACCCCCGGCTCCTTGACGTTGGCTTTGAGGAAGTTTACGCCGGGAACCGGCTCTTTCGGGTCGACCAGGGCGACCGCGTCCACCTGATAGCCCATCGAGGCAAGGCGGGGAACCAGATACTGCCCCATCGCGCCGGTGGCGCCGAGAACGAGAACTTTTTTCGGATGATCCATCTTCTTTCACCTCAAAAACGAATTGAACCGCGCCGGCTGCCGTGTGGCTGGAATTCCGGCTCTTTTTTCAAGATAGCGGCGGAAGCGGTTTTCTCAAATCCGCCCGGCGGCTTTTTCTGTAAAAGAGTGTGCAAAGAGCCGGGCGGTTTCGAAAAAACGGAACCTTTTATGCAAATGAATCAAACCCGGTTCAGAGGTCGTTGCCGTGCGGTCCGAGGATGCGCCCGCCGTCGATGGTGTAGTCCACGCCGGTGATGAACGAGGCGTCGTCGCCGGCGAGGAAGAGGAGCAGATCCGCCACCTCCTCCCCGAGGCCCGTGCGCCCGATCCAGGTGTAGGACGTGGATTTGATGTCGTCGCCGATCATGCCGGGGGAGACGCAGTTGACCGTGATGTTCTTTTTGGCCAGCTCCATCGCCATCACCTTGGTCAGCATGATGACGCCCGCTTTGGCGGCGGAATATCCGGCGTAGCAGGGCAGACCGACCTCTCCGGCGATGGAGCCGAGCTGGAGGATCCGGCCGTAGCCGTTTGCCTGCATCGACGGCAGAAACGCCCGGGTGACCCGGAAGGTGCCGTTGAGGTTGATGTCGATCATCCGGAGCCACTGTTCCTCGCTGGTTTCGGAGACCAGTGACGGCAGCCAGACGCCGGCGTTGTTGACGAGGATGTCCACCTTGCCGAAGTCGGCCAGCACCTGTTCCGCCATCGCCTGCACGCTCTCGGGCGCCTGCACGTCGAGGGAGTAGGCGCGGGCGTTTCCGCCCTTCTCCCGGAGGGAGGCGGCGACGGCTTCCGCTTTTTCCACCGCGAGGTCGGCCAGCGCGACGGCGACGCCCTCAGCACAGAGTTTTTCCGCGAGAGAGCGGCCGATTCTGCCGGCCGCGCCGGTGATGACGGCGACTCGATGATCGAACTTCATGATGTCCTGTTCCTTGATGTTTGCCGGTTTTTTTTTAGTTGCAGAAGGTGCCGATGTGCCAGGGAATGATCTCCGCCACGCTCTTCATCGACCGCACCGAGGGCTGAGTGAACCCGGTGTCCGCTTCGAAATTGTGGACCGCAAAGGTGATCGAAACGCCGAGCTTCAGCCCGAGGTAGCGGTGGAGCCGGCCGAACCGGCCGTTGCAGAGGTGGATGAACGGCGTCTTGAGCTCCCGGTGGAGAAGCATGGTCGCGCGGACCGTCTCGGTGAACTCCTCGTCGGTGTCGGCGGTGGTGACGATCTTCACCACATCGACGCCGCGCTGTTCGAAGGCGCGGAGCTGTTCGAGGATCGCTTCGGCGCTCATCGCCTTGTTCGGGTGGGAGGACATCACCACCTGCGCGCCGATCTCGTGGATTTTGGCGATCAGCTGTTTCTGTTTTGCGATCGCCTCGGGGTTGCGGGTGATCTCGTTGGGGGAGGGGTCGTAGAGGTCGCCCATCACGTCGATCATGCCGCCGCCGGCCTCCGCCGCGGCGAGCAGCAGCCCCTGCCGGCTCTCGTCGTCGTTGGCGATCTTGTGGCGGTCGTTGCGGTAGAAGTAGAACATGAAGGGCAGATTCACGGCGTTGATGACCCGTTCGAGCGACTCCCGGTTGCGGAACTCCGGCCGCAGGTCGCAGAGATCGACGGCGATGGCGTCGGCGCCGTCGAATTCGGCGCCGCGCGACTGGCCGATCAGGCTTTCCGGCGTCTGGCCGGTCATGATTGCGGTGATTACGGTTGCGTTGGGTTTCTGGAAGAATAACCGTCTCATTTCGATACCTCCGGATGCGACAGGTTGAGTTTGTTCCCGCGATTTTCCGCTTCTGCAGACGTAATATACGGTTCTTTTTCCGGAACGGCAATGGCAGAAAACGGTTGTTTTATTGCATTTTTCTCTTATTTTACTTGCAATTCCGCATGGGGGTCGATATATTTTCCCCCATGGGAAACACCGAGATACATCTGCATATGCCGGAACCGTGGATGTGGTATGAAAGTATTTTGTACCCAAAGCCTTATACTACCGCAATCCACCGTCATTCCGCCTGGCAGCTGACCGCGTCGCTGCTGGGGGAATTCCTCTTCCGTATCCCGGATGGGGGGGAGGTGCTGATCCGGCCGGGGGATTGGATTTTACTCTCTCCGGAGCTTCTGCACGACGTCGGGAGCGATTCGCCGCGGTCGCGGGCGATGCAGATCTTCTTCCGCCGCTTTCCGCCCGACCAGCTGCCGGAACCGGCGGAGCGGTTCAATCTGCGGCGGGGAATCTTCCGGACCGGACACGCGCCGGTCGAGGAGTTCGAACGGATTGCCCGCGCCTTTCTGGAGAATGCCGCCGACGACGCGCCGCTGGGCCGTTCGTGGCGGAGCGTGCTCGGGCAGGAGTTCGTCATCACCGCTCTTTCGCACCTCTCCGACCGGCGGGAGCGGGGGCGGAGGATCCATCCGGAGATCGTCCGGATTCTGGAATATATGGAGCTTCACTACTCCGAACCGCTCAGCGTGGCGGATTTCGCCGGCAACGCCGGGTGGTCGGAGAGCCGTTTTTCCGCGATCTTCCGGGAGGAAACGGGCAGTTCGCCGATGCAGTTCTTCAACGCGGTCCGGCTGGGGCGGGCGCAGGGGTTCCTGCTGGACGGGGCGACGGTGGAGGAGGCGTCGCGCCGGAGCGGATTTTCATCGGTGCAGTATTTCTGCCGGATTTTCCGGAAACACACCGGAGTTTCGCCCGGCAGTTTCCGCGCCGCCCCCTTCTCCCACCCGTAGTGCGAAAGAAAAGTGCACTCAGGAGGTGATCCGGTCGTAGACCGCCTGTTCCACCTCGAGCGGTTCGGCCTCGGTGTGGCTGATGAGCTTGATCGTCTTCCATTTGCCGGACTGGAACCGCCAGAGGAAGATCATCGCGTCGATGACGCAGACCATCGCGACGAAGCTCCAGACCACGTAGATGGAGGCGCGGAACACCAGGGTGAGCAGGAGGGTTCCGGGAACCAGCAGTCCCCATGCGGTGAGGGAGTTGAGCAGAAAGATCGCCACCGTGTCCCCGGCGCCGCGCATGGCGCCCATGAAGACGAATTTGATGCTGTCGCAGGCGTTGAAGAGCGCGGCGGCGGCGAGGACGCCGACGCAGATGTTGCTGACCTCGGCGAAATCGACGCTGCTCTGCTGCGCGGGGGAGAAGAATTCCGCGAGGGTGCCCGGCAGGAGCATGTAGACGAGTACGCCGCAGAAGGCGTAGACCGCGGAGATTCTCCAGGCGCGGTAGGCGGCCTGCTGGGCGATGCCGTGGCGCTGCCGGCCGATGTACTGGCCGACGACGATGGCGGTGGAGTCGGAGAGTCCGAGCAGCGGCACGAAGTAGATGTTGTTGATCGACAGGGCGATGACGCTGGCGGCGAGCGCGGCGGGGCCGAGGTGTCCGATCAGGAAGGAGACCATGGTCCAGGCGCCGACGTCGATGAAGGTCTGGAATCCGGCGGGGGCGCCGAAGCGGATCAGTTTCCCGATCAGTTCGGGGCGGAACTCCCACCGTTTGCGGGTGGGGATCTTGCGCTGGTTCTGGGCGTAGAAACAGATCATGGCGGCGGCCATGATGCAGAAGCAGCAGATGCTGGTGGCGATTCCGGCGCCGAAGATGCCGAAGGCGGGCAGTCCGCACTTGCCGAAGATGAAGATGTAGTCGAGAAAGATGTTGAGAAGGCATCCGGAGATGTTGATGACCGCGACCGGAATGGTTCTTCCCTGCCCGGAGAAGAAGGCGAAGCAGGGGGCGGCCATGCAGAGGAAGACTCCGCTGGGCAGGAGGCTGGAGAAGTATTCCAGTTCGCGCGAGATGAGTTCGGCGGGGTGCCCGCTGTGGAGGATGCAGAACCTTCCGATCGGCGGAATGAGGAAGGTGATGATGACGCCGGCGGCGACGGCGAGGGTCTGCCCGGCCCAGACGGCGTGGAGGACGCTGGAGCGGTCGTTGGCGCCGTGGTACTGGGCGACCAGGGCGGAGGTGTAGTTGCAGGTGGACATGAAGAAGGCGAAGAGCGTGAAGTAGAGGATTCCGGCCGGCATGGAGGCGGCGACGTCGAGCGTCGAGTTTTCCGCCAGAAACTTGCGGTCGACGAACTGCATGATGCTGTTGCTCGCACTCATGATGATGAGCGGATAGGCGACGCGGCAGATTTCCAGATAGCCGCCATGGCCGAAAAAATTCCGGCGGCTGAAAGATTTGCGTATTCCGAAGAGCTCCATTTTCATCCCTTGTCAAAATTGAAATAGCGGGTAATATACACGCGCCGGAGCAGAAAGCAACCGGATTCCCCCGGAATTGCGGGCTTTTTCCGGGGGGGGGAGACGAGTTCAAAGGATGGCGACGCTGTCGCGTTCGATGAGCTGGTATTCGACCAGAATGTTTTTCTGGTGGGGGGTGCCGTCCATCAGGTGTTCGAGCAGATTGAGGCTTTCTGCGGCGAGTTTGGGGAAGTTCTGCGCGAGGGTGGTCTGGCGCGGACGCAGGAAATTGGAGAGCTGTTCACTCTCCCACCCGATGATCGAGATATCCTCCGGGACCCGTTTGCCGAACTGCTGGAGAATGCCCTGAACCCGGGCGCCGGAACTCTCTCCGTCGGCGGCGAAGATGGCGGTGACGTTCTTGTCGAGCAACGCTCCGAGGGCGTTGTAATCGCTTTGCGTGTTGTACAGTTCCACGAAGGCGGTGGATTCCAGCCGGTGTTCCCGCATGGCGGCGAGGAAGCCGGTCTGGCGGCGGATGTCCTTCCAGAATTTCGGGCTGAGGTAGCGGAGAAATCCGATTCGGCGGTGTCCGCGGCTGACGAGGTAATCGACTGCGAGTTTCATCCCCTGCAGTTCATCAGAGGCGACGCTGTAGACCTGGTCGAGGTTGTTGGGGAGGTCGTTGAGGCAGACCAGCGGCAGCGATTTGATGCGGGGCCAGTGCCTGCCGATCCGGCCGAGAAAATCGAAGGAGAGGACGCCGTCGACCAGCGTTTCATTGAGCAGTTCGATATCTTCAAACGAAAGGATGATGGAGCGGTAACCGCGCCGGTAGATTTCCAATGTCAAAGCTTTCTGAAGGGTTGCCGTGTAGGCATCGAACCTGGGGACCTCCACGGAAGGCAGGACGACGCCGATGGTCTTGCGGTGGTTTCCGCTCCGGTAGCCGAGCTCCTCGGCGAGATGGATGATCCGGCTCCGGGTCTCCCTTCCCACTTTGGGCGCGCCGGAGAGCGCCCGGGAGACGGTGGCGATCGAGGTCCCGGCGGCTTCGGCAAGGTCGCGTATGGTGATGGATTTCATCGTTCTCTCCGTGCTGGTTATGCGGATACTATACCGGAATACGGGAAAATTTCAACCATGAGTTACATTTTGTTACCCTGATTTTTATCTGTTTTCCTTTAAAAATATTTTTTCGGGGTTGTTTTTTAAACGGAGTACAGACATAATTATAAGCAGAAAGTTTCACCATGGAAACGGGAAAGGGCAAAGTATGAGAAGAAGAAGTTTTACCCTCATCGAACTCCTCATCGTGATCGCGATCATCGCGATTCTGGCTGCCATGCTGCTGCCGGCACTGAACAAGGCGCGGGACAAAGCCAAAGCGACCGGCTGCATGGCGAATATGAAGCAGATCGCCTTCGCACTCGACGGATACATGAATGACAACGCAACCTGGTATCCCCGTTCGCAGTTTTCCTGGGGGAAGCCGTACAATCAGGTGTGGCATGATATGCTGAACTGGCTCGGTTACACCGGATATCGGCGGCAGACCAAGACTCCGCAGGAGACGCCGGAAGGGCTTTTTGTCTGCCCCGCCGATCCGTCTCCCTGCAAGCACGCACTCTCCTGGGGCGGGGATGATTACCAGTCGTTCCGTTCGTATGGAGTCAACGGCCTGCTGAGCGGACACCAGACCTGGTATCCTATGAACGGCATGTCGCTCAAGCAGACGATGAATATCAGAAAAAGCTGGAATCCATCCATCTATGCCGTTGCGGCGGACAGCGCGGGGACGTCGAACAGTGCATCGATTCTGGCGGGATACAATCAGGCAAATTCCATCTTTGACTTGAATGCGCCGCCTTACCACGTTGCAACCCGTCACTCGAAAGGGGCGAATTTTCTGTACGCGGATCTCCATGTGAAATGGATTCCTGCCCCCTATCCGCCCAATTTGATCGATGTTCGTTATGGCTCGATTAAGAATGTACCGCATTAATTTGTGATTGAATCTGTTGCGTCGGACAAATTTTATTTCGAGAATGGGGAAGGTAATGAAAAAATTTTTCTGCAAAGTCGTTTTTCTTGCTGCACTGTCTGTTTTTGCGGAGTACAGTATTGTTGAAAGAAATTCTCCGGCAATTGAACCGGCTGCGTCGTGGCGGCACAATCTTTTTCAAATCAGTTTACAGAAACTTATTCCCGGGAATTATGATCTTTCGTTTGAAGTGAAACTGGAAAACGGTACGGAGAAAACCTCGCTGCAGGCCATGTTTTTTGCCGGAAAAGAACAGAATCTGCTCCCCGTACGTTATCGCCCCTGGTTTCAGAAGCTGCGAATTCCGCTCAAGATCACCAGGGAGTCCACCGCCTTGCTCCGATTCAACGGAGTACCGGCCATGAGCGCGCCCGGCAGGCTGCTGCTGCGAAATATCCGGCTCGTCCCTCTCCAACCGGAATCCGCGGAAAATCTGCTGCCGGAGCCGGAGTTCAAGTTCAATCCGGATGGGAGTTGCTCCGGTGGCTGGGACGCGCTCAAATACACGAAAAACGGTTCTTCCGTCGTCGCACTCTCGTCCCTGCCGGGGGGAGGAATCAAGATCCCCGCCAACAGCAACTTCTCCCTCTATTCGCCGATGCTGATTCTTCCGGAAAATTCCCGGTTGAAAACCTCCGTACAGATCAAAGGACGGGGTAAAATCAGATTTTTTCTCACTTCCGCACAATGGAAAAAGGTGGCCGGATGGCAGGCAACTCACACTTCTTCGCCTGTAATTCACACGACGGAAGAGCCCAATACTTATGAATTTACCTTTCCTGCACCGTCTGACAATCAATATTATCGCTGGCGGGTGGATATTGAATCATCCGAATCGATGGAGCTTTCTGCACTCCGTCTGGCGTCTGCAGACGGGAGCGACGAGGCAAAAGAAGGGATTCAGAAGGCGGAACTGATTTATGAAAATGATTTCCACACCCCGCTTCCGGAGGGGGCCTTTACCGACGTCCGGGTGAAAGAGGATCCTCTTCTCGGGCCGTATGCCGAATTTTTCACCGGGAAGAGTATACTGAATCTTTTTCTCCCCGAAAAAAAAAATGTGAAATCCGGTGCGCTTTCCTTCTGGGTACGCTTTCATCGCGACTATAAATTTGATCCTCGCCGGGAGGGATTCTGGCGTCTGGAGCGGACCGGCAGCCGGGCATTTCTCGCGCACGCCCGCCTCTATTTCGGGGCGGCGATGTACTGCAGCGTTCCTTCTCAGATGTTCAAGGATGAGTGGCATCATGTCGCTTATGTGTGGGACAACAGCCGGTATCGGAAGATCTATTTCGATGGGCGGCTCGTCTTCTACCGGGAATGGATAAGCGGGGCAGAAACCCTCCAGTCTCTGCAGTTCGGACGCGAAGGGGCGATGCCGTCGTTTCGGGGGGCCATCGCCCGAATCCGCCTTTACCGGAACGCGCCGGCGGCGGAGGAGATCGCACGGCAGTATTGCGAAAAACGGCCTGTCACTCCGTTTCTGCTGGATCTCTCCGCTATTGCAGGAAGAAAGGCGATTATCCGGGTGGGCTTCGACAACGGAACGGCACAGGAACGAACTGAAATGCGCCGGATCTCGGTCTATGCGCCGGACGGCTCACGGGTGGCGGAGGCGGAGCTGTCTGCCGCGGTGGCGCCCCGTTCCCACGCGGTTCGCGCCTTCTCCTGGACTCCGGCGGATGCCGGGGATTACCGGATTGAGATGAAAAACTCCAGCGGGGATTCAGTTTCGGCATTGTTTCCGGTGGTTCATGGTGGAAAGTTTTCTCATCAGAAGACCGGTGACACCATTGAAAAGGAGCTGATCGCGGAGATCGATTGTGCCGCGCCTCCCGTTTCCGGCCGCTATGCTGACGACGGCAACTGCCGGATTGGCTCGTTGAATGGAACCGCCTTCCGGGAAACGCTCGGCAAAACTCCGAACAGCGGTTTCACTTATCGTATGGCGTTGAAGAATCCGGGGAAAATGCACTGGTTGGAGTTTGAATACCCGGATGACCGGGTGCGGACGTTTTACTGCGGAATCTCCCAGGTTTCCGGCGACTCCTTCTCCTCGCCGTTTCTGGATGCCTGCGGTGTCATTACCGGCGACAATTTCCCGCTCTCCGGGAAAATCCGGAAAAGAGGATTTCTCTTTGCCACAGCGAAAAACCGTCCGGAGATCGGCGTGATTTTCGGTTCTCACTTCAACCGCAACGGTGAAAGCGGGCCGGCCGTGTCTAAAATCCGGCTTTACGAGATCAAAGGAACGCTGCCGGAAAATCCTCTGAATCCTGCCGGTCGGAAAATCATGAACTGGAACGAGGACCCCACAATGTTCTCCTACACCTGGTTCAACCAGTACCAGTGGAACGCCGAGACGAGCAACTATGACTTCTGGCGGGAGAAACTTGACCTCATGGTGCAGTACACCCGCTACATCGGCTGGAATATGTGGAGCACTCTTTTCTACGACTATGGCGGCAACAGCGCGCCCGGGGACCGGCGGCTGCTCGACAGTCTTTACTCGGCTGGCCACTTTCCGCCCGCGTTTCTCGACATGTTCGCCCGGACCGCCGATCGGGAGCAGATTCCCTACTATCTCTCCTTGAATCACCTCTCCGGCTGGAGCAACGGCAACACACCGACCGGCTTCGCCATGGAGATGGGCGAGGTGTATTTGAGCCGGGATTTCGACGAGGCGGAAAAACGGGGGAAGGATGCTCCCGAGCTCTTCAGTGCAGACAATACGCTCGCAATCGTGCGGCACCGGGCCATTAATCCGATTCATCCCCGTTCGATTGCGACGTTCCGGAAGATTTTCCGCGCCTGTCTCGAGCGCTACCAGACTTCGCCGATGTTTCAGGGGATCGATTATCAGGCGACAGAACCGCTTCACTTTTCCAGTCCGAAGTTCGGTTACGGGGATTACAACGCCTCTCTTTACCGGGCGGAAACCGGGTCGGCACTTCCCGAATTTACCGGCCGGGACCGCTTTCAGAAACGGTATCAGTGGCTTCGCGAAAATGAATGGTCCGCCTGGCTTGAGTGGCGCTGCCGGAAGGTGACGGCTCTGACCGCTGAACTGGTGCGGGAACTGAAGGGGCGAAAACTGATCCTCCGGGTGTCCATCGGCAGAGTTGCTCCGGCGATGGCGGAGGAGCTTGCCCGGGGGCTCCTGCCTGATCTCAACCGCCACTACCGCGAACAGGGCTTGGATCTGAAGGCGCTGGCGGCGATTCCGAATCTGATCGTTTTGCCGGATATCCGCCCCAATTACACCCGGGTGGTGAACAGCAGAAATGATGAGCGGGTGCTCAACTTTTCGGATGCGCTCTTTTCTCTGTGGAAAATTCCGGGAATCCGCAACGTTCAGATTACGTTGCACGACAATCTGGAAATGTGGCAGGGCGGCGGCCATGTTCCCACTTCACGCGGGACGGAACCGCGCAATCTCATTTCCTTCTCGACTCCGCTGCCGGATGAGGAATTCGTACTGGAAAACCTTGCCTGGCTCACCGCGCAGTGTGATCCGCTGATGATCAACCACGGCTGGTGGGGCAATCCGGAGACCGGCGCCTATGAGAAGTTCCGCCGTTTCTACCGTGCTTTTTCGGAGATTCCGGAACAGTCGTTCGCTCCTGCTCCCGGGGTAAATGATCCGGTTTTCGTGCGTCAGAACGGGAAAATTCTCTATCTGGTCAACCTCTGTGCCTGGCCCGCCCGGGTGAAGCTCGCCGGAGCGCGGCCGTTCCACCTGACGGATGCCGTTTCCGGGGAGAAGATCGAAGCGGCCGAACTCGAAATCGGCGGTTACGAACTTCGTGTGTTTCATCAGGATCAGGCCGTTCCGGTGACGCGCGTTCTTCAGGAGCCGCCCAGGCAGCTTCTGGAGAAGGTGGAGGAACGGATGAAGCGGCTGCCGAAGAGCCTGCCCGCCGCGCTTCATGCCGCACAGCTCTATCGTCAGAACCGGCCGGCTGCGGTCTGGTATGCGCTGCAGCATGCTACGCTCAAGCCATATTTCGCCGTGCCGGAACTTTCGGTCAAACACCGTTTTTCGCCAGACGGGAAGGCATTGACGCTGTACGTTCGAAACCCCGCCGCTGAACCGGTGGAGAGTACCTTTTCTCTGGTCGATCTGCCGAAGGGATGGCAGGTCGAGGAGAATGAGAAAACGGTGAAACTTCCCGCCGGGGCGGAAAAGGCGTTGCAGTTCCGAATTCAGCGAAAAGAGTCCCGGGCCGGCGAAGCGGGTTTTCTGCGACTTCGCCGCGTGACGACGGGGAAGGAGGAGCTGTTTTCCCTCCGGTTCCAGCTGGTCATCGCAAAACGGCTGCCGCTTGCTTCGCAGAAATTTTCGATTCCTGATTCGGAGGTTCGGTATCCGTTGACCTGTGTTCAATCCGCTCGTGAATTTGACCGGAACGGCAATTTTGCCGCGAACTGTTCCGTCGGCTGGAGTCCGGAGGGAATCGCCGTGACGATCCGCCTTGCCGACCGGGATTTTCTGCCGCCGCCACCGGGAAAGGTGTTCTGGGAGTACGATTCGGCAGTCGTCTATTTCAATCAGAAGGAGAATGCCCGGGAAGGACGCAAATCCTACGATGCGGATGACCTTGTTTTCCGCATTGCCCAGGTGGCGGGGAAGCCGGTTGTTCTGCAGGGGGAAGAGCAGCGCCGGTGCGACCGGGTGAGCGTGCGGATTTCCCATGGGGGCGGCCGGACGGAATATGCGCTCTTTTTTCCGGCGGAACTGTTCCATGACCTGAAACTGCAGCCAGACGCCCGATGCGGATTTTCTCTGGAGGCGATCAACCGCGACCGCAACGGACGGCGCGCGGTCTTTTCCCTCTCGCCGGAGCACCCGCATCAGAATCCGTTTGTCTGGAGCAATCTCATTCTGACGGAGTGAGTGGATATGAGAGAAACAGGGTTGCTGTGTGTCGGAATCGGTACGCTTCTGCTGCTGGCTGGGTGTTTTTCTTCTCCGAAATCGGAGGAGAGGCTTCTCGCGGAGAAGTTCGATTACGACTTCTACCTCGCGGGGAAGAACACTCCGGCCGAATATATGGTCAACCAGATCGCCGCCGCCGACTCCTCCCGGGCCAAGGCGATTCTCACCGGGCGGCTGATCCCCGCCGACCCGGAAGAGGTTGCCCGCGCAGGAGAAACCATCCGGCACCTGGATTCCGAAATCCGGAAGGGGCTGAGCTGGCCGGAGAAAACCCCGCCCGCCGTCGCGATTCCATTTGCCTCCGTCGCGCCGTCGATCGACGGCGCATGCGACGAGACCGCCTGGAACCATGCGCTCACCTTCCGCGATGAGTATCCCCTTTCCTCCCGGAAGAAGGAGCCGAGCGGAACCGTCTGGCGCGTGATGTGGGACGAGACCTTTTTCTACGTCGGCGTCACCATCCGGCAGGATTCTCCGCGTGCGGAACCCTACAACCCCGCCGGCGGCAGAGCGCCGTGGCGCGCGGACGCGGTGGAACTCTTCCTCGGCCCGGGAATCCGCTTCCGCACCTACTGGGAGATCGTCGTCGCGCCGGATGGTTCGGTCTATGACGCACTCGGCCAGAACAACCGGTGGGGCTCCTACATCGCCTCTCCGGAGGAATCGGTGCGCGGACTGCGGGCCGCCGCCCGGCGGACGGAGCAGGGGTTCTCGGTGGAGATCGCCGTGCCGTGGCGGGAAGTTCCCGGCTATCAGCGTGGAAATCCACCGCGGCCGGGAGAGGAGATCAACTTCACACTGGTCCGTTGCCGGAACGGCATCCAGAGCGCCTGCCATCCACTTCTCTATGGCGGACACAACCTCTTCGGGCACCTGCGCGGCACGCTGGCGCGGTAAACCCTGTTCCGGCGGAGAATGTTACTGCATCGGTTCGGCGTCGTCCAGCGGCATCGCCGACTGGATCACCGGGCGCTTCGCCGTCGGCTGGAAGCGCAGCAGATAACCTTTGTTTTCGCTCAGGTCGTTCACCACAATCCCCTCCCGCTTGCTCAGAAAGGTGTAGTAGAAGTTCCAGAGCTTGGCGGTCTCCCGATCCATGTCCGGACGAATTTCTCCGGCGCTGGTGAGCTCATATTTCCCCGCCCAGTCCCAGTAGGACGCCCGGCCGTTGTAAAGCTCCGGCGCCTTGATGTGCAGGAAGATCTTATCCTGGTAGACCACTGCGTAATCCTCCCGCCCGGAGTCCTCCGCCGCGTATTTCCCGGTCGCCATCACCGGAATCGTGCATCCCGTAGCGAGAAAAGCAAGGGCGAGTGCGCCGAAAAGCGCCGTAACATAACGATGAAATTTCATTTTCCGTTTCCTGTCGGTTCGCTGGATTTTGACTTTCCATACTTATAACCGCTTTTTGAAAAATTTCAACGTCCCGGAACGGAATAATCCGCAGATTTCCCCGCGGAACGATTGACAAATCCGCCCCGGTCCGTTACATTATGAGACGACGGATTTTCATCAACCCATTCATCACGGAAAAGCACATTCTGCAAATGAAATACGAAGCGGTTATCGGCCTTGAAGTGCACGTCCAGGTGCGGACGGCGAGCAAGATGTTCTGTTCCTGCCCCAACCGGTACGGCGCGGAACCCAACACCCTGGTCTGCCCGGTCTGTCTCGGCTACCCCGGAACCCTCCCCGTGCCCAACCACGAGGCGATCCTGAAAGCGGTCCGGGCCGGACTCCTCACCGAGTGCACCATCGCCAAATTCAGCAAGTTCGACCGGAAAAGCTACTTCTACCCCGACCTGGCCAAAAACTACCAGATCAGCCAGTACGACCTGCCGTTCTGCACCGCCGGGCGGCTGCGCCTCTCCGGCAAGGGCTTCTCCGGCGCGGAACTGCCGGAGAAGTACATCGGCATCACCCGCATCCACCTCGAAGAGGACCCCGCCAAGCTCACCCACAGCGCCGGCGCCTCCGGGGCGGACTACAACCGCTCCGGCGTGCCGCTTCTCGAAGTGGTCAGCGAGCCGGATATGCGCAGCGCCGACGAGGCCTACGCCTACCTCACCCGCCTCAAGGAGATCATGCAGTACGGCGACATCAGCGACTGCGATATGGAAAAGGGGCAGATGCGCTGTGACGTGAACATCTCCCTCCGCCCGGTCGGGCAGAAGGAGTTCGGCACCAAGATCGAACTCAAGAACCTCAACAGCTTCCGCGCCGCCCACCGCGCGGTCGAATATGAGATCTGGCGGCAGTCCGACATCCTCGACAAGGGCGGTTCGCTCCGCCAGGAGACCCGCGGCTGGAACGACGACAGCGGCGAAAGCTACCTCATGCGCACCAAGGAGCAGGCCCACGACTACCGCTACTTCCCCGATCCGGACCTGATGCCGGTGACCTTCACCGACGAGGAGATCGACGAAATCCGCCGCTCCCTGCCGGAACTGCCGGAGGCGAAGCGGGCCCGGTTCGTCGAGAGTTTCGGGCTGACCGCCTACGACGCCGAAGTCCTGACGCTCGACCGCGCCGTGGCCGCCTACTTCGACGAGGCCGCGCGCCAGAGCCGGGCGCCGAAACTGGTGGCGAACTGGATCATCTCCGAACTTCTCCGGCTGCTCAGCGAGGAGAAGGTCGCGATCAATGAGTGCCGGATCGCCCCGAAATCGCTCGCCGAACTGGTCGATCTCATCGAGAACAAGACGATCAACGGCAAGATCGCCAAGGAGGTGTTCGCCGAGATGTTCGCCACCGGGGAGTCCCCCGCCGCCATCGTCAAGGCCAAGGGGCTGGTTCAGGTCAGCGACGCCGGCGCCATCGCCGCGGTGGTCGCCGAGGCGATCAAAGCCAATCCGGCGCAGGTCGAGCAGTACCGGGCGGGCAATGAGAAGGTGCTGCAGTTCTTCGTCGGCCAGACGATGAAGCTCAGCCGGGGCAAGGCCAACCCGCAGCTGGTGATCGCCGAACTCCGCAAACAGCTTGCCGAATAGGAGCGTGCCGCGCCGTGGTGATTTCGACTCAGCTGATCGTGCTTTCGAAGCAGTCCTGCCGGGAGAGCTCTCTGCTGCTGGCCGGGCTGAGTCCGGACTGCGGCAAACTCAGTCTGGTGGCGAACGGCGCGCAGAAGCTCTCGGCGAAAAACTTCCCCGCCGTCGACCTCTTCCGCGAACTGGAGGTGGAGTTCGACGACGGCGGCAACAGCGACCTTCACACCGCGCGCCGGCTGGAAATCGCCACCGAATTCGATGCGATTGCGTCGAATCCGCGCCACTTCCAGATGGCGGGGCGCATCGGCTCCTTTCTGCTGAAGAATGCCGTGCCGAACGTGCCGCTGCCCTACACCTATGACGCGTTCAAATCGGTGCTCAGCCAGCTGTGCGCTCCGCCGGGGACGCCGGATTGCTGGAACATGGTTCAGTGTTCGGTGGTGATCAAGACCGCCTACCTCTATGAAAACGGTCTGCTGCCGGAGGCGACCGACCCCCGCCAGAACGACTTTCTCGAGAATCTCGTTGCCGCCGGAATCGAAAATTCCGCGCTGCCCGCCTGCCGCCCCGATTACTGGAAGACCCTCAACGAGTGGCTCTCTTCGCTGCTCGACTTCCACCATCTGGCGCGGTGAGAAAGGGGCGGGAGCGTTACATCTCCAGCACTTCCCGCACGGTGATGCGGTCCACCTTCCACCTGTCGTCGATCCGCTTGAGAGAGCAGAAGAGGTCGCGCACCTCCGAAACGGTGCGCCCGTCCTTCATCCTCCCTTCGAGGATGCCGGTGAAGACGGCGCTGGCGGCGTCCGGCGGCTCGACGGTGATCTCCAGCCCGCGCATTTTTACCGAGACGGTGGAGAAGAGCGCCCGGAAGCGGGCCAGCGTCGAGGCGATCTCCGTATCCGAAAGTTCGCCCGAGAACATCTCATGCTTGAAGTTGAAGTGACAGCGGGGGGCGAAGAGCGACTCCACCTGCCGGATTTTCAGCAGTCCGGAGGCGGCTTTCTCGCCCGACCCCTTGGTGGCGAGCGAACAGAGATCCCGCAGCGTGCGGCGGATCTTCACCTCGTCGCTGTCGCGCAGGAAATACCAGGCCGCCGCGCCGCCCGCGGCAAGCACGAGTACGAGGATGGCCGAAATGAGAATGCGCTTGTTGAGTTTCATCGGTGAAATACACTTTCTCCTGCCGGGTCAGAAAAGGGGCGACCCGGCGATTTTGCTCGCGAGCACCTGCCCGAAACGGTGCTGTTCGATCGGCTGACTGCGGTTGTCGCCGACGACGTAATAGTGGCCGGGTTCGACTTTGCGCGGCGGCAGGTTCCAGTCGCTGATGTAACGCACGTACGGCTCCTCCTGCGCCTTGCCGTTGACGTAGAGCGTGCCGTTGCGGAATTCGATCGTATCCCCCGGCAGGCCGACGATCCGTTTGAGAAAGTAGACCCGGTCGGCGTAGCGCAGAATCACCACGTCGCCCCGCTTCGGTTTGCCGAAGAGGTATTTGCCGCGCCAGCAGAAGGTGAACCCCTTCGCCGGATAGGTCGGCACCATGCTTTCGCCGTTGATGACGCACGGAATCAGCACGAATCCGAAGAGCACACCCGCAAACAGGGCGACCGCGAGCATCCGCAGAAAGAAGCCGCGGTTGAGCCGGGGCAGGAAGAATTCCGTCACCATTCCTGCGCCGGTTTCGTCGTCGGAGCGATGCGCCCCGGCGATCTTCGCCCAGATGCCTGCCGCCCGCCTGAACATGGCTCTCCTCCGGCGTCAGCGCTTCTTCTTGTTGTTGAGCGGAATCCCCTTGGCCGCCGCCTCCTCCTCTTCGAGGAAGGAGAGGAAGCGGGATTTGTCGCTCGCCTTCATGTAGGCCTCTTCGGCGGAGATGTTGCCGGCGTCGAACTGCTCCTGAATGGAGCTGTCCATCGAGCGCATGCCGCGGCCGCCGCCGGAGTCGATGATCGTGCGGATGTTGGAGATCTGCCCTTCGCGGATGGTGTTCGGCAACCCGTCCGCCCAGAGCAGAATCTCGTGGACCGCGACCCGGCCGCCGTTTTTCTTGCGGCAGAGCAGCTGCGAGACGATCGCCTGGAGACATTCCGCGAGCATCGTGCGGATCTGCGCCTGCTCATCCGCCGGGAAGGCGTCGATGATACGGTCGACCGTCTTCGGCGCGTTGTTGGTGTGCAACGTGGCGAAGACCAGCATGCCCATCGCGGCGCAGGTGAGGCCGAGGCGGATGGTTTCGTTGTCGCGCATTTCTCCGATCAGCACGATGTCCGGGTCGGAGCGCATGGCTCCGCGCAGGGCGCGCGGGAACGATTCGCTGTGGATTCCCACCTCGCGGTGAACGATCGTGCAGTTCTTGTTCTGGTGGACGAACTCGATCGGGTCCTCGATGGTGATGATGTGCTTGTGAAGGTTGTCGTTGATGTAGTCGATCATCGCCGCCAGCGTCGTCGATTTGCCCGAACCGGTCGGGCCGGTCACCAGCACGAGGCCGGATTTGTAGTTGCAGATCTCGACCAGCGTCTCCGGCAGTTTCAACTCCTGCATCGTGAGGATCTTGCTCGGAATCTGACGGAGAACGCACCCCATGCCGTGGTAGTTGTAGAAGTAGTTGCAGCGGAAACGGGCCAGCCCCGGAATTTCGTGCGCGAAGTCGAGGTCGTGCGTCTCCATGAATTTGGTCCACCGCTTGGGGGGCAGGCAGATCTCCTTGAGCATCTCCTCCATTACCTCCGGGGTGAGAATGACGTCGTCCAGCGGCTGGATGTTGCCGTGGACACGCGCTTTGGCCGGGAAGTTGATCGAAAGGTGAAGGTCCGATCCGCCGAGACTGAGCATCTGGCGGAGGTAGCGGTTGATTTTCGGTTCCTGTTCCATGATCGTTCGTCTCCTTGAACGTTACCGGGCTTGCTTGAGTTTGCGGGCTTCGCGGGTCGCCCATTCGGCCTGCAGCTGCGAGATGACCGACTGGTCGCGCATCAGCCCGAGCGCGACCTCATGGTCGATCAGGTTCTGCTTGTATTTTTCCAGCAGGCACTGGTCGAGCGTGCACATGCCCTGCTTGCTGCCGGTGGCCATCGTCGATTTGAGCCGGAACGCCTTGCCTTCGCTGATGATGTTGCTGACCGCCATCGTGTTGATCAGCACCTCGTAGGCGACGGTCAGCCCGCCGTCCGCCGCCGGAATCAGCCGCTGGCAGATGATGCCGCGCAGACTGCCCGCGGTCATCGCGCGGATCTGCGGCTGCTGTGACGGCGGGAAGACGTCGAGCAGACGGTTCAGGGTGTTGGCCGCGTCGCTGGTGTGCAGTGTCCCGATCACCAGGTGTCCGGTTTCGGATGCGGTGATCGCGTTTTCGATCGTTTCGAGGTCGTGCATTTCGCCGATGACGATGATGTCGGGGTCTTCGCGGAGGGCGGCCTTGAGCGCCGTCCGGTAGCTGATGGTGTGGCGGCCGATTTCGCGCTGGGTCACCTGGCAGTTCTTCGACAGCTGGAGGATTTCGATCGGGTCCTCGACGGTGATGATGTGGTCGGTCCGCTTGTCGTTGATGATGTTGACCATCGCCGCGAGCGTGGTGGTCTTGCCCGACCCGATCGGGCCGGTGACCAGCACCAGGCCGTTGTGGTAGTCGAGCAGCCGCTTGATGTGGGTGATGTCGGAATCCATGAATCCGAGTTCCTCAAGCGTGCAGATGTGGTCGGGCACCAGCCGGTAGCTGCCCTCCATGCCGTCCTTGTGCATCATCAGGCAGACGCGGAAGCGGTCCTTGCCGACCTCGAGCGCGAAGTTGATGTCCATATCCTCGTAGAAGCGTGCCTTGCGTTCGGGCGAAAGGAGCACGGTGTTGAGCCGTTCGGCGTCCTCGGCGGGGAGGACGTAGTCGTCGATCCGTTCGATGTTGAGCATCCGCCGGACGAACGGCTTGGCGCCGGCGGAGAGGTGCAGGTCGCTGCAGCCGAGGGCGCGCAGACAGGTGAGCAGCAGGATCATCCGTTCGGCGACCTGTGCATCGTCGAGCTGGGAGATGTCGCGCAGGGTCGGCAAATCGGCGTAGGAGTGGATCTGGGAGAGATCGATGTTCGCCCCTTCGAACCGGGTGGCGGAGTCGGCGACCAGGCCGGTCCGCTGTTTTCTCCGGCGGCGGGAGCTGTCGTCGTCCTCCTCCTCTTCCTCGCGGGGGGCGGCCGCCGGAGCCGGAGTTGCCGGCGTCTCGTATTCCGGCGCGATGCCGGTTTCCGCCTGTCCGACGGCGTAGTCGATGACGGCCTGAATCTGCTCGAGGACGCTCTGGGCATCCTCCTGCGAAAGGCCGGCGACCAGCCGGTCGAGGACGCTCTGGGCGTAGGCGGTCAGATCGGGAGAACCGAGCGAAGCGTAGAGCTGTTCCGCCTCCGCCCGGGTGAGCGCGCCGTTGGTGACCAGCGCGAAAATGAACCATTGGATATCAAGCGGCATTTCTCTTCTCTCTCTTGATGAAAACTTGGATTTTTGTATTATAACCCGTTCTCGCCGATTTTTCAAGGAATTTCCCGGAAATTTCAATCCGCAAATCCGGGCGGTTTCATTTTCTTTTTCCGGAAATTCCGGGGAAAATTGCAAAATTCCTTTCGAGGTGCTATGTTAAGCGAAACGCTCCCGTAGCTCAGTTGGATAGAGCGAACGCCTCCTAAGCGTTAGGTCACCAGTTCGATTCTGGTCGGGAGCACCATGTCAAACGCAGCAGGGGCCGTCGATTTTGGAAAAGCATGGGAAAGAGAGCCAGGCGAAATACCGCCAGATCGCCGATATCCTGCGGGAGCGCATCCGGCGTGGCCGCTACAAACCGGGCGAGACGATCCCCTCCTATCTGCGACTGCGGGAACTCTTCGAAGTGAGCGACATCACCGTGCGCAAGGCGGTGGCGCTGCTGGTGAACGAAAATCTTCTGCGCATGGAGCGCGGCCGCGGCAAGGGATTCTTCGTCATGCCCCCCGCGCCGGCGCGCAGTTCCGGGCGGCGGCTTCACCGCCTCTGCATCCTGCCGGTGAACCTGCCCCAGAGCGACGACCCCGCCATTCAGAAGGGGATCACCGCCGCGGTCGAGGCGGAGTTCGGGAGCGTCATTCTGCTGCCGGACTTCGCCAACGCCGACAGCCGATTGCGCTGTCTGCGGAGCATCACCGCCGCCGAGGCCGCCGACGGATTTCTGATCAACGGTCAGCTCTTCGCCTCCGATCGCGAGGCGGCGGGGGTGACGGAGTATTTCGACTCCTGCGGAATGAAGTATGTGGTGATCTATTCGTGCGAATGCCGTTCCGCGTCGGAGTTTTTCGCCGCCGGGCGCCCCGGCGTGTTCATGAACGAGCGCGACGCGCTCCGGCGGGCGCTGCTCCGGGCGGAGAGCCGCGGCAACCACCGGCTGCTCTTTCTCGGCATCGACCGATTTTCGGTGCGCCGCTCGATCGAAGTGGCCCGCGCCCTCGATCTCGCCCAAAAGTTCGAATTTGCGGAAATCATCCTCGACGAGCTGGAGGTCAAGAACCTCTTTCACTCCTTCGAGCGGGTGCTGGAGGAGGCGGTCCGCCCCGGAACCACCGTCGTGCTGGAGGGGAGCAACCTGCCGCTGAGCTATTTCGACAGTCTGCTCGCGGCGCGCCGTCTCCGGCCCGGCCGCGACGTCTCCTGCTTCTTCTTCGAGCACTACTGCAACCTCGAGCCGGTCTTTTTCAGCAAGTACTCCTCGATCAGCCGCCCCTATTTCGACCTCGGGTTCAAGGCGGGCGAACTGCTCCGGCGGATGGTCGCCGCCGGAACGCCGGGCGAGACCATCACGCTTTCTGCGGCCTTCAACGACCTCGGCACGATCTGACGGGCCCGCCGTTTCCGCCTCAGGGGAGGGGTTCGGCGATGACGAAGGCGGGCAGCCCCGGAATCTTCCAGTGCTCCAGCACCCGCCGGATCGCCGGATCGTTGAGATTCTCCGCCTGGAACTTCACCACGACGAATTTCTCCAGCGCCTTCTTCACCTCCGGTTGCGGGAAGACCTCGCGCTCCATCGCGCGGCAGTTCTTGCACCAGGTCGCCCAGAAGTCGATCAGGAGCGGTTTGCCGGAGCGGCGGGCTTCGGCGATTCCGGCTTCCAGCCGGGCGGCTTCGGCTTCGGGGGAGAACTTGCCGGGCAGCAGGGTGTATCCGGTCCAGCCGTAGTAACAGGCCGCGGCGAGAATGATGACGCCGAAGAGGGTTTTGACCGCCACCATGAAGGCGCCCGGTTTCGGCAGGACGCCGAAGCCGGCGCCGGCCAGCGGCCACGGCAGGGCCATGCCGACGCCGAGCAGGAAGGGGAGCGCCAGCGCGAAGTAGTTCCCCGCCTGGTACCGTTCGGCGGCGAAGAGCAGCACGCCGATCACCACCGGGGCGACGCAGGCGCCAGCCAGCAGTGCGGCGAGCGCGCCCATGACGAAGGCGACGACGGTTTTGCCGCCCTTGATCCGGCTCGGCTTCACATTGAGTTTTCCGGAGAGGTCGACGTTGAACACCCCGAACATCGCCAGTGCGAGAATCAAAAAGACCGCCGCAATGACGAAGTTGAACCAGCTCGACGCGTTGAGCGAGCCGAAGCGCGCCCCGGTGAGGATGACCGCCAGTCCGAGGATGCCGTAGGCGGCGGCCATGCCGGTGCCGTAGGCGAGGCCGCGCCGGAATCCGGTGCCGCGCCCGGCGCCGTCCGCGCCGATGATGGCGAGGTTGACCGGAATCATCGGCAGTACGCAGGGGGTCAGGTTCAGCCCGAGCCCGCCGAGCAGGGTGAGGAGGATGATCCACCAGATTCCGGCGCCGTGGAAGAGCGGCTTCTCCTCCGGAGCCGCCCCGCCTTCGGCGCGGTCGAGGAAGCGCAGAAATCCTTCGGCGGAGAGGGTGCCGGTGGTCTGGCGGAGCGTCTTCAACCGGTCGAGTGCGAGCGGCGCATCGACGGCCTGGTCGAGAAGTGTTTCGGCGGGCGGGGTGCCGCCGGCGAGGGTGAGATCCTCCGGCATGTAGCACATGGCGGGTTCCCCGCCGTTCGCGCTCCGGCATCCCTGGTAGGAGACCGTCGCCCGGAAGGGCGGGACGCCCTCGAAGAGCCAGACATGTTTCCCGGCAGGGTAGATCTGTGTCGCGCCGAAGAACTCATCGTCGTGACCGACCGGTTTCGGCGCCGTTTTCGGCGAGAGGGTTTTGCCGTCCGCGCCGGAGACCTGAATCTCCAGCGTTCCGGCGTAGAAGTAGTGCTGCGGGGCGACGGTCGCGGTGATCGTCAGCCGGGATCCCTCCGTTTCCGCCTTCCACTCGAAGGGGGCGGCGGTCACGGCGGCGGCGGCGAACAACGCGCCCAGCAGGGAGAAGAAGCGGTACAGCATGCAAAGCTCCCGGGATTATTTTTTCGCCTTGTCCAGCTTCTGGGCCTTTTTCGCCAGCTGTTCGATGTCGCGGATGTATCCTCTGGCGTTGCGGGCGGTCACTTTGCCGATCGTTTTGCCCTGTGCGTCGAGCAGCAGCGACGTGGGGTAGCCCCTGACGCCGTATTTCTCTCTGAGCTTCTTATTCTGTTCAGTGAGTTTGGCGTCGAGCTGTTTTTTGCGGGGGAAGTCCAGATAGAGCAGTACGACGTTCTTCTCCGCGAACTTCTGGAACGAGGAGTCCTTCAGCACCTTCTTCTCCAGCTGGACACAGTAGGGGCACCAGTCCGAACCGGTGAAGAGAGCGAGCACCGGCCGCTTCTCTTTGGCGGCGCGGGCGAGTGCCGCGTCGTAGTCGGTGCCCCACCCTTTGGGCACATCCGCGGAAAAGAGCGGCAGCGCCACGACGGAAAGCAGTGCGAGCAAAACAGGGAAAACCATCTTCTTCATGTTCATCTCCTCCTGATGTTGGCTTGTAGCGATGAGAAAGAAAAATACCCTGTTCACACTGTAGCATCGGTTTGCTTTTTTTCAAGATGCGGTTTGCCCGGGATGCGAAAATAAGCTATATTACGCAAGAGCGTGCAGAGGAGGGCCGCCCACGCGCTTTTCCGGGGAATGACGGAACAATGACGGATAAAGAACGGAAAAGTGACGGATTGGACGATTTTATCTGCAAGAACTTGTTGAAAAACAAATTCCGATATTACAGGAGGCCGTTTTTATGAAAAAACTTGATTCACTTTCGCCCGCACCGGTATGGGAAATTTTCGAGCTGATCTGTTCGATTCCGCACCCCTCCGGGCACGAGGCGGCACTGGCGGAGGCGCTCTCCGCCATGGCCCGCGAACGGGGGCTCGCCGTCCGGCGCGACGCGGCCGGAAATCTCCGGATCGACCGTGCCGCCGCGCCGGGATTCGAATCGGCTCCCGCCGTCCTGCTTCAGGCGCACCTCGACATGGTGCCGCAGACGGCGCCGGGGGTGAAGTTCGACTTTCTCACCGACCCGATTCCGCCGGAAATCCGCGGGGAGTGGGTGGTCTCCGGCGCCGGAACCACCCTCGGCTCCGACAACGGAATCGGGGTCGCCGCCGCAGTGGCGCTCCTCTTCGACCCGGCGTGGCGCGGCGGCGCGCTGGCGGGGGTGTTCACCGTCTCCGAAGAGGTGGGGCTCAACGGCGCTCTGGCGCTCTCGCCGGAGATGCTCGAAGGGACCTATCTGCTCAACCTCGACTCCGAAGAGGAGGGGGAGCTCTACCTCGGCTGTGCCGGCGGCGCCCGGCTGACGCTCGCCTTTGACGCGGCGTTCCGGCCGGTTTCCGCCGGGATGACGGGAGTCCGCTGCACGGTCGGCGGCATGGCCGGCGGACACTCCGGATGCAACATCGCCGACCGGCGCGGCAACGCGATCCGCCTGCTCGCCCGCCTGCTGAAAGAGTCGCCCGAACTTCAAATTGCCTCGTTCGACGGCGGCACCTGCGACAACGCGATTCCGCGCGAAGCGGTGGTTTCTGGCGCTCTTCCGGCGGAGACGTTCGAGAGCTTCCGCCGCCGGGCGGAGGCGTTCGAACGCGAGGCGGCCGGGGAGTTCGACGCGCCGCCGGAGTTCCGGATCGAGGTGGAAGCCGCGCCTCTGCCGGAACGGGTCTGGACCGAGGAGTTCCGCGACCGGGTGCTCGACGCCCTTACCGGCTGCCCCGACGGCCCGACGGCGTTCGATTCGGCGCTCGGCGTGGTGCGGACCAGCTCCAACCTCGCCGCGGTGCGGAGCGAAGGGGAACGCCTCGTCGTCGCCACCAGCCAGCGCAGTCAGATCGACGCCGAACGCGTTGCGCTGACCGAAGCGATTGCGGAACGGTTCCGGGCGGCGGGGGCGACGGCGTCGGTGAGCCACGCCTATCCCGGCTGGGAGCCGCGGCTGGATTCGCGGCTCTTCTCGACCGCGGCATCGCTCTATCGCGAACTCTTCGGGAGGAAGCCGGAGCCGAAGGTGATCCACGCCGGGCTGGAGTGCGGCATCCTCTCCGGAATCAATCCGAAGCTGGAGATCCTCTCCTTCGGCCCGACGCTGGAGAATCCGCACAGTCCGGGCGAACGGCTCGACATCGCGTCGGTCGGCCGCTTCTGGAAATTTCTGCGCGAACTTATTTTGCGGTTGCAGAGCTCGCCGCGGCCTTGAGCTCCTTCTGGAGTTCGGGGAGCCCCTCGGTGAAGCGCCGGTTGGTGATCTCCGAGAGGGCGGCGCCGATCCGGGCGTCGGCCTGCGCCTTCTTCTGCCCGAGCGGGGTGCGGTAGAAGGCGATCAGCGCGCGGAGTTCGTCGGTGGTGTAGTTTTTGAGGTAGAGCCCGGCCAGCTCCCCCTTGAGCGCGTCGAAGGCGAAGCATTTGCGCACGAACCGCTCCATCGCCGGGCGGGTGGGATCGTCCGGCGCGGAACCGAGCTGGCGGAGCGACGCTTCGACGGTCGCCTCCAGCGCCTGCCGGGTGCCGTTGATCTGCAGCAGCTCTTCGGCGAGGGCGCGCGCGTCGCGGCCGGCCGCGGCGGCACAGCAGCAGAAAAACAGCGCCGCCGGAAGGAAAAGAAGTCGTTTTTTCATAAGTTTCTCCCGATGATCTGAATCGAGCCGAGCGGACGGTTGAGCCGTTCGGCGACCACTTTGCACTTGACCCGGAGCAGGAAGTAGACCGGGCGGGTGAACTCCTCGTCGAGCGATTCGAAGTTCCCCTGCCCCTTGGAGATGACCAGGTCGGCGCGGGAGAGCGCGTCGAGGATCTCCGGCGAACTGTGGCGGAGCGACACCCCCGGCGCGCAGTCGCCGGTGTCGATGATCGGCGCGAAGTCGATTCCGGAGAGTTTCGCCTCCCGCCGGGTGACGTCGTTCAGCACCGGGAGCCCCCGCACGCCGATGGTCAGCTTGTCGGCGTAGGGCTCCATCAGCAGCCGGTCGACCACCGCTTCGCCGCAGTTGTCCAGCATGTAGAAGATCGACTTCGCCTGATCCATCCGGCGTTTCAGGTCGGCGCACGCCTCGCGGTCGAACGGCAGGTCGAACACCTCGCGGATTCCGGCCTCGGCCTCCAGCAGATTGAATTCCGGGTTGACGCCGTAGTCGATGATGTTGCCGCCGATCGCCAGGCGCACCGCCGCTTCGAAGGGGTCGCTGCTTTCGGCGACGAGCTGCCGCAGTTCGGGCAGAAGCTCGAGCCCGAGCTGTGTGGATTTGTCCTTGACCTCCCGGTAGGCGTCCTCGATGCCGGAGACCTCGTTGACGATCCGGTTGAAAAAGCTGGCGAACTCCGGCGGGGTGGTTCGGTCGTCGGCGTCGACCACCTTGCGGAGCATGCGGCGCACCAGTTCGTACTGCCGGTCGAGGTCGGGCGTGGCCATCTTCGCCAGGCGGGAGAGCTGTGAAAGAATGCAGGGGTAGCAGTCGATTTGAACTCGCATGGTCACGCCTCCGGCCAGTGTTGTTTCAGCAGTTCCGCCGTCGCCTCGAGCGCCTCCGGCACACAGCGGATGTCGGCGAGGACCGGCATGAAGTTGTTGTCGCCGTTCCAGCGCGGCACGATGTGCATGTGCAGGTGGTCGGCCACGCCGGCTCCGGCCGCCTTGCCGATGTTGCAGCCGATGTTGAACGCTTCCGGCGCCATCGCCCGGCGGAGCGCCTCTTCGGCCGTCGCGCAGAGATCGAGAAGTTCCGTCCGCTCCTCCCGGGTGAGCAGTGCGAGGTCGCCGACGTGCCGGTAGGGGGCCGCCAGCAGATGCCCGGTGTTGTAGGGGTAGCGGTTGAGCATGACGAAACAGTGCGTTCCGCGATGGAGGATCAGCGGCTCCTCGGGCCGGTCTCCGGGCTCTTCGTTGCCGCAGAGAAAACAGCGCTTCTCCTTCGGGCCGCGGATGAATTCGATGCGCCACGGCGCCCACAGCGGTCGGTTCTCTTCTCTCATGATGTCGATCCTTGTTGCCTGGCAAGTCGCAGGAGGCGCTCCTTGCGTTTCCGGTATTGAATCAGCGCGACGGCGGCGTGGAAGACCACGAGCGCCGCCAGCACTGCGATGAACCATTCGCCGTGCCGGACGAAGAAGGTCTCCGCCGGTTCCGGCTCGACGCCGACTCCGACGGTGGCGATGCCGCGGCCGCGGCGGAGTTCGAGCCGCGCTTCCGGACCGGGCACCTCCAGAATCTGGGTGAACTCTCCCAGCGGCGTCACCACGCCGGAGCCGCCGTTGTTGCCGCAGCGGACCATCGGCAGGCCGGTTTCGACCGCGCGCATGACCGCGTTGGCCAGGTGCTGTTCCGGCTCGCTGCTGACGGGGTACCAGGCGTCGTTGGAGAGCACCACCAGTACGTTGGCGCCGCGCCGGGCGAACTCGCGGGTGAGGTAGCCGAACACCCCTTCGTAACAGATCGCCGTTCCGGCGCGGACGTCGTCGCGCAGCCGGACCGGATTCGGGTTGACTCCCGGCGTGAGGTCGCGGTTCATATCCACCGCCCGGATCAGGAACTCCGGCAGCAGCGAACGGAAGGGGATGTACTCGCCGAACGGCACCCGGTGAATTTTGTCATATTTGTGACGCAGTCTCCCGTCGGCGGAGAAATAGAGCGCGCTGTTGGTCACGCCGGGAGGGCCGCCGCCGGGGAGCGTATCTTCGAAATCGATCGAGCCGATCAGCATCGGCAGTCCGGTCCGGGCGATCAGCCGGGCGACGCCGAACCGGAAGGAGGCGCTCACCGGATGGGTCGAGCGGAACGGCACCGGCACCGCGCTCTCCGGCCAGACGATCAGCTCCGGTTTCGGCGCGAGCTGCGGCGCCCGGCAACTGAGGGCGAGGTAGACGTCGAGCGCCTCCTGCGCCTCGGCGAGCGAGGCGTTGCGCCGCTGGGAGATGTCCCCCTGCACCAGCGCCGGGAACCAGTTCGGGCGGACCGGTTCGTACTGCACGATTCGCAGGAGGCCGCCGAGCATCGTCAGCGTGAGAAGGAGCAGAACCACTAGCATCACCCGCAGTCCCGGCCCGCGGAAGCGGGTGCGGCAGGCGGCGAAGATTCCGGTGTTGGCCAGCGCGACGAGAAAGTTCACGCCGTAACTGCCGGTCAGCGCGGCGATCTGGAGCATCGCGGTGTTGCGCCACATGGTGACGCCGAGATCGTTCCAGGTGAAGAGGCGGGAGCGGGTCCACTCCAGCAGCGTGAAGAGCGCGGCGCTGCCGGCGGCGAAGAGAAGCAGCCGGAAGAACGCCGCGGAGGAGTGGAGAAACTTCTCCCGCGCGACAAAGCCGCCATCCTCCGCGCCGGCCGGGAAGAGGCTGTTCCGCCAGAGCCACGGCAGCGCCGCCGCCCAGACCGCCGGCCAGAGCGAAATGACCGGCGCGAGCAGCCACGGTACCGCCGGGTGGATCTCCCGCAGGAAGCGGAAGGCGAAGAGCGCCCACCCCAGCCCCCAGAGCCATCCGGCGAACGCCGCCGCGCGCCAGGAGCTGTTCACTGCGTAGAGCAGAAGCGGCACGAGAGTGAGGAAGGCGAGGAGATTCCAGTTGAGAGGCGGCAGGGCGGCCGCGTAGAGCGTTCCGCCGAGAAAAACCAGCAGGAGCCGCAGCAGGCGGCACTTCCGGGAGACCCGCGCCGATTCGTCGGGCGGATCGCCGGCGCCGGCGGGAGGCGAAATCATGAAAATATCGGGTAAATGCGTCATTGCGATTCAAAAATTATTGAAATCATGGTGCTTTTGGTGTAATTTACTACACATTTACAACCGAGGCAATTTCAAAAGCCGGTTTCGCATACATTTTTTCCGGATTTCGACAGGCGCGGAGCCCGCTTTTGAAAGTTGCCTCACAACTGCGGGAATTGGAAAAATGAAAATCAACGAAACGGTGCAGTTCGACCACATTGTGGTCGGCAGCGGTCTGGCGGGGCTCTCCAGCGCCCTCCATCTGGCGCGCTCCGGGCGGAGCGTGGCGGTTTTGACCAAGCGGGAGATCTACGAGTGCAACAGCCGTCTCGCCCAGGGCGGCGTCGCCTGCGTCATGGACCGGCTGGATTCCTTCGATGAACATGTCAAAGATACTCTCACGGCGGGGGCGGGGCTCTGCGACGTCGGCGCGGTCCGCACCATCGTCGAAGCGGGGCCGGCGGCGATTCAGGAGCTGATCGAGCTCGGGGCGAAGTTCACCACCCGCGGGGAGCTCGGCTACACCGACGAGGCCGATGAGTTCGACCTCGGCCGGGAGGGCGGTCACCACAAGCGCCGGATTCTCCACGCCGGAGACATCACCGGCGCGGAGCTCGAACGGGTGATGATCGAAGCGGTCCGTTCGATGCCGAACATCAAGGTGTTCGAATACCACGTCGCGATCGACCTGGTGGTCAGTTCGCGGCTCGACCTCGGCGGCCCGAACCGCTGCTTCGGAGTTTACGTGCTCGATGTGAAGAGCGGGAACATCCTCACCTTCCTCGCGCCCTCCACCACCATCGCCTGCGGCGGCGCCGGCAAAGTCTATCTCTACACCAGCAATCCGGATGTCGCCTGCGGCTCCGGCATCGCGATGGCCTACCGGGCCGGGGCGAAGATCGCCAATATGGAGTTCATCCAGTTCCACCCGACGATTCTGTACCATCCGACCATCCGTTCGTTCCTGATCAGCGAGGCGCTGCGGGGCGAGGGCGCGGTGCTCAAGTGCCGCGATTCGCGCGACTCCGAGCCGGTCGAATTCATGCAGAAGTACCACCCGATGAAGAGCCTCGCGCCGCGCGACGTGGTCGCCCGCGCGATCGACTCTGAAATGAAGCGCACCGGCGAGGAGTGCGTCTATCTGGATATCCGCCACCTCGACGAGACGACGCTGCGCCGCCGGTTCCCGAACATCTTCGCAAAGTGCCTGGAGGCGGGCATCAACATGGCGCACGATCTCATTCCGGTGGTGCCGGCGGCCCACTTCGTCTGCGGCGGCATCAAGACCGACGTCAACGGCGCGTCGAGCATTCAGGGGCTCTACGCGGTCGGCGAATCCGCCTGCACCGGACTGCACGGCGCGAACCGTCTGGCGAGCAACAGTCTGCTCGAAGCGCTGGTGGTCTCGCGCTTTGCGGCGGCGGACATCAACGCCCGGTTCGAGGAGTTCCGCCAGGCGCGGCCGAACACCGACGCCGCGCTCAACTGGATGACCGGCAACGCCACCGACTCCGACGAGCAGGTGGTGATCGCCCACAACTGGGATGAGATCCGCCGCTTCATGTGGGACTACGTCGGCATCTACCGCACCAACAAGCGCCTGGAGCGCGCCAAGAACCGGATCAAGCTGATCCGCAAGGAGATCGAAAAGTACTACTGGGACTTCCTTGTCACCGCCGACCTGGTCGAACTGCGGAACATCGCCACCGTCGCCGAACTGATCATCGACAGCTCGCTGAAGCGCCATGAGAGCCGGGGACTTCACTACAACGCGGACTACCCCTACCGCGATCCCGAACTCGACTGCGTGGACACCATCATCCAGAGGGAGCTGTGACGTGCCTGCGATGAAACATGAACTCCCGGTTGAGAACCGGGTGATCGAACTGATTTCCACCCTGCAGGGGGCCGGGTTTGAGGCCTATATCGTCGGCGGCGCAATCCGCGATCTGCTGCTGGGCCGCCGCCCCAAGGACTACGACATCTCGACCGCGGCGACGCCGGAGGAGGTGCGCAACGTCTTCGGCCGCCGCTCGGCCCGGATCATCGGCAAGCGGTTCCGGCTGGTGCACGTCCGCCACGGCGGCGAACTCTTCGAGGTGAGCACCTTCCGTCGGGCTCCCTCTCCGGAGAGCGCGGCGGTGGGGCCGGACGGGCGGAAGCACGAGGAGCTGCCGGAGCACATGATCCTCTCCGACAACTCCTTCGGCACTGCCGAGGAGGATGCCTGGCGGCGCGACTTCACGGTCAACGCGCTCTTCTACGACCCGGTCCGGTCGGAACTGATTGACCACACCGGGCAGGGGATCGACGACATCCGCTCCGGGGTGGTGCGGGCGATCGGCAATCCGCGCCTCCGCTTCGAGGAGGATCCGGTGCGGATGCTCCGCGCGCTCAAGCTGGTCGGGCAGTACGACTTCTCCTTCGACGCGGCGACGGAAAACGCGCTCTTCGCCATGCTGCCGCTGATCCGTCACGCCGCGCCTTCGCGCCTTTCGCTGGAGCTGGAGAAGATCCTGAGCTCCAGCTATGGCGACAAGCATCTGCTCGCCTTTCACGACTATGGCCTTCTGGAGTATTTCCTGCCGGAGATCGACACGGCGTGGGGCAGCCCGGTCTGCGAATATGCGCTCAACCTCTTCAACGAGCGGAACTGCCGGGTGGCCGAGGGAATCTACCGCAACAGCATCTCGCTGGCGATGGCGACGCTCGCGCTGCCCTTCGTCGAACAGCAGTGCGGCAGTGCGGTCGGCACGCTGTGGAAGAATTCGCCCGACGCGCGGGCCGCGATTGCCGGCGTGCTGGACCGGCTGTTCCGGCCTCAGACGATGATGAACCGCATGACGCTTTCGGCGGAGCGGGTGCTTCAGCTGCAGGCGCTCTTCGGCGAACCGAAGAGCCGGCCGGAGCAGTTGATGGAGAGCCGCTCCTACGCCCATTCGCGCGAACTTCTGCTGATCCGCACCGCGGTTCAGGAGGGCGACGTGGCGGAGCTGGAACGGCTCTGGCCGCCGGTCGGAGCCCGCCGTCGCGGCGGTCGTAACGACGGCCGGAATGCGGAGGGCGAAGAGGGCGGAGGGCGCCGGCCGCGCCGCCGCCGCCACCGTTCCCGCCGGGGGAAGGAGCCGGAATCGTGAGGCGGCTCCGGCGGTTTGCCGCACTGGTGCTGCTGCTTTCGGCGGGGCTGTTCCCCGTCCGCGGCGGCGCGGAGGTGCTGAACGACCCGACGACCGGGCGTCCGGTCCGTTACGCCGGGAAATTCTCCTCTGCCAGGGTGACGCTGCCGGACCACTACCGCGCCAAAAGCCGGGAGTTCCGCGGCGTCTGGGTGGCGACGGTTGAGAACATCGATTTTCCGCGCCACGCCGACGCGGCCTCCTTCCAGCGCGACTTCATCCAGCTGGTGGAGAATCTGCGCAAGGCGAACTTCAACGCGATCTTCTTTCAGGTGCGGCCGATGTGCGACGCCTTCTATCCGTCGAAACTCAACCCCTGGTCGCGCTGGATGACCGGGCAGGAGGGGCGCAGTTACGGGTCGTTCGACCCGCTCGCCTTCATGGTGGAGGAGGCGCACCGCCGCAATCTTGAATTTCATGCGTGGATGAATCCCTACCGGGTGCACGGCGGCACGCCGTTGCGGCGGAATGCCTATCTGCGGACGCTTGCTCGCGGCAGTTTCGCCCGGCGGAATCCCGCTCTGGTGCTGGAGTCGAAGCTCGCCAACGGCCGCTATTCGCTCTTTCTCAACCCCGGGGAGCCGCAGGTGGTCCGCCACATCGTCGATTCGGTGAAGGAGATTCTGGCGCGCTACCCGGTCGATGCGATCCATTTCGACGACTATTTCTACTTGTACACCGACATCGGCAACATCGACCAGGAGACCTTCCGGAGCCGGAATCCGCGCCGTCTTTCGCTCGCACAGTGGCGGCGGAGCAACGTGGACAACGTCATCTACGGGGTGCGGCAGGCGGTGGATGCGAGCAACCGCGCGACCGGACGGCGGGTCGCCTTCGGGGTCAGCCCCTTCGGCATCTGGGCGAACAAAAGCCATCTCGCCTCCGGTTCGCTCACCGGCGGGAGGGAGTCCTATTTCGCGCAGTACGCCGATTCGCGCGGCTGGGTGAAGAAGCACTGGGTGGATTACATCGTGCCCCAGATCTACTGGCCGTTCTCGCACGACGTCGCGGCCTACGCGGCGCTGACCGACTGGTGGAGTTCGGTGGTCGCCGGAACCGGTGTCAATCTCTACATCGGCCACGGCGTCTACCGGCTCGGCTCCGGCAGAAGCTGGCCGGCTCGGGAACTGGCCGATCAGCTCCGTTACAACAGCGCCCGCCCGGAGGTTTCCGGCTCGGTGCTCTTCTCCTACCGCAGCGTCTTTCTGCCGGCCAATGCGACGATGAAGGAGGGGGTGAACCGGGCGCTGCGCACCTACTGGAGAGCGCCCGCTCTGCGGCCGCTCTACCGCAATCTGCGCTGACGGCCGCGGGCGGTCGGCTATTTGTGGTGTTTGCTGAGGGCGTGTTCCACCATGGCGGCGACGATTTTCTCGGTGTTTTCCGCACGCTTGTTGAGTTCGGCTTCCAGCCGGATGGCGCGGCGCTTCATCTCCTCGAGCTGGCGGCGGTTTTCATTGAGCCGCTGTTCGAAATCGGTGCGCGCATGGGCGGTGAGTTTCGCTTTGACGGCCTCCTTCTCCTCCTGGGAGGAGGCGGCGTGATAGGCGGCGATCAGACGGCGGAACTCCCGGTGCCGGGCCTGCTCCACCTGCCGCATCGCCTCCGCCTTCTCCTTGAGCACGGAGCGGAATTTCTCCGGATCGGAGCTCTGGAGCCGGAGGAGTTCCTGACGCTCCTTTTCGCTCAGGTTGGCGAAGACGCGCCACATGCGCGGACCGCCGAAGCGGGGACCGCCCCCTTTCTTGGGTTTTTCCACTTCCGGAGGCGGAGGCGGCGGAGGGCCTGCCGGTTCCTCCGGCGGAGTTTCCGGCGCAGGAGCCGCCGTCGCTGTTCCGGCGAAGAGGATCAGGCCTGCCAGGAGAAGCAGGAGGCGGTGAAATTTCATATTCAGTTTCCTTTCATCATGTTGAGACCGGCAAGTTCCGAGAAGGCCTGCCGCCCGCAGTAGAGTTCGAAATTGAGGTTGTAGTTCTCCTGCTCGACTTTGCTCCAGTCGTTGAGGGCGAGCAGCTCCTGCGTTTCGGCGGCGCGGACGTCGTCCGCTGCCGGCTGGAACCAGAAGATGCCGGAGCCGACGAGCAGTGCCGCGGCGGCCGCCGCGGCTCCGGAGAGGCTCCAGCGACGGAAAACCCGGCGGAAGCGGAGTTTCTTCGCCTCCTGGCGCGCCGCCGCGAGAATCCGCCGGTCAAGGGCCGCCGGAACCTCCCGGCGAATCAGTGATTCGTAGTGTTCAAACTCTTTCATAGGACACCTCCCCGGTCGATTTCCCGGATCAATTTTCTCAAATTCCGGATCGCGTACTGCATTCTGCCGAGCACGGTATTGATCGAGCAGTTCTGAATCTCCGCGATCTCCTTGAACGCGAGATCCTGCTGCCGGAGCAGGAAGACTTCGCGCTGCTCCTCCGGCAGCCGGGCGACGGCATCGGCGATCACCTTGCCCACCTCGCCGGAATCCAGTTCGCTGACCGGCTCCATCGCCGCCGGACCCGGCATATCCGGGGTGGTTTCGGCGTCGAGCGGAACCGCCCCCTCCCGCTCCGGCCGGAGTTTCCGGATCCGGTCGATGAAGATGTTGCGGCCGATGCGGAAGAGCCAGGCGCTGAACCGGCCGTCGTCGCGGTATTTCGGCAGCTTTTCAATCACCCGCAGCCAGGTCTCTTCGAAGACCTCGTCCACCTCGGCGGAGTTCCCCGGAATCAGATTGTTCAGGAACCCGTACAGCTGGCGGCGGTATCGGTGATAGAGAACTTCAAACGCCGCTTCATCGCCGCCGGAAAACGCCCGGATCAACTCCATGTCTCCGGCTTCCTCGACCGTCTTCATCTGGTTGTTTTCTCTTGTCTGTTTCATTGGTTTAACGGATGGGCGGGGCGGAAAATTGTACGGGCCGCTGGAAATTCGTCAAAAAATTCCACACCGGCCGGTCCGGCGCAAGCAGCTCCTCCGGCGGCGGTCCGGCGAGTTCCACCCAGCGGTACTCCTGCCCTTCGCGGCAGACCGGAACCGCCTCCGGGGCGAGCCGGGCGCGGAGAAAGATCAGCTCGATGCCCCCCCGTTCCGGCGCCGTGACCAGCCGGTAGAGTTCGTCGCCGGGAGTGATCGCAACGCCGAGCTCCTCCTCCAGTTCGCGGCACAGAGCCTCGGCGGGAGTTTCGCCCGGTTCGATCTTTCCGCCGGGGAACTCCCAGCCGGCGGGCGGCTTCCCGGCGGGACGGGAGGCGAGCAGCACCTTCCCAGCTCTGCGGATGACGGCGGCGGCGACGTGAATTCTGCACATGATTCTACCCCGGAAACTGTTCGGTAAGCGACTGCAGCAGGAAGAGCAGATTTCCCACCAGAAACGAACCGATCGCATAGAGCTGGTCGATGAAGACGAAGAGCAGCATGATCATCACGAAGAAGGCGCCGCGCACCGCCTCCGAACTCTGCCGGACGAAGCGCGGGAAGAAGTTTTCGAGGATGTACCAGCCGTCGAATCCGGGCACCGGGAAGAGGTTCAGCAGAAAGAGCACCACGTTGAGTTCGCCCGCGTAATAGAGCATCTCCCAGGTGAATTCGGTCCCCAGCTGGAGTTTGAAGCAGACGAAGCAGAGCACGGTGAATCCGACGGCGAGCGCGAGATTGGTCGCGGGCCCGGCGAAGGCGACCAGCGCCGGGCCGTGACGGTGACGCATGAGGTCGTGCCGCACCGGCACCTGCCCCCACGCCAGCCCGAAGAAGGCGAAGATGATGAGCGACCACAGCCCCATCTGGCGGAAGGGGTTGAGCGTCAGGTGCCCGGCGTCGGCGGCGGTGGGATCCCCCTCCTTGAGCGCGATGTAGGCGTGCATGAATTCGTGACAGCAGATCGAGAAGATGACGATGATGGCCACGGCGAAGAAGAACGGCGGGTTCTCCCAGAGCTGTTGGATGAAGAGCGACATGACTGGTTACACCTCCGATTCGTCGAGCGCGACCGGCCAGAACTGGAACGCGGGCGTCTCGTAGGGGTGGCTGGCCCGGAGCGCGGCGATGACGGCGCGGAGATGCTCGCGGGCGCAGATGGTTTCGAGCTTGACTTCGGGAACGGTTTCCAGCGTGCCGACCGAACCGACGGCGGGCGAACTGCCCGGCAGAGGCCGGAACTGCCCGGTTCCGGCGGTGGACCAGATGCAGCTGTCGTAATTGCCGAGGCGTCCGGCTCCGGCGGCGGCGATGGCGGCGCGGAGGGGTTCGGCGTGAGTGGCCGGCACGTAAATTTCGATCTTGAAAAACATGGGTTCCCCCGGTTGAAAAATGAAACATGCGGAATTTAGCACCGCACTGCCGGAAAATCAACTGGAATATTCTCCATAAATATGGTATATTACGAAATTCGACACGATTTTCGACGGTAATGCGGAGGAGAGCAACACCATGAGCCTGTTTGACCGTCCCTACATGCAGAACGGCGGCCGCCCCGCCGACAACGGCATGAACATGATCTGGACGCTGATCGCGATCAACGCGATCGCCTATCTCTTTGTAGCCCCGCCGGAATCGGCGGGATTTTTCCGGCTGGCGCTGACCAGCGGCGGCATCCGGGACTTTCACCTCTACCAGCTGCTGACGGCGGGATTCCTGCACGGGAGCTTCTCCCACATCTTCTTCAACATGTGGGGCGTCTACCTCTTCGGCACGCTGGTGGCGCCTCACATCGGCGGGAAGCGTTTTCTCGCGCTCTACCTGATCGGGGCGATCACCGGCAATCTGCTCTTTCTGCTCTTCAATTGGAACACGCCGGCGATTCTCTGCGGCGCCTCCGGCGCGGTCTGCGCGATCATGATGGCGGCGGCGATGCTCGAGCCGAACCGGCGGTTCGTCATGATCTTTATGCCGTTCTTCCCCTTGAAGACGGCGACGCTGGTGATCTGCTACACCATTCTGGAGATCATCCTCGAAGTGAGCGGCGGCCAGAGCGGCATCGCCCACCTCGCCCACCTCGGCGGATTTCTCGGCGGATATTGCTTCTTGAAGGTGCTCTTCGGCAGTTCTCTGCCGTGGGATCCGTTCCGTCGCCGGGTGCGTCCGGGGGAGTGGAAGCGTCCTCCGGCGTGGAACGCCTCCCGTCCGGCTCCGGAGCCGCCGCCCGCGGGCGGGCGCGTTTCGCCGCGTGAACTGGATGCCCTGCTCGACAAGATCTCCCGCGAAGGGATCAACAGCCTGAACGAATATGAACTCGCCCGGCTCCGGCAGGCGCGCGAAGAGATGCGCGGCGGCAGAGGGTAACATCATGCTCAGCACTTCATTGTTCGACTACACGCTCCCGGAGGAGCTGATCGCCCAGTATCCGACGGAGCGGCGCGACGGCTCCCGGATGATGGTGCTCGACCGCCGCAGCGGAGCGTTCAAAATTCTCCCGTTTCCGGCGATTCGCGACTATCTCGAGGCCGGGGATGCATTGATCTACAACGACACCCGTGTTCTGCGCGGGCGGATGTACGCCCGGCGGGACGGGGATCCGGCCGGGGCGAAATTCGAACTTCTGCTGGTCGAGGCGCTCGACCCGGAGCGGCGGCGGTGGAACGTGTTGCTCCGGCCCGGCCGCCGCGCCCGTTGCGGCACCCGCGCGGTGCTGCTCGACCACTCCGGCGAACTCAACGCCGACGGAGACAGCTTCACGGTCGAGGGGAGAAACAGCGACGGATCGTTCCGGGTGGAGTTCTCCAGCGCCGACTCCGACCGGCTGCAGATGCGTTACGGACACATTCCGTTGCCGCCCTACATTTCGCGCGGCGACGAGACGGCCGACTCCGAACGGTACCAGACCGTCTACGCCGAGAAGGCGGGCGCGGTGGCGGCGCCGACGGCAGGGTTGCACTTCACGCCGGAGATTCTTTCGGACATCGCCGCGAAGGGGGTGCGCGAGGCGGCGGTGACGCTCCACGTCGGGCCCGGCACCTTCAAGCCGGTTTCGGTGGAGAACGCCGAGGAGCATCAGATGCACTCCGAGGAGTACTTTCTCACCCCGGCGACGGCGGAGCTGATCAATGCGACCCACCGGGCCGGGAAGCGGGTGCTGGCAGTCGGCACCACCACGGTGCGGGTGCTCGAAAGCTGTGCGGCGGAGGACGGCACCGTCGTCCCCGGGCACGGGAAGACGGAGATCTTTCTCTACCCGCCGCGGAAAATCCGGGCGGTGGACATGCTTCTGACCAACTTTCACCTGCCCAAGAGCACGCTGCTCATGCTGGTTTCCTGTTTCTGCGACCGGGAGAAGGTGCTGGCCGCCTACGCCGCGGCGATCGAGGCGAAGATGCGCTTCTACAGCTACGGCGACTGCATGCTGCTGATTTGAGCCGCTAAAATTCCTGTGCGGACTTGAGATCGACGGGAAAACGTGCTATATTGCCGTTTTGAGGAAAAGAAAAAACTCTTCGGTGGCGGCATGAAAATCGGTTGGCATATTCCGGCGTTTCTGGCCATGCTCGCGCTCCCGGCGGCTGCCGCGGATTACGAGCTGCGGCCGGACAGTAAACTGCAGATCAATTCCGTTCTCGCCTCGGTCAACGGCGAGCCGGTCAGTCTGGAAGACATTCTCCCCGCGACGCGTCAGCAGGAGTATCAGGCGTACGCGGCCTACTCCGGCGACCGGCTCTACGAGGCGATCCGGTCAATTCGCCGGAAGGCGGTGGACGACCTCATCAACCGCAAGCTGGTAATTGCGGACTACCGGCAGCAGCCGTTTGCGATACCCAACCAGCAGATCGAGGAGGAGCTGGACAACGTCGCCGAGCGGATGGGATACCGTTCGCGTTCGGAATTCATCCGGCAGGCGCGGCAGTCGGGCAGTTCGATCGAGCGGCTCCGCCGGCAGGTGGAGGAAAATATGATCTACCAGCTGATGCTCTACCGCCGGTATCAGATCGAGCAGAATATCACGCCGCGGGAGGTCTATGAGTACTATCAGCAGCACCGCGGGGATTTCGTGCGTCCGGAGAGCCTGGAGCTGGGGATGATTCTGCTGCCGGCGAATTCTCCGGAGCAGGAGGCGACGGCGGAGAAGGTCGGCGGGGAGCTGAAGGCGGATTCCGGCCGGTTTGCCGAACTGGCGCGGCTGTATTCCGCCGGGCCGGGGGCGGAGAACGGCGGCACTCTCGGGCGGATTGAACGGCGGCGGCTCCGCCCGGAGTTTGCGGCGGCGATGCCGGATCTATCGCCGGGCCGGGTCTACGGGCCGGTGCGGACGGCGGAAGGGATTTTCTTTCTCAAGGTGATTGCGCACTTCCCGGAGGAGCAGTCGGATTTCCGCAAACTGGCGCCGGAAATCCGGGCCCGGCTGGAGGAGAACCGGCGCGAGAAGAGCCGGGAGCGTTATTTTGAAGAGTTGCGCAAGGACGCGGTCCTTCGTTACTTTTTCGGAAAGTGAATTGATTTTCCCGAAGCACGGGTTATATTCCGAATGAACATAGAACCAGAGAAGCAGAGCAGCCGGAGCGACGGATACGATGAAAATTTATTGTGAAGCATGCAAAAGCGTCTTTGAGGCGGAGCGTCCGGAAAACGGAACGCAGGTCGCTTGCCCGAAGTGCGGTGCAATGGTGAATTTCCCGGAGAGTCCCACCTCTCCCGGAGCCGTGATCGGGGATTTCCTGATCGAGCGTGAGATCAGCAAGGGAGGGATGGGGGAGGTGTTTCTCGCCCGCCAGCTCTCGCTGGACCGGCCGGTGGCGCTCAAGGTGCTGCAGGACCGCTTTCTCAACGACAAGGAGTATGTCGAAAGCCTCTTCCGCGAGGCGCGGGCGGCGGGGAAGATCAACCACCCGAACATCGTGCAGGCCTACGCGGTCGGCGAGGAGAACGGAATCTTCTACTTCGCGATGGAGTATGTGCGGGGGGAGACCTTCAAGCAGATCCTTCAGCGGCAGAAGAAGCTGGACTTCATGCAGGCGGCCAAGGTGGTCCGCGAGATCGCCAGCGCCCTCGATGCGGCGTGGCGCGAGCAGAAACTGGTCCACCAGGACATCAAGCCGGACAACATCATGCTCGACGCCAACGGCTTCGCCAAACTGGCCGACCTCGGTCTCGCCCGGGTGGCCGGGAACGAAAACCGCGATGAGGAGATCGGTGACGAGGTGATGGGAACTCCGCAGTACATCAGCCCGGAACAGCTTACCGGCGTCCCCACCGACGTGCGCAGCGACATCTACAGCCTGGGGGCAACGCTCTACCAGTTCGTGACCGGCCGGTTCCCCTACGTGGCGGATACCGCCGAGGAGATCGCCCGGATGCACGTCGCCGGAAATCTGACGCCGCCCAAGGAGGTGAATCCGGAGGTCCCCGACGAGCTCAACACGATCATCATGAAGATGATGGCGCGCAACATCGAGGATCGTTACCAGACGCCGGCGCCGCTCATTAAAGCGCTCGACATGTTCATGCGCAACTACCGGCCGGCCGGACCCGGCGTGCCGACGCTGAACTTGAAATTCGGGAAAAAGGCGGCGGCCCCCACCTTCAAGCTGCCTGCCGCGGCGAAAGCGGCGGTTCCGAAAATGACGGCTCATGTTTCTCCGACGCAACCTGCTGCTGTTTCTAATGTTGCGCCGAAAAATGACGGAAATGTGACGGGTGCTTCCGCGCCGTCGCCGGCTCCTGTGCCGGCACCGGCTCCCGCCTCCGCCCCGGCTCCGGCGGCGGAGGAGAAGCCGAAAGCGGAGGAAAAACCGGCCGCCCCGGCTCCGGCGGCGGAGGAGAAGCCGAAAACGGAGGAAAAACCGGCCGCGATGACGGCGGAGAACATTCCCCGCCCCGAGATGGCTCCGGAACCGGAAGCGCCGCAGGAGGAGCCGCCGCCGCGGCGGCATCTTTCGCGCCGGATGAAGTTGATTCTGCTGATTGCGGGGATCGTGCTGATCGTGGTGCTGGGCGTCGGCGGGACCTTTGTATTTCTGGCGAAGGGCGACAAACTGCCGGAACCGTTGAAGCCATATGGAAAGCCGGTGGCGGAGTGGTTTGCCGCCCGGGAAAAGGCCGCCGCTGAGGAACCGGAGAAAAAAGTGGAACCGGTTCCGCCGCCGAAACCGCCGGAGCCGCCGAAACCGACCACCCGTCAGGCGTATCTGGATGGTGTCGAGAAGTTCCTGACGCTGGTGCGGAACCGGCCGGACGACCGGGAAGGGCAGCTTGCCGCGGGCGACGAATTTTTCACCCGCTTCCCGCAACCGCAGACGGAGGAGGAGCGTACTGCGCTCCGCACGATGCAGGAGGTGTACGGCAGACTGGACGAGGTGCTCCGGGCGGCCCCGGCGCGTGCGGCGGCTCGTGAGCGCCATCTGAAGGAGATTGCGGAACGGCGGGAAGCGTCGGATGAAGCGAAGCGGGAGCGTGCCGAGGCGGAAGCGGCGGCGCGCCGCCAGCGGGAGGAGCAGGCCCGGATTCTGCGGGAGCAGGCGGAGGAGCAGAAGCGTCAGGCGGCGGAACTGCAGCGTCAGCTTGCTGCGCGTGCGGCGGAATTGAAGACGGAACTGAGCAAATATTATTTGCCTCTGGTGGCCGGATTCTACAAAGCCGGATTGGATGGCGAGGATGCGGAGCTGAAGGCTGCGGTGCGGAGCATGTCGGAATTCATTGCGCCGTCGGCGGCGGATTCCAAGGAGGAGAAGGCGTTGCTGGGAACATTCCGGGCGATGCGTCAGGAGCTGCCGAAGGAGGCGGAGAAATTCCGGAATTTCGTCCGTACGCTGGAAGGGGTGAATGAGACGAACAGCTTCAATGTGGAGCTTGCCAGTCATGAATTGGCGGATGTGATTTCGATTCGTCCGGGGAAGGTGGTGTGCCGCCGTGCCGGGGCGGAGCCGGAGCCGTTGCCGCTGGATGATGCGCGGGTGCGGCGTCAGTTCTTCTCCCGCCTGGAGCAGAAGTTGAAGCTGAAAAATCCGGAATTCTGGTTCCGGCTGATGAACCGTCAGCTGGATGGGGAGACGGCGAAACTGGCTCCGGCAGGCTTCTGGCGGAACAACTTCCGCACTTTTGCGGAAGCGGTGAAATAACGGGTTGTTTCCGTGATTTTTCCGGAAATGGCGGAAAAATCCGTCATTTCCGGGATAAGCTTTCGTATAATGAGGAGGAGAATTGCGATGAAATTCCGGATGGTTCACAACAACTTCAACGTGCTCGACCTTGCAAAGAGCCTGAAATTCTACCGTGACGCTTTTGACATGCACGAAGTGCGGCGGATCGAGGCGAAGGACGGGAGCTTCATCATCGTCTATCTGGAGGACGGGAACAGCTCTCACCAGCTGGAACTGACCTGGCTCCGGGATCGCAAGGAGCCGTACAATCTTGGAGACAATGAATTTCACTTGGCATTCAAGGTCGATGATTATGAAGCGGCTCACGCCCGCCATGAGAAGATGGGCTGCATCTGCTACGAAAACCCCGACATGGGGATTTACTTCGTAAACGATCCCGAGGGCTGTGGGGTCATAAACAAATCATACCGTAGTGCGGCATAACTTTTTTCTGATATACATTCCTCCTCCTTTTGTCTGCGCTTCCCGACAGGGTAAATCCCCTGTCGGGGATTTTTTTTTGCAAAAAAATAAAAATTTTCATAACACATTATATACGAGGATAATATTATGTTCATCGACCTGTGTTTTCTTGTCTGAAAGCTCGAAAAATGGTAGAAAAAGCCCTGAAAAAATTCCGGAAAATTTCTTAACGCTTCATAAAAAGGTGGAACAGGCGCCCGGGGACAAACCATAGTGGTTCAGTTTCCTGCGCCGAAACACAAGAAAGGTTGTGAAGCGATGAGCAAGGAAGTGAAGGCGATTATCTACGCTCGCCAGTCGTCGGGAGATGATGATGTCTCTGCAAGTGTGGAACAGCAGGTGAAAAATTGCCAGCAGTTGGTGAGGGAGTGCGGCTATTGCGTGGTGGGAATCTTTCGGGATTTGAATATATCCGGCAAATTCTACCCCGATACGCCAGGCGCAAACACCATTTGCAATTTTGATATGGCACTCCGCAACTGGGCGGCTTCCACCTCGTCGATGCAGATTCGCTTCCGGCAGGGATTGGGAGAGGCATTTGCCATGCTTAAGGAAATAGATTTCATTCTTCTGGATGATTTCACCCGGCTGATGCGTCCTCTGCCGAACAGTTATCTGGAAGGATACATGAAGCAGGAATTGATCTGCAACAAAGTCAAGCTGCATTGTGTCAAGGGGGGAATCGCTGATCCGAATTCTTTTGGAGACAACATCGTCTCTTCTCTGATCTCCATGATCAACGCCAATCAGCTTGAGATCCAGCGGCAGAAAAGCAAGGCGGCATTGAAAAAACTCAAGGACGACGGTTACAGGCCTTCGGGCGCTAACATGCGGGGGTATCGCAGGATTGGCAAGCATAAGTATGAAATCGTTCCGAAAGAGGCTGATTTCATCCGGGAGGCTTTTGCAATGGGAGTCGCCAACTTCTCCTACATGGCGATCTGCCGTAAACTCAGCAAGAAATACGGGATTCATGATCTGCACTATGACACCCTGATCCCGATCTACCAGCGCCCTGAATACGCAGGGTATTGCTATAACTCGGAGGGAGAATTGATCGAGTCAAAGTGCTTTGGTCCCATTCCGATCGTTACTCTCTCCCAATTTCTCCAGAAGAAAGAGCGGCTCCGGAATAAACGTATTCACAACCATGACCGGAAGCACATCTATGCCTTTACCGGATTGTGTTACTGTGGCTACTGTGGAGAGCGGATGCAGATTGTGTCCTGTAACGCAATGCCGCATTCGCTGGAAGCCGGATGCCGGCTGTACTACTTTGGATGTGTCAGAAACATTTATCGAGAGCATTCCCGTGATTGTGGAAAATCGCGAATCCGCTACAGCTACCCATTCCCTTTCGGCTGGCGAGTTCCGCCGGAACGCCGGGCTGTAACGCAGAAAACATTGGACTCACCCAGGCCGCCAGTTCCTCCCGATTTGTACAATATCGGATTACGGGAATCTCTGCTGGCGTTGATTGTAAAACCGTTGCTCGAAGAGCAGAAGCGGTTATTGTATGGCAGCAGTAATCTTGACGTTAAGATAAACCGTCTGGAACAGGAAAAAGAGCGTATCATGAGCCGTCAGAAAACGCTCGCGAATATGTTTCAGCGGGGCAGTATTCCGGACGAGCAATTTGAGCAGCTGTCAAGAGATCTGAAAAACTCCATGGAAAAGATCAGGAGTGAGCTCCTTGAACTGACCGCGACAGCTTGTGTTGACCAGAAAAAAGTGCTGGAGAAACTGAAGTTGCAACTTCATATGCTTCAGGCTGTCAAGAATGTTGAAGACAATCTGTATAAGAAACATGCGCAACAGCTGATCGAACGGATCAATATCTTTGCATATCACATTGAAATCTTTTTCCGGAACGGCAAGTCTTTTACTCTGGAACGGATTCCCAGATGGGGGGCAAGGATCATGCCGAACTGGAACTTTGTCATGCGGAGAAACAAGGCTTACATCAAATACTACTACAAGAGCTTTTATCAGGGGGACGAGCGAGAACGGGTTCTCTACGATGACAAGACGATGAATATTGTTGCGGTAGGGTGTAATCCTCGTCCTAAAGCATGGGCAGATTCTCCGAGTCGCCGTTGGGACTGGCGCACGCAGGAGATAAGTGACACCTTCCCTCTTGAGAGCACCGGAGGCCAGTCGTTTGAGGATTCGCATACCGAATAACATGGTTTCCCGCGTCGTGGAGGTGGTGTTTCCGTTTCTCTTGGGGAATTGGGGAACAGCCGTAAACGCATGCAGAAGCCCTTTTCTGACGTTTTTTGGAAAATGGTAGAGGATCTGGACTTGTCGAAGAAACGGCACCCTCTGGGGACGGACGAAAGCTCAAACAACTACGCCAAAACCCGCCGTCACGATGTGCAGGATTTCAATGTGATTCTTGCCGCTGCGGGAGGCCGGTACGACTGGATGACGCCCGGAGTTACTGATCTGAAAAATCCTCTGCAGGCAGACGAATCCGCCTTGCTCGCAACTCTTGAAGAGAAAGGTCAAATCTGAAAATGGCAAGCTGGCAGGAAACGTTTCTCTCTCTTCCGATAGATGCCCGGAGGAGGTACGCTGAATTGTACTGTCGCAAGGGAATGAGGGCGAAGGAGGGACGGTGTCGGCAATCCCGAGGGGCGGGGCAAAGCCCCGCCCCTCGGGATTGAGAGATCTTTAAATCAAGCGGTTCCAACAAAAGAGATCAGGAAACTTTTATAAGATTTTTATTTGATTTTTTTGAAAACATGCTGTATTCTACGTATAGTAAGAACTCACATAACCATGGAGGTTCACAACTTTACAGAGTTACAAAGTTCTAGTTGCATAATTTTTCAGGCTATCCCTACAAACTACCACCTTGAGAATACGCCTGATCCATCGAAGGAACAGAAGAATTGTGCCGTGTTTTTACACGGTGCATTTCTTGGTCTGTATTTCGATGGATGCTGTGGTAGGCATGTAGGGATGTATAGGTCAGGGATGCACCTCTTTTTTTTGAGGTCTTTGATTTCAACGCTCCACTATTAGATCGTGTCGTCAATAGTTAAAAGACCCAAGCTGCAATACACCTGATTTGTAC
>URVC01000022.1 GCA_900551245.1 uncultured bacterium | reverse complement strand
CGAAAACATCTCCCGGAGCCGGAGCCGTAACTACACCGCGCAACGCATCAGAGGGATCGGCATATTTAGCTCGCTTGAAATGAATCACATATAATCCGGTGCGGTAAGCGATTCGTTCGCTTTCCTCGTAGCCGATCAAAGTCATTCCCTGCCGCTTCTCTTCCGGAACATCAATGATGCGTTCCTCGCGCGGCAGGTCAGATGGAATTTCAGAAAGAGCATTCGGCTGCCGGACTCTACGTTCGTGTTCCGACACCTTCTGAGGTGCTTTCTCAATCGGCGCTTCCTCCTCTTCTTCAGGAAAAAGCGATGGAGTGTCATCCTCCGGAATATAATGTTCCGTTTTGGAACCGAACATCTGGCGTCTGAACCAAGACAATTCGTTGCTGAGTTTTTCAATTTTCTCAGCTTGATCCCGAATAACCTGCCGGGCTTCGTCAAATGTTGTAACCACCGGTAATACCATAATGAGAATATACCGGATTCCTACTCAAATTCAAGTCCAGTCAAGACTTTTTCGAGTATCTTTTGTAATAGCGATGCGGTTTGATCCCGGACAGGAGCGCTGCAAGTTCTCGACTGGACAATTCAATCCGCCCTTCCGCCGATTTGGGAAGGTGAAAGGCACCGCTTTCCAAGCGCTTCATCCAAATCGTAAAGCCATCTCCCTGCCATTGCAAAATCTTCACCATTTTGCGACTGCGACCGAAAAATACGAAAGCGTGACCAGATTCCGGCTCCTGCTGAATATATTCTTCCACCGCTCCCGCAAGGCCGTCAAACGATTTGCGCATGCTGATCGGCGTGGGGCAGTAGTAGAACTTTATTGCTCCGCTGAAACCGAACATGCCAACGTCCTCAATACCGTCAAAACATTGAGCAAGGTCGCTTGATCGAAATCACACGTAACTTGAATTTCAAAACCTGCGGCGTGAAGGCTTATTCCGCTGTCGGAACCGTTCCGGGCTCCTCCTGCCGCCAAAGGAACTTCTACAAACTCCAACTCTCCAGAGGCAGGGGATTTTCCCTCACGCTCCTTCTTCAAGATCCCTATCCAACGACGTACATTCTCATACGGCAAATCTTTCAGCTCGCAATATTCCTGAATCGTTAAACCGCCATCCCAATATTCCGACAACTGTTCCCGCCAGTAGTCACGACTACGCCTTTCTCGTTCCATTTGCGCCTCCCGGTTTCAAGTTACGGAGGCAAGGTAATCTCACTTCGGGAGGATTTCTAGATGGGGCTCACTGGGCATACACCTCGATTACGTGAACGCCTCCGGAGACGAAGCGGGCGGCCGCGAGCTATTTCCGGTCGCCCGGCGCCAGAGTGAGATTGCGCTGCGCGAGGTGGAAAACGACTGTTTCCACTACCGGGGCGGCTACTGGCTGTTCGTCGACTGGCAGGAGAAACTCGACCGGGAGTGTGCCGGGCACGGTATCGTACTCTACTCGCTGATGCGGACTCTCGCACTGGCCCGGCGGCTCGGCCTGGAATCGGAAGTGGCGGACTATCCGGACCGGATCGAACGGATGCGGCGGGCCGGGTACGCCAAATGGTTTGATCGTGCCCGGGGCTGTTTCACCTCGGGAGCGGACCGGCAGATCTCCTGGGCCTCGCAGATCTGGGCGGCATTCGCCGAAATGCTGCCGGAGGCGGAGATGCGGGAGCTTCTGCGGCGGCTGCCTGCGGAGAAAGAGGCGGTTCCCCCGGGCGGCCCCTTCCTGTACAACCAGATGGTGCTGGTGCAGGAACGGTACGGCCTGCACCGGGAAGCCCACGCGCTGACCCGCGCCTTCTGGGGGAGGATGGTGGAGCTGGGGGCGGACACCTTCTGGGAGGTGTTCGACCCCGCGGACCCGATGCGCTCCCCCTACGGCGACCCGATCATCAACAGCTACTGCCACGCATGGAGCACGCCGGTCTTCTCCTTCCGCTGACCGGCAGGCAGGGGATACACGCCCCTGCCCTGCCGCCTTGCGTGTTCAAGCTGGATTCCGGCAAACGCCGCAGAAGGCGTTGGAGCGAAGATCACTTCCCGCCCTCTGCGGGAATCGGGATCACCGCAACGGCACGAAGCTGCACCGGACCGAGGAGCCCGGAGGGGAGCGGGGCATCCTTGGCGGTCCACCCTTTCCAGTTTCCCCAGGTCAGGCGGCCGGATTCGGAGTGAGGTTTGTCTTCGAGGACCCACTTCGGCCACCGGCCACCGGCGACGGTTTCATCCTTCCACTCACGCTGTTCGTCGCCGATCAGGCGGTTGACCAGAAGGTTGGTGACCCGGATCGTCAGAGTGTTCCGACCGGGAGTCAGTCCCTCGGTGACATCGCACACGAAGGGGGGAGTCCAGAGCAGAGCGATTTTCCTGCCGTTGAGTTCAACCTCGGCGAGGTTGCGCACTTCGCCCAGGTCAAGCATGAGACGACGGTTCGCCGCCGGCAGGTCGGCCGGGAGTTCAAACTCCTTCGTATAGGTCGCAGTGCCGGAGAAGTATTTCACCCCGGGATCCTTGTGCTCGGTCCATGAGATCAGCCGGGGCAGCTCGACTGCAGGAGGTGCGCCGAGAGCCGGCGGAAACGCCAGATGCCATTCCGAATCGAGCTTGAGCGGAGCAGGCAGCGTATCACAGGAAACGGAAAGCACTTTCCCGTCGGCACAGGTGACCTCAACCTTTCCGGGGCGTTCGAACCGGAGACCCGGCACGCCATTTCTCATCACCGCCCGGGCCGCCGGCAGTTCCGGCTGCAATGCGGTATTGATCGCAAACCGGGCATGTTCCCGCAGGACTTTGCGCTCCGCCGTGCCGTTGTATTCATACTCCAGAAGCAGTTCCTTGAAACGGTTCGGGGCCGGATCCACCCCGAATGTCCGATTGTCGACGACAAGCGAGATCCCGTCCGGATTGACCATGGAGCGGACTTTTTCCGTGACGTCGACTCCGCTCTGCCCGCCGCGGGCACGGTAGACGGCGCGGTTGATTTTCAGGTTGCGGTTGTTGCCGAAGCCGGGAACAAGTTTCACCCTCTGCCGCTCCCGGACGACCGTCGAACCGGGCCGGCCGTCGTTACGGTATTCGATGAAAAGTTCCTTGAACCGATTGGATGCGGGGTCTCCGCCGAGAAGAGCGTTCCCGACGTTGAAATCAAGTCCGGACGGGGTTTGAAGTTTGCGGACATACTCCGTCACATCACGTCCCTCCTTTTCGCCCCGGGCACGGTAAATTGCTTTGACGATCTCCAGTTCCGGCAGCGCCTCCCCCTGACGGAGTGCGGTCAGAACCGGTTTTTCCTTCGAGGGAGTGAACACGACAAAGCGGGATTCCTGCGGATTGAGCACAAGCGGCACACAGATGCGGTTTCCTTCAATCCGCCAGACCGCGAACGGTTCGATCTCTCCCGAGAGCGGATCCCACGATTCCGGCCGCTTCCCCGCGCCGACCCGGAACGAAAGATCACCGTTGCAGACCAGATCGCTGTCGTTGTTCAGGAAATAGATTTCGACCTCCCCCACCCTGCGGTGCAGCACGTTGAGACCGCCGGGGACCCGGTAGTCGGGAGCGATGTCAGCCAGTCTCATGATTTCCGCCGGGTCGTTGTGGACGATCAGCCGGCCGCGCTCCACGTTGCGCACGGACCGGAGAACCGGCTTCTCCCCCCAGAGCCGGGCAGTCATGGCGGCATATTCCGCCTCGGCCGCTCTTCCGTCGGAGAGTGTGGGCGACCCCTGAGGCGGCAGACCGGCGACGGTGGCGCCGGCCTTGAGGAGCTCCTGCACCTTTTTCAAAGTCGCCAGCGAAAGATTGCGGTCGTTTCCGAGGCTGAGCACGGCATAAGATGCCCCCGACGGCGCTACCAGCCGGCCGTCCACACACTTCAGATTCTCCATGAGATCATCCCGGCTGCAGAGGTCGATGCTGTACCCGTCCGGGGCCGCAGCAGTGCCGTTGGGGCGGCTCTCGCCGGCAAGGACCAGCAGATCGGCGACCTTCCGCCCCTGCTGAAGCAGATATTGCGCCCGGGCGATGTATTCGGTCCAGCCGCCGCCGTATTTCCACCAGGTGTTGTTGCGGTTCAGATGGGCGCCATGCCGGCCGAGCGAGATGCCCGGCCGGACGTTCAGCAGCGGCTGATGCACGAAACTGTGCATGATCAGCATCGAAATTCCGCCGGCCCACGCGCGGTCGCCGTACACCTTGAGCTGGTGTGGATCCTGCTGCCAGCGCCCCGGCATCGCCTCGGTGGTGAACGCTTCGGCCCCGACCCGCGAACGACCGTGAAAGTTGGCGACGGAACTTTGAAGAAGCCCTGGTTTCCAGGTCCAGCCGATCCAGAACTCCCCGGTCGGAATGTCCGCATTCCGGGCGCAGCGCAGGCTGTCAAAGGGGCCGCCGTAGCTTTCCGTAATCGCAATCAACCCGTTTTTGTGGCAGAGTTCCGTGAAATAATCGTAGTAGTTTTCGGCAAAAAGGTCCGAAACCGTCCGTTGAAAATCGTAGAGGAACCGGGCGGATTCCGCCGGAGTGCCGACCACGTAGCCGAGGGCCGCGGGCAGATAGGGCATCAGGTCGTAGCCCCGCCGCCGCCGGAACTCTTCGGCGAACTCTTTCGTCCAGTTCTGTCCGCCGACCTCATAACTGTCGATCGTCGCGTATTTGAGAACGCCGGTCTCCCTGACATCTTCAAGCAGAATCTTCATCATGTGGGGCCAGTGGGCGTCAAGGCCGCGTTTCGAAAGTTTGTCGCACTCCAGCCCCCGCAGAGACGAGGGCGCATTATACGCTCCGGTGGTGGTGTGGCCGATCCGCAGGATCGTCCAGTTGCCGGCGGGGGCGTCCCAGTCGAGGGATCCATCCGCTTTCAACCGGGTTCCGAGACGGAGCAGCTTCTCCGGATCGATACCGGGGACATTGGCATATCCTTTCGAGGGGGGCATATAGGCGAACGAATTCGTCGACGAATTTCTGCTCCCGATATCGGCGATCATCGGAATCGACAACAGACGGATCTCCTCCACCCTGACGTCGGCGGCCCGGAGCCAGACGGCGAAGGGGCGGTGCTGGAAGGTGAAGCGGAAATACTTCGCCTTGACCGGCTTGTCTCCGAGCGAAATCAGTTTGGGATCCCCCTTGTCGTTGTGAATTCGCCGGGTCAGGTCGCCCACCTTTCTGAAGTTCCGGCCGTCATCGGAAACCGAAACTTCCACATGGAAATAGAGGGGGCCGGCACCCAGCCTGATCTCGGCGAACCGGGCTTCGTACGGATCCGGGAACTGGAACGTGACCGCGCCCCGGTCCCCTTTTTCCGCCGTGGGGAAATTCACGAATGTTTCACGTTTTCCATCCACCACCGCCGCGGGATCGGCCGGTTCAAAGTCGAAGGAGATCTTCGGCGGCGGCATCGGCGTGCCGGAGGGGAATGCGTAAACTTCGATGTCGCGATAGTAGTTGTGCCGTGTTTCCGGCTGGGCAAGTTTGATCGGTCCCTTCACCGGGCCGGTCACGTCGAGCGCAGTGGCCACCAGATACTGCATCGAATCGGCCGGTTTGATCCACGGGCCGCCCGAACTCGACCAGCCGGGGCAGTTGTGGACGCCGAGCTGCAGCCCCAGTCGTTTTGCCTCGGCGGCGGCGTGCTTGAACAGCTGTCGCCAGGCCGGCGTCATGATCTGCGGCCAGTTGCCCGGCGGCATACTGCTCATGGAAGGAGCGAAGATATGGGCGGCGCCGTAGCCGATCTCTTTCATCGACTCGAGGTCCGCGGTGATTCCCTGCCGGGTGACAAAGAGGCTCGACCAATGCCACCAGGTTTCCGCCCGCGCCTGCGGAGGAGGCGAAGCAAATCCCTGCCGCAGACGGGCGGTCTCATCCGTCGCCGTCGGGCTCGCGGTCATGCCGGACAGCACCGCAAGCACCATCATTCCGGAACATAAGAAGATTTTCCTTTCCATACGATCTCCTTTCTGGAACACATGTGCTGTTTTTCTGTATCCGGTGTATATTATACCATAAAACAGCGATGTGCCCAATGGGACATTGTTCCGGAAGCCTTTAATTTTATTCAAAAATCGGTATGGAATCCATCATATCTCCAACCCGGATGCGCTGGATTCCCGGGAGGAACAGCGGGTTGGGAAACCATTCTTCCCGCCGTTCCTCCTTCAATTTGCATGCATCAATGCGGCGATTCAAGCTGTGAATTTGTCCGGAGCTTGCGGCCGGTTGTGCGTTGGGCCCCCCCTTGCAATGCCCGCGCCCCATTTTCGCCCCGCTGACGCTCGAGAGCTCTTCCTGTCTCACCGGGTCAGATGCCAGCCCAGCACTCCGCCCGGAAAAGCGGCGTTGTCGGCCGGGAACGAAAACACCCCCGCCTTCCTCTCTCCCGCCACCGTCCCGACCGGCGCCCCGTCCGCGTTGAGCGCCGTCACCCGGAACGGTGCTGTGGAGCGAATTCCAATCCGTGCAGTCGCCCGACGCAGCAACAGCGGCCGGTCGCCGGGGTCGAGAATCATCCGTTTCGACTCATCGGTGCTGCGCTGACCGGAGTTGGAGAGATCGGAGAGCTGAAAGATCAGAAGCGAACAGCTCTCTTCGAGCGGCCGTCCATCCAGCGACATCGCCGCGATTGTCTGGAACACCGAGGCCGCTTCCACCCGGAGCGCCCCGGCTTCCGCGGTTCCTTCCGGCAGCGTGATCGAAGCGATACGCGGCGTATTCACGCAGAACAGCGTCCGGCCGGAATCGAGCAGGATCTCGCCAGTAGAACTCTCGGCGACGCCCTCTTTTTGCAGTTTGCGGAACCGTCTCCGCGTTTCTCCATCGGCACAGTTTCCGGGGTTTTTGGCCTCCGTTGCGGGCACCGGAATCTCGCCGGGACGAAGTTCGCGCGCCCCCTCGACCGCCGAAGCGATCGCGCTGATCAATCCCAGTTTGGAGAACTCTTCCGGACGGGTATTCCCGTTCTCCTGCTCGAAAAGTTTCGGAGAAACCTGATAGACAAACGTTTCCTTCGAACGTTTCACATTTCCAGTGCGGAACATCATCATCGCGATCCGGTCGGCGGCCTGCGCCATCGGATCTCCGGCGATGTCGAAACCGAACGCCCCGAGTTTCTGATAGATTGCGCGGGCGCCGTGCGCCCAGGCGAAACGATAAAGCCCATCCCACCCCTGCAACGAGGCGTAAGCGCCCATCAGCGGACCGGCCTCGGAACGGAACCGGTTGGGACTGCAGAAGTTGAACTCGGTCACAATGTACGGGTTCCCCGCGACTCGCGATGCCATGATCCGGCGCGGCACTTCCGCGAAACGGGCGATGGAGGATCTCTGTCCGACCGCGACCGGCGGAGTGAACGCTTTCCCGAGGTAACTGGGGTGATCGTGATAGATGTGGTTGTCCACAAGTGAAAACATGTTCCGGTGCAGCGTCAAAGCCACCTCGTCGTCGACATTGACGCTGGTGATCAGCGGCCGGATGTGCAACTCATCCTTCAGGAACGCGAGCTGCTTTGCCAGACAGGCCCGGTGCAGTTCGGTGATGAATTCCTGATAACGGGGGTTGTACATGGTCGGAACGCTCTCCGGAAGATTGCGGCCGGCAAGCCATTTGTGAAAGAGTTCCGCACACTTCTTTTCTATTCCGGCATCCCCGGCCCACTGAATCCGGCGGAAGATCGAATCCTCGTTGACCATGTTCACACACCAGACGGCCGGCTCCTCGCCCCAGGTGAGACCGGTATAGGGATTGCGATGATTCATCCAGCGACGGGCGAACTCCTTCCAGTTTTCCAGCGCGGCATCATCCAGCAGGAAAAGGACCTTTGCCACCTTCGCCGGAATCGAGCTGCGGCCGTCAATCCGATCCCCGGCACGGAGGGTCCGGCTGCAGTAAATATCGGTGGTGAGATAGATGCCGCGCGCCTTCATCACGGCGACCAGCCGGTCCAGCCGGTCCAGTTTCGCCGGATCGAAGGTCAGACTGTCGGAAGCGTTCCGGTTGAGCAGTTCATTGTCGTGATGGTGAATCCGGACGCTGTTGTACCCGCAGTACGCGAGGTAGTCGGCAAGTTCCGTCAGCGCCTTGTCATCGAGAAAACTCGCATTGAAACATAGATTTACACCGTAAAAGCGAATCCGTTTCTCCGGAGCGTTTTCAAACGTCAGTCTGCCGTCCGGCGCAACCCGGACCGCGCCGTACTTCCCGGCCGGAGCATCGTTCAGGAACGAGAAGTCGAATGCCCCGCCCCGAACCGGCTCCCGGCGGAAATCGAGCGGTACCCACTCTTTTCCTGCCCGCGTCACATACTCCGGCTTCCGAACGGCGCCGAACCGGATCGGCCGGTCCGAAAGCGTCACCGCCGGAATCATCCAGACGCCGCCGTTGCTTTTCATGCGAAGCGTCAGTTTCACAGCACCGGGTCTCGGCAGCGGGAAACCGGATGCGTACAATCCGATTTCCGTATCTCCGCCGGGGGCCTTCTCCTGCCAGATCACCTCTGCATTCCGGTCGCGGAAGGGCCCCCACCAGTTGCCGCAGTCCTGCCGGGCAACGACCGGCACCGACGCTTGCGATCCATCCGGATATCGGGCGACAATCTCCCCCTGCAGTTCTCCCGCAGCGGGAGTCCAGGCGGAAGCGTGGAGCAGGTTGACCGTGTTCATCTCGTTCTCCGGCAACGGAATTTCGACCGTATCCCGACCGGGAAGCCGGGCGGAGCCGAAGAGCACAATCGTGCCTTTTCCGTCATTTTGAGCCGGGTCGATGATCTCGAACGCCACCGCGCCGCTGCGGATCCAGCCGGGCCGGATTGTGTGCAGATCCTGCTGCGGCCCCTGATCGGTCCAGCCGCCCTTGCCGTCCCCGGCAATCTCATCCGCAAAGCCGGCGTTCACGGCCCCCCGGAGATCGACCGGCACAATCCGCGCCTCCAGAAGTTCCAGTTCAAGTCGGAGCCCGGCGCTCTTCAGCTTTCCCTTGGAGGGAACGGTCAGGAACCGGCATTCGATCTCCGCGCAATCCTCCTTGCGATTGTCCTGAATCAAAAACCCGAAAGCGCCATCCGGGGAGGTCACCTTCAGTTCCCGGCCGCCGGCGAGCGGAATGCGCACCTCCCTCACCTGTTGCGGCGACAGCAGAATCTGACGCTCTTTGCGTCCGGGAATCGAAAAGGATCTCCCGTCGACCGTCACACTCTTCCCCGGAGGAAACGACAGCGAACCATGCAGAGATTTCACCTCGACCGGCACCGGAAATCCGGCCCGGAATTCCAGTTGGAAACGGTTCTCCCCGACCGGTCGGATCGTCTCCGTGACATCGGCGGCGATCTTGTCGATGGTCATCCTGGCCCGTACCGTCACGCCGTCCGGAGAAACCGCGCTCTCCCGGCCGCCCCACCAGGAGTTCTGGACCGGCGCCCAGGTCCGGGAATAGCCGCGGATCATGAACACCGCGTCTCCAATCCGGAAACTGCCGTCTTCGGCAAAACGAACCGCCTCCGGCAATACCGGCGTCTGCGCCGTCGCAAGCACGGCGAACATGGACATGACGGCAACCGCAGCCTTGTATAGAAGAAACTGTCTGATCATTCTGAAATCCTTTCGATCGTTTTACATCGTATCACTTGCGCCACAGACTTTCAGCATACGTCCGCCGGGTGTTCCACCAGATATCGTTGAGCACGTGTCCATCCAGAATCAGGAAGTTGCTCCGGCCGCCGTGCACCTGGTTGTAATTGACCCGGTTTTCGACGTTGTCGAAGGTATTTTCCTTGAGGTTCCAGCAGGACTGGCTGCCCTGCGCATTGGAGGGGGTATGATTCTCGCCGAGCAGAATATAGCGGGAGGAACGCCGGATCTGCGAGGTTTTGAAGCTGGTGCCGTTCACCGAAATCTCCTGATTGTTGCAGCCGTAACTGCGGGGATACTGCGCGGAATCACCCGGCCAGCTGCGGCCCGCTTCGGCACAGAAATACTGCTTCGAGCCACGGCCGGAATGTTCGGCCGTGGTCAGCGCGGAGGCGAGCTGCTCTTCGGCGGTGAGATGCCGGCCGTCATACCCGGCGCCGAGCAGATCATCCCAGGTGACATTCTTTCGCGTACCGGAGGCGGCGGCAAGCCCCGGCGGAAGAAAATCGCCGTTGTCGCCGGTGTATTGCAGAAATGCCAGTCCCAGCTGCTTGAGATTGTTCATGCAGTTGCTTCGGCGCGCGGCCGCACGCGCCTGGTTCAGAGCAGGAAGCAGCATCGCCGCCAGAACTGCGATGATGGCGATTACGATCAGCAATTCGATTAAAGTAAAAATCCTTCTCATAAACTTCCACCTTTCCTGTTGGATATCGAAGACGGAACAAGTCCGGGAAACAGCGACACCCCCTGCAGCAACTGAATCGTTCCGCCGCAACTGCAATGCGGAAAGTCGACGGCACTCAACAGCCGGACAATCCGGCAGGCCGCCTCCGGAGACGGCGCCTCCTTTCCGTAGAAGAGCGTCGTCAGAAGATTTCCGATTCCGCGCAGGATCCCGGCGGCGATCTGATACTCCTGCGGAAGTGTTACATGCCGATAAGATTGGCCGCCCTCGGCCGCCGGAGCGACCAGCAGGCGCCGCGGACAATCGCGCCAGTCGCACATCCACGCATTGAACCGGGCAGGACCGGCTTCCCCCCGGGCGAGCAGGATCTCAAGCTCCCTCCGGGTAAGACGGCAGATCTCCCGTGAAATTTCACGCAACGTTCCGGCCGCCTCGGGGAACGCATTGCACTCCAGCAGGACCGCGACCGAAAGCTGGAACTGAGAGAGCGAGATATCCCACCAGCCTCCGTCATCGCGCATTTCCAGGGTTTTCGCAATCGCCTCCGGCAGGAGCGCGGCGGCAACGGCAATCCGCTCCGATTCTCCGGTCGCAACTCCGGCGGCGGCGTGAAACATCGGCAGTCGCAATGCTTCGTGGGGCGCGCATCCTCTGCGCATCAGCGAGACCATGGCCGGCCCTCCGTCGAAGCGGCCGAGATTGAAGTCATTCTCCGCGGTGACGTTTTCCAGACAGTAATCGGAGATGTTCCGGAGGATCTCCGCCGCACACCGACGATCCACCGCCGACGGCATGGAGCAGAACGCCCGCCACGCCCCGAAAACCGCCAGCGTAAACTGATCGCGCGAAGAGTTCGGATAACAGAGATTTCCGGCAAACGGCGAGAATCCCCGCGCCACAAATCCGGGCCTGCCGTGACGCATAACCAGCGATTCCAGACCGATCAGCACCCGCGACGCCAGTTCGGATTCACCGCATCGGATCGCAGCATCGAGCATCGCTCCGGCATGCAGCGGGCAATCCTCCATGCCGCTCCCTCTGCCGCAGGGATCCGGGTCTTCGGCGGCAATCTCCTCCGGCTTCGGCAGATGATCGAAACGGTGCTCAAAGGAGTCACCGGTCGTGTAGTCGTAAAATAAATTGAGAGAAGGCAGGAAAAAGGTCCTGACAACCTCCCTCCCCCACTCCGGGAACCGGCAACACGTTCCATTATCCATAAAACAATCCTTTTCGTTCTATTACAAAATATCGTTTTAGCACTTGATTTTCAATACAATTTACAGTACAATATAATATAAAAAAAAAGCAATATATCTGGAAAATAACTTTTTTATCTTCCCATTCCGTCATGAGAATTCTGGAATCCTGCGACAATTTCGACTCCGACGCTCCGCCGCTCATCGAATCGAATGACACCTATCGTTTCTTCTACCGAAAAAGGCGTCGCAACTTTCATGTCGCGGCACTCAATCCGGGAATGCCGGGCCGCGAACTGCTCCACTGCGGCTCAATCCACCGGACGGAACTGTTGCGCGGCGCCCACTTCCGTTCGGAAAACGTCGACCACCTCTCCGTCGAGTATGTTCAGCGTGGAGTTCTGCAGTTCCGACAGGAGGAACGGGGATACGAACTCTCCGCCGGAGAGCTGTTTCTGCTTCACCCCAGGCGGCGCGGGGAGTTCTTCGCGGTCGATGGATCGTGCCTGAAGATCTCTCTGCTGTTCAACGGGCAACTTCTGCCGGAACTCCTGCGGGAATCAGGGCTTGCCGCCATCGATGCGATCGCCTCGGTCAACGTCGCCGTTCTGGAAAGCTTCATCCGAGATTTCGAAACGCTCTCCCTGGAACACGGCAGCGAGGCCGAACGAAAGAACGGCGTGCTGAGCTGGCGCTTCTTCCAGTTCCTGCGCGCGCCGCACCTCCCGGAACGCCCCCCGGCTCAACTGGTCGGATTCGAACGGTTCTGTCTGGAGCATCTAGCCGATCCCATGATCACGGTCGGCGACATGGCCGCCGCCTGCCGGCTCTCCGAAAGCCACTTCATCCGGCTTTGCCGACAGCATTTCGACGCGACGCCCTACCAGTATTTGATCCGGCTCCGGATGCAGGTCGCGGCCAAGCTGCTGCTCTCCACCGATCGCATGCCGGTCAAGCAGATCGCCGAGCAGGTCGGCTATCGAAATGCACTGCATTTTTCCACCGAATTCAAGAAACTGTTCGGGCTCTCTCCCCGGCAATATGCCGACCGGGAACAACCATAAAATTCAGTCACACGGCCCCATTCCACAAGTTGCTGCAACAGCGGGAGAAAACCGTTCCAAACAGAACAGCCCCGCCTTGACATTCCCAATTGACAGGCTATCTTATCCGACAGGAGAATCCCCCCTCCGGAAAGGACGCTGGTTATGCATTGGAATGCGATACGAAAACGGCTCTTTTTCACGGATGCCCCGGCGCAGGGGGCCTTCTATGCGCTCACGCAGCTGCTGCTCGGGAGCTATCTCGTCTTCTCGCTTTTCGTTTTCCTGCTCGGAATCGGCTGGGTTACCATTACCATGCCGGCCGTCTGGATTGCGGCAGGCGTCGTCACAGTTCTCTTCTGTTACTATCTTGTTATGACGCTGACGTTTTTCCGCTCTCAACAGAGCGGATTTCTGAGATATCTCAGCTGGCTTTATTTTGTTCTCTGGGCGGGACTGCTCCTCTGGGGATATTTCCGGTTATCCCTGCCCGGGATCTGTACCGGATGGCTCTTCGCGTTCTTCTTCACCGGCGTCCTGCCGCTCTTCTTCTGCGGCCGCCAGTGGAAACCGGCCCTCGGCAGCGCCCTTGCCTGGTGCGTCAGCATGCTGATGCTGCTGCCGCCGCTTTTCTCCGGCATCCGGCATGGCAACGACCTGGGTAGTACTGTCTGCGATCTTTCAATACCGAAATATCTGGATTTTCTCGGCATCTCCGGGTGGGGCTGGAGCGTGTGGACAGCGGCGGGACTGCTCATCCTCGCGCTCTGGTACTGGCTGACCGCACTCTTCTTCGCCCGTCTGAGCGGAGAGAAGAAGAGTTCCCTCTTCGGGAAAGGGGTGATCGTCTGGTGGAGCGCAGGAGCGGCGGTGTTTCTTCTCTTCATCATTCTGACCTGCTTCGCCGGGAAAGAGGTTTCGCGCCGGATCGCCGAACTGGAAAAACGGTTCGGGCGGCCGCTGACGACGGAGGCGCTGGCGGAGTGTTACTTCAACGGACGCAAACCGGACGCCGCCTTCTGGGAACGGTGGGAGAAAAATCAGGAAGCAGTCTCGCCGTTTCCGCCGGAAAAAGACTATTCCGCATTTGCCACCACTCCGTCCTCGGTGCAGATTTCCGCCGACGGGATGAAGCAGTGGCGTAAGCGTTTCAAACAGTACAACGGAGCGCTGACGGAATGGGAAGCGCAATTTGCCAATCCGCTGCCGCCGCGGCCGCGTCAATACCGGCGCGGCAGACTGGTCCATCTCCTGCTGCAGGAACTCAACGGCCTCCGCAGATTCAACCGGATTCAATTATGGAGGATCCACTTTGCCCTCACAGACGGGCAATCAGAAGAAGCGCTCGCCGCCGAACGACGGATGAAGCAGGGCAACCAGTATCTGCAACAGGATTCTTTTCTGATCAGCGCTCTGGTGTGGGCAGCTTGCGAAGAGCTCCGTCTCTCCGGCATTGAGATGCTGCTGGAATCCGGCAAGCTCCCGGAATCGATGCTGCACCGGCTCTCCGCCGAACTGGCGGAACAGGAAAAAGCGATTCCGCCTCTTCTGGAGCGGGTGTTATACAGTGAAGCCGTTCTCATATTCGACACCTGCGACGGCTGGACGTCCGGAGAATATTCCTCTGTCGACGGTGCTTCGCACGCCTCCCCCCGGGCACTCCGCAACTTCGTTCCGCAACTCTGGTGGTACTTACGGCGGGAGATGGCGGGCTTGGCAGAATTCTACAGTCTACTGAACCTCTCTCAGTCCGAAAAGACACCGGCCTTCCGCCATCCCAACCTTCTGGCCTCGGTATTCATCCCCTCCTATCTGCGCATTGCGACAAAATTCAACCGGCTGACAGCGCGGTTCCGGGCGGTGCGGGGGCTGATTCAGGCGGAACTCTATCGCCGGAAGCACGGCAACTGGCCGGAGAGCCTCCCCGACCTGCCGCCCGATCCCTTCAGCGGCAAACCGCTGCTCTACCGGAAGGGTGAATGCGTTCAGCAGGTCGAAGTTCTGAAACAGGCGGGAGACACCCCGCCCCCGAAGGGACGCTTCTTCACGGACGCCCCTTCGAAGTGGATTGCCGACAAGGAGCTCCGTACCATTCCGGCGATTCAGGTGTGGAGCGTCGGCCCCGACGGCGTCGACAACGGCGGCTTCCGCCCGGACGGGTCTCACTGCGACGACGTCCGGGCGCTCCTCCGGATTCAGCCATGAAAGGCATTCATTCCGAATGGATTCGGTACTCCTGCGGAGTACAGTGGAGATGCTTCCTGAAAAACGCGGCGAATAAGCCGGGGCGGTGAAATCCCACCGCTTCCGCCACCAGCGATATCGGCAGAGCGCTGTTCCGCAGAAGGTCGCACGCACTCGCAATTCGAAGTTCGTTCTGGTACTCCTTGATCGATTTCCCGGTGCCCAGCCGGAAGATCCGGTTCAGATGGCGGGGACTCAGTTCGAAGCATTCCGCGAGCCGACGCACCGGGTCGGAATCCCGGACCATCGCCCACATCGCCCGCTTCATCGCCTCCAGCCGGTCGCGGCGGAACTCCGCCCGCAACGCCTCATGCCCGGAAATCTCTTCCAACGCTTCGGGGAAACTCTGCTGCATCACCACGCTCAGCAACGCCGCCAGCAGATGGCTCAACAGCTCCGTCGACAGCGGCGTCTCCGACATCCCCTGACGGCGGATTTCCCGCAGCAAAAACGCCATCTCCCCGGAAAGCGGAATCTCGTAACCGAGCGCTTCCGCACGGCGGGCAATCCGTTCGTTCACCTCCAGCGCGTGCGCTCCCCCGATCTGAAAGTTGACCGACAAGTTCCAATGCGTCTCCTCCTCCCCGAAACGGCATGCGTGCGACACCGCCGGCGGCATGAAAAACAGCGTCCGTTTTCCCGCCCGGTTCTCCACCGTCACCCCGTCGCAGCTGGTCCGCATGGAAGAACGCTCCACAAAGGAGAGACAGTAATAGGGGTGTTCGTGCTCCGGCACCCGAAGCCCCGGGGAGAGTTCGTTGTACTGGCAGGAAAGCACCGAAAACTTCAGTCCACCCGCCGAGAAGCACCCACCTCCCGCGGCAACACTCCGGCTCGCCGTCCGGTTGAAATTCTCATGCGCCTCGTCCATCGTTTCCGCCCCTCCCCGGCCTGTCCGCGTTTCGAGGGTTACTATAGCGATTTCAACGGATTTTTCAACCGGAATACCCGGCCGAATGTCCGAAAAATAATTTCAATGTCCTTTCATTTACAAAAGAACGGCTTGGTTTCCCGCCGCCGGCGCGGTATACTTTCTCCCGTCATCCATGGTCACACAATCGGGAAACAACGTACGGGAGGCTTGAATGAGAAAACTGATTCCGGGGAAAGAACAGGTCGTCGTCCGGGGCATCCGCCCGGAGGAGCAGTTGTGGGGCGCGTATCAGTTCCCCCATCCGTACAACCTCGGCGACCGGCTGGTCGTCTCCGTCGACGTCTGCGAAGACAACATCCAGTCCTACGGCAGTCCGAAACGGTGGTTCGAAAGCCGCGACCGGGGCGAAAGCTGGCAGGAGGCCGATCCCGCCGTGGCCATCCAGTGCGGCCTCCGCCTCGCCAACGGCGATCTGCTCTACTTCCCGATGGTCTCCGGAACCATTCTGGAGGGATACCGGGTGACGCCGCAGAATCTGCTCACCCCCGGCTATGACTTCTCACGCCGGGCGGAAGAAAAAACGCTCCCGATTCCAGACGGAATGACCTGCTGGCTCGACGGGACGCTGATCCGCGCCTTCCGCGTTGAACGACTGCCGGAGAGCCTGTCAAAAGCGGAGTGGCTCGCTTTCCGCGTCCCGGCGGGCGAAACAAAACCGGTAGAGGAACATGTCGCCCTCGACTGGCCGTGCCTCACGCGGGTCGTCCATGAACACGAGGGGGTGCTGACGCTGAAGTCGCTCTTCCCCCGCGGCAATCCGCGGCTCGGCCCGGACGGGGCGATCTGGGTGACCGCGTTTTCCGGCGAAGGTCACATCAACCCGGAAACCGGGCTCTATTCGCCCTACTACTCCGCCGAACTGTTCCGTTCGGACGACGACGGCCACACCTTCCGCCTGCACAGCCACATGGAGTACGAGGCGGATGGGAAACGCTATCCCTACCGGAGCGGCGGATTCAGCGACAGCGACATCGAATTCATGCCGGATGGTTCCATGGTCTGGTTTCTGCGCACCGCCTGGTACGGCAGTACCGGCGAAGAGGTCGCGCCGATGTACTTCTCCCGTTCGACCGACTCCGGCCGCACCTGGTCGAAGCCGGAGAAGTTCGCCGACACCGGCATCCTCCCCCGGCTCTGCAAACTCGACTGCGGCGTCACGCTGCTCTGCTATGCCCGGCCCGGCATCTTCGTGCAGGCCACGGAAGATGAAAGCGGCACCCGCTGGAGCGAACCGCTGGTCGTGATGACGCCCGGCGACCGGAGCGCCCTGGCCAATCGCCGGGTCACGCCGCCCACCTTCCACGACTGGGACGGCTGCTGCTGCAACCCGGAAATGATTCCGCTCGACCGCAACAGCGCGTTGATCTTCTACAGCGACTTCTACTTCCCCGACCGGGATGGGGTCAAGCGCAAGACCGTCGTCTGCCGGAAAATCACCGTGGAGGCGTGACCGGCTCCGCCCCTACCCCCGCCGGTAGAACAGTACGGCAAAACCGTTCCGGGGGATGGTGACAACGCCATCCTCCATCGTAACGTCGCCGGAGACGGAGTCCAGCCGTTCCAGCTGGAATCCGGGGGCGACGACTTCGGTCCGCGCCAGTTCCCGGTTGCTCTGGGTCAGCAGAACCGCCAGCTCATCGCCGAGCAGGAAGGAGTTGGTCTGAATCTCCGGATTGCTCACGCGGTGGAAGGTTTCCGCACGGAATGTTCCGTCGTACAGCAGTCGCCCGAACCGTTCACGCAGCGCGTTCGCCTTCGCGAGATACGCCTGATAGTGCGGTGTCTCCGCGATAGTGGCGCGACAGCGGTAGATCTCCACATCGCTCCGGCTGCCGAGCAGCAGCATCTGGTTGACTGGAAATTCGACGTCGGAATCGTCGCGGATGTTCCGGTTGGAGATCACCGCCTCCGGGAAGGCCGCCTTGAAAAGGTAACTCGCCGACAGCGTCCGCGGCTTTTCCCCCTTCTCCCGCCAGTCGGAATTCCAGACGCCCGCGGGGAAGCCGAAGATATGAACGAAATCGGTATACTGCAACGTCTGGTCGGTGGTGCACTCGATACCGACCCCCATCTCTGGATTCCGGGACTTCGCGTACTCGTAAAGCTCCTTGAGCATCTCCCGCTTGCCCTGCATGATTCCGGTATACGGCACCGGATGGCCGTGCGACGGGTCGCAGCAGGGGTAGGAGAGCAGTCCGAGCTGATCGAAGAAGACCGAATCCACCCCGAGTTCCACTGCAAAATCGACGTGCCGCTTCAAAATTTCCAGCCAGGAACGGCAGGCTGGGCAGGCCACGACGAAGGTCTTGTTGACGAAAGCCCGCAGAAAGGTGCCGCCGTTGGTGAAGTTGTAGGACTCGCGGTGTTCGGTGCCGTCTGCGCGTTTGATCGCCACGCGAGCCCCCTCCCCTGAACGATAATAGTCACTCTCCACGTCGATGAGCTGACCGTTGAAGTAGAGGATGACCTTTCCCCCCTTCGCCTGCACCTTGCGGATGTTCTCCTTCAGTGTTTTGACACCGCCCAGTTTCGGATCGGCGGAGTAGACCGGGTATCCGGAGTCCATCCCCGCCGCGGTCCAGCCGAAGAGGAACAGGGTGTCGATTCCGGCCTTCGCGGCGTCATCGTAAGCCTGCTCGAGCTTTTCGTAGGGGAAGAGATACTCTCCGTACTGATGGTGCAGAATAATCCGCTGCCACCCCGGCGAATGTGCCACATGATCCGGAATTTGCGGCGGAGTGAACCACCCGTCCGCCCACTTCCGATACTTCTCCGCACAGACGGTCCAGCTGCCGGAGTACGGAGCGGTGACGATGTTGCATTCGCGCCAGCTTCCATCAGCCTTAAGAAACGGATAGCGAACCACATACATATTGACACTCTTTTGCCGTTCCAGTTCAAACACCTGCCCGGTCAACTCGAAAGTGGAGTCGTGGCATCCGTAATAGAGCCCCTCGTCCCCCCAGTCGAGCGCAAAGCAGTTCATCGACGCGGCACGCCCCGGATAAAGCGCCGTACGGCGGATGTACTTCTGATCGGGCGCCATGTAATGGGTGAAACAGCTGCGGATCTGCGCCGGAAGATTCTCCAGCCGTTCGCTGACCCGCTCCGAGGTGATCGCCGCCATCGGCGGTTCGGGGTCACGGATGGAGAGAATCGGGTAATGCACTTCGCGCACCACCTGCTCCTGCGAACGGTTTTCCAGCGCGATGCCCCAGTGAATTTCATCCCCGCACAGTTCCGCCGAAAGGGACACAGCAATGGGAATCGTGCCGCGTTCCTCGCACTCCACGGCGGAGTATTTGAGGGAGACACGCCCCGCTTCGCACTGGACCTCGGGCCTTCCGGCAGGGACGGCATCCAGCTCCAGGCAGCCGGAATCCCCCAGGATCAGCCGCAGTAATTGATGCGGGCGGAGCAGATTCCGGCCGGTTTTCCGGTTGCGGAGCTCCTGCAGAATGCCGTTTTCGTCCATTTCGAGCGTGATAAATTCATTTTCCATCCGATACATGACAGCCTCCTGATTGTACCGGGAACAGTATAGCGCCATCTGTATCGTTCTGCCATGAAAATTGTGCCGAAAAATATGGAAATCGTGCCATTTTGCATGGAAAAGCCGTTTCTCCCGCATTATATTACGGTATGAAAAACCATTTTCTCCACTTCAACGATCTGCCGCGCACGCTGGCGGCGCCGCTGCCGCTCTTCGCCCGGCTCTCCAGCGACAACGCCCGGGGCACCTGGAACGGACGACGCGAGAACCTCATGGAGTTCGCCATCCGCCTCTCCGCCGCCGACGGGTATTCGATCGACATTCAGAACGGGCATGAGACGCGACTGCCCTTTCCGCATGTGTATCTGAAGTATCCGGAGAGCGATTTTCACTCGCCGCCCTTCGCCCCGCGCCGGGCGTTCGCCCTGCTCTACGACGGCGCGCTCCGCCCCCGGCTGGAAGAGGCGGGCCTCCTTCTCACCCCCGTCGGCTGGCCGCTGGAGATCACCGGAGAAATCCGGATGCTGATGGAGAAGATCGACGCACTCTGCGACAATCTGTTTCTGCCGGGGAACGTCGACCGGATCGATCACTACGCCCTCTGTCTGCTGCGGGAACTGATGCTTCAGCATCCCGCCCGTCAGCACTTCCGCCCGCCGGAACCGGACTCCTTCCATACCGAAAAAATCCAGCGGATCGCCTCCTTTCTGCGCACTCATTACGCCGAGAAGATCGATCTTTCGGCTCTGGCGGCCCGACACGGCCTGTCGCGCCGCACCTTTTTCCGCTACTGGCAGAACCTCTTCCCCGGCGACACGCCGCACCAGTATCTTCTCTCCCTGCGGCTTCAGGAAGGGCGTCGTCTGCTCCGCAGTGAACTGCCCATCTCAGAGATCGCCCGGGAGCTGGGATTTTCGGACGCCTCCGGTTTCACGGAGCAGTTCCGGCGCCGTTACGGAGAAACGCCGACCCGCTACCGCAGGCATCAGCAACCGGAATGATACCCTTCCACCGCCCCCAGGTATCAGAGGTTCCCATCCTTCCGGATAACGCCCGACATAATACTTCAAAAATCCACATATTTTAAAATATCTAATCATTAAACGCCTAACATAAAAAATATCTTATTAAATCGGCTATTATTCTATTGATTTAACAGGATAACATGCTATACTAATAAATAGATATTTCCATCAGTAACAGTAAAACAATGCTGAAAAAAATTACGGGAAGCTGCACCCATATGCACCTTCTGTCAAGAAAAACCGCGATCCGGACATCTGCCGAACCATTCGGATTTCAAAATTTCTGCGGGGATAAGGGAAAACAATTCCGGTCCGGCCTTTCTGTCAAGCCAAATTCCCGAGGATCTTCCAATGCATGTTCTCCGTCGCTGCCCCGTTTGTGAATGCAGTCAAGCCGCTCTGCTGCACACAATCCACTATCCGGCAGAGGAGAATCGTATCCTGCCGACCGAATATCGCATTGTCTCCTGCTCCAGTTGCGGAATGGTCTTCGATGATTTTGACGCGGACGCCTCCACCTTTGCCCGCTATTATCATTCCGCAGAAAAATATGCGTTGAAAAACATCGCCGGCTCCGGCGGAGAGAGCGAAGAAGACAAAAAGCGGTTTCAGAAAATTGCAGACCGCATTGTGCCGTTCATCAAAGACAAAAATTCGCACATTGCCGACATCGGGTCCGGCCGGGGAGAACTGCTGCATGAATTGAATCAGCGCGGCTACCGGAATCTCTCCGCCGTCGACAGCTCAAAAAAATGTATTGCCGCGATGAAAAACAATACGAACTGGAAGACGGTTCACTGCGCCCTCGAGGAATTGGAAGGGAAACTTCTCTGCGATTTCATCATTTGTTCGCAACTGTTTGAACATCTATTTTCCCCAGCTGCCGCACTGCAGATATTATCAAAAATTCTGACGCCGTCCGGAATGCTTTTTATCGAAGTCCCCAACGCCAGATGTTATGAAAAATACCTTTACAAACCGTACCATTATTTCGACGGGGAACATATCAATCACTTCTCTGTTGAATATTTAAAAAGAATTTTGCACGCCAACGGATTCAAAGTCCTTCTGTTCGGAGAAACGGAAAATAAACTTCTTTCCGATATTGTATATCCAGATTGCTATGCTCTTGCCAGAAAAACAACAGAGCCGGTGCCGGTCATGGACGCCCCTTCCACCGATTATACCGAAAAAATCATGTTGTATTTAGAAAAATCGGCGAAGTTGTCCTCGCTTCAGCAGACTTTGATCCAATCCCAGAATCCAGCCAGACGCTATTTTCTCTGGGGATTGGGAGCTTATGGCCTGAAACTGCTCAATTCCGGCCTCTTTGATTCGTGGAACATCGCCGGTCTCATCGACATCGACCAATCGAAACAGGGGAAAATCATACGAGGGCACACCGTTTACACTCCGTCCATATTGAAAAAGCCGGAAAATCGCACAGCCTGTGTCTGTATCCTCTCCGCCATTTACGAGGAACAGATTCGCAGGCAGTTGCAGGAAATGGGGTTTTCTGGCGACGTAATCCGAATCTGAACCATCACACCGTGCCGTTGTTGCTCCTTTGGAGCAAGAAATATCTCCTGCACCTCAATCGGCAATTTTGACCACCGACGCACAGCAGCCCGACACCACGAAGTCTGAGAGGCCCGAACCTCACATCGGATGTAACTTGCTCTATCTCTCATATCCACAGAAGTTGCGATGATTTCTCCTCTCCAGAACGCAAAGCCGGCGCCAGAGAATCTCAAGGCGACTCAACCGTTCGCAGCACCGACCATTTTCCACCAGCGACTCAGGTTATAATGTTCATCCGACTCGACATTTCCGTTCCGTCAACCGACAGAAGAGCCCCATAAAACGGCACTGCCCTGGTCCCCCCCCTCGCCGAACATCGCACTTCCGCCTCAGGGAATTCAATCGGCAATTTCCTACAAATCAAATGGATGCATATTAAGACAGAAACAATAATACTCCAAGCCGTCAGGCAAAATACGCGCGATTCCCCCGCCCCACACGCTCCTGCCGACGACATGGCGCGTTGCTCCAGACTCTCCAACTCTTTCAGCGAAAAAATCACACCTTCCGGGAAGCGGAACAGATCATGTTCCGTTTTCTATATTCCCGGGGCGATACACCCCAGTACTGATGGAACCGCCGGGAGAAATAGAGCGGGTCATGAAATCCGGAAAACGATGCAACCTCTTTGCAGGAATAGGGATAAAGTCGAAGCAGCTTCGCCGCATGTTCCATGCGCAACCTGTTTATATGGCTCATCGGCGAGATTCGAAAGGATTTCCGGTAAGCCGCCGACAGATGCGGCACCGACAGATGGAAACGCGCCGCCAACGTCTCCAGCGAGAGCTCTTCCGTGAAATTGTTGAGTATGTAAAGCCTGATTCGCTGCAGCGGCAACGGGACCGCTTCCGGCTGCCGTTCGCCGGAACGGTGCAGTTCGTAGAGGAACAATTTCACCAGCTGCCGCTGGAGGAACAGGTCCGGTTCACTCCGTGTGAGCTCATCGCGGAGCAATGTCAGGTATTTTGCAAAGATCCGGCCGGCATCCGCGGCAACCGGAACGCCGGTCGGCACGGGAAATTCCGCCAGATACTCCTCGATCTCCGGACCGTCGAAAATGATCCACGAATGGTTCCACGATGCCGAAGGATTGCCGTACCGGTGCACGGTTCGGGGCGGCCAGAGCTGAATCGACTTCTCACACCTCATCTCTTCCGGAGTTCCGGAGTTCAGCACGACCGGGTCGTCAAAGAAGATCAACAGCCACGGCCAGGGATAGGCGGCCTTCTCGCCATGGCAGATCAATGCGGGCGGCATGAGCTCATTCAGGGCCAATCCGCGAATCAGAAAATGCCGCCCCGGGGGATCCCATGGCGTGACATTGTCGTAAAATGAAATCTCCGAATGAATCATCGTTTTATCCATATAATTTATTGGATAATCCATAAGGAAAACATTGGAATTTGTATGTTTTCATTCTATAATATATCGAAGATTCACCAAGATGCAACAGAAAGAGAATTGAAATGGAGCAACACGCTTGCATTCCCTCCGCCCCCGCCAGCGGTTCCGGGCGGCATTGCGCGACATACGGCAATTGGAAGTTTCAACCGTTTGCTCCGCGCGCGGTCCGTCTCGGCGGCGAGATCAGACACCGCATGGATCTCACGGGTGAAAAGATTCTGCACCATCTCGACGTGGAAGAGCTTTTTGTACGTCATTTCCGGCATCGCAGCATGAAGCCGGAGGTTCCCGGCGGATTCGCCGGATACGGAATGTTTCTCGACGCAGTGGTCAAAGCCGCGATCCACGGAATTGGCGGCGACGAGATGCTCCGTTTCAAAACGGAACGGCTGGCCGAATTGATCGACACCCAGTCGGAAGACGGCGCGATCACCATCTTCTCCGGGCCTCCGGGCTACTGGGACAATCACGACCAGGCTTATATGATTCAGGCATTTGTGCTGGATTACCGCCACTATGGCAATGAACGCGCCCTGCAGGCGGCACTCAGGCTCGGTAACTTTCTGATCCATCGGAAAACTTCGGTCAATCTCGGTCTGGAAACGGCATTCCTGATGCTCGCCGAAGCCTCGGGAGACCGCCGATTTTCCGCATACTGCCGCGATGTCTTTCTGCTGGATCAGACGCTCGACGTCTACGACCGCATGACTCCGGTCAACGGAGTGGCTCATGTCTACACCTGGATCGCCCGCTGTCTGGCACAACTTCAATACCGCCAGCTGACCGGAAGTGACACTCTGCAGCTGCGGGCGGGAACCGAAGAGCTCTTCCGCCGGGTGTTCAGCAATTACTCCTCGATCTCCGGCAGTTGCTCCGGCGGGTTCTACTGGGGGGAACTCTGGGACAATACGCAGATCGGTCTGGGCCGGTGGGGCGAGACCTGCGTTTCGGCCTACCTGCTCCGTTGTGCGGCAAAATACCTTGAATTCGAAGCCGATCCACGGCTGGGAGATCTGTACGAACGGATTCTGTACAACGCGTTTTTCGGGGCACAGTCCGAAGATGGCCTCCGGCAGAGGTATTTCATTCCCTTCAACGAGCCGGGTCAGTGGTATGACCATGAAACCTACTGCTGCCCGAACAACCTGCGCCGGATGATGTTCGAACTGCCCGACGCAGTTTACTTCCGGACGGCCGGGGGGATTGCGGTCAACCTCTACACGGAATCGACGCTCGACACGCCGACGGTGACGCTCCACCAGAAGACCCGCTACCCGGAATCGGAGACGGTGGAGCTGACGATTTCCGCAAAGAAAACCTTCCTTCTGACGCTGCGCATTCCCGGGTGGTGCGAACACGCCACCGTGGATGGGACTCCGGCATCTCCGGGCTGGTTTTCCATGACAATTGCACCGGGCGAAACGGTGGTCCGCCTTCGCCTCCCCATGGAGGTGCGCCAGATTCGCGGAACCATGGCGCAGACCGGGAGGATCGCCCTGATGCGCGGACCGCTCGTCTACGCGGTTGAAATGGAACGCAACCGACTGGATCCCCACGCCATGGATCTTCTGACAGTCGACAACACCCAACCCTTTGCAGTCACTCCGGCTGGAATCGAAACGACCTGCCTTATCCCCAACCAGGATCATCCGGTGAAAAAGGTGCTTTTCACACGTTTTTCCAGCGAAAAACGGACCCGCACCTATTTCCCGGCCACGCTGGCAGGAACCGGAGAGAACGATTCTCTGTTTCAGCCCTCTCTCCCACCGGAACGCGTGAACCGTGGCAAGTAAAGACAATCAGGCGCCGCAACGCGGAAAACAAACGGAAAAAGATCGCATCCAGCAGAAAGAGGAAGAGCTCTCTCTCCGGAATTTTCCGCGGCACGAAGTTTGACGGCCATGCCCGCCACATTCCATGCCGACATCATGCAACTTTCACATTACAATCATCTTGCGTCCCATTCAATGCGCGAGACTCGCACCGGGGATGTAGCGCATGGGGTTGCGCCAGTCGTTGCAGACACAGCTCCGGGAACGGATGGCATGCTGCATCTCCCCCAGCAGTTTGCGCATCATCTGCGTGTGATCGCGCATCATGGAATCCAGTTGCAATGAACTGCCTTCCATGAATTTCACCCGGTCGACGGTCAGAATCCGGTAATCCTTTCCCGGCAGGCAGCCCCGGTCGAACATCGTCCCGATCACGCGGGAGGAGAGCAGCCGGGTTGAGGCGAAGTAGAGCTTCCCTGGCGCAAGCTCCTGTTCAAAACCGATCTCCTTCTCTCCAAATGCCTTGCGATATGGCAGCAGAATCTCCTTCTCCACCGTCACCTGAAACTGTCTGCATCCGGCGTGGAAACCGAGATATTTCAACCGGTTCTGCTCCGACTCCTCAAAGCCGAGATAGGTGACCGGCATATGCTGACCGGCAAGCACTTCCGCCGCCAGCATGCAGGACTGGAAATGGTCGATGCCAACCGCGGGGAAAATTCCCGGCAACGGCGAATAGTCCCAGAAAATCAGCGGAATTCTCTGAATTTTCAACTCGATGAATGCCGGAAGCAGCTCCCGCACAAAGTGCGGATAGCAGAAGATCCCCTCAAATCCTTCGTGAATCAATTCCAAAATCAATTCATTCTGTTTCGACGACTCCTCCGGCATATTGAATATGGTGATGTTCTGCGCGTACTCCGGTGCGAGATTGAAGAGCAGCCCCACATAGAAATCATCGGCGGCACTGCCGGTGCTGCCGGCGCTGTTCTGCTCCCAGCACAACGCGATTCTGCTGAGCTTCTCCGCCGCCGGTTTCCCCTGCCGCACGAAGTAGCCGTTGCCGCGGAAACACTCCAGAAGCCCGCTCTCCACCAGCTGTTGAAGCTTCTTATGGATCTGGCTCTGCGGCACCTGAAACTCCGCCGCCAGCTTTCGTTCACTGGGCAGACGCCTGCCGACAGGATAACTCCCCTGCTCTATTCTTTCCTGCAATATCTCCAGCATGGCATCTCCTCTTGGCAAACACTTGTATCCTTTTTTATTATATCATCACTCCTTCACTTGTCAACAACTGATTCATCAATTTATTTTTTGATTTTTTTCTTTTCACCTCTTGACAAAAGCACTTTTTTCCGGTATAATTGTTTTAAATAAAAAAATCAATTTTAATAAAATAAAATCAATTTCAAAAGGAACGGGGATCATGATTCTGTCGATTTTCACCGATGAAACGGGCCTGGATCTGGAAAAGGCGATTCCACTGGTCAGGAGCTGGGGGCTCCATTACGTCGACCTGCGCAGCAGAATTTTTCAGCGCCCGCTGGAGAAACTCACCGACCGCCAGCTTGAAGAGGTCAAAAAGCTGCTCGATGACAACGGACTGCAGGTGGCCTGCCTGCAATCCTCGCTGGGTAAGGTGCACCTGCCGGATAAGGAACGCTTGAAGGAGGAGGCGGAGAAGCTGGATCGCCTCATTGCGGCCTCACAGATTCTCGACTGCAATCTGGTCCGCTCCTTCTTCTTCTGGCAGCCGCCGGACGGGCAGGAGAAGGCCGGCATCGGAGAACTCGCCGTCCGGCCCGACGTTCTGGCGCAGGTGATGGAACTGTTCCTGCCGTTTGCGGAAAAGGCCCGCCGGGCCGGTCTCGTTTTCGCCTTCGAAAACTGCGGCTGTACCAAGGAAGAGTGCTTCAAGATGATCGATGCGCTGGAGATTCCCGGCTGGGGGTTCGCCTGGGATCCGAAGAACAGCTGGATGCACGACAAGGCGGAGCGGGAAAAGGATCCGGAAGCCTATTTCAGAAAGATTGCGAAACGCACCAACTGCGTCCATGTGAAGTCGACCGGAAGCATCTGGTTTGCCGACAATTTTGACCCCATCCCCTACGAGAAGATCTTCCGCACGCTGGAAGAGGCCGGGTTCAACGGTCCGGTCAGTCTGGAAACCCACAACTTCAACCCGGAGCTCACCAACGCGGAAGCATGCGAACAAGTGCTCGAAGTGGTGCGGAAGGCGTGGCCCGCAGCGGCGGCGGGAGCGCAGCAGGAGAGCTGTTCGGTCTCCGCCGCGACAGTGGTGCGGAGCTATGTGGCGGACCCGGTCCGGTTCGGGGTGGTCGGTCTGGGGATGGGTCACAACCGGGCGACCGAGATGGCCGGAACGCCCGGCATCCGGCTGATGCAGGTCTGCGATCGGCTCGAGGATCGGCGGAAACGGACCTCCGAAGCGCTGCATGTTCCTGCGGTCGCGGATTTTTCGGAGATGCTGAACAATCCGGAAATTGAAGCGGTCATGGTGATGAACGAGACCGGCCGCCACGCGGAACTGGCGATTCAGGCACTGCAGGCCGGCAAGCACGTTCTGGTGACCAAGCCGATGGAGATGAGCGTCGCCGCCTGTGACCGGATGATCGCCCTCGCCGCCGAAAAACATCTTCTGCTCGCGCTGGATCACTGCCGCCGGCTGCGTCCTTCGGTGCAATCGCTGAAGGCGGCGCAGGAAGCGGGCTTTTTCGGGCGGCCCCTGAGTGCCTCGGTCACGCTCAAAGTGAACCGGACCATGGACTATTTCCGGGAAAACGGCGGATGGCGCGGCACCCGGAAGCTGGACGGCGGCGTGCTCAGCAACCAGACCATCCACCACCTCGATGAACTTCTGTTCGTCTTCGGCATGCCGGAAGCGGTCCGTTGCGACGCCTGGACGCAGACCCATGAGATCGAGATGGAAGATCTGGGTCTGGCGGTCTGGAAATATGCCAACGGCATGATCGTCAACATCTGTGCGACCACGAGTTATCCGCAATCGAGCTGGTACTATCAGATGGAGGCGCACGGCACCAACGGAGCGTACATCCACCGCGAAGGAGGGGCGCAGCAAACGCCGGAAAGCCTTTATTTTCAGAACAACAGCTGGACGAAGTCCGCCCCGTATCCCCGCGAGTGTGCGTGGCTGAACTCCATGGACAACTTCGCCTCGGCCCTGCGGTGCGGAACGCCTCTCCTGACCACGCCGCAGGAGGGACGCAACGCGGTTCTCCTCATCAACGCCATGTATGAATCCGCCTACGAAAAGAACGGCGAATGGGTTGCTCTCAAACATTAAATGAAATCCTCAAAAACGCGAAGGGAGATATACACCATGCGACAAATCAAGATCGACGACGCCTCCTTGAACACATCTCCGAACGTTTGCAGAAACAACAAACGTAAGTCATTTACTCTCATAGAATTGCTCATTGTTATAGCCATCATTGCCATTCTTGCGGCAATGCTTCTTCCGGCATTGAACAAAGCAAGAGACAAGGGAAAAACCATCAGTTGCACGAACAACTTGAAACAGCAGGGGCTGGCGGTCATTCAATATTGCGACTCAAACAGTGATATCACATTTCCTTCCGGAATGCAGGCAGGAGTCATGCAGAATCTCTACTGGCACGCGACTCTCTATGCCAATATGATTGGGAGCACTCCTCCTAAGAATTCGCTGGTGTACGACATTGACTGGAGCGGCGGCCCCGGCTTGCTGAAAGTGAAACTGTTCGGTTGTCCCGGCTGGTTCAAGGACCCGGTCTCCACCGCGCCGGCCGTGTTGCAACATTACAGTGTCAACGTCTATTTCGCCAGCGATCATGTAACGCGCACGTTGTCGGCAATTTCTCAACCGTCACGCCGGGCGATTATCTTTGATTACCCCAATCAGAGAAGGGTCGGCAGACCGCTGTTGAGTTATACCTCCGCATGGCGCCATGCGGGACGTGGAAACTATCTTTTTGCAGATGGTCATGTCAACGCCCTGGCATATCATGAGGTTCCGGAGGCCGACAACTCCGACGAGGCCTTGAAATTCTGGGGAGAACAGAACAAAAACAGATAATCCCCTTCCCCCGTAACACTTCATAAAAAACCAGATTTGCTATGAAACTCTTTCAAACCCATATCATTCAAACTTTTCTCCTGACATTTTTCCTCCTCCGCCTGTTTGACGCGTCGGCATCGGCAATCCGGTTCAATGAACGCGGGGTTCTCGAGTGCGAAACCTTTCACGCCGGCATTGTCCATCGGGATCGCAGCTGGAATGCGACAGAACAACAGAAACTTTCCGAAGCGGCGAAACAGAGCCGCCGGGACAATCACGTAACATTCCGTTTTCCTCTCTGCGGGTTTCAGGTGGAGCAGACAGCAACCCGCCTCGCCCCTGACCGTTACCGGTTGACCTGGAATCTCACCTCCTCCAGGCCGATTGCCACCAACTCCATCTATTTTCTCATGACTCCCTTCATCGGACTTGCCGAACAGAATGAGGTTCGCCTGAATGGAAAAGCGATCCCATTCCCCCGGAAGTATGACCCCAGTTTCACCCGTCTTCACAAGGGGGTTAAGACGCTGGAGCTTCCATTGAACAAAGGATTTCTGCAATGGAAATTCGCCCGTCCGATTTCCGTCAAGCTGGAGGATCTCCGCCAGTACAACATCCAGGCCTTCGATATACGGCTGCTGTTCACCCCCGCTGACGGGGACCTTGAATCCAGCAAATTCGAAGCGGAAGTGTGCTATACCCCTTATCAGGTCCACGCGATTTCCATGACGGGAAAAACCGGCAAACCGGACGCCAGTTTTCAGTACATTCCCTTCTATCTGGAAGGTGTCAGAAAACTGCAGAAAAACAGCACCCCGCTGAAATGGGATATCCCCGCCGGAAGCAGAACTCTCTACCTCCTCCACAGCGCCGATCTGCCCGCAGGCAGAAAAGCAGCCGAATTGACACTGCTGGATGAACGTGGGAAAAAGAGCGTCATTCCGCTTATCGTCGGCCGCCAGACGGGTTCTGTGCGGACGTGGGAAGCGCCGACCAAGGCACAGCTGTTCGATGGTGCAATACCGGGGGAAAACGGCAACTTCTATGTCGCTGCCATTTCCCTGCCCGAGCATGTAAAAAGCGCGGCAATCGCGGCCACCGACCATTATCTCTTCGCCGGAGCCGCCAGCTCCAGCCAGAAGATTCCTCTGCGCGCTGAGAACGGTGACTATCAGCTGAAAGCCGGCCGGGACTGGCGACGGATTGAAAACACCCTGGACGTCATACCAGGTTCCGCTCTGGATTTCAGTTCATTCGCAGTTGACGCCCCCGCCGGGAAATTCGGTCGCACGATCGTCAAAGACGGCCATTTCCAATTTGAGAAACGCCCCGGCGTTCCGGTCCGTTTTTACGGCGCAAATCTCTGTTTCTCCTCCTGTTTCCCCACAAAGAAGCAGGCCGATATCATGGCACAACGTCTTGCCCGGCAGGGATTCAACGCGGTACGGTTTCATCACTTCGACCATCTTCTCGTAAAAAATCTTCCTGACAATTACAGCACGATCGATCCGGAGAAACTCGATCGGATGGAATATCTGGTCTACGCATTGAAAAAAGCCGGCATCTATGTCACGCTCGACCTGTTCACGATCAGAAGTACCAAACCGGGCGAGGTTTCCGCGTTTCCGGAAGGTCTGAGTAAGTATGACATCCTCAATTACAAGATTGCGGTCCTCCTTTTCCCCGAGGTACGCGATCAATTCAAGACATACATCAAAACTCTTCTGACGCACAAAAATCCATACACCGGTCAGACCTGGCTGGAGGACCCGGTGTTCAACCACATCAGTGTGCTCAACGAGAACAATCCGCGTCATCTTTACGACCGCTGCATCCCCGCGATCAAGCGCGAACTGGAAAGGCAGACCCGGGAATACTGCCGGCAGAACAACGTGAAGCTGACAAACAAGAACAAACGTGACCTTTTGATGAAAGTCCTGATGGTCCGCTATGAGGAATACTGGCAGGACATCGTCCGTTTTCTGCGGGGAATCGGCGTGAAAAATCCGCTGACGGAACAGAATTTCTGCTCCTACCCCTATCTGCATGAACAGCGCCGCAACTACGATTACGTGGACAATCACAAATACTGGGATCATCCCAGCTTCGGTGGCAAACAGTGGGGACTGCCTATGTATTTTCTGTCGGAAAGCGCTCTGGCGCACCGGGCACGCCTCCCCAAATGGCTCGGCAACTCCCGGGTTTTCGGCAAGCCCTACACGGTTACGGAGATGAATTTCTGCTATCCGAACTCCTACCGCGCAGAGGGCACACTTCTCTACGCCGCCGTTGCCGGCTTGCAGGACTGGGATGGCATGTATCACTACGATTACTCTGACGGTCTCAGCCGGATGTTTGCCAAAGGAACGCAGCAGTTGCGGATCTTCGATATCTGCAACGATATGGCTCGTCTGATTCCGGCCAGAATCGGAACTGTTCTCTTTCTGCGGCGCGATGTTGCTCCGGCAACGACCGCCTATCCGGTGGCGGTCGATGTGACTTCGCCGTCGGCATCGCAGACCCGTTTCCCGGAGGTTGCGGAGGATCTCATTTTCCGCGGCAGAACCGGCTCGCTCCTGGTCCGCGACGGGAAACTCATCGATCCGCTCCCGCAGGGCACCCGGGAGATCTGCAATCTGGATTCGGTTTTGAAATCCGCCCCGGTCCCCCGGTTTACGCCGGAACAACGCAAATCGCAGAACCGGATTCAGAGCGACACCGGCGAAATCAAGGTCGATTATACCGGACAGACTCTGTCGCTGGTCACCCTGCGGACAGAGGCGGCGATTTTCCCGGAAGGTGCCACGTTCCGGGGCAACCATCTCACGACCCGCGCCGACAAGTTCTTCGGAATGATCGCCGCGATTACACTGAACGGCAACTCCTTTACCGACAGCAACCGGCTTCTGCTGATCCACGTGACCGACTGCAAGCAGGAGAACAGTCTGTACGATTCCCGCAAGCTCTCCGTTCTCAAGAACTACGGTGATCTGCAGCATGTTCTTGCCCGGCATGGCATCTGTGAAATCACGCTCTCGCTCTCGAAAGGGAAATGGAAAATTTATGCGTTGAATTTCGACGGTGCACGTCTGGGGGAAGTCCCCTTTCAGCAGAACGGCCAATCAATCCGGTTTATCGCCGACACGTTTTATGGCAACGACCAGGTGGCGTTCGCCTATGAACTGGTAAAAGAAAGATGAAGATGACACCACCATGTACGGTATGATCACTGACATTCAACGTTTCTCCCTGAACGACGGACCGGGCATCCGCACGACGGTCTTCCTGAAAGGATGCAATCTGCATTGCGCCTGGTGCCACAATCCGGAGACGATCCGGAAGAAAAATGAACTCATGGTGTACCCGGCAAACTGCATCGGCTGCGGCCATTGCGTCCCGGTCTGCCCCTCCGGAGCGCGGTCGATTGCGGCGGGAGTGCTGCAGTTCGACCGGTCGCGCTGCACCGCCTGCGGCGCCTGTGCGGCCGTCTGTTTCCCCGGGGCGCTGAAGATGGCGGGCCGATCGGTTTCCGTCGCCGAAGTGATGGGGGAGATCCTGCAGGACCGCGCCTATTACGCCGATTCCGGCGGCGGCGTGACCCTCTCCGGCGGCGAACTCTTCTGTCAGGCGGAATTCACCGATGCCTTGATCGACGCCTGCCGGGAAGAAAAAATTCCGGTCGCGGTCGAGACCAATTTGAACTGGCAGTTTGAATCGGCCCGGCCGATCCTGGAGAAACTCGACCTTATCATGTTCGACGTAAAGATTTTCGACTCTGTCGAACACAAGCGATGGACCGGCGTGGAGAATGCGGAACTGCTCGACAATGCCCGTCGCCTCGATACGCTCGACCGGCCGCTGATCGCCAGGACACCGCTGATTCCCGGGGCGACCGACTCCGCGGAAAACATCCGGGCGATTGCCGGCTTTCTCAGAAATTTCCGCAATCTGCGCTGTTATGAACTCTTGAATTTCAACCCGCTCGGCGAATCCAAATATCGTGCGCTCGAAGAGAAGAACCCCTTCGTTTCCGCACGGCCGCTGAAACCGGAGGCGCTGAACCGCCTGCGGGAGGCGGCGGAATCCGTCGGCAACCTTACCATTCAGATCGGGTGACTCTCATGATGATCCAATATATCAATCAGTATCCGGAAAACGAGACGTTCGATTACGCGAAGCGCCTCCGCCTGCTCCGGGAACGCAAACTGGCCCAGACCGCCGAAAAAGTGGAAAAAGAGGGCGGTCTCAACGAGGACGACTACGGGCGGGTCGTCGCGCCGGACTACTTCAAATTCAAAATCGTCCCCAACAATCCGGACGGCCACTTCTACGGCTACTCCGGCTGGACGGAGAATTTCACCAAACTTCTGGCGGAGCATCCGCTCTACGTCGACCCGATTGACGCATTTGTCGGGCGCGGCTTCTTCTTTCTGATCCGGCTGCGCGGCATGACCGGCGACCCCTCGAATCCTTATCCGTGGAATCCGGCTTATCCGTTTGATGATCTGAAAGTTCTTTTTGAACGCTACAACATCATCTGCGGCATCGGGCGCGATCACCACTTCAACCCGGACATCAAGATGGGGCTTGAACTGGGCTGGGACGGCATCCTGCGCAAGCTGGAGCACTACCGCGCACAGAACGGCCCCGAGACCCGGGAGTTCTACGACAGCGAAATCGCCGTGGTCAAGGCGATCATCAATTTCCTGCACCGCATCTCCTACCAGCTGGCCGAATTCGCACTGATCGAACGCAATCCTGTGCTGAAGAAGAATTTGGAGGAGATGGCAGACATCAACTTCCGCATGGCGGACGGCGTCCCCGCCACCATGCGCGAAGCGATTCAGTGGATGTGCCACTTCAGCATGCTCAGCCGTCTCTACAACCGCGGCTCGGCGGGCGGACAGCTCGACCAGCTGCTTCTGCCCTATTACGAGAACGACATCCGCGCCGGACGCATCACCGACGAGGAGGCGAAATTCTATCTGGGCTGTCTCTTCTTCAACGACAGCCGCTACTATCAGCTCGGCGGCCCGGACCTCAAAGGCAACGACACAATCAACCACCTCTCCTATCTGATTCTGGAGGCGGCGGATGCGGTCAACATCGCCTGCAACCTCACCGTGCGGGTCCACGACAAGAGCGACCCGGTCTTTTTGCGCAAAGCGGTGGAGTGTCTCTTCCGCAACCGGATGGGCTGGCCCCGCTTTTCCGGAGACAAGGCGCTGGTGGAGGGGTTCATGCGGTGCGGATTCCCGCGGGAGGAGGCCATCCGCCGCATCTCGTCGGGGTGCCACTGGATGAGCATCCCCGGCAAGGAATACACGCTTAACGACATCGTCAAGATCAACGCCGCCAAGGTGTTCGAAGTCGCCTGGAACGAGATGTTCCAAGCGGGCGAAAAGAGTCTGGACCGGCTCTGGGAGCTGTTCCTCAAACATATGAAGTGCGCGGTGGAGGCGACCGCCGACGGAATCCGCTTCCATCTGAACTATCAGGACCAGAATGAACCGGAGCTGATCCTCAATCTGCTCTCTCATGGCCCGATCGAAAAAGGGTGCGACGTCACCAAGGGCGCCACCTATTTCAATCTCTGCATGGACGGCGCTGCGCTCGCGACCGTCGCGGACAGCTTCGCGGCCGTCGAACAGCGCGTCGTCCGCGAAAAACGGCTCACTTTCGATGAACTCAACGCCGCCATGCAGTCCAATTTCGCCGGGACCGAAGGGGAGTACATCCGCCAGATGCTCCAGCACTCCGAGCGCTACTGCCAGGGCAACTCCATCGGCGACCGCTGGGCGGTCCGGGTCTCGAGGGAGTACTCCGCGCTGGTCCGCAGCCAGAATGAGCGTTATCCGGGGCTGAACTTCATCCCCGGCTGGTTCTCGTGGTCGAACACCATCTACTTCGGCCGTCACGTCGGCGCGACCCCCAACGGACGCCGCGCGAAGGAGGCGATCAATCACGGCGCCAATCCGCATCCGGGCTTCCGGCGGGACGGTGCGGTCACCGCGATGTGCAACTCCATCGCCGCGATTCAGCCCGGTTACGGCAACACCGCGCCGGTTCAGCTCGAGCTCGACCCCGGCGTGGCGAACTCGCCGGAGGCGCTCGACAAGCTCGTCAGCATGATCCGGACGCTGCTGAATTCCGGCAACACGCTGCTCAACATCAACATCATCGACGGGGACAAGGTGCTCGCCGCCCATGAAAATCCGGCGCTCTATTCGGATCTGGTCGTGCGTGTGACCGGCTTCACCGCTTATTTCTCGATGCTTTCCAAAGATTTCAGACAACTGGTCGTTGACCGGATCATTGACAAAAGGAGTTGAAACATGTATCAAGTCGATATGGTGAAAATCGATGCCGCCCGGCAGCAGGAATTCCGTCTCCCGATGCTGCCCGGGGCGATCCCCGGCGCGGAGACGAGTCTGCTCACGCTCGACGCGGGCAAGGCGTATACGAGAGAACCGGAAGCGGACAAGGCGTTTATCTATCTTACGATTGACGGAAAGTTCCGTTTCCATGCCGGCCGGGTCAACATCGCGGTGGAAGGTCGCTATGTCTTCATCCCCGGGCCCGATCAGCCGGCGGAATTTCAGGCGGTCACCCGCACCCGTCTCCTCGAAATTTGCTGGGAGATTCCGCCCGACAGCCGCAATGAGTGGAAGAGCGGCGCCTGCGGCGCCTTCCCCTATGTGCAGGAGTACATCACCTCCACCCAGTATCGGGATAAAAACAAGAGCGACAAGACCATCAGCCGCGAAATGGTGCGTCAGCGCATTGTGCCGGGCTTCTGCATGGGGTCGGTCGAATCCTACGGATACGACAAAGTCGCCCAGCATCCGCACCCGATGCTGGATCAGTTCTTCTTCAGTTTCCCCGAGAACGACGTCGACGTGCTGATCGACGACTTCAAAGTGCCGATGAAGGGCGACACGTTGCTGCACATTCCGCTCGGCTCCAACCACGGCGTGGAGGTGCTTGAACCGAATCACATGCACTACATCTGGATCGATTTCTTCCTCGGTCAGGCGGGGCTGGACCGGCTGGACAGCAGTCACAAACCGACCGGCCAGATGCGCAGTTTCTAACGGAGAAGCCATACGGAAATGATTCTGGAACCCTGTTACCGGCTGGCGCCGAACCGGGTCTGGCGCACCTATCCGGGCGGCCGGACACTCGACGAAATCGAAGGGGTCGCGAAACCGGCAGACACCCACTTTCCGGAGGACTGGCTGCTTTCGACGACCGCGGCGCGCAACGTCGGCCGGGAGAAATTTCCCGACGAGGGGATCTCCCGGGTCGTCACCTCCTCCGGAGAGCTCCCGCTGACGGAACTTGCAGCCCGTTTCCCGGAGGAGCTTTTCGGAAAGGCGCACCGGGAGAAGTTCGGCAATTCGGCGGGATTCCTGCTGAAATATCTGGACTCCGCAATCCGGCTGCACATGCAGTGCCACCCTTCGGTTCCGTTCGCCAGACGGTTTCTGAACTCCCCTTTCGGCAAGACGGAGGGGTATTTCATTCTCGCCATCCGTCCGGAGTGCGAAGGGTACATCTATCTCGGATTTCAGCGGACGCCGGAGTACGGGGCGTTCAAGCGCGCCGTTGAAACCCAGGATACCGAAGCGATCCTCGCCGGATTCGACCGCATCCCGGTAAAACCCGGCGACTGTTTCTACGTGCCGGGCAGCATTCCCCATGCGATCGGCGAAGGCGTGTTCATGGTGGAGATGATGGAGCCGACCGATTTCGCGGTGCGGATCGAATTTGAGCGCGGCGGCTACCGCCTGCCGGAGAGCGCCCGCTTCATGGGGCGCGATGTCGATTTCGCCCTGTCGATGTTCGATTTTACCGCGCGGGACCTCCGGCAAACCAGAGAGGAATTTTTCGTCGAGCCGTTGCCGCTGCCGATCGAAGGGGACGCAAAGCGGTTTTCGCTCTTCGACCGGCGGAAGACCAGCTGTTTCCGGCTGGAGCGGATTCTGCTGGATGGCAGTGCCGCGGTCGTCCACAATGCGTTCCGGGTGCTGATCGTCACCCGCGGCACCGGGAAGCTCTTCTGTCAGGACCGGACGCTGGTTCTCCGGCAGTACGACAGAGTTCTCATCCCGCACCGGGTGCCGGAGCTGCGCCTTTCCGGCAATCTGGAGCTGCTTGTGGCGATGCCGCCGGAATAGGGCGCCCCCTCCCCCCTGCCGGTTCCTCCGGAGGAGCACATCCCTGCCGCCCAGTTCCGTGCCGCAATCGACGGACGGACGGGCGGGCAGAGTTTTCGATTGACAAAACGATAAATTCATGCTAGTTTTATCCGATACACGCTTTTCATACGGAAAATCGGCAAAAGAGGGACGCAACGGCGTCATCCTCCCTCATCCCCGACCGGGATCAGGACAATTTTGACAGATAAGAGACGATCATGAAAGACATCGGTACGAAACCCGGATTCAACGGCAGACAACTTGCACTCTGGATCACCGCACTGGTGCTGGGCGGCATACTGGGTACGCTCGGCTGCGGCTGGTTGAACGAATTTTTCAATTTCATCGCTTCCGTTTATACCCGGCTGTTTCAATTTGTGGCGGTGCCCACCATTGCGCTGGCGGTGACAACGACGCTGGCCCTGCTCGGAGCACGCAAAAACACCGGGCGGATTTTCCTGCACACCATCTCGTACACTCTGCTCACTACGGCCGCCGCGGCGCTGGTGGGGCTCCTGCTCTACAAGGTGATCCAACCGGGCAACCTCCCGCTGGACGCGATTCAGCAGGGCAATACAACGGTTCCGGAAAATCTGGGCTCCATCTCCTATTACACCCACATTCTCTCCGTCATTCCGAACAACATTCTTGCGCCGCTCTCCTCCGGGAACGTGTTAAGCATTCTGCTGGTGGCGGTCGCGGTCGGTCTGGTTCTTTCCATGAAAAGAGAGTCGGAAAACATCCAGGTTCTGCTGAAGGGAATTCTCGGCATGCAGGAGGTGCTGTTCGCGCTGATCAAAGGGCTGGTCTGGACTCTGCCGCTCGGCATTGTCGCCTTTGCCGCCCAGCTTTCCGCGCAGGTGTCGGCGGGCTTCATCATCGGTTCGCTGGGCAAATATGTGGCGGTGGTGCTGGGGGGGAATCTGATCCAGTTCTTCATCATTCTCCCGCTGTTTCTGCTGGTTCGCGGCATCAATCCCATCAAGGTGTTCCGCTGCATGCTGCCCGCGGTGCTGATGGCACTCTTCACCAAGAGTTCGGCCGCGACGCTGCCGGTGACGGTGGCCTCCGCGGAAAACAATTTAAAGGCGAAGGAGGAGGTGGCGCGCTTCGTACTGCCGATCTGCTGCACCATCAACATGAACGGCTGTGCGGCCTTCATCCTGGTCACATCGCTCTTTGTCATGCAGAACGGCGGCTGGGTGTTAACGGTACCGACCATTCTGCTCTGGTTTTTCATTTCGATCGTCTCGGCCATCGGAAACGCGGGCGTGCCGATGGGATGCTATTTCCTGACGCTGTCGCTGATGTCCGGCATTCAGGCGCCCATCGGCATTCTGGGGATCATCCTGCCGATCTACACGATCATCGACATGATTGAAACGGCGGAAAACGTGTGGTCCGACTCCTGCGTCTGCGCCATGGTGGATCAATCGCTGGCCGACGACGCTCCGCCCGCCGCCGGGAAAACCGAAGAACTCTGACCGCCTCCCCGGAATCAGGTGCCGCGAAGGCGACGTGCATAAAAAAAACTCCGGGAGATCTCCGACGATTCCACACTCCGAATCGTCTCTGTCATCTCCCGGAGAACCGGCGACATCACCGCTTCGCCGATTCGTTCAGCGGTTCAGGCGATCGATGGCCTCCCCTATTTTGTCCCGGACTCTTCCATAACTCTCCGGGTCCGGCAGAAGAAGTTCGGATTTGCGGCCGCCGACACTGGGAACCCGGGTGAACGTTTTGATCTCCTCCAGCAATTTTTTCCCTTCCGGGTCACCGGTCTTGCGCACCAGTTTCTCCAGCAGAGTGCAGTAACTGTAATCTTCGACACCGTCACGCAGCGACTCCATCCGGATCGTGGGGACGAAGTCTTTCCGGCCGATAAGATTCCCGGGGTAGAAGATATAACCGTCACCATTCGGATAACGCGAATTTCTCCAAGGACGGTGAATGCCCCAGAGGTACGGATTGTAGCTGTAATGATCCGCTCCCCAGAACTCATAGCCGAGAGTCTTGTATTTCCATGCGTACACAGGCAGAAGACGTTCGATCGAGTTGTACGGGGTGTCGATGCACATCTGACCATCGGTCGTGATCAGCAGTTCAGCACCGGATTTCCGGAGCTTTTCCATGTTTTCTTCGGAAATCTGCCCCTGAACTCCGATTCCCCACACGTCTATCTTGCCGACCCATTGCGGAACATACATCCATGTGCTCGCATAGATTCGGATCCCGGGCCAGACTTCATGGAACATATCGCAAAGAGCGCTCAACTGCTCGATGATGCCGTCCCGTTCCGCCATGGGCTCATCCGCGACGTACAGGATGAAACGATCTGCCCACCCCTTCTCGGTCAAATGTTCTTTCATCAGTTTCAGAATGGTCTGACAGATCTTTCTGTATTCCGGGGTGAACTTGCCGCGGTCGACCCCGGCATAGGGAGATTTGCCCGGATACGGTGCGACGCCGAGAATCGATCTGGGCGGCCGGCTCCAGCCAAACACCTCGCGGAACAGCGGAAGATAGGCAAACGGAATGTTCCACTCATGAAACCAGATTTCGGCCGCCTTGTCGAACTCTGTAAAATCGGCGGTTACCGAGCCATCCGCATTCCGTTTGAATTTCGGTTTCACCGGAATCTCATCGTAGCTGAGACGTGATTTGCGCAGAAAATCGGCGGCCTCCATTTCCGTATATTTCTTGTGCTCCCGCCCGATGGGGAAGCGGTTGTCGAAGATGGCAGTTGTTTCCGGCTTCTGCGGCAGAACAAAGTTCCATACCCGGATCTGATATGGCAGTTCCTTGACCGTTTTGCCCCGGGACTTCAGCGTGACGCATCCCCGGTAGAGGCCTGGCTCGGCTTCCGGAGGCGTATAGAACCGAAGGTAAATTCCCTGCGTCTGCCCGGCAGTCAGTGAAAAATTCGAACGCGGGAGAACGGGGTCCGGCCAGAGTTCATTGCGGGTGCCGGCGGGGGCGCAGAGCTGATAGGACTTCGTCCCGGGAAATCCGAAATACCGACTGGGAGCATCCACTTTGACGTATTGAATCACACCGATCTCGGGAGCGGGCAACTGAAGGTCGTTCTCATTCCGGGGAACGGAAGCCGAGATTGTGATTTCCGGATGGTCCTGCAGAGAACGGACGGCAAGCTGAAGCCCCTCTTTCTCATTTCGCGCCATTGCAATCTGCGCACATCCCCGTTCCATTTTTCCCGGAATCGTATCCGGGAAGATTTTTATGATCGGATGCACCTGAGAAACGGCAAGCGTTTCCTTCGAATGCTGTTCCGCGTAATTCTCAAAGCGGACCTCGCCGATATCCGCCACCTCGGCCAACAGCATGCCGTCGTAATGATAGACTCCGTGCATTGCGGTCAGATGAGCGTCGATTACAGAGTTTTTGCTTCTGGCAGAAATTTCCATTGTGAACGGCTGCCATCCTTTTCCGGAAATCTGGACGTTGTAGTTGTCAAACCCCTTGACGCCAGGATTGCCGCTGAGTTCATGCGCCCAGATGGTGCCGAGACCGGAGGGACTGTTCACCCAGCCGGCAAACAGATATTTGGCACCGTCACGCGCATGAATCGACTGTCGGAATCCATACCAGTCCGCCGGAGCTTTCTGCGGGATGTCGAGAGTTGCCATTTTCGACCCGAAGATTCCGCCTGGTTCAATTCTGCTGACGTGAAACTTCTTTCCGTTGCGTTCGCCGGAAACGATCCAGCCGCTTCCCTCTTCAAAACTGGGGTCCTTGAACAGATTGGCAGGAGAATTCAGAAGCCGTTCGTACCCCTTCTTATCGATTGCCCCCGGGCCGGCGGCCTCCATATCGCTCAAGATCCAGCTTGCCCGCCGAATTGAAACATCGGCAGTCTGGTTTTTCCGGCCGGCTGCGAGGTAGAGCACCACCTGCCGCTCGGTGCGGGGAGCCATTTCCTCCAATTCAAAAATCAGGGAACCGGCAACCAGAACAAACGGCGTCTCCTTCCCGGAAATCTGCAGACAAAACGCGGAAGCTGGGTAGTTCGCGTGGAGCAGGCGGTTTACCGGAATGGAGCAAAGTCTTTTCCCGATCTTCTGCGAGGATATGTTGTATATGGAAACGATCAACCGGTCCGGCCATTCTGCAACGGGCAGTGACCAGCGGTTCGAATGTTTCTCCGTCTCGAGTATCAGCGTTTCCGCTTTTCCAATCGAGACCGTGAACGGTTTGGCCTGGCGAGCAGCATCGGCGCGAAAATACCACCGGTCCGGCAGAGCCCAGGCATTGCGGTTGCCGGAATAGATCCAGAGAACGGTGGTCTTGTTTTCTTCCACCGAGACCGGGACGAACAACTTTCCCTGTTCGGGAATCGTATTTTCTTCCGGCACGAGCCGATAGAGCAGCTCCTTGCCGTCCTGGTCAACCACCCGGACCTCTTTCGATGGTGTTCCGACAAGTCCCAGCTGTGCAGCGGACAGCTCCAGAGGAACTCCGGAAACCGTTTTCCCGGAATTTTTCACCGTAATTTGAATTCTTCTGGTATGCGGGGTGCCACCGGAGACGTAGAACGGACTGTGCCATTCCACTCCGGCCAGTGAAGCCGTGACGGCCAGAAGAAGAGTCAGCAAACCTTTTTTCATATAAACTCCCTGTTTCGTTACGTGATACTATTATGGGTTCAGCGTGTAAGCAGTTCAAGATTCTCCGTGAGGGCTCGAGTGACTCTGACGGGGCCTGTTCCCAACTCGTACCAGTTCATAGTTTCAACATGACCGTCCGCCATTGCAAAATTTCCTCTTCCACTGTGCCGCAGATGGATATAGGTCTCAGAATCTGTCGCCCACCACGGAGCAAAACGGTAGGAGCTGAGTTGATAGGTCGACGTTCCGTTTTTGCGGCAGATCGTATCGGTAAACAGCATGACGCCGCTGGGCGGTTTAATGCGATCCACAACGTAATAGAGATATTTGTCGCTCTGTCCAACCGCAAATTTCAGAGTTTCCCAACGGGGAGTTGCATTGTTCCCGGACCAGCTGTCCCAAGTGTTGAGCATGCCGTAAACGCCCCACCACCCCCATCCCCAGTTGGCATCGTTGGGAAGAGGTGCATTTTTCGGGCACTCCAGAACTTTTCTCGGCACATATCCATTCTTTGTCGTCGTCAGCAGACCGGTTTGACTTTTCTCTTTGGTCAGGATGTACGGCCACGGTTCGGAACTGGATGCACTGCCATATTTTGCCATAAAAACCATGAACCCGTTGTAGTCGCGGGAATACATGATCTGCCCCTTGATCACCTGCGAAAGATTGCTCACACATTGGATCCCCCGTGCCGTCTCTTTCGCCTTCTGCAACGCGGGCAGAAGAATTCCTGCCAGAATCGCGATAATAGCAATAACAACCAGAAGTTCTATAAGAGTGAAATAATTGCGTTTGGGGGTTCGAGCAGAACGTTGCTGGTGTTTTCTTTTGCATGAACTCATACATGCCTCCTTTTCCTGTTCTTATTTCTCTTTGGGGGTGACACAATCAACGCCGAAATGCGCCGGATCGACCGACGCAGACACACCGGATCTGCGTTCTTCCCCGGAGGACTCCCGTTCCACAAGCTCCGGAAAAAGAAGAACCTCCTGAGGCAGAGCATTGGGGTTCCGGATACGCCAGAGAAGACCATCCACAGCCCTCCTTGCAAGTTCGCCATGATGAAGATCAATCGCAGGAGGAACAGGAGTGAGCGATTGCAGGAGATGGGTATTATCGCACGAGATCAACTCCAGCTCCCCTTTTTTGCGCTCGAAGCCCAGCATATTGAGAATAATACAGGTTGTGAAGGCGATCTGGTCGTTGAACGCAAAGATACCGGCGTGACGATTCACCTCTTCCAGATTCTTCAGCAACTCATTGCTGAACGGCTCCAGCGATTCACTCTGATCGTAGCCGAGCTCCCGGACTTTGATGTGATGCATGCCGGCCTGCCTGCGGAATCCCTCCAGACGCATATGTTCACTCGGGTTGTATGTCCATTTTTTCTCCCAGATGAGAAGAAGTTCCCGAAATCCCTGACGGATCAGGTAATCAGCAGCCAGTTTTCCCGCAATCAGTTCATTGGGCTTATAGATATCCACAGCCGTAACATTGGTATCTTCTTTCATAATGAAGATTTGCGGAAGCGTGGCAAAGCGTCTGGTGAGTTCCGGCGGCGTGGCATAGTGAAAAATCACGCCGGAAAAGCCGGCCAGTGCGCCATCGGACTTCTCCAGTTCCTGATTGGAGACAAGTTCAAAAGGAATCCGCAACTCTTTCAGACGCTGCATCATGCTGCTCAAAAGCTCCTGAGCGACAGGATCGCTCTGAAGCTTGGGGTCAAAGCAGAGCGCGACGGGGTCGCGGGCGGAGGAATCCCCCGTCTGCTTCCGATATTTCCGGGGAGAAAAACCGGTGGCTCTGGCAAGTTGCTGCACCTGTTTCCGCAACTCATCCGAAATCAGCGGGGAGTTTTTCAACGCCAGAGAGACGGATACTTTTGTTATCCCCAGATATTCCGCTATTTCCGACATGGAATTGAAAACCGGAAGCGATTCCTGCATGGTACAGCCTTTCTTTTTTATTTTCCTTTACATTATACTTGAACGGGGAAATAATGTCAATAGGAAAACAAAAAAACTTTACTTTTTCAATTTTACTTTTCAAAAGTAAAATAACAATTATGAAGTAAAAAAGCGTCTGACGTCACCCCCGGCACTGAGCGGGAGGTGCTGGGATGTTATTTTCGGACGCGGTCGCTGATGTCCGGCATTCAGGCGTCCATCGGCATTCCGGGGATCCGCCTGCCGATCTACACGATCATCGACATGATTGAAACGGCGGAAAACGTGTGGTCCGACTCCTGCGTCTGCGCCATGGTGGATCAATCGCTGGCTGAAAACAGTCAGCCCTCCACGGAGAGCTGACCGGAAGCCGGCCGGGGAAATCAAACGATTTCCGCGTCTCCGGCGATCTCCCATTCGGAGAGAATGTTCTCCAGGAGATAGAAGGAACAGTCGCACACCGCCTCCAGAGGTATTCCCTCTGGGAATCCGGCAAGTTCCTCATGAACGATCCGTTTCCACTCCGGCTCCCCCGTAAGCAGAACGATCCACGCGGCGGAAAGGGAGTGGCGGATGGTGTTTTTCTCCTCTTTGATGCACGGCGAACAGCCATTCCAGAGCGGGAGTTCCCGAAGCGCGATCTGCTCCCCCGTTTTGCAGTCGGAATGCGGCCGCCACTGCGGTTTGCAGATTCTCCAGTCGGGTGAAAACTCCCTCCCCCCGCGATACCGTTTCCACTCCGGCAGCGCTTCGAGAAAGTGGCGCCCGCTGCAGAGAAGTCCGCAATGTGCCGCCTCCCGCACCTCCGCCAGAAAGGAGATCTCCGTCAGAAGACGCATCGCATACACCGTATGCGTCAGAAACCAGCCCATCCAGAGAGGATTGCCCGCGGTGCCCCCGTTCAGAATCTGCACCCGGCTCTTGCCGAACGGAAGAGGTTCCGTCGCGACACGACGGTGTAACTCGCGGTATGTCGCTTCTCCACTCAGATCCGCCATCACCGCAGTGGCCAGAAGAAGATTGACCGAAGAGACCAGCGCCGCTTCCGGAGTGTCGCCGGAGAGAAAACTTCCACGATCGTATCCGGGGATGTCGCCGGGAATGGTCCAGTTGCGTTTCTGCAGTGCGGTCAGCAGCCGCAGAAGGCGCTCCCGGCACTCCGCCCTCTCCAACTCCGAACTTGCCGGATGCCGCTGGAACTCGTACAACGCAAGCAGCCAGGGCACGACCTGATCGCAGGAACTCGCCGGATAATGACAGCTGTCGTCCGCACCGATCCCGCGCAGAATGCACCCCTCGGTCTGCGCCCTGTCCTGCAGCAGAAAGAGGCCGTGCAGGAGTGTGCGCGCAAACTCCCCTCTCCCCCCGGCAGCCGGGCGACGCAAATTGCGCAGGAGTCCGAGCAGATAATCCCCGGTGAAAAACGCGCCGTTTTCAATCGGCGTCCACCAGCCGAAGGGATTGGGGAAATTGTCGCGACACTCCCCGGGCAGCGGCAGTATCACCTCCCCTGCCGGCCCTGCGTAGTCATAGAGAATGCCGTCCGGAGAGAGGAAACGCCGTTTCAGCTCCTCCTCCACCCGGCGGGAAAGTTCGTTCCAATGGGTCATGTTGTTTCTCCGTCTGTCATTCCGCGCTCCAGTGTTCCCGAAGCGAGAGAACTCCCCCCGGATGTTCGGGCAGAGTGGGCGAATGCGACTCCTCCTCGGTCAGCGCATTGTTGATGAAAATATGAACCGGATATTCCCCGTTCAGATCCTTCGCAGGGGTCTGATAGCGGATGCGCATCACGGAGCCCCGGCGACTTTCGGTCCGGATCTCCGGCGGCTCGCTCCAGCAGCGGAACTGCGCAAAGGCGAACCGTTCCGCGGGCGCGGCGGCAAGTTCCAGAACAATCCGTTCCGGAGTTCGCGCAAGGTGCAGAACATTGCCACGCTGTTCAAACAGAAACTTTGCCGGCGGACTCTTCCGTTCCGGCGGAAGAACCAGACGGGCAAGCGAAGAGGTTTCCAGTCGAGTGATGCTCCAGATGCCGAGCGATCTCCGATACGGCGCCTTGTTGATGAGCCGGTTTTCCAGCGAGAGCCCGTCCGCTTCGAATTTCAGGCGGTATTCGTAGACAATGCGGAAAAGCGTACTTTCCTGCGATGTCATAACCGCTTCGCCCTCGGCGGGAAAAGTGATCGTATAGGGAGCATGCTTCAGAAGCGGATCGTTGGGATAAAAGGCCGGCGACGGATGGAATCGCATGAAATGCCCTCCGCTTCGATCCGGCGTCTTCCCCCGCAGCAGACGGTCGGAGCCGGGAAATACCGTTGTTTTCAGAAGGTTTTCTCCGCCTTTTTTCCGGAATTCCATGACCCGCCCTCCGTATTCCGGGAGAAGCAGCGCTTCGTAACAGCTCCACTCGACGCGCCAGGCGTTTTCAAACTCCTTCCAGCGAACCTTGCGAATCCGGCAGGAGCGCCACTCCGGCGCCGGCGGAACGGGGGGAACGAATGCCAGTTTCCGCTCATGCTCCAGACGGTTCCGCTCCAGCGCCGCTCGGAGTTTTTCCGGAGAGGCGGTATGAAACACCGGCTCCGCCCAGGCGACGCGCTGGAGCCGGAAGCCGTGTCCATACTCGCCGCGCAGTTCCAGCTGATGGACGCCGCGCAAATCCACCTTCACCGGTTCCGCATCCGCGCCGAGCGAAACGGTGCGGTCCAGAACAATCCGATGATCGGCCAGCAGAAGGAACCGGACATCGGTCTTTTCCGGGCGGTCCTTCGGATGCCGCTCCTCGTCGATGCCGATCCGCGCGGAGAAGGCCTCCGCCGTCTGATCCAGGCGATAGACAACGCTGAAACCGGTGTGGCCGCAGATGCCCCGGGCGAAACTCCTTCCGCCGATTCGAATCGCTCCTTTGCCGCTGAGATTCCGGTTGATCTGCGGCAGGCGCAGCCCATCGGGCGTCCAGCTGTATGCGGCATCGGTCCACGGCACGGAGTCCAGACCGACCTCCCCCGCGCCGCACAGCCGGAGAAGCAAAACGAAGAGAAGACAGAGGGCGGTCCGCATCCGTTATTTTTTCTCCATCGAATCGAGCATCGCTTCCGCCTCCCGGAGAATTTCCGCAGAGCTCATAAGTTCGTTGCGGACGGAAAGTTCCGCAATGTCAATCTGAATCTGCTCTCCCCCCTCCGTTCTGCCCCGGAAAAGCTGAGTGGCAAACAACGGCACCTTCGGATAGAGATTCTCTTTCTCATACTGCCGGATTGACTGCGACGCCACGAGCTCTCCATTCACAAAGAGCTGAAGGTCTCCGGCACGGTTCATGGCAAGCGTGAAGACGGCCCATTTGCCCGGCTCGATCCGGAACTCCTTCTTCATCGGAACGGAGACGAACTTCTTGGCCTTTTCGCTGGAAGAAGCCGCGACAAACAGGCCGTATGCCTGCAGCCCCTCCTTGCCCGCGCGCAGTCCGAGACGGATTCCGGGTTTGGTGTGACTGCCGGCGCCGGCATAGAGAAGATACCCCTCGCCCGTGTCACCCTGCGCGCGGGCCAGTACCGTAAAGGTCAGATTGTCCGTTCCGCAGGATTCCGCCCCGGAGAGCCGATACAGCGTGCTGGCGCCGGGCTGATACCGGGCGATCGTCTTTCCGTTTTCCGAAACGGCTTCGACGCCGGTTTTGCTCGAGCCGGTGGAGAAATTCTGATGCAGTTCCCGATTCCAGCGGTCTCCGAGGATGGTTCCCGGTTCGACTTCCAGAAGCGTATCGGCGGCAAGAAAAGCCGCAGAGCACAATACACCGGCAATCCATTGCAGTTTTCCATTCATCATCAGTCCTCCTTGAAAATTTCGATTCCGTTGATGGCGGGATTTCCGCCGGCCTTGATGGTCAGCCATCCCCGTTTCACGTTCACATGTTCCCAACTTGCCGAAGCCGCCGCCTGAAAACCGCCGCCAAGCTGCACCGGATTCAGATTCTTCCGGCTCGTACCGCCGACCTGGAGATGGAAAATCCGGCCGTTTTCGCGGTTCGGTTCATAGGTTTCCGCAAAATGGATCTTCACCGTATAGCGGCCGTCCGGCAGAGGAATCTGGTAGAACATCTGTGTACCGTAGGCTTCGGTGGTGAAGATTTCAGGAACCCCGGTGTTCTTCACCGTGATTTCTCCACGCGAAACGAAGGTTCCGTACTCACAGCCATAGGCGTTGAAGCCGGTGTAGATCTGATCGGCCAGCCAGAGATTGCCGCGGGAATCCGTGAGATCTTCCGGCGAACCGCAGTTGATCCGTGCAACGCCGCGGGTGTTGAGTTCCTGAATAAGCCGCTGCTGTTTCTCCATCTGCGGCTTGCTGTCGAAGAACCGCTTGGCGTAGTAGAGGACTTCAAAATCATCCATCTCCTTTTTCAGCGCGTAGACATCCCGGCGTTCCAGACACTCCGCAATCCGCTGGAGATTCTCCTTCGGAATCTTTCTGGTGAGAGTACGCTCCCGCAGAATCTGTTCGCCCATCAGGAGGATGGAGCGCTCCGCTTCCGGCGGGAAACGGAAGGCGCCGCGGAACTTTTCCGCACTGCCATCCGCCCGCCAGACCAGAAGCGAGAAGGGCCGGACCGTCAAAGAGTGTTTCCCCGGGCAGGTCTCATCGTAGACAAGATCCTGAAATTCACCGGGATACTCCAGAGTTCCCTCCAGCGACCACGGCGTGGCGTTGACCAGAATCAGATGGCTGCCGAGCCAGCGGGCGTCGATTCCCCTGACGGAATTCTGCTTCTGCGATTCACCGGTCGGAATGCTGTAAAAGGCCTTGAGGAAACGGCGGGCCTGCTCCCCATGGGCGGTCGGCAGATTGATGTCGTTCCAGGTGTGGAAGACATGTTTCGGCACATATTCGCGGATGAGCTGGACCAGATCGGCATACCCGAAGTCGCCGACCGGTTTCCGATCGTAGACCGTGACGTTGTTGGAACGCCACCACCACCTTTTCGCGGCGTTCGCATGGGTGCCGATGTTCTCATTGAGTCCGGCGCAGTTGAGAGCAAGCGCATCGTTTTTCCGGTAAAGTTCGCGGGAGCCGCGGTTGGTGTTGCGCCCGTACAGATAGAGATCGGCGTTGTTTTCGAGTCTCCGGGCGGTGTTTGCCGTGGCAATGAGGATGACGCCATCTTTTTTCTCTTTTCCGTAGAGCTCCTGCGGGAAGCCGGCCTCTCTCTGAATCCGCGCCATGTATTCATCGCGAACCTGCGGACGGATCCCCGAGGTATTGAATGCATTCCGCTCCGCCGTGGCTTTCGCCGGCCACGAGAAGAGTTTCCACTTCTGCTTGCCGGAGCTGACGATCTGCCGCATTTCGAGCAGTTTCTCCCGGATCTTTCTGCCGCGCCATCCGAACCACTGTTCTCTGTATTTTCCCGTCAGAAGTTCATAGCGTGCGGCAAAACGCTCTACGCCGGTACGCGGCAGGTTGAGCCGGACTCCCGTCTCCTTCTCGAACTGCTCCACGGAGTCATCGTCATAGCCGACCTCCGCGGCCTCCATATTGCTGTACGAAGGGAATCCGGGCAGCCACCAGCTGCCGTTCAGCGTGACGAGCCCCTCCACATCGCCGACCCCGTCATAGCGTGCGTAAAGCTCCTTCAAAAGGTCGGTAACGCTCCACCAGACAACTGGATTCATGCAGTTGAGCCCCATTCCGTTGTAACCGATCACCTGCCGTCCGAAGCGGTCGATCATGTAGACGGAACGCTTCCTGCCGGCATGAACCTGCGCGTCAGTGGTGTCGAAAGCGCCCATTGCGTCAAGTGCGGAGGAACGCATATATTCAAAACCGACAAAGGTCTTGATGTTGTTGTGCCGGTACAACTTCAGGAGCGCGTAATAGTAGTCGAACCGGTCGTTGTTCAGCACGCTTCGGGAGTGGCGCGAAGAGAAGACTCCGTTCTCGTACATGTAGGCCCCTTCGACGCTGGCGTTATGCCCCTGAAAGCGGAGGAACTGAATCTTCCGCGCGATCGCCCGGTAGGCATTGAGCCAGGCCCCGTCGTAATACTGCACCAGGTGAGCTTCCGTCCCGTAGGCGACCGCGTCCCGGTAGGATCCCCAGGCGTTGAAGATGAGCCGTTCGTTGTGATTTCCGTAGGTGCGGTCGGTCTTCGGCAGTTTGAGAGCGGGCAGTCCGCCCTCGACCGCGTAGATGTTGATCTCGCAAACCGCCGCCGGAATGCCGACCCGTCCGTTCTGGACGAGCAGTGTGGTGTTCTTCGTGCCGGGGAAGAAGACGTAGCGGAACTTTTTCTTCCCGTTGCTGAGCGGATACAGATCTCCCGTGGAAACCGTTCCGCTGGCGTTCGGCCACGCCTTGCTGCCGACAGGGGGAGTGTTGTGCTCCATGCCCACCGGAATGGTTTCCAGAACCGCGCTGTAGATATAGCGGTCCGCGTCGTCCGGAATGACCAGTTCCGCAATCATCGCCTCTCCGGTGGAGGGCAGATCCAGCTTGTAGCAGAAGTAATCCAGCAGACCGCGGCCGGTTTCCCGATATGTCATGCCGTTCCGGGTGACAACCTTCCCGACGTTGAGAGCCGGTTTGGAGATTCTGCCGGTATGATCCAGGAAGGTGTCCGGTGCGGGATTCGGATCGGTACAGTCGATCTTCTGAACGAGCCGGAGGCGTTTTTCCAGTTCCTGTTCGAACTCCTTGAGTGCGAACGCATCCTGTGCGATCGGCCCGGCGATGATCATCTCGCCGCGGCGGGAATCAAGCGTCTTCTCTCCGGAGCAGAGCGTCCAGAGTGTACGGTAGGCGCCGGTTTTCCGCAGTTCCGGCCGGACGGTGAATACCCGGAAATCGCCGTCCACGCGCGATTGCTTCACCGTCAGCGTCTCCTGAAGCTGATTGCTGTCGGCTTCCCGAATCTCCAGTTTGAGCACAGGATCCGCCAGTCCGGCCGGGACGCGCACCTGCCACGCAATCTCTCTGTCATAATCGAAAACAGGATATTTGACCCCCTCCTCGCGGACGTCGAGAAGCCCCATATGATCGGGCGCAAATCCGGCGGAAATCTGCGTCCGGTTCGGCAGATAGGAGAATCCGGCCGGCCGGAGCACAGGAGCTTTCCAGGAGGTTGCGGCAAACTCCGGCTTCTCCCATCCGGCGGGCGCCTGATAGCTCCACCGCCACTCCCGGTCGCCGGGAATGCGCAGGAGTTCGCCGTTGCGCCCGATGACGACCCCCTCCAGCTGAATGGAGGAGTTCTGCGAGAGACCGCCGTAGAACTGGTCGCGGAAGGCAATCACATTCTTCCCCTGCCGGAGGTGCTTTTCAAGATCGAAGGTCTCGACGCCGGTCCGTAAAATGTGCTGACCGGAAGCAATTTTGACGCCGTTGACGAAAAGGTCGTAATTCCCGGTCTTGTGCATCCAGGAAAGTTTGGCGGCAATCGGCCGGAAGAGAATCTCGATTTCCCTGCGCCAGAAAAGATTTCCGGAAAACGGAACAATCCGGATCGATTGGATACGGACATTCGCCCCGGGGGTGCGGCATTCGATTTTCAGCCCCTGTGCGATCTGAGGAACCGGGTACCCGATCCACCCGATCTTGCGGACAAACTTCTGCGGCCCCTTCCCCGTAACCGAGAAGAACTGATTGTTCGCGTAGAACTTGGAATCCCCGGAGGAACGGGAGATCATCCAGTCGGTTTTCTCGACATCCTGCTCGATTTCCAGTTCAATTCTCCAGCCGTTGGAGCGGTCTTTGCCCCAGCCGGCGCCGAAGCGGATGGCTGGAGTTTTCGTATCGCCGGGTCCGGCGCCGAACAGCATGCTCCACCCCCGTTTGCCGGTGTGAAACGAAAGCGCCCCGTCGGCAATCCGGTACGGTGCGGAGGTCTGGATGCTGAATTCCCGGAACAGGTCCGACGTAAAGACAAACGGCTTTCCATACTGGATGAGGAAGAAATCTTCCGCTGTTTCAAAAAGCTCCTCCGGGCGAATTTTCCGGGAGGCATCCATAACGCTGGTTCTCCAGAGATTGTTCTCCTTCGGATTTACGGCGACGCCCATGGTGCTCCCCGGTGTATAGAGCAGCTCCTGCGCGAACAGCAGGAACGTCCAGAGGAAAAGGCCTCCTCCCAGCAGATATCGTTTCATACAGACTCCTTTCATGAGTTCGAACCCTTTCTATTCCAGCCAACCGATTCCGACGCCATAAATCCGCCATCCGGCACCGGTACTGGTTTTTATCGTATAGGAGATCTGGCCGACGTGACCATCCAGATACTCCACATTGCAGTATCCGCCCGGCAGCCAGACACCGCCGGGGCGAAGTTCGGTGCTTCCCCCCGGTCCATGAACCTGATAGTAGTGGCGGTCGGGCGATGGAATAACGGGGCGCCCCCAGTCGCTCTCCACCAGCAGGTAACGGCTCGCCGGCCGGGGAATGCGGGCGCTGTTGAGATAGTGATTCGCATAGTTCTGATACTGATCTCCTCCGGATGTGACGCCGTCCAGACGGGCAAGACTGGTGATCATGCCGTAGCTGATTTTCGGCTCCATGCAGCGGAGAATTCTGGCGTTGCCGAAATTGGCGCCGCTGCCGCTCTCCTTCTCCACGGAAATCAATTTTGCCGCCCAGAGTTTCCCCATCCAGTTTTTCTGATTTTCCGGATAATCATTCGCCTCGTCCAGTCCGGCGGGCAGCCGTCCGAAGAGCTGGTCGTACTGGGCCATGGCGAGTCCCAGCTGTTTCAGATTATTTTTGCAGGCGGCGCTCCTGGCCGTCTGACGAGCGGAATTCAATGCCGGCAGAAGAAGTCCCGCCAGAATTGCAATGATAGCAATAACGATTAAAAGTTCTATCAACGTAAAATTTTCAGCCCGTTTCATACTAGTTCCCTTCATACTTTATCCTTATTCTGAACGGCTCATAATATGGATCCTTCAATTGAGCGCAGCGATATTCGCGCAACTCATCGAGGCTCATCAGGCGAACAGGTTCTTTCAAATGAGCGACCGGCTCTTTCGGGTTCTCCAGCATCCGGATCATCCGGCTGACGATACCGGAGAGCCTGGTTTTGTAATCGGAAACCGTTACCGCAATGACGCGGGGATCGTCGATAAAATCGCTGGGCAGAGAGTAGCTGTAGCAGAGATACGGCATCGGAATGCCGAGTTCCCGGCATCGGGCGCGCAGGAGTCTGGCATAAATGCTGGAATCGGAGGCAACCGCATCCGGCGGCGTATCGTTCAGATAAGGGAAGTCGTCGGAAGTGGTCGCATAGCGCCCTCCGACAATCTTGATTCCATAGGCTTCCAGTTCTTTTTCCAGAATGTTCGCCCAGGATTCATGTGCAACGACAACCTTGCGACAACCATATTCATACAGTTTTCCGGCACACTGCTTCAGCGCCTCCTCGCGGGCAAGTTCCATGCTCTGGAACTCCGGAGCGGCAGAGCTCAGCTGAAGAATCGGATAGTTCTGAAGGTTGAGGGATTTCAGAAAATCCGCAGGGAAAAGTCGCAGGGCATAAAAAATTCCGTCGGTTTGACGGGCGATCAGGTTGGCAAGCACTCGCTTTTCCTCTTCCGGATCATAATGGGTGATGCCGATGAGGAGCTGATAGCCGTAGCGGGAGCACTCATCGAGAAGAGTCTGCGCGAAGAAACTGCTGTAGTCGCTGCAAAGATCCGCCACGACAAGCCCGAGGGTTTTGCTTTTTCCTTTCCTCAGAGCCCGTGCGGTTGCTGACGGAGCATAGTTCAACTCCTTCACCGCCGCATCGATTTTCCGCTTTGTGGATTCTGCAATTCGTGCCGCCAGAGGGCGGTTGTTCAGATACAGCGACACGAGAGAGGAGGAAACCCCGACCCGTTTTGCAATATCTTTGATGGTTGCCCGCATTGCCCTGCCCTGTTGTGTTGTTAAAACGTTTGAACAAAAATATTATAGCATCGATTTCCCTTTTTGACAAGAGAAGAATTTGAAAAAAACAAAAAAATTCATCTTCAAGATCGGGGAAAAATGCAGATCACCTTCCGGCAAGGCGCCCCTCCCTTCCCCGCGTCCAGGAGACATATTATAACATGCGCCTCACCGGTTTCTGACGGGATACCGCCGAAGAAAAAAATCGAGACTAGGTCTCAATGATAGCACTTCACTTCTCTTTATACCTTACAGCATTACTCCATTTTTTCCTCAATAACATTGTGGATATTTTTTTATTAAAACTTTGTTAAACCTATTGACATGGCCACAAAAATGCAGTATAATAAAAGCAACAGGCAAAAGGAGATTCCATGTCGGATAAACTGCAAGGCGCAAGGGAATATATCCTGCGGAAAATCGAGGACGGCTCCCTGCCGGGCGGCACCAAGCTGCCGGCGGCGCGGGAGTACGCCGGAAAGTGCGGCGTCTCTCTTGCCATCATGCAGATGGCGTTCACCTCTCTGACCAGCGACGGCATCCTCCACAGCGTTCCCCGGCAGGGGACCTACGTGCGGGAAGACTGGCGAAACCGGATACTGCCGGGCAGTTTTCAAACCTTCCGTCCGGTCTGGAAGGAGGTTCTGGGCGATCTGATCGCCCGCGACCTGCCGAATGTCAGGGTGTGCGACAAATTCAAAAAAGGCATGTACGAGATCGTCACCACCTGGACCGCACAGTTCCGGCAGGAGGAGTACCTCGATCTCGCCGGATTTCTGGAGGAGGTCTATCCGGACCGCAGTGACTTCTTCATGTCGCAGTTTCACTCCGCCTGCTCCCGGGAGGGGAGGCTCTATGGCATTCCGCTGATCTTCTCGCCGTGGGTCATCGCCTGCAACGTCGATATGATCCGCGCCGCCGGAGCGGAAGTTCCGCAGCCGGGGTGGTTGTGGGAGGATTTCCTGACGCTGGTGCGCCGGCTTCGGAAGATCTATTCCGCCGATCAGACCCTCTCTCTTCTGCCGCTGTCAAGTTTGTGGGTCAATCTACTCTTCCGCTCCGGCGGCGCAATCATCGTCCGGGAAAACGGGAAGTATGAGGTCCGGCTCGACGATCCCCGGACGTTGAACGGATTCCGGCGCATCTTCGAATTGCAGCAGCTCCTCGGCGGGGAGCGGCACATCACCAACTTTGCGGAAGCGACACAGGCGTTTCTGAACGGCGAAACCGCACTGTTCAGCGGAACGCGCGAAGATATGAACTTTCACTCCGCGATGAACTGGACCTGTGTTCCGCTGCCGCTGGTTCCCGGCGGCAGCGACCGGCAGCGGCAGGCGAGCGATCTCTTCTGCGTCCGGAAGCAGGTCAACAATTTCGACGAGGTGAAGGCGATGCTCCGGCTGCTGCTCTCCTCCGAGGTTCAGGAGAAGCTGGGGAAAATCCGCTACGGCATCCCCATCCGGCGTTCCGCGGCCATTCACAGCATCGACGAGGAGGATCCGCGCGATTCGATTTTTTTCTCGGAAATGGCGCGGATTGCCCCCGACTGCACCCTCGCCTGGCCGGAACTCTACCGGATGGTGTTCCGTTGCATGGACCGCATCTGGGAAGACCATCTGACACCGGAAGAGGTCGTGCCGGAACTCGCATCCGCCATGCGGGTGTTCATTCGTTACAATATGCCGCAGGCTGCTGCCGCTCCGGCATTTTTCACACAAAAGGAATAGTATCGTGAGAAATTCTGGCAACACAAGAATCCAATGGGAGAAAAAGAAAATGAGAAAGAATTTTACGCTGATTGAACTTCTTGTCGTAATAGCGATCATCGCAATCCTGGCGTCCATGTTGCTGCCGGCTCTGAACAAAGCCCGCGCCAGAGCGCAGACGACTACCTGTCTGTCAAACTTGAAACAGTGCGGAACCGGGCAGCTTTCCTATGCGGATGACAATCATGGTTACATGCCCATCTACCTCTCCTCGCTGATGAAGAACGGCTCCTTTCGCTGGGGGCACGCGCTGATGAACTGGAAATACAACAACGACGGTTCCAAAAAACTGTTCGGCGGCACAGCCTATCTCTCCAACGAGCGCTCCATCACCTGCCCCACAATGCGCGCCATCGAAAATCCCGACACCAGCACCGCCTACATGTACGGCATGGTACAGCTCGGCTGGGATACCACCACCGCACGTCTGAACGAGATGGGCGGCAAAAGCATTTTCGTTGCGCTCGACGAGAAGGATTCCAGCGGAATGCGGATCTTCGTCGGCCTGGCCTCGAAAAAGTTCAGACAGCCGTCACGCACCATCATCATGGGCGATTCCGGCTTTCCCGTCACCCAGGCGGAATTCGGCTACTGTTACTCGCAGATCAAAAACAATGCGTTTGAAGGAGTCAAAGCGGCCGGGTTCACGCTTCGCCACAGCGGAATCTGCAATGTGCTCTACGGCGACGGACACGTTTCGTCGCTCAGCAAGAGCGAGCTGAAATCCTCTCTCAACGCCCCTACCGCGATCTATAACGAATATGGAGTGCCGACCAACTGAGCGTGAACGGTGCGCCTCCGCCAACCGGATTTCCAAAGCAGTCAATCAGGAGAAAATGGTGATGAACATGAGAACACACTGCGGCGCTGCCCTGCTGGCCGCGCTGCTCTGCACAGGCCCGGCACTCCTCCACGGGGCAACCTCGCAGGAACGGAAAGCCGATCAGCTCCAATGGAGACTCACCCGCTACTGCAAGATGGTGCAACGAGACGGGAAACAGTTCCTGCAGATCCGCGTTCCGAAACAGGCGAAGGAGATTCGCGCACAGAACTGCGCATTCGCCACCATCGACCTGAAGCCGTTCGCCGGGAAAAGTTTCCATGCGTCGGTCCGACTGCGCGGCCGCGATATTTCCAAACCATTCCAGCCGTTCAACGGTGTGAAGGTTCTGCTCTACTATAAAACGCCGAACGGCGGAGAGAACTGGCCCGGCGCGGATCTCCCGGTCGGCACGTTCGACTGGCGAACCGCCACCTTTTCCACGGAGCTGCCGCGCAATGTGAACAAGGGGGTGTTCCGGCTCGGCCTGCAGGAGAGTTCGGGGGAAGTGGAGTTCGACCTCTCCACGCTCCGTCTCGGAGCGCCGCCGGAGGAAAAGGAGGAGTATCTCCCGCTTACCCCGGAGCTGGAAAAGGAACTGACCTTGATCGAATCGCGCATGCGGAACGCTCTGCTCGCCGTCGCCCCGGTTCCGGCGTCCGAGGCGCGGGAACTGCTCGCCGCCCAGCGTCCGGAGGGCACGTTTGCCGGAATCGACTACCGGGACGACAACCGTTCCATCTGGCAGGTGGCGCGCCATCTCCGAAATGCCCTGAACCTCGCCCGGGTATGGGCTTCGCCGAACCACGAACTCTACCATGACAGAGCGGTCGGCGAAGCGGTCCGCAAGGCGGTGGCGTGGTGGGGCAAGGAGCAGCCACGCAGTTCGAACTGGTGGTGGAACGATATGTCGATTCCGCAGACGATGGGCAACATCCTGCTTCTCGCCCCCGAACTCTTTCCGCCGGGAGAGGTGCGGGACAATGCGCTGGCGGTCTGCCGTCAGGCGAAGTTTCTGCCGCGCTACACCGGGAACAACCGGGTGTTCATCGCCCAAAACATCTTCCGCCGCGCCCTGCTCGAGCGCAATGTCGCCCCACTCTCCCGGGCGGCCGGCGTCATTGCCGAAGAGATCCGGATGGCTCCGGTCGAAAACAAGACCGGCTGGGCCTTCGGGGGAATCCGTGCCGACGGCTGCTATCATCAGCACGGCCCGCAGATCCAGTTCGGCAACTACGGCGGCGAATTCTTCGCCAACGTCGGCTACTGGGCGAACATCTGGAAAGGAACCCGCTGGCAGTACACGCCGGAACAGTGGCAAATACTCCGCCACCTCTCATTCAACGGTTTTCAGTGGGTGCTCTGGAAGGGGCGGATGGATCTGCTCGCCTGCGGCCGCCAGCTGGGGGAAAACGCCGCCGGCTCCAAAGGCCGGCGTGCGCTGACCGCATTCCGGCAGCTTCGCGACGCCGATCCCGGCGACAGCGCCCCATACGACGCGGTGCTAAAACGCAACCAGACCGGAAAAAACACGCTCGTCGGCAACCGGCACTTCTGGAACTCCGACTACATGGTGCACCGCCGTCCGGAGTGGTACGCGGCGGTCCGGATGAATTCGGTGCGGGTGCGGCCGATCGAGGATGACACCAACTGGGACAACGCGCTCGGGCGCTACCTCTCCGACGGGGCCTGTCTGGTGATGCGTTCCGGCGAAGAGTACGCCGACATCACCCCCTGCTGGGACTGGACCCGGCTCCCCGGGACCACCCTGCCGAAGACGCCGGTGTACACGCCGGAAGAGAGCAGGAAACGGGGCTTGCGCTCCGGCGGGAAACCGCCCCGCTGGACTCACAGTGTAAAGTTCCGTCAGATCGGCGAGACCGAATTCGTCGGCGGCGTGACCGACGGCACTCGCGGCGCGGCGGTCTTCACGATGAACCTCGACGGCGTCAAGGCGAAGAAGGCGTACTTTTTCGACACCGACGCGATCTATGAACTCGGTTGCGGAATTACCTCGACCAGTCCGTATCCGGTGGCGACGACGGTGAACAGCTGTCTCCGGCGCGGCGCGATCAAGCAGGGGAAGAACTGGGTTCACCACGACGGCATCGGATACCGCGGCGAAGGGATGAAGCTCGAAACGGGGAAACGCCCCGGTGACTGGCGCTATCTTGTCGGCGGGATTCAGAAGCCGGCGCCGGTGGAAAAGGATCTGTTCACCCTGACGATCGACCACGGCATGAAGCCGGTGAACGGCTCCTATGTGTTCGCAATCCTGCCGGGAGCGACGCCGGAGGAGACCGCGAACTGGAACCGGGGGAAATTCCTCGTCAACAACGACACCTGTCAGGCGGTGGAATTCAACGACGGCACAATCGGTGCAATCTTCCACGCGCCGGGGAAGCTGGGGCGGTTCGAAACGAAATCACCCGGCCTGTTTCTGATCGGCAGGAAGCGGGTATTTGCGGCTGATCCTTCCGCGCGCCTGGCGGAAATCACCATCCTGCTCGACGGCGTATCGCGTCGGCTCCGCCTGCCCGGCGGAGAACAGGCAGGCAGTTCCGTCGCGGCCGACTTCTGATTCACAGCGGCTCACCGCGGGAGAGAGTGCGCGGTGCGCTCCCCCGCGAGGAGGCGCTGGATCGCCGAGGAAGGCCCTCCTTCCGGAACCGGCCGGATTGCGTCAGCAACTTCAGTAGCGGTTGCAAAGCACGCTCCGTACCGGAGAAACGGGTCGCCCCCGGAGAAATCAGCGCGGTTTGAGTCGACGTCCGCCGGACTCGTCATTCCCCTCCCCCGGGATTCTGATCCGCCTCCCGATGCAGATCAACGGGTTCCATTCCACCTCCCTTTCCTTCCGGGAGTCGGCTGGAAATGGAGGGATTTCGCCGGTACTCCAATGGCGTAACGCCATGAAACCGGTGAAAATTCCGCGTAAAGTAGTTGGAATCCGGGTAGCCGCAGAGGACCCCGATTTCCGCCACATGGTAATAGGGATTCAGCAGCAGTCTCCGGGCGTGCATCATCCGGATTGAGGTGAGATAGGTGTTGATTCCGGTCTGGAACCGTTGCCGGAAGAGGGCGGCGAGATGACTGCGGCTCAACCCCGCCGCCTGCGCCAGCGTCGATACGTCGAGCGGCTCCATGTAATGATTTTCCAGAAGATCCAGCGCCCGTCGCAACCCGGGATGACAGTTCAGAAGATTCTTCTGCCCCATCTCACACGCCTCCAGCCGGAGCCAGAGCGCGGCAAGAAGCGCGTTGGCCGCCTCGTGGGCGTGGTTGTTCCACAGCTCCAGCAGATCCTGAAACCACCGGCCGATCAACGGATCATCGCTGACGTCGATCGTCCGCAAATCGGTGCGGAACCGCCGGCCGTTCACCTGCATGACCGCGTAATAGGTCTCGCAGTCGGCTGTGAGGTTTTTCTGCTGATGCATGAGCTCCGGCGGAGTGATGCAGACCATTCCGGCCCGGGTGGTCAGAAAGGTGTCATCGCGAAACCGGGTGACGCATTCGCCCCGGGCGGTATAGACCAGCTCCGTCCCCCAGTGGGAGTGTTCCGGAATCGGCTGATTGTCCCAGTAATGACCAGCGTAAAAGAAGGTAATTTCAAAATCCATTCAGCAGAAGAACTCCACAGATCATCCATTTGTGCTATTATAACATCATTTATTCACATTGTCAAGTCTTGCTTTTGACACAAAAATCCGCTATAATTTTATAAACGACGATTCCGGGATGGACAACCAGGAGAATTGCCATGCTCTCATCGACTGTTCCCGACAGGCGGCAACGCCTGTCAGCCGGTTCCGCGGGGAGTTTCACCCTCGTTGAACTTCTGATTATTATTGCGATCATCACCATCCTCGCCGCCCTGCTCCTGCCCGCCCTGGGCAAAGCGCGGGAAAAGGGGCGGAGCGCCCACTGCATTTCCAACCTGAAGCAGATCTCCACTCTCTGGGTCTTGTATTTTGACCTCTACGACTACAATCTGCCGATCACCGGCTCCGCGGAAGTCTCCTACGCCCGCTGGCACGACTATCTGTTTCTCTACATCGAGAACGGCAGTCCCGGCAAAACTCTGACGCAGAAACTCTACATCGACCCGGCAACCTTCCGGCCGCGCGCTCCGTTCTTCTGCCCCTCCAATCTGGGCGGACCGGCGACGGCGGCGAACATGGATGAAAATCATTATCAGCTCAACCAATATGTATCCGGCACCAGCGGAAACTGCTGTCGCCGGGTGAAAACGCCCTCGCGGCGCTTCTTCGTCGGGGAGACCTGCGGCGGCGGCACCAAACGGATTCAGCCGGGGAACAATACGCTGCGGTTCTCCCACAACAGCACGGCGCAGTTAACCTTTCTGGACGGCCACGTGGAGACACGCCGTCCTCACGAATTTCCTGCCAACGCCTACAAAAACTATTTCTGGGGACAACTGCTGAATGACTGACACCATCAAAATTCTTCTGTTTTCCACCGCGCTGGCCTGCGCCGGAGCGGAACCGGACTTTCCACGTCTGACCGAGATTCCCGCCTCGCTCCGGCTGCCCGCCGGCGCCGCTCTCGCCGTCGGCGCGGACGGCAGTTATCTGGTCGACGGGAAACCCCGCTTCCTCCTCGGGATGCAGGTCAATCACAACTACCTGGCCGATCTATTGCCCACCTCGGGATATCCGGCCTCGCTTCGCTGGATCTACGAGCAGCCGCTGAATTACGAGCGGGCGCAACGGCTCGGATTCGACACGATCGCCGTGTTCAATCTTCCCGGCTTCCTGCAACGCTACCGCCCGGACTTCCAGCTCCCTGTTCTGCGCCGGGAAAACATCGCCCTCAACCGGGAAACCTGGGGCGCCGGGCTGCCGCTCTACGTCGACTTCACCTGTTTCCCCTGGACCAACGGCGCTCTGGCCGACCACAAGCAGTTGAAAGGGACGCTGCCGGAAGAGGCCGTCAACCAGTTCCGGAACGGCAGCGGCAACCACTGGGTGCCCTACAACGTCAACCATCCGGCCGGACGCGCCGCCTATCGCGCCTACTGGCGGGAGGGGACGCAATTCGCCCTCCGGAACGGCAGCCCCGTCGTCGCCTACGAAATCTTCAACGAACCGGCCTACGACGATCCCGGGCCGTACAATCGAAAGTTGTTTCAGAAGTTCCTCCGCGAAAAATACGGCGACATCGAGCGGCTCAATGCGGTCTACCGTGCCGCCTATCCCTCCTTCGAAAAGGCGGCGGCATTCCGTCACAAGGCGGAGAATCCCGCGCTTTTCGTCGACTGGTCCAAGTTCATGGAACACTCCTTCGTCGAACTCTGCCGGCTCGGGCGCGACACCATCACCGAACTCGATCCCGACGCCCGGGTCACCCTGCAATCGCTCGGGCGAAACAGCTACCGTGTCCTGCCGCAGAGCAATGTCAATCTCTATGAGATCAGCAAGGTTCTGAACGCGGTGACCACTCCGACCGGCGGCAGTGCAAAGGTGAGCGGCCTGCTGACGGCACCGGCCCGGGAGAGCGTGGCGACGCCCGACAGCGGCAGGGGGGAAGGCTTTCTTTCGCGTCACTTTCTCCGCGCCATCGCCGACGGGAAACCGATCCACAACAGCGAAGCCTACACCGGGAAAAACGGCAGGGAAACCTTTTACACCATCTGGCGCGATCTGCTGCTGGGGAGCAACGCCACCTACCTCTTCGAATGGTCGAAACGGGCCTGGGATTTCCATCCCGCCGGTTCCGCGGAGGGAGGCAGAAAGGTGGCGGAGCGCTATCCGTGGATGATCCTCAATCCCTACGCCTACGCGCCGGCGGAACTCACCTCCTTCCATGTTAGGTTTTGTCAAGCCACTTTTGTAACTTTTTTCCAGTTTTTCT
>URVC01000021.1 GCA_900551245.1 uncultured bacterium | reverse complement strand
CTTTGCGAAACGCAAAGCAGTTCTCTCACATGCGCTCGCGGCGCTGACCGCGCTTGTACCCGTGAGAAGGCCGGGATACCGTGGAAATTCCACTCGCGGCGCTGCCCGCGCTTAAGGGGGCGCGGGCCAAGCCGGAGAGATATGCTTCGCGGCGCTTGCCGCGCTTGGGCACGTGAGAAGGCCGGGATGTCGTGGAAATTCCACTCGCAGTGTAAAAAAAAACGCCGGCCGAAGTATGGGGGGATTCGGCCGGCGCCCGTCCGCCCAGGGAAGAAGCGGACGGAACCGAACGCCGGGAAAGCGTCCGGTCGGGAGAAGGGAAAAAGGGAAATCTTATCATCAGGTTTTTCACCTGAAACTCTTCAATCAACCCCGATCCTGTCAGATCGATATTTTATTATCTAATGCACAATATAATATCGATCGAAATTTTTTCAACTCATTCGATAAAAAAAGATCGAAGTTTTTTGTATTTCTGCCGGATTCCCCGGAAAAACCGCTGTTCCATGCTGTTTTTTAATTCGGAAAACTGGAAAAATCCATCGCGATGAGGTATCTTATATCCGTCAATAGAAAACAGAAATCCAGAACGGGCAGAAGTTCTCCATGGACGACAACGATTCGGAACTTGATCTTTTCAGCTTTCTTCAACCGGAACCGGAGCCGGAACCGGAACCAGCCCCGGAGCCAGAGCCGGAAAAACCGACGCCGGAAGATATCTCTCCGGAGCCGGTCACTCCTCCGCCGGCACCGAAGTCCGGGCTGACCCACTCCGAACTGCAGCAGCTTGCCCTGGGGTTTCTCTCCTCGCTCAATCCGGACGCGGTCGCCATTCAGGTCCCGGCCCGCTTCCGGAAATATCAGGTGACGGCCGCCGGCTTCTGGCGGGGAGAAGGCCGCGGCTACCGCAATGTCGAACGGACCGCGGTCGTCGTGCTTTATGAGCGCTTCGAACACTGCTTCTCCGACTGCGCCGACCGCGACGCCCGGCTCGCGGCAATTCACGCCCTGCGCGAGGAAAAGGAACGGCTCGAAGAGGAAATCCGCCGCACCGAACCGGAACTCGGCTCCACCGACGACCTCTTCAGCGAATTCCGCCAGTGGGACTACGCCTCCAGCCGGAATCCGGGATACCGCAAACTGCGCCGGAAGCTGGAAAAACTCCTCCACGCACTCCATCAGGGCAGCCGCCTCGAACATATCCGGAGAACCGGTGTGGCCGACCTCTGCTATCTCGCCGTGCCCGAAGGGCTCGTCGCTCCCGACGAAATCGCTTCCGGATGGGGGCTGGTCTACCTCGGGCAGGACCGCAGTTTCCGGCTCGCCCGCGAAGCGGAGCAGCAGAGCATCGCCACGCCGGAAGGGCGCCAGATCCTCGCGCAGAATATCGCCGTGGCCGCCTCTCAAGCCGTGCTCTTCGCCTCCGGCATCGATCACAGCCGCTCCGGCAGAATCCTCTACCGCCGGCCGCCCCGGCGCAAAGCGCGCCTCCGACCGGCAGTTCCGCCGGACGCCACCGCTCCGGCGGACTGATTCCGGGCAGAAAACTCTACGCCGACGGCAAACCCGGCGCGCTGTGAACGATGTTCAGCGTGACCTCCATGTCACAGGTCGTGTCGTTGGCCTGAAACTCCACCTCGACCCCTTCCGGAACTTTGACGTGGATCGCCAGTGACCGGCCCGATTTCTCCCAGCGCACTTCGATCCGGCCATGCACGGTCGGACGGGTTCCCGCGGCGTACTCCAGCCCGCTCACCCGCGGACTGATCCGAAAACGCCGGCCGCCAATCCCCTCCGGCACGATCCCCAGCACCAGCCGGGGCAGATAGTAGAGCGGCGCCGCCGACCAGCCGTGGCAGTGGCTCCGGGTCGGGAAGTCGCCGACGTGCGAAAACGCCCGCGCGTAGGTCTCCCATACCGTCGACGCTCCGGCTCTCAGCATCGGCCGGTAGTCCCGCCGGATCGCATCGACGATCTCCCCCGGCACCCCCAGCTTCTCCAGCGCCTCGTAAAAGTAGAGCGACGCAAAGGGCGACGCCACCGGAATCAGCTCCGAACGCGGCGAAAGCACGTTGGTCCTCACCTCCGCCTGGTGCGCCGCCACCGCCACATCGTAGATCACCGCCAGCATGCTGGTGTGCACGCTGACATCCTCCGAGGGGCGGCCGTTCTCATCGATGGAGTCCGGCCAGGCGAGCTTGCGCGCATCCCACGCCCGGTTGACCGTTTCGGCCAGCGCGGCGCGGAACTCCCGCCAGTGCGCCACCTCGTCCGGCTGCTCCTCCAGCGCCTCCCCGAGCTTGATCGCCGCATCCAGCGCCCCGATGAGGAAAAGCGAGTTGTAGAGCATGATCCGGAATTCGCACTTCGTACGGCTCCAGTCGAAGAGGTTCCAGGCCGGGCAGGAGAACAACCCGGTTCCGGAATCGATCATCGATTCGGCCCCGGCGAGGTTCTTCGCCATCATCGGACGGACTTCGCGGACAAACTCAAGATCCCCCGTCTCCTCATAGTAGTCGAAAATGGAGATTACCCACATGAAACTCCACGCCGGAATGATGTTGTCCCAGCTCGACGGCACCTGACTGCCGACCAGCGGCAGCCGGTCGAGCGACTGCCCCGCCAGCCGGATGCAGCGCCGCACCAGATCGTAGGCGCCGAAACAGCTCATTGCGAACAGCGCTTCACTGCGGGCATCCCCCACCCAGAGGGTCTGTTCGTACAGCGGGCAGTCGGTGAAGGTGTCCTCCATGCACAGTTTGAGTGTGCGTCGCGAAATCTCGTAGACCTTCTCCAGCTCGAGATCGCTGCAGCGGAACGTCCCCTCCTCCACCACCGGGTAGGTCGATTCCACCAGCCGCAACGATTGAATCCGTACCGGAGCGGTCATCCGGCGCAGCGTGACGAAGAGATACCGCCCTCCCCGCCGCTGAAAACTGGTGAAGCGGTTCCACCCTTCGCGGCAGATGTAACGCATCGAATGGCGGTAGTGAAGGCCGGTGTGCTGAATCCGCCCGGTTTCCGAAATGTATTCCGAAACCGAAAGATCGACCACCGTCCCGGCGGGGGCGACGAGCGCAAAGTTCCAGTACCCGATGTTCTCCTCGCCCAGATCGCAGCAAAGCTCGATATCCCGCCCTTCGACCGGATGAATCACCGTCATGCGGTCGTCGGGATAGATCAGATTTTCCAGATGTTCCACATCGCCGGCATGCAACTGCTCCGCCCGGCGGCACTCGAAGGAGAAGTGGCAGGCGGCATCGGTCAGCTCCTCCTCCTTCAGCGGGCGGGCCGACGGCCAGAGCTTGCGGAACTCCTCGAAGTTCCGGCAGCGGAGCACCTTCGCCCGTGCCTCTTCATACGCCTTCCGGCGCGTCTGAAATTCGGTGCTGGCCCAGGGAGAAGGCAGATCCGGCAGCAGTACGGCCAGATCCCGCAGTTCGGCAATGGTGCAGTTGGCAATGCGGCCGCGGTCGATTCCGGATTCCGGATAGAACCCGATCGCCTGAAAATTGCTGTGTCCGGAGAGATTGTCCACGCCGAACACCAGGAAGTTCCGGCCGCGCCGCAGCTCAATCCGCCCCTCCTTCGCCACGACGCCGTTCGCGGAAACCTGAATGTTGAGCGCCGCAATCGGAATCTCCTGCTCCTCCGGCGAATCGACCTCGAACGCGACGAAACAGGGCAGGATGTTGGTTGTCTGAACGGAAATATCTCCGGGGAAAAGAATCCGCTGTGGAGCGATTCCGATCGTGACCAGTTCCGGCATCACCCGGTGCGCGCTCTCGACCCGGCGGAGCAGCGCCTCGCGCCGGGTCAGCGGCGGACAGTCGCGCGGTGCGAGATTTTTCCACGGTCCGGCCTCCGCGGCGCAGACGATCGAAGCGTTCTTCCAGTCGAAATTCCGGTGGACCGACGCATCGAAGCATTCGAACGGCGGCTGCTGAATCGAGATCGGCGGCGTATTCTCCACCCACTGCGGCAGCGGCGCGGCGAACCAGTTCGAATCGGTGACAAGCGTCTCCACCACGCCATCTGCCATGGTCATCTCCAGCTGGGCGAGAAATCCGGCCCGCTGCGGCAGCTGGTGAAAGTTGCCGCAACCGAAGTAACGGACCACCGCCTCGATCTGGTTGGCCCCGTTGCGGAGCACGCCGGCAAGATCGTAGAGATCGTACCGGGTGTGTCCGGGATAACTGCGCCCCGGCCCGTCGCCGAGCCACTGCCCGTTGACCTTGAGCCGGTAACTGCTGTCGGCGCAGACCGCGAGATGCGCGTCGGCCGGAGCGGCCTCCAGACGGAAATCCCGCCGGAAAATGGAACAGAGATTATAGCCGCGTCCGTCCCCGTCGTCGGACCAGATCCAGTTGGCGGAAATATTCATCGCAAAAACTCCCCGAAATGGTGTGCAGATTTCTATCGCATGATCTCTTGAAAATACACCGGAGAACCTCCGTTTTCAAGGGAAAACCGCAAAATCTTTTCCCGGAAAACACGCCACGTTCAGCGAGAAAAAGGAGCAGGAAACCGTGTCACTCGAACTTCATGCTGCGCCCGTAAAAGTAGCCCGGCGGCGGCGCATCCGAAATCAGCCGGTCGATCCGCGACAGCGGCGCGATCGCGAAGATTCCCGACCGGTCGAACTTGTCGCTGCCGATCAGAAGATAGTTCCGGGCCGAGATCTCCAGCACCCGCCGCAGAAAGTTCGCATGGTATTCGTGGCGCGAGGAGATTCCCTCCGGCGTCATCCCCAGCGCCGAGAGAAACGCCTTGCCGATCGAGAGGTGTTCCAGCTCCCGCATCGTCGCCTGCCCGAGAAAGGCGTTGAGCTGCAAATCGTAGTTCCCCCCCAGCGCAATCAGAAAATAGTTCGATGGAAACAGCGGAAACTCCTGGATGATCAGCACCGAATTGGTCACGATCGTCAGGTTGGCGAAATTCGAATTCTGCAGCAGCTTCGCCAGATAGTAGACTGTCGTCGAGGAGTCCAGAAAGATGATGTCCCCGTCGCGGATCTCCGAAATCGCCGCCTCCGCAATGATCTGCTTCACCTCGCGGTTGTTGACCAGCCGGTCCCGGTAGTGGCCGGAAAGCGCCGGTGCGGAGACGTTTTCCGCCGCCGCCACCCCGCCGTGCACCTTGCGCACCTGGCCGGCATTGACCAGCGCCGCCACATCCCGGTGTATCGTCGCGGAAGAGACGTGGAACTTCTCCATCAACTCCGCCAGCGAACAGTATTTCCGCTCCTTCACATATTGGACGATCTCGTACGAGCGCAGACTTTTCATATCACTGCAACCTTCAGAATTCGCGGGCGAGAAACTCCCGCAGCGCATCGCGCCAATCCGGCATCGGCGGCAGTCCGGCCAGCCGGAGCATCCGCTTCTCCAGCCGCGAATTGGCCGGGCGCGGCGCCGGGCGCGGAAACTCATCCGTGCGGCACGGCACCACCTTCTGCGTCACATTCCGCTGCGAAAAGATTTCGCAGGCGAACTCATACCAGCTCGCCTCGCCCTCGCAGGTGAGGTGATATGTCCCCACCAGTCCGGGCCGGCGGAGCAGTTCCCGCAGTCCGCGCGCAACCGCCAGCGTGCTGGTGGGGTTGCCGATCTGATCGGCCACCACCTTGAGCTCCGGACGGCTCCCGTCGGCCAGCTTGAGCATCGTGTGGACGAAACTCGGGCCTCCCGCCCCGTAGAGCCAGGAGATGCGTGCAATCACATGGTCCGGACAGTGGATGCGGACCAGCTCCTCCCCGGCGAACTTGCTCTGTCCGTAGACGGTGGCACCGCCGGTCGGGCGGTCGAATTCGCTGTAGGGGCGGTCCGCGTTGCCGTCAAATACGTAGTCGGTCGAAATCGCAATCAGCCGGACATGGTTCCGGTTGCACGCCGCCGCCACCACCCCGGTACCGAACGCGTTGAGCCGGAACGCCAGGTCGCGTTCGCTCTCGCACCGGTCCACCGCAGTCATCGCGGCACAGTGAATCACCGCATCCGGCCGCGCTTCCCGCAGCAGGGCGTCGAATCCGGCAGGATCGGTGATGTCCGCCTCCGGCAGGTCGGTCGGAATTACTTCATATTCGGAAAGTTCCGCGGTAAGGGTGCGCCCGAGCATCCCGCGCCCCCCGGTGAGAAGTACTTTCATTGCAGCTCCATCTCGTTGAAATCGAACAATTCCGCATCCGCCAGCCGGGGGTTGCGCGTATCCTTCGGCGACAGGATGAAGGAATCCACCTTGACGCGCCAGTCGATCCCGAGCTCGGGATCGTCGAAGGCGATTCCCCGCTCATGCGGCGGACTGTAGCGGTTGTCGCACTTGTAGGCGAAGATCACCTCGTCGGAGAGCACCACAAAGCCATGCGCAAACCCGCGCGGCACAAAGAGCTGGCGCTTGTTCTCCCCGGAGAGCTCCACCGCCACGTGCCGCCCGAAAGTGGGCGAGCCCTTGCGGATGTCCACCGCCACATCGAGCACCGCGCCGCAGATCACCCGCACCAGCTTCGCCTGCGTGTAGGGCGGCGCCTGATAGTGAAGTCCCCGCAATACGCCGAACCGGGACTTCGATTCGTTGTCCTGAATGAAACGGGCATGGATGCCGGCCGCGGCCAGCTCCGCCTCGTTCCAGGATTCAAAAAAGTAACCGCGCGCGTCGCCGAACACCTTCGGCTCCAGAATCACCACGCCATCGATTTCCGTCGGAATCACGTTCATGCCGAACCTCTCACATATCTCCGATCATCCGGGCGAGATACTGCCCGTACTCGGTCTTCATCATGTCCTGAATGCTCTCCCGGACCTCCTCGCGAGTCATCCAGCCGTTGCTGTAGGCGATCTCCTGCAGACAGGCGACCTGAAGCCCCTGCCGGGATTCGATCGTGCGGATGAAATTGGCCGCGTCAAGCATGCTCTCGTGCGTGCCGGTATCCAGCCAGGCGTAGCCGCGGGCCAGTTTCTCCACGTGAAGATCCCCCCGCTTGAGGTATTCGTTGTTCACCGAGGTGATCTCCAGCTCGCCCCGGGCAGAGGGTTTGATGTGCCGGGCGATCTCCACGACGTCGTTGTCGTAGAAATAAAGGCCGGTCACCGCGTAGTTGGAACGCGGATGCGCCGGCTTCTCCTCGATCGACACCGCCTTCCCCGCGGCGTCGAACTCCACCACGCCGAACCGCTCCGGGTCGCGCACATAGTAGCCGAACACCGTGGCGCCGGATTTGCGCGACACCGCCTTTTTCAACAGCATGCTCAGGTTCGCGCCGTAGAAGATGTTGTCGCCGAGCACCAGCGCAACCGGATCGCTCCCGATGAAATCCGCACCGATCAGAAACGCCTGCGCCAGTCCGTCGGGCGACGGCTGAACCGCGTAGGAGAGACGGACGCCGAACTGCGAACCGTCGCCGAGCAGCCGCTGAAAATTCGGCTGGTCCTCCGGCGTGGTGATGACCAGAATGTCACGGATCTCCGCCAGCATCAGCGTCGAAAGCGGATAGTAGATCATCGGCTTGTCGTAGATGCCGAGCAGCTGTTTCGAGACGCCGCGGGTGATCGGATGAAGCCGGCTGCCGGCTCCGCCTGCCAGAACAATTCCCTTCATTTCGCCTTGCCTCCCAGTCCGAGACGCTCCCGGGAGTAGGAGCCGTCCTGCACCCGTTTGCACCAGGTGTCCCGGTGGTCGAGGTACCACTCCACCGTCTTGCGGATGCCGCTTTCGAAGGTCTCCTGCGGTTTCCAGCCCAGCTCACGGCCGATCTTGGCCGCGTCGATCGCATACCGCAGGTCGTGGCCGGGCCGGTCGGTGACGAAGGTGATCTGCTCGCGGTAGGAGCGCCCGTCGGAGCGCGGCCGCAGTTCGTCGAGCAGCGTGCAGATGGTCTCGACCACCTCGATGTTCTTCTTTTCGTTGTGCCCGCCGATGTTGTAGGTCTCGCCCGGCACCCCGGTCGTGGCGACCAGATAGAGGGCGCGGGCGTGATCCTCCACATAGAGCCAGTCGCGGATCTGCGCCCCGGTGCCGTAGACCGGCAGCGGCTTGCCGTCGAGTGCGTTGAGGATGACCAGCGGAATCAGTTTCTCCGGGAAATGGTAGGGGCCGTAGTTGTTCGAGCAGTTGGTCACGATCGTCGGCAGCCCGAAGGTGCGCTTCCACGCCCGGACCAGGTGGTCGCTGGCCGCCTTGCTCGCCGAATAGGGCGAAGAGGGCGCGTACGGCGTGGTCTCCCGGAAGAAATCCCCCGGCCCCTCCAGATCGCCGTACACCTCGTCGGTCGAAATGTGGTGGAACCGGAACCGGCTTTTCGCCGCGTCGTCGAGCGTCTGAAAATAGTTCCGCGCCGCTTCCAGCATCGTCGCAGTGCCGACCACGTTGGTCTGGATGAACTGCATCGGGCCATCGATCGAGCGGTCCACGTGGGACTCCGCCGCCAGATGCATGACAATATCCGGCCGGAAGTCGGCGAAGACCCGGTCGAGCCCCGCCCGGTCGCAGATGTCAAGCTGTTCAAACCGCAGCCGCGGAGAGTCGGCGACCTCCGCCAGAGACTCCAGATTGCCGGCATACGTAAGCTTGTCGATCACGCACACAGCGTCACCGGTGTTCCGGATGATGTGCCGGACCACCGCCGAACCGATAAAACCGGCGCCGCCGGTTACAATGATTCTTTTCCCTTGCAAAATCGTCATCCTTTCCAGGAGACCGCCTCCCGTTTTGTTTCATTATTCTAACATAGCATTCTACCGGAGAAATTGCCAGTCGATCCACCTCCCCGAAAAGAGATTCGATGAAATTCTCGAAAACTCCGCGGAGAAGATTGTAAAAACTCCGCCGCGCCTGTATGTTAAGCCCGTACAGCATACGGGAGAATGTCACACCATGAAAAAAGCCTTGATTACTGGAATCACCGGCCAGGACGGCTCCTATTTGAGCGAGCTCCTTCTGGAGAAGGGATATGAAGTGCACGGCATCATCCGCCGGGCGAGCTCCTTCAACACCGGCCGCATCGACCATCTTTACCGGGACTGCCACGAAAAGGACGTCCGGCTTCTTCTGCATTACGGCGATCTGACCGATTCGAGCAACCTCAACCGGCTGATTGAAAAAATCGCGCCGGATGAAATCTACAACCTCGGCGCCCAGTCACACGTCAAGGTCTCCTTCGAAGTGCCGGAGTACACCGCCGAATGCGACGCGCTCGGCGTACTGCGGCTGCTCGACGCCATCCGGGAGACCGGCATTCCCACCCGTTTCTATCAGGCGTCGACCTCGGAACTCTTCGGGAAGGTACAGGAAATTCCCCAGAGCGAGACCACCCCGTTCTATCCGCGGTCGCCTTACGCCGCCGCCAAATTGTACGGCTTCTGGATCACCCGGAACTACCGGGAGTCCTACGGGCTGCACGCCAGCAACGGCATCCTCTTCAACCACGAGTCTCCGCGGCGGGGAGAGACCTTCGTCACCCGCAAGATCACGATGGCGGTGGCCCGGATTCACCGCGGACTCCAGGAGTGCCTCTACATGGGCAACATCGATGCGAAGAGGGACTGGGGATATGCCCCGGATTTCGTCCGGATGATGTGGATGATGCTCCAGCGGGAGAGGCCGGACGACTACGTCATCGCAACCGGAGAGATGCACACGGTCCGGGAATTCATCGAAAAATCCTTCGCCCATGTCGGACGCCGCCTGGAATGGCGGGGCGCAGGAGTCGAGGAGACCGGGATCGACACCTCCACCGGGAAGACCGTGGTGCGGATCGACCCGCGCTACTTCCGGCCGGCGGAGGTGGAGCAGCTGCTCGGCAACCCGGCAAAGGCAAAGCGGCAGCTGGGCTGGGAACCGGAGGTGAAATTTGAAGAACTGGTCCGGCTCATGACCGAAGGCGACCTTCGCCTGCTCGACCATCCCGGCTACGAAAAAAGATTTTAGAAAATGATTCCACGCGACGCAAAAATCTTCATCGCCGGGCACCGCGGCATGGTGGGCAGCGCAATTACCCGGAAATTCGAACGCGAAGGCTACACCCGTCTGCTCAAACGGACCCACCGGGAGCTGGACCTGCGCAACCAGCAGGCAGTGAAGGAGTTCTTCGATCTCGAACGCCCGGAATACGTGGTGCTCGCCTCCGCCAGAGTCGGCGGAATCATGGCCAACAAAACCCATCCGGCGGAATTTCTGGTTGAAAACCTCGAAATTCAGAATAACGTGATCATGCAGGCGTTTCGAACCGGCGTCAAAAAATTCTGCTTCCTCGGGTCGAGCTGCATCTATCCGTGCAAAGCGCCGCAGCCGATCAAGGAGGAGTATCTGCTGACCGGACCGCTGGAACCGACCAACGAAGGGTATGCGCTGGCGAAGATCGCCGGGTACAAACTCTGCCTCTACCTTTCGAAGGAGTACGGATTTCCCACAGTGAGCCTGATGCCGTGCAACCTCTACGGAACCAATGACAATTATGATCCGGAAAACAGCCATGTCTTCCCGGCGTTCATCCGCCGCTTCACCGAGGCGGCGGCAAAGCAGCTGCCGGAGGTGACGCTCTGGGGCACCGGCGCGCCGCTGCGGGAGTTCCTCCATGTCGACGACGTGGCTGACGCGGTCTACTACTTCCTGCAGAACCGCAACGAGCCGGAGGTGATCAACATCGGCTACGGCTCCGACCTCTCCATCCGCGAACTGGCGGAGAAGATCGCCGCCGCCGCCGGCTTCACCGGCCGGCTCCGCTGGGACTCCTCGCGGCCGGACGGGATGTACCGCAAGCTGATGGACTCCACCCGGGCTCGATCTCTCGGCTGGAGCCCGAAGATCTCGCTGGACGAGGGAATCGCCCGAACCGTACGCGAATATCTCGCCGGCGACGGACGCCGGAACGGCTGAGGTTCAACGGAAATCCGGGCCCGTTTTTTCCACCCTGTTCCACGGAAAAAACGGGCTTTTTTTCTGCCGAAAAGCTGTAACATCCTCATGGAAAAACGCTAGGAAAATCACAACGGAAAAATTCATAAAAAACACAAGATATTGTGTATTTCCCGTTTGCAATATCAATATTCAGTGGTATTGTAGATGATGTGCGATCTCATTCCACGACGGTGTCGGAATGGGAATTTCATTTTGTAGAGGCGGGAACATTCAACAGAGGCAGAACGGGGAAGATGCAAGAGATCAAGTCATCCATCGAAAAAATGAAAAAGCGCGACGGCCGGATTGTGGAATTTGATCCGGAGCGGATCGTCATCGCGATCGGAAAGGCACTGAAAGCCGCCGGTACCGCCAATGAGAAAGTCGCGCGCAACGTCGCCCGGCACGTGGTGGATGAACTGGTCGCCAAGGGGTATGACGCCCCGGATATGATTCCCGACGTCGATCTCATCCAGGACCTGGTCGAACACGCGCTGATCACCCGCGGCCTGCCGCAGGCGGCGAAGCTCTACATCCTCTACCGCGCCAGCCACGACAAACTCCGCGAGGGGCGCAAGCTGATGATGGATGTGCAGGATCTCGTGTCGAGCTATCTCGGGCAGGAGGACTGGCGGGTCAACGAGAACTCCAACTCCGGCTACTCCTACGCGAGTCTGCTCAACCACGTCTCCGGCGCAGTGATCGCCAACTACACGCTGGCGAACATCTACCCGAAGGAGATCGCCGAAGCGCACCAGAGCGGCGACTTCCACCTGCACGACCTGTCGTGCGGCATCGTCGGCTACTGCGCCGGCTGGAGCCTCCGCGACCTGCTCGAACGCGGGTTCCAGGGGCGCGGCGGACGCGCTTCGGCGGCGCCGGCGAAGCACTTCGACACGGCGACCGGGCAGATCGTGAACTTCCTCTCCACGCTGCAGACGGAGTGGGCGGGGGCGCAGGCGTTCAGCTCCTTCGATACCTTGCTGGCCCCCTTCGTGCGCCATGACAAGCTGACCTATCAGCAGCTCAAGCAGAACATTCAGCAGTTCGTCTTCGGGTTGAACATCGCCAGCCGCTGGGGGCAGACCCCCTTCACCAACCTCACCTTTGACTGGGTGGTGCCGGAGGATCTCCGCGACACCCCGGTGATCATCGGCGGGAAGCCGCAGGACGAGGTCTACGGCGACTTCCAGGAAGAGATGGATCTCATCAACCGCGCCTTCCTCGAAGTGATGGCCGAAGGGGACCGCGACGGGCGGATCTTCACCTTCCCGATCCCGACCTACAACGTGACGAAGGATTTCAACTGGACAAGTGAAAATGCGAAGCTGCTCTTCACCGTCACCGGCAAGTACGGGCTGCCCTACTTCCAGAACTTCATCAACAGCGATCTGAAGCCGGGCGATGTGCGCAGCATGTGCTGCCGCCTGCAGATGGATATGCGCGAACTGCGCAACAAGACCGGCGGGCTGTTCGGCGCCGGCGAGCAGACCGGTTCGATCGGCGTGGTGACGATCAACATGCCGCGGCTCGGCTACATCTCCAAGGATGAAAAGGAGTTCTTCGCACGGCTCGACCACCTGATGACGCTGGCGATGGAGTCGCTGGAGATCAAACGCAAGGTGGTGCAGAAGCACCTCGAAGGGGATCTGCTGCCCTACACCAAGACCTATCTGCCGAACCTCGAGCACCACTTCAGCACCATCGGGCTGGTGGGGATGAACGAGTGCTGCCTGAACTTCCTCGGCTGCTCGATCTGCGACCGGGAGGGGGCGGAGTTCTCGCGCAAAGTGCTGCTCCACATGGCGGAGAAGATCAAGGACTTCCAGGAGGCCACCGGGCACATCTACAACCTCGAGGCGACGCCGGCGGAAGGGACCAGTTTCCGACTGGCCCGGCTGGACCGCAAGCGGTTCCCGGAGATCATCTGCGCGGGCAGCGAGAACCCGTACTACACGAATTCGACGCAGCTGCCGGTGGGGTACACCAGCGACCTCTTCGAAGCGCTCGATCTGCAGGCGCCGCTCCAGCAGATCTACACCGGCGGGACGGTCTTCCACGCCTTCATCGGCGAGCGGATCGACGACCCTGATCTGGTGGCGTCGCTGGTCAAGCGGATTGCGACCAACTACCGGATTCCGTACTTCACGCTGACGCCGTCGTTCAGCATCTGCCCGGTCCACGGCTACATTCCGGGCGAGCATTTCGAGTGCCCGCTGGAGGCGGAGCATAAGGAAGCGGTCAACGAGTAAGCAGGGAAGCGAGGGGCGGGCGCGGAAACATTCGCGCCTGCCGGAGAACATTCACGATACAGGAAACGACAAAGGAGAACGGATCATGGCGAAGTGTGGAGAAAAAACCGAAGTGTACAGCCGCGTCTGCGGATATTTCCGCCCGGTTTCCAACTGGAACAAGGGCAAGAAGGAAGAGTTCAAGGACCGCAAGACCTTCGAAGTCAAGTAAGAAACGGACGAATTGAGGGGCCGGAGCGCCGCAGGCATCCGGCCCTTTTTTCTGCAGACAGGCGGTAATACAATGGATTTACGAGGGTTCAACAAGTTCACACTGGTCGACTATCCCGGGCGGATCGGCTGCATCGTCTTCACCGGCGGATGCAACCTGCGCTGCCCGTTCTGTCACAATCCCTGCCTGGTCTTCGACCCGACCAGTCAGCCGCGGGTGACGGAAAAGGAGTTCTTCGGATTTCTCGACCACCGCCGGGGGCTGATCGAAGGGGTGGTGATCTCCGGCGGCGAACCGATGCTGCATGAAGATATCGGGGAATTCGTCCGCAACATCCGCTCCCGCGACTACCTGGCCAAGGTGGATACCAACGGCACCTTCCCCGACCGGGTGGAGCGACTGCTTCAGTCGGTCGGTGTGGACGCCATGGGGATCGACTACAAGGCGCCGGCCGCACGGTACGCGCAGCTGACCGGAACCGGGGATGAAACGGTCGCGGAACGGGTGCAGAAGAGCATCCGCCTGGCGCTCGAAGCCGGAATCGATCTGGACATCCGCACCACCGTCCACAAGAGACTGCTTTCGGAAGAGGATCTGGCAACCATGCACCGGGAGCTGACTTCGCTCGGCGTCCGGCAGTGGATGCTGCAACAGTACAATCCGGTGGAGGTCATCGACGACGATCTGTCGAAACAGCCGACCTATTCGGACCGGGAGCTGGTGCAGATCGCCCGGCGCCTCGGGCCGGAGGTGAAGGTGCGCGGACTGCACGGCAGAATTGTGGAATAACCTGGAGCGCCGGCACAGAACGGCGCTCCCCTTGCGGGAGACGGCATGAATCTCACGGAAATTCTCGAACGGGCCGCGGCAGGAGACCTCCTCTCCAAAGCCGAACTGAAGTTTCTGCTCGAACTGGAGGCGCCGGAAGATCTGGCGCGACTCTACCGGACGGCGTACGCGGTCAAGCTCCACTATATAGACAACCGCGTCCGGCTCCGCGGCCTGATCGAGATCTCCAACCTCTGCCGGAAGGACTGTTTCTACTGCGGCATCCGCCGGAGCAACGCCCATGTCAACCGCTTCGCGATGACGCTCGACGAGATCGTCGCGGCGGCGCGGCACGCGGTGGAGTTCCACTACGGCTCGGTCGTGCTCCAGTCGGGGGAACGGCACGACCCGGCGTTCGTCGACTTCATCGAGGAGGCGGTGCGGCGGATCAAGGCACTGCCCGGCAACCTCGGCATCACCCTTTCGGTCGGCGAACAGAGTGAAGCGGTTTACCGCCGCTGGTTCGAAGCGGGGGCGCACCGCTACCTTCTGCGGATTGAAGCGTCGAATCCGGCGCTTTACGCGAAACTGCACCCCGCCGACCACCGGTACGAAGAGCGGCTCGCCTCGCTCCGGAAGCTCCGCGAAGTGGGCTATCAGGTGGGGACCGGCGTGATGATCGGTCTGCCGCATCAGAGCGTCGATGATCTGGTGCACGACATCGAATTTTTCCGGAAACTGGATGTGGACATGATCGGCATGGGCCCCTACATTCCCCATCACGAAACGCCGCTGGGGCGGGAGTTTCCGGAGTACGGAGAACGGCCGGAGCGCCAGCTGGAGCTCGGCCTCAAAATGATCGCAGTCACCCGGCTGCAGCTCAAAGACGTCAACATCGCCAGCACCACCGCACTGCAGGCGCTCGCGCCGGACGGCCGGGAGCGCGGACTGCTCGCCGGGGCGAACGTCATCATGCCGAACATCGGTGAAGTCGCCTACCGGCAGGGCTATCTGCTCTACGAAAACAAACCCGGCACCGACGAGAACGCCCGGCTGGTCCGCGAAAAACTGGAACAGGCGATCGCCTCCATCGGCGAGACGATCGCCTACGATCAGTGGGGGGACTCCCGCCATTTCGCCCGCCGGAACGGCGCGGACGACGGCATGCCGGACCGGGCGCACCGGGACTCCGCCGCGGCGGTCATCGACCCGGCCTGGTCGGTGGAAACCCCGGTGCCGGAAGGTGCCGCGCCGGCGGGCTGGCTCTATCCGCCGTGCGAATATGAGCGGTTTCTATTGCAGAAGATGCGCCGCGAAGTCGCGCTCATGAAACTGAATGTCGGCTACCCCGGCTGCTTCCGGCGCCCCTCGACGGTCTGCTGGTTCCGCCGGCGGGTCTGGCCGGAGGAGCTCCTGCTCCGCACAAGCGGCACTCTTTCCGCCACGCTCGACGGGACTCCGCTGGCGGCAACGATGCAGAGCGACGGCGTGTTCCGCCTCCATCCCGAACGGGAGGGGACGCTGCTTCTGCGGGTGGAAACCGGTTCCGACGGGGAACTTCTGCCGGGAATTCTCCCCCTTCCTCCCCTCGGCTGGGAGGCGTCGAGCGACGGCGTTCACTTCGAGACGGCGCTGCCGGGCGGCGATCCGGCGGGCGACCCGCTGCCGACGCTCCGGCTGACCGCGGAGGAGTACGCACCGGGGCGCTACGACTTCGGCCGGGAGCTGATCGGCACGGTCCGGATTCACAGCGAAACCAGACCGGAGTTCGGCTTCGGCGAATCGACCTTCGAGCTGGAAAACCGCGACCCCGCCCGCAGTGAACAGTCGCTGGAGCTGGTCGAAGTTGCGCCGGGGTGCTGGGAGACGCCGGGAGCGCTCGCCTTCCGTTACCTGCGCGTCGAAGCCCCCGCCCCGGTGCAGGTGGAGTGCGACGCCGAATTCACCCCGGAGTGCTACCGCGGCGCATTCGCCGCCGATGCGGAGCTGAACCGGATCTGGATGTGTTCGGCCTACACTCTGCGGCTCTGCATCCGCCACTTTCTGATCGACGGCATCAAGCGGGACCGCCTGCCGTGGGCGGGCGACCTCGCGCTCTCTCTGCTGGCGAACGCCTACACCTTCGCGGACCCCGAACCGGTCCGCAGGACGCTGACCATTCTCGGCGACGCCGGCATCGAGGAACAGCACGTCAACGGCGCGACCGACTACACACTCTGGCTGCTGATCTGTCACGATCTCTATCTGCGCTACTTCGAGGATCCGGCCTTTCTGGAGCGGCTCTATCCGGGAATCGCAGCGATGATCGACCGTCTTCTGGAGAGCTCCTCCCCCTTCCTGCCGCCGGGCAGCTGGGTCTTCATCGACTGGGTGGCCAGCCGGCAGGAGCCGGAGCGCGGCTGGAACAGCGAGGAGAAGGAGAGCGCGCTTCAGATTCTCTTCTTCCAGGCGCTCGAAGCGGCCGCCCGTCTGGCGGAGCGCCGGCAGGATACCCGCCGGGCGGAACGGTGCCGGAAACGGGCCGGCGAACTGAAGGAGAGCCTGCTCCGGGGCTTCGACGCCCGGCACGGCCTCTTCCCGGCCAATCCGGCGCGGCCGGAGCTGGGGTTCTACCGCCACGCCAACATTCTGGCCGTCCTCTCCGGACTGGTCGAACCGGCCATGGCGCGGGCCATCATGGAGAAACTCTGCGACGACGAGCTGCCGCCGGTCGGCACCCCGTATCAGGCGGCGCTGGAAATTCTGGCGTTTCACCGGGCGGGCCTGCATGAAACCGCCCTCGCCCGGCTCCGGAAGATCTGGGGCGGCATGCTCCGGCTGGGGGCGACCACCTTCTTCGAAGCGTACGACGCCTCACAGACCGGCAACGAACGGTACGCCTTCTACCAGCGTCCGTACGGGCTGAGCCTCTGCCATGCGTGGAGCGCGGGGCCGGCGGCGTTGCTGCCCATTCTCTTCTTCGGCTGTGAACCGGCGGCGGACGGCTGGCGCACCTTCCGGATTGCGCCGTCGCCGCTCTGCCGGGGAAACGAAGCGGCGACCATCCCCACGCCGGCCGGAGCAATCCGGCTGTGGCGGGAAGAGGGTCGCCTGCGGGAGGAGTTTCCGCCGGAGATCACTCCGGAAGAGCCTCGGAGTACCGGGCATCCAGTCCGCCGTGACGGATGATTTTGCCCAGTTCCAGATAGACGATGTCTTCGCAGATGTTGGTGGTGCAGTCGCCGATCCGCTCCAGATGCTTGGCGATCAGGATCACATCGGTGCAGTATCCGGCCAGACCGGGCTGTTTCTGCAGCTCTTCGACGGCACGGTCGCAGATTTCGCCGCTGAGCCGGTCCACGGCGCGGTCGTCGCGGATGACTTCGCTGGCCTCCAGACAGTTGCGGGCCACCAGCGCGTCGAGCGCGCGCTTGAGCATCTGCCGCACCAGCGAAACCAGCGGGTCGAAGTCGAAGAGGACCTCCGGTTTCACGGTATTTTCGGCCATGGAGATGGCGCGGCCGGCGATGTTGGCGGCGAGGTCGCCGATCCGTTCCAGTTCGCCGTTCACCTTGAGAAACGTGATGATGTAACGAAGATCCCCCGCCACCGGCTGATGGAGGGCGAGAATCTTCAGGCACTCCTCCTCGATGGCGACCTCATGCTGGTCGATGACGTCGTCGTGAGCGATGAGTTCCCGGGCGGCGGCATCGTCCCGCTCCCGGGCGGCGGTGACCGCCTTTCTGACCGCATCCTCCACCTCGGCCGCCAGTTCGCTGACCAGCCGCTGCAGGTTGCCGATCTCCTTGGCAAGATGAGCTCTCATTCTTTCTGATTCCTCTGTATCGCTGTTGAACTTGTTTCGATCTTTGCCGGAACGGCATCATCCGAAGCGTCCGGTGATGTACTCTTCGGTCTTCTTCTCCGCCGGATTGGTGAAGATCTTTTCGGTGACGTCGTATTCGACGATCCGCCCCTTGTAGAAGAAGGCGGTGTAGTCGCTGATGCGGGAGGCCTGCTGCATGTTGTGCGTGACGATCACGACGGTGAAGCGGCTGCGCAGTTCGAGCACAAGATCTTCGATCTTCAGCGTCGCCACCGGGTCGATGGCGCTGGTCGGTTCATCCATCAGCAGGATCTCCGGCTCGGCGGCGATGGCGCGGGCGATGCAGAGCCGCTGCTGCTGGCCGCCGGAGAGGGCGAGTCCGCTCTTCTTGAGCTTGTCCTTGACCTCGTCCCAGAGCGAAGCGCCGCGCAGGGCCGCCTCGACCCGGTCGGCGATCTCGCTGCGGGAGAGTTTGAAATGCAGCCGCATCGGATAGGCGACGTTGTCGAAGACCGACATCGGGAACGGCGTCGGCTTCTGGAAGATCATGCCGACCTTGCGGCGCAGTTCGAGCACATCCACCTCGGGCGAGAGGATGTTGACCCCGTCGATCTCCACGCTCCCTTCGGCCCGCTGGCCGCGGTAGAGTTCGAAGATGCGGTTGTAGACCCGCAGATGCGTGGACTTTCCGCAACCGGAGGGACCGATCACCGCGGTGATCCGGTTCGCCCGGATGTCGAGGTTGTTGTCGAAGAGCGCCTGGTGCCCTTTTTCGTAAAAGAAGTTCAGATGTTTCACCGATATTTTTACCGGAGGAAGAGATTCAGCGTCCATGGTGTTTCTCCTTGAAAACGATCCGGGTCGCGATGTTCAGCGCGAGCACCATCAATGTAACGATCAAAGCGGCTCCCCATCCGGCCGCATGCTGGTCGGCGAAGGGAGAGTTGGTCGAGTATTCCGTGATCAGAACCGGCAGGTTTGCGGTCGGGCCGGTGAAGTAGTTCTTCGGCCAGGCGTCGCTCCAGAGAGCGGTGAAGAGCAGCGGAGCGGTCTCGCCGCTGACCCGGGCGACGGCAAGCAGGATTCCGGTGATGAGTCCGCCCCGGGCGGAGCGGCAGATGATCTGCAGCGAAGCGCGGGCCCGGGTGGTGCCCAGCGCCAGCGCGGACTCCCGGAGGGAATCCGGCACCATCAGCAGCATGTCCTCGGTGGTGCGCAGGACCACCGGCACCATCAGAATCGCCAGCGCGACCGAACCGGCAAAGCCGGAGAAGGTGCCCAGCGGAATCACCAGCACCGCGTAGACGAAGAGGCCGACCACCACCGACGGCATGCCCATCATCACGTTCGCGGCGAAACGGATCAGATTTCCGACGCGGGTGTTGCGCCCGAACTCGGCAAGATAGATGCCGCCGAGCACCGCGGGCGGAATGCCGATCAGCGCGGCGCCGAGGGTGATCGCCAGCGTGCCGAGCAGAGCGTTGGCGATGCCGGAGTCCTCCGCGCCGAACGGTTTGGAGGGTTCCGTGAGAAATTCCAGACTGATTACCGCCGCGCCGCGGGAGACCACCGTCCAGAGAATCCAGATCATGCCGGCGACCGCGACCGCAAGGGCCGCGACCGAGAGGATGCGCACGATCCGGTCAACCAGTTTGCGGCGGAAGAGACCGCGGCGGCGGGTGGAAGAGACGAACGTCATTTTACTTTTCTCCCCGTTTGGCGCCGGTCATGAAGAGGTAGTACTGCGCCAGGATCTGCACCCCCAGCGCCATCAGCAGCAGGATCAGCCCCAGCGCGAAGAGCACCGCCCGCAGGATGCCGTCGGCCTCTGCGAAGTTGTTGGCCAGCGTCGCGGCGATGGTGGTGCCGCTCGCATAGAGGTCGACCGGCATTTCGACGACGTTGCCGACCACGAAGAGGACCGCCATCGTCTCGCCGAGCGCCCGGCCGAGGCCGATGAAGATGCCGCCGAGCAGGCCGCGGATGCCGTACCGCATGACGATGTCACGGGCGGTCTCCCAGCGGGTGCAGCCGATGCCGTAGGCGGATTCGCGCAGGACGCCCGGCGTCATTTTAAAGACGTTCCGCATCACCGCCGACATGTAGGGCAGCACCATCAGCGCGAGAATCAGCGAAGCGGTGAGAATTCCGAACCCGTTGCCGTCCTGCCCGAAGAAGGGGATGCTCCCCAGATGCAGCGTCTCCGAGAGGAAGGGCTGAACGTAGTCCTGCATCAGCGGCACGAGAATGAACAGCCCCCACATGCCGTAGATGACGCTGGGAATCGCCGCGAGCAGATCGAGCGCCTGGCTGAGCACCTCGCCGATGCCGGCGGGTGCATCCACCAGGAAGAGCGCGGTCACGAAGGCCGGCGGAATCGAAATCAGCAGCGCAAGCGCAGTCGTGAGCAGCGTTCCGACAATCGCCGGCAGCGCGCCGTAACTGTTGGCAACCGGGTCCCAATCCGTGCCGATGATGAATCCGGGGCCGAACTCCCGCCAGGCCGGAAAGGATCCCCAGCCGAGCTGGATCAGGAACGCCGCCAGCAGCGCGGGCACCAGAAGCGCACTTCCGGCCGCGGCGACCCGGAACAGCCGATCCATGCCGGCAGAGGTGACTGGAATGATCCGAATCATGATACAGCTCCGACTCGACACTTTCTCAGAACTTGACCGGCTGACCGTTGCAGCGGATCTCATCCGCCCAGCATTTGCGGACCAGCTCCAGCACCTTGCCGGTGAGCGGCACGTAGTTGAGCCGGGAGGCGGTGACCGCGCCCGACGTGTAGCACCAGTTGAAGTAGTTCAGCAGAGCGGCCGCTTTCGCCGCATCGGTCTGGTTGCGCTGCACGAGCACGTAGGTGACACCGGTGATCGGCCAGCTCTCGTCGCCGCTCTGATCGGTGAGCACCATGTAGAAGCCTTCGGCGGGATTCCACTGCGCGTTCGCCGCGGAAGCCTGGAACGAGGCCGGGGTCGGCCGGACAAACTTGCCGGCCTTGTTCTTCAGCGCCACCATCGAGAGCTTCGCTTCGACGGCATAGGTGTATTCGGTGTAGCCGATGGCGCCGTTGATCCGGGCGACGGTGTTGCAGACGCCGGGGTTCTTCTGGCCGCCGATGCCGACCGGCCAGTTGACCGCCGGACCGGCGCCGACCTTGTCGCGCCACTCCTTCGAGATCTTCGAGAGGTAGTTGGTGAAGATGAAGCTGGTTCCAGAGCTGTCCGAACGGCGCACGACGACGATGTTCCGCTTCGGGAGCTTCACGCCCGGGTTGAGCGCGACGATCTTCGGATCGTTCCATTTTTTAATCTGCCCGAGGTAGATTCCGGCGAGGGTCTCCTGATCGAGCTGGAGCGTGTTCGGCTTGACGCCGCGGATGTTGACGATCACCACCACGCCGCCGGTCAGCATCGGGAACTGGCAGAGGTTGGCGGCATCCAGCTCCTTGCGGGTGAGCGGATTGTCGGTTCCGCCGAAATCGACGGTACCGTCCTTGATCTGGTTGATTCCGGCGCCGGAGCCGCTGCTCTGGTAGTTGACCCGGATCTTCTCGCCGGTGGACTGGGAGAATCCGTAGGTCCAGGCGCGATAGACCGGCGCAGGGAACGATGCCCCCGCTCCGTTGATGGAAACGTCGGCCGCTCCGGCCGCAAGCGGAAGGAGCGCAATTAACGCAAGCTTTCGGAAGAGATTCATCTTATACTCCTTGTTGATGTTCCTCCCCGGCATCTGTCTGCGGAGGGTTCCTTCTCCGGGGATTCGCTGTATAAGATATCCTCCCATTGTTAGAGTTTGGTTAGCGTCGTATTAAAATTCTCCCAGATCGCGGGATTCCGGAGACAGAAAAGGCGGGAAGGAGCTTTTCCGTCAGCTCCTTCCCGCCGAAGTGAAACAACAACAACGTGTCAGGCGTTGGCCAGCGCCTGGTCGAAATCCGCCTTGAGATCGTCGATGTTCTCGATGCCGACCGAAAGCCGGATCATGTCGGGCGACACCCCGGCCGCCTCCAGTTCGGCATCGGTAAGCTGCCGGTGAGTCATGCTGGCCGGATGGAGCACGCAGGTCCGCACGTCGGCGACGTGGACGACGATGGCGGCGAGCCGGAGGGAGTTCATCACCCGCTCGCCGGCGGCCTTGCCGCCCTTGACCCCGAAGCAGAGCACGCCGGAGGCGCCGTCGGGCAGGTATTTGCGCGCCATCTCGTGCTCCGGCGAAGAGGCCAGCCCGGGATAGTTCACCCAGCTCACCTTCGGATGCGCCTCGAGGAACTCGGCCATGGCGAGCGCATTCCGGCTGTGGCGCTCCATGCGCAGCGGCAGCGTCTCCAGCCCGAGGTTGGTGAGGAAGGCGTTGAAGGGCGCCATCGGAACCCCCATGTCGCGGATGAACTGGGCGCGCAGTTTCACCGAGTACGGACAGGCGGCGAAGTTGTCGGTGTAGACCAGCCCGTGATAGGCCGGATCCGGTTCACAGAGGCCCGGGAACTTGCCGTTCTTCCAGTTGAATCCGCCCTTTTCAATGATGATGCCGCCGACGCACTGGGCGTGGCCGTCGGCATATTTGGAGGTGGAGTGGGTGACGATGTCGGCGCCGTGTTCGAAGGGGCGGCAGAGACAGGGGGTCGGGAAGGTGTTGTCAACGATGAGCGGAATGCCGGCGGCGTGGGCGATGCCGGCGAAGCGTTCGATGTCGAGCACCACCAGCGCCGGATTGGCGAGCGCCTCGGCGAAGATCACCTTGGTGTTCGGCCGGATCGCGGCGGCGACGGTGGCGGAGTCGTCGTGGGGACGGACGAAACTCACCTCAATGCCCATCTTGTGGAAGGTGTTGGTCAGCAGCGAAACGCTTCCGCCGTAGAGGCTCGACACCGCGAGGATGTGATCCCCCGCTGAAGCGAGGTTGAGCATGGAGAGCATCGTGGCGGTCTGCCCGGAGCTGACCGCGACGGCGGCGACGCCGCCCTCCAGCGCGGCCATCCGCTTTTCGAAGGCGTCGACGGTCGGATTGGCGAGGCGGGTGTAGAAGAAACCGTCCCGCTTGAGATCGAAGAGGTCGGCGACGCTCTGCGCGTCATCATACTTGAACGTGGTGCTCTGATAGAGCGGCAGGACGCGGGGATCGCCGTTGCCGGGGGTGTAGCCGCACTGGACCGCGCGGGTCTCGATTTTCCAATTTTCGTTCATTTCTCAACTCCTTAAAGTTGCAGGGTGACAGGGGCGTCTGCTGCCGGAATTCTCCGGAAAGGGCAGAAATCCGCCTTCGACAGAAGTCCGCATGACGGCGGGAAAATTCCGCGCCGAATCCGGCCGGTCCCGCCAGTACAGGCAAAATATAACCTCATGAACGGCTTTTTACAAGACAAAGAGGTTGCTTTCCTGAGGAAACGGGTGTATATTATACAGATACAGAGGAAGTTTGCAACAACACCGGGGTACCACGACGGATGATGGCAGAAGAGCTCGTAAAGAAAATCGTCACGGTAAGCAACGTCCGCGGACTGCATGCGCGGCCGGCGGCGGAGCTTTCCAAACTGGCCTCCGGCTTTCAGGCGGAAGTGACGCTGGAGCGGGAGGATCAGCAGGAAAGTCCCGCGGACTGCCGCAGCATCATGGGCCTTTTGATGATGGCCGCGGGCAAGAACACCCGGCTGCGCCTCTGCGCCGCCGGTCCGGATGCGGAAGAGGCGGCCAGGCAGATCTGTGCATATTTCGAATCAGGGTTCGGCGAAAACGAATAAAGCCGAGCCGCAGTGAGGAGCGCCGGAGCATATGACGCAACCAACCCAGACGATTCAGGCCATCGCCGTCTCTCCCGGCATCGCGATCGGGAGGGTTCTGCGACTGCGCAGCCACAGCCACCTGCTCGAACCGGAACCGCACAAGCTCGAACCGGGCGAGGTGGAGTCGGAACTGAACCGGTTTCACGCCGCCCAGGAGCTCACCCGAAAACAGCTCACCGAACTGCGCGAACGGCTTCGCGCCCGGCTCAATTCGCAGGATGCGGACATCTTCGAAGCGCATCTGCTGCTGGTGGATGACAAGATGTTCGTCGGCGCGGTGGAGAAGGGCATCCGCGAGGATCTCTACACCGCCGACTACGCGCTCTATCAGGCGGCGGAACACTTCGCCGCGGTCTTCAACGGGATGGAGGATGAGTATCTGCGGGAACGCGGCTCCGACATCCGCGACGTGGCCGCGCGGATCATGGACAATCTTTCTGAAGCACACAACCACGAGATCGGGCTGGACGACCGCCGGATTATCGTGGGCAGCAGTCTCTCCCCGTCGGAGACCGCGCAGCTCGACCAGAGCAAAGTGCTCGGCTTTGCCGTGGAAACCGGCAGCGCCACCTGTCACACGGCGATTCTGGCGCGTTCGATGAAACTGCCGGCGGTGGTGGGCATTCCGCCGGAACTGCCGGAGAGCCTGAGCGCCGCCGACAAACTGATCCTCGACGGCTATACCGGGAAGATCATCATCAATCCGGACGCCCGCACCGAGGAGGCCTACCGGCTGAAGGCGGAGGCGGCGGGGGCGCTCTACAACAAGCTCGAACAGGAGAAGGCGCTCCGCCCGGAGACCACCGACGGATTTATGATTCAGCTGGCGGCGAACCTCGACACACCGGAGAAGATCGACGAAGTCAGACAGAGCGGCGCCTGCGGCATCGGGCTGTTCCGCACGGAATACCTTTTCATGAACCGGCTCAAGGTGCCGGATGAGGAGACGCAGCTTGACGTGTACAAGAATCTTCTGGTCGCCAGCGGAGAGCATCCGGTCATCGTGCGGACCCTGGATGTGGGGGGGGATAAACTCAACTCCAATCTCTACCGCGCCGCGGAACAGAATCCGTTTCTCGGGCTCCGGGGGATCCGCCTGGGGCTTCACGAGCGCCGCGACCTTCTGGAGACACAGCTGCGGGCCCTGCTCCGGGCGGGGATCTACGGCAATCTGCGGGTCATGCTCCCGATGGTCAGCAGTGTGCAGGAGGTGCAGGATGTCCGGGAGATTCTCGACCAGCTGACCGCCCAGCTTGACCGGGAGGGGAAGGAGCACGTTTCGCGCCTCTCCCTCGGCGTGATGATCGAGACGCCGGCGGCGGCTCTGCTGGCGGACCGTTTTGCCCCGCTGGTCGATTTCTTCAGCATCGGCACCAACGACCTGGTGCAGTACACCATGGCGATCGACCGCAGCAACGAGCGGGTCGCCTACCTTTACCGGCCGACGCATCCGGCGATTCTCGAGCTGATCCGCCGGACCGTGGAGGCGGCGCGCCAGAACAACATCTGGGTGAGCGTCTGCGGTCAGGTTGCCGCGGAGGTGCGGGTTGTGCCGCTGCTGGTCGGGCTGGGCGTTCATGAGTTGAGCATGCCGCCGGCGTCGATTCCGATGGTGCGGCGGGCCATCCGGAGCATGTCGATGCACGAGGCGGAAAAAACGGCCCAGGAGGCGCTTCGCTGCTCCAACTCCAGCGATGCGCTCGCCCTGTCGGAGGCGCTGGTGCGCCGGTGTGCGCCGGAGATCCTCAACATCTGAAAATCTTCTGTTTCCGACTTGGAAACCGGGGCCGAAAATGCTATATTAACCGGGTTGTCTTGTGACATTCCGTTAACGATCCGGTGAGAAATATGGAAAACAGAGTAAAAACGGTCTACTTGTCCGGCCCGATCATGGATGAGCACGAAGGGGCGGCCCGCTCCTGGCGCGATGCAGCGAAACTTCTGCTGGGCAGACAGTTCCGGCTGCTCGACCCGATGCGGCGGGCGTTTGTGGACCGAAAGGTGGACAGTGCGAACGAGATCGTCGAATTCGATCTTCAGGATGTCCGTGACGCGGACATCATTCTGGTAAACTACAACAAGCCGAGCATCGGCACGAGCATGGAGGTGTTCTACGCCGCGCACAATCTCGGCAAATTCGTCGTTGCGTTTTCGCCGTTTGAATATCAGGACTGCAGCCCGTGGATGGCGCGTTTCTGCACCAAGATCCTCGGTTCGCTGGAAGAGGCGGCGGCGTACATCAACACCCATTTTTCTGATTAGAGGAACTGCGCAATGTGTGGAATTATCGGTTACACGGGGCCCAAAGCGGTGGCGCCCATTCTGCTCGACGGTCTCAAGCGTCTGGAGTACCGGGGCTATGATTCGGCCGGGCTCGCGGTGATCTCCGACGAGCGTCTGTACGAAGTCAAAGCGGTCGGCAAGGTGCGCAATCTGGAAGCGCTCGTGGAGGAACAGCCGGAGCTGGAAAAACGTTCCGGTTGCGGCATTGCACACACCCGCTGGGCGACTCACGGGGAACCCTCTCCGGCCAACGCCCACCCGCACACGGATGACTCCGGCCGGTTCGCCATCGTCCACAACGGCATCATCGAGAACTATCAGGAGCTCCGGGCGCACCTGCTGAGCAAGGGGTGTCACTTCCGCTCCGGCACCGACAGTGAAGTGATCGCCCACCTGATCGCGGAGGGGTACGAGGGGGATCTCATCAGTGCGACCGCCGCCGCGCTGGAGCAGGTCACCGGCACCTACGGGCTGGCGGTGGTTTCGACGCTTCACCCCGGCGAGATCGTGGTGGCCCGCAAAGGCAGTCCGATCGTCATCGGCGTCGGCGAAACGGAGAATCTCGTGGCGAGCGACATCGCCGCGCTGCTGCCCTACACCCGGCAGGTGATCTACCTCAACGACGGCGACATCGCACTCTTGACGCCCGACAGAATCGACCTGCGGAACATCAAAAACGTTCCGGTCGAGCGGGAGATCGCCAAGATCGACTGGGACGCCGGGCAGGCGGAGAAGGGCAACTACCCGCACTTCATGCTCAAGGAGATCTTCGAACAGCCGGAAACCATCGAAAATGCAATCCGGGGGCGGATCGACCATGAGATGGGCACTGCGGTGCTCAACGGCATGAACCTCACCCCGCACGACCTGGCGCAGGTGACCCGGATTGTCATCGCCGGTTGCGGCAGCAGCATGCACGCCGGGCTGGTCGGGGAATACTTCTTCGAAGACATCGCCGGAATCTCCACCTCGGTCGAACAGGCCGCGGAGTTCCGCTACCGCAATCCGATCATCGAACCGAACACACTGGTCATTCCGATCAGTCAGTCCGGCGAGACCGCCGACACCATCGCCGCGGTGCGGGAGGCGAAGGCGAAAGGGGCGCTGGTGACGGCGCTTTGCAACGTGGTCGGTTCCACCATCGCCCGCGAAGCGGGGCGGGGCATCTACCTGCACGCCGGTCCGGAGATCAGCGTCGCCTCGACCAAGGCGTTTTCGAGCCAGGTGGTGGTGCTTCTGCTGCTGGCGCTGCTGCTCGGGCGGAACCGCCGGCTCAGCCGGAGCGAAGGAGCGGAACTGGCCGCCGAGATCGAGACGATTCCGGCCCTGATCCGCGACGTGCTCAGCCGCGCGCCGGCGATCAAGCAGATTGCCGAACGGTATGCAAAGTTCGAGGATTTCTTCTACATCGGCCGGGGCTGCCTCTACCCCACCGCGCTGGAAGGGGCGCTCAAACTCAAGGAGATCAGTTACATCCACGCCGAAGGGTACCACGCGGCCGAGCTCAAGCACGGGCCGATTTCGCTGCTCGACGAGCGACATCCGGTGCTGGCGCTGGCCAACGACATCCCGGGCAAGGACAAGACCGTCGGCAACATTCAGGAGTGCCGGGCGCGCAAGTCCCCGGTGGTCGCAGTGGTCACGAAAGGCGACGATTCGGTGCGGAAGATGACCGACGACGTCATTGAAATCCCCGCCTGTTCGCGTTTTGTGGCGCCGTTGCCGACGGCGGTGGCGCTGCAGCTCTTCGCCTACTACATTGCCGTCGCCCGCGGTTGCGAAGTCGACCAGCCGCGCAATCTGGCCAAGAGCGTGACGGTGGAATAACATCCGGAAGCAGACAATGTTCAGATTCTTCTACAATTTGTTCCTGCCGATCGGCTTTCTCTTTTTCGTGCCGGGGCTGCTGCTCAAGTACCGCAACCGCGGCGGCTGGAAGGACACCTTCGGCGAGCGGTTCGGCCACTTCACGCCGAAACGGATGGAGGAGCTCAAAGCGTTTCACGGAGCGATCTGGGTTCACGCGGTGAGCGTCGGAGAGGCGGTGGTTGCGCTGTCGATGATCCGCGAATGGCACGCGCTGCATCCGGAGCGGAAATTTGTCATTTCGACCACGACGACCACCGGCCAGGAGCTGGTGCGCAAGCAGTTGCCGCCGAATTCGGCGGCGATTTTCTGCCCGATCGATTTTCTGTGGATGGTCCGGCGGACGCTCCGGGTTTTGCAGCCGGCGATGCTGGTGATCTTCGAAACCGAGATCTGGCCGAACATGATCGCGGAGAGCCGCCGGGCGGGGATCCCGGTGGCGCTGGTCAACGGGCGGATGTCCGACCACTCGGCCAGCGGTTATCGCCGGGCGCGCTTCTTCTTCGATCCATTGCTCCGGCTCTTCCAGCTGATTTCGGTGCAGACAGAGGCGGATGCCGAGCGGTACAAATCGGTTTCCCCCGGGGCGGTCGTCACCGTCAGCGGCAACTTGAAATTCGATCAGAAGACCCCGGAAAATCTGCCGGATCCGGAGTACGGCCGCTATTTCGGGCCGGGGAAACACCGGATTCTGCTCGCGGCGAGCACCCATCCGGGCGAGGAGGAGCTGGTGGCGGAAACCTTCCGCGAACTGGTTCCGGAGATGCCCGATCTGCGGCTGGTGCTGGTGCCGCGCCACGCCGAGCGGGGAACCGATATCGCCGCGATGCTGACGCGGCTCGGGCTCTCCTATGCCCGGCGGAGCCGTCAGACCGAAGCGAATCCGCCGGTGCAGGTCCTGCTGGCGGACACCACCGGAGAAATGCTCAAGCTGATGAAAGGCGCCGACGTGGTAATCATGGGCAAGAGCCTCGCCGGCCACGACGAGGGGCACAACCTGATCGAACCGGCCCTGCTGGACAAGCCGATCGTCACCGGGCACGTATTGCGCAATTTCCGTTTCATCCAGAAGGTGCTGCTGCAGGAACACGCTCTCGTCACCGTCACCCACGACTCCGAGCTGGTTGAGCAGCTGCGCAAACTGCTGCCTGATGAGAAGCTTCGCCGCGAGCTGGGCGAACGGGCCGGAGCCGCCATCCGCCGCCATGCCGGAGCGACCCGGCGGACGGTGGAGGCGCTGGAGAAACTCCTGCCGCAACCGGCAGACAGGCAATCATAACCATCTTTCACATATTCAGGAGTTTTCATTGTGAACTGCATCACCCAGCCGGCACAGGCGAAAGCCGGAATCATCACCCCGGAAATGAAGCGGGTCGCCGAAATCGAACGGCTCGAACCGGAATTCATCCGTTCCGGCGTCGCCGCGGGCACCATCGTCATCCCGGCGAACATTCTGCACAAGAATCTGAAAGCGATCGGCATCGGCCGGCAGCTCAAGACCAAGATCAACGCGAACATCGGCAACTCCGCCGTGGCGAGTTGCCCCCGACAGGAGCTGGAAAAACTGCAGCGCGCTCTCAAATACGGCGCGGACACGGTGATGGATCTCAGCACCGGGGGTGACATCAACCGGATTCGCGCTTCGATCATCGAGCACAGTCCGGCGCCGGTCGGCACAGTGCCGATGTACGAAGTGCTGGCCCGTTGCGGCAAGGTGGAGAACCTCTCGGAATCCTTCGTGCTCGACGTGATGCGCGAACAGGCCGAACAGGGGGTGGACTACATGACCATCCACGCCGGACTGCTGCGTGCGCAGATTCCGGCGGCCAAGAAGCGCAAACTGCGGATTGTCAGCCGCGGCGGCTCGATCCTCGCGGCCTGGATGAATCAGACCGGCAAGGAGAATCCGTTCTACACCGCGTTCGACGAGATCCTCGAAATCTGCCGCAAATACGACGTCACCCTTTCGCTCGGCGACGGGATGCGTCCCGGCTGTCTTGCCGACGCGAGCGACGAAGCGCAGTTCGCCGAACTGGATGTGCTGGGCGAACTGGTCCGCCGCTGCCGCAAAGCCGACGTGCAGGCGATGGTGGAGGGCCCCGGCCACATCCCATTCAACGAGATCGAGATGAACATGAAGCGCGAGCAGAAGGTGTGCGACGACGCGCCCTTCTACATCCTCGGCCCGGTGGTCACCGACTGCGCGCCGGGGTACGATCACATCACCAGCGCCATCGGTGCGACGATGGGGGCGTATGCCGGTGCGGCGATGCTCTGCTACGTCACGCCGAAGGAGCACCTCGGGCTGCCCAACGCGCGGGATGTGCGCGACGGCGTGATCGCCTACAAAATCGCCGCGCATGCCGCCGACATCGCGCTCGGCAAACCGGGTGCGCGCGAACGCGACGACGCGATCAGCGACGCCCGGGCGGCGTTCGACTGGGAGAAGCAGTTCGAACTGGCGCTCGACCCGGAGAAGGCGCGCGAACTGCGGGAAGAGGCGCTCGCCGAACGCGATCTGCCCGCCGACCACGACCACGGCGATGAACGGTTCTGCACGATGTGCGGGCCGAACTTCTGCTCGATGCGGATCAGCCGGGAGCTGTAGAAGTCGTTTTCCCCTCCCCGGTTGCGGAAAAAGTGGAATTCCGGAGAGACGGCGAAGACAATTTAAAAAAGTAAGGAAACGAAATGTCTATTGTTTTTGACGAGAACAACCGGATTTTCCGGCTTGATGCGGGCGATTCGAGCTACGCGTTTCTGATTGAACCCAACGGGTACGTGGCGCATCTCTACTACGGCGGCCGGTTGAACACCACCGATTTGCGCTACCTCTACCGGCGGACGCCGCGGGCGTTTTCGCCCAATCCGGCCGACGGGACCGCAGAGGACTCGCGCGACGTCATGCCGCAGGAGTACTCCACCAGCGGCATCGGCGACTACCGGGTCCCCTCGGCGAAGGTACGCCGCTCGGACGGCTACAACGCCACCGACATGAAATACCGCTCACACCGGATCTACCGGGGGAAACCCGCCATCGCCGGCCTTCCGGCCACCTTCGGCAAAGAGGAGGAGGTCGAGACGCTCGAACTTCTGCTTGCCGACGGCGATGTGGAGTTCACGCTCTTCTACACGGTGTTCGAACACCTGCCGGTGATTGCCCGCTCGGTGAAGGTGAGCAACCGTTCCGGCGAGACGGTGTATATCGAAAAGGCGGCCAGCTGCACGCTGGATTTCGCCTATGGCGACTTCGACCTGCTCCATCTGCCGGGAGCGTGGGCGCGGGAGCGTCACGTCGAACGGCGGAAACTCAATCACTCGATTCAACGCATTGAGAGCGGCCGCGGCCTCTCCAGCCACCAACACAACCCCTTCTTCGCGCTGGTGACGCCGGACGCGACCGAAACCGCGGGCGAAGCCTACGGCGTGGCACTGCTCTACAGCGGCAACTTCTCGGCGGAGATCGAACTTGACCAGTTCGACCAGGTCCGGACGCAGATCGGCATCAATCCGGACACCTTCGAGTGGAAGCTCGGGCCGAACGAAGAGTTCCACACGCCGGAGGCGGTGCTGGTCTATTCCGCGGAAGGGCTGGGCGGAATGAGCCGCGCCTTCCACGACCTCTTCCGCCGCCATCTGATCCGCAGTTACTGGCGCGACCGCAAGCGGCCGGTTCTGGTGAACAACTGGGAGGCGACCTACTTCAACTTCGATGCGGAGAAACTGATCCGGATTGCGGAGGGCGCCGCGCGGCTCGGCATTGAGATGCTGGTGCTCGACGACGGCTGGTTCGGCCACCGCGACGACGACCGGAGCAGTCTCGGCGACTGGTTCGTCTTCGAATCGAAGCTCAAAGGCGGACTTGCGCCGCTGGTCAAGCGGGTCAACGAACTGGGGCTCAAGTTCGGATTGTGGTTCGAGCCGGAGATGGTGTCACGCGACAGCGAACTCTTCCGGGCGCATCCGGAGTGGGTGCTGTCGATTCCGGGCCGTCCGTGCTCGGAAGGGCGCCAGCAGCTGGTGCTGGATATGTCGCAGCCGGAGGTGGTCGATCACCTCTTCCGGGCGATCTGCGCCATCCTCGACAGCGCCCCGATCGAATACATCAAATGGGACGCCAACCGCCACCTGACCGAAGTCGGTTCGGCGACGCTCCCGGCCGACCGCAAAAAGGAGCTGTTCCACCGCTACGTGCTCGGGGTGTACCGCCTGCATGAACTGTTGCTGGAGCGCTATCCGAAGCTGCTGATCGAAGGCTGTTCGGGCGGCGGCGGCCGGTTCGACGCCGGGATGCTCTACTATGTGCCGCAGATCTGGACCAGCGACGACACCGACGCGATCGAGCGGCTGGAGATCCAGTACGGCACGAGTCTGCTCTATCCCTCCTCGGCGATGGGGGCGCATGTCTCGGCCTGCCCCAACCACCAGACCGGGCGGACGACGCCGTTCGAAACCCGCGGCATCGTGGCGATGGCCGGCACCTTCGGGTATGAACTCGACCTCAACAAGCTCGACAAAGCGGAGTGCGACATCGTCCGCCGCCAGATCGCCGACTACCACCGGTACAACCATATCATTGCGCAGGGAACGCTCTACCGGCTGTCGATGGCCGGGGCGACGAATCCGATCACGGCCTGGGAGCATGTCTCGGCGGACCGGAGCGAAGCGCTGGTGAGCTGTGTCCAGCCGCGCAACGTGCCGAACGGGCCGCTCAACCACGTCCGGCTGCGCGGACTGGAGCCGGAGACGCTGTACGAACTCGCGGGCGACGGCCGCTGTTTCCTCGGCGACACGCTGATGAAGGCGGGCCTTCCGCTGCCGCGGGTTGAGAGCGACGGCTGCGGCTGGCAGTTCTATCTGAAAGCGGTGAAGTGAAGCATCCGGCGGTCACGCTGGCAACCGCCGCCGGGCCGGTGCGGGCGATCGCCCCGCTGGTCCTGTCGGCGAGCCGGGCGACCGATCTGCCGGCCTTTCACGTCGACTGGTTTCTCGACCGGCTCGCCGCCGGATTCTGCGAATGGCGCAATCCCTTCAACGGGAAAATTCAGATTGTCTCGTTTGCGCGGGCCCGGGCGGCGGTGTTCTGGAGCAAGAACCCGGCGCCGTTGCTGAAGCGGCTCGACGAGGTGGATTCCTTCGGGTTGCGGTATTACTTTCACTTCACGCTGAACGACTACGGACAGGAGAACCTCGAACCGGGCGTGCCGCCGCTCGCGGAACGGATTGCGACCTTCCGGCGGCTCTCGGACCGGGTGGGGGCGGAGAATCTCATCTGGCGCTTCGACCCTCTCCTGCGCACCGAAACGCTCACGCCGGAGCGTCTGCTTGCGAAACTCCGGCGGGTCGGCGACGCGGTCGCCCCGTACACCCGGCGCCTGGTGTTCAGTTTCGCCGACATCGAGCCCTACGCGAAGGTGCGCCGCAACCTGGCGCGGAACGGCGTCGCCCCCCTGCCCTTCTCCGTGGCGGAGATGCACGAGACGGCGGGAAAAATCGCCGCACTCTGCCGGGAGTGGGGCATCGAAGCGGCGGCCTGCGCGGAGCCGGAGGATTTCTCCGCCGAAGGGGTGCGCCGCAGTTCCTGCATCGATCCGGAGCGGCTGTGCGCGCTCTTCCCCGGCGATCCGGAGTTCGCGGCGCTGAAGCGGGACGGGGGCCAGCGCCGTTTCTGCGGCTGTGTGCTGAGCAAGGACATCGGCTTCTACCACAGCTGCCGCCACGGATGTCTCTACTGCTACGCGTGAAAGAAGGGGCGGATTTTTCGGTTGGCAAGGTTGATTTTCCGCTCCGGCGGCGGTATTATATGGAATGATTTTCATCAACACCCAAAATGGAATCGATATCATGAAACTCAGCCAGGATACGCTTCGCAAAAAGATGCTCGGATGCTTTCTCGGGAAGTCCGCCGGCGGCACGCTCGGCCAGCCCTACGAGGGGTGGGAGGGGCCGCTCGGCCTCACCTATTACGACCCGGTCCCGACTGACATGATTCCGAACGACGACCTCGATCTGCAGGTGCTCTGGGCGGACTGCCTCGCCCGTCAGGCGGAGCCGGTGGTCGACCGCGACCTCTTTGGCCGGGCGTGGGTGGAGCATGTGCACTTTCCGTGGAGCGAATACGGCATCGCCATCCGCAATCTGAAACTGGGAATTCCGGCCACCTGGTCGGGCCGGTATGACAACTGGTTCAAGGACGGGCTCGGCGCGGCGATCCGCAGCGAGATCTGGGCCTGCCTCGCCCCCGGCAATCCGGAGCTGGCGGCGAAGTTCATGCGCGAGGACGCGATGGTCGATCACGTCGGCGAAGGGGTCAACGCGGCGGTCTTCCTCGCCGTGCTCGAAAGCGCCGCCTTCGTCGAGAGCGATATGGAAAAACTGCTCGACACCGCGCTGGCGGCGATTCCGGCGGAGTGCGGCATCGCCCGGGCGGTGCGCGACACCCGCCGCTGGTGCTCGCAGAAACGCACCTGGAGCGAGGTGTTCGAACTCATCAAGACCCACTACGGCAGTGAGGATTTCACCAACACGGTGATGAATTTCGGTTTCTCGGTGATGGCGCTTCTGATGGGCAAAGGCGACTTCGGCAAGACGGTCTGCTATGCGGTCAACTGCGGCAAGGACGCCGACTGCACCGGCGCGACCGTGGGATCCATCCTCGGTCTGATCAATCCGGAAGGAATTCCGGAGGAGTGGCTGCGGCCGATCGGGCGCAAACTGGTGCTCTCGCCGACCATCGTCGGCATCACGCCGCCGGCGACCCTCGACGACTTCGTCGAACAACTGCTCTCGCTCCGGGAGCGGGTGCGCCTCCGCACCGCGCCGGACGCGCCGGAACCGGATTGGAGCCGTTTCGCCCTCACCGCGGAGTGCGGCCTCTTCGACCGCTGGATCCGCTACGACGACCGCAAGAATCCGCCGGTGATGCCGGAAACGACCGTCCGGCGCACCTTCCCCGGTTCGAACGGCTGTATCGAAGCGAGTGAAGTTCCGCTCAACGCGCTCTACCTCATGCGGTTCCGCTTCCATCTGGCGAAGCCGCAGCGGGTGCGGGTGATGTTCTGCACCGCGTCGCTGTCGCGGGTCTGGGTGGATGGCGCGTTCGCCTTCGGGCGTGACGGCGGCTGGTGTCAGCCGTCGTTCCACCACTGCCCGATCAACCAGTTCGCCGACCTCGATCTCGCGGCGGGCGAGCACACGCTGACCGCGGGCGTCGCGCCGGCGGGGGACGAAGAGATGATCCGCTGGACGGTCGGCATCGGCGACGCCGCCGACTTCCAGTGGATTCCGGACGCGCTGATCTACTGAGGCGGAAAGGGGGAGTTCCGGCGTGAAATTTTCGCGGGCGCAGCTCAGCTGGATCCTGTACGATATGGCGAATGCCGCATTCGCCCTCATCGTGCGCACGGTGTTCGCGCCGATGTTCTACAAGAACTACGCCGCCGTCGGCATGGAACCGGCGACGGCGACCAGCAGCTGGGGTCTGGTCAGTTCCGCGGCCGGAATCGTTGCCGGAATCCTCGCGCCGTGGCTTGGCGCCGTCGCCGACGCCAACGGCGGCCGCAAGCGCTGTCTCGGCGGCTTCATGGCGGCCGGAATCCTCGCCGTCATCGGCCTCTGCTTCGCCGGGACGGGGGATGCGACGCTGGTGCTGACGCTCTACTTCGTAAGTCTGGTCTCCTACATGGGGAGCAACTCCTTCTACGACTCTCTGCTGGTCGATGTCGCGCCGCGCGGCAGTCTCCACCGGCTCTCGACCATCGCCTACGCGTGGGGGTACATCGGCGGACTCGTTCCCTTCTTCCTCTGCCTCGGCATCATGTTCCTGGCCGGGAGCGATTCGATGGGGGGCATGAAGGCCTCCTTTCTGATCGCCGCCGCCTGGTGGTGCTTTCTGGCCGTGCCGCTCTTCCGCAACGTGCGGGAGCGGCGGAGCGGAGAAACGATTTCGCCGCTGGATGGATTCCGGCGGCTGGCCGCCACCGCGCGGGAGATCGGGCGCTACCGCAATGTGGTGCTCTTTCTGATCGCCTATTTTCTCTACATCGACGGCGTCGGCACGATCTTCATGATGGCGACGCCGCTCAGCGTGGACATCGGCATCTCGTCAACCTGGCTGCTCTGCACGATCCTCGCATTGCAGTTTCTGGCATTTCCCTTCACCATGCTCTACGGCAGACTGTCGCGCGTGGTTCCGGCGCGCACGCTGGTCTACTGGGCGATCGGGGTCTATGTGCTGGTGTCGCTGCTCTGCGGCGTGATTCCGTCGCTCACCAGTCCAACGCACAAGCTCTGGGTGTTTCTCGCGGTCGCCTTCCTGATCGGCACCTCGCAGGGGGGAATCCAGTCGCTGAGCCGTTCGCTCTTCAGCCGTCTGATTCCCCGCGAACGGGCGTCGGAATTCTTCGGCTTCTACAACATCTTCGGGAAGTTCACCACCGTGCTCGGTCCGGTTCTGATCGCGCTGGCGGCGGGCGTCACCGGGCGGTCGGAGTACGGCATCACACTGCTGGCAATCCCCTTCATCGCCGGCGGCATTCTGCTCGGCCGCGTCAAAATCCCCGGAAGCGGGAAGGAGGAGGCCTGAGATGGTTGCGTACCTCATCAAACGACTGATTCTGGCGGCCTTCACATTGCTGACCATTCTGCTGGTGAGCTACGTTCTGCTCCGGCTCGCGCCGGGCGACCCGACGAAAAGCAGCCTCTTCGGGAGCGATTCCGCCGGAACCGCGGTCAACGCCGAAGAGGGCGGCCTGCGCCAGAACCGCTCGATGCGGGAAGCGCTCAACCTCGACAAACCGATTCTGGTCGGCTTCGGCTTGTGGCTGCGCGACGTGGTTCTGCACGGCGACTTCGGCGTCTCCGCCTCGGTCGATCCCGGGCGGCCGGTCACCGAACTCATTCTGGAACGGCTTCCGGTGACGGTGACGCTGAACTTCTGGGCGGTGGTGATCACCTATCTTCTGGCCATTCCGCTGGGGGTCTACGCCGCCGTCTACGCCGGGAGCTGGTTCGACCAGATTTCGGCCTTTCTCCTCTTCGTGCTCTATTCTCTGCCGGTGATGTGGGTCGGCCTGCTGCTGCAGGCGCTCCTCTGCGAGGGGGGGCAGTGGGAGCTCTTCCCGCTCAAGGGGGTGACGCCGGCCAATCTCGACGAACTCAGCACCTGGCAGCTGCAGTTCGAAATCATCCGCCACTACACGCTGCCGGTCTTCTGCCTCGCCTACGGCGGCTTCGCCGGGTTGTCGCGCTACGCCCGCAGCGGCATGCTCGACGTGATCCATTCGGATTTCATCCGCACCGCCCGGGCGAAAGGACTGCCGGAGCCGCTGGTGATCTGGCGCCACGCCTTCCGCAACGGACTCATCACGCTGATCACCCTCTTCGGCGGACTGCTCCCCTCGCTGGTGGCGGGGAGCGTCATCGTCGAATACATCTTCAACATCTCCGGCATGGGTTCGCTCTCGCTGCTGGCGCTCTCCAGCCGGGACTATCCGCTCCAGATGGCGCTCTTCGCCTTCGCCGGAATGCTGACGCTCTCGGGAATCTTCCTCAGCGACATGCTCTACCTCGCCGCCGATCCCCGGATCAAGCTCTCCCGGTAACAGTGTTGCGCCCCAGGGCGGCGGAGAGCAACCAGAAAACAATGCAACACCCTCCGATTCAGAGAGTTGCTCCCATAAAAAAAACGCGCCGCCCGCGGCACATTCTCCACGGACGGCGCAGCAGAAAACCACCGCTCAGAGCACGGTGACCGTCTGGCTGATCCGGCGCTTTTCGCCGGGGAAGACGGTACGGGCGTCGACGCTCGCGTTGGCCGCCTCGATGCAGAGCATCGAATGGTACTCCTCGTCGCCGAAGTCCGGCATCGCGTGGGACTTGCGGATCCACGGATTCCAGACCACCGTCGCGGCGGAACCGCTCTTCTCCACCCGGATCGTGCGGTTGAAACCGGGGTCGTAGATCTCGACCGCGCCGGTGGAGTGGTAGATGCGATCCACCTCCCGGTCGATGCGGATATCCCCCTGCTGCACATGGCCGAGCACGACCGGCGCACCGACCACCCGGTCCTCGTAGCCGACCTGATCAAGCCCGCGAACCCGGACCGCTTCGGCCTCCTTCACCGCGAAATAGGTGTGGAGCGCATCGGTCACCACCACCGGCGCGGCGGAACAGTTCTTCATCGTCAGCGCGACGGTGAGCGAACGGCCGATCCAGAATTCACACTCCAGATCGAAGGCGAAAGCGACCAGTTCCGGCTTCGCCACCTGTTCGGGAGTCAGCCCGAGCACGACCCGGGTGACGGTGCCGTTCTCGAACGATTCGACCGCGCGGACCTCCCACTGCGACAGCCGGGCGAAACCGTGCGCGGGCAGCTCCTCGCGCGCGCCGGGGCCGAACCACGGCCAGCAGATCGGCACGCCGCCCCGCATCGGTTTGCCCGCCTCGAACCAGGAGGAGCCGCTCATCCAGAGCACCGGCCGTTCCCCGGCGGGGGTGTAGTCGAAGAGATGCGCGGCGTAGGTGGAGATCTTCGCCGTCGCGGCGGCGTTGGCGACCTCGATGCAGACGAAGCCGCCGGGGCCGCGGGTGAATTTGACGGAGTCGGAACCGAACTTCCGCTCCAGAGTTTCCCTGTCGATCATCGTATCAAAATTCCTTTCTGTACACATCAAAACGTCACTCTTCTGCCGGCAGGAGCGTCCGCGGCGCCCGGCCGAGATTTTTCACCGCCGCCGAACCGGCGAACCGGCATTCCGGCGCCGGGAGCATGGTGAAGGAATCCCCCCGCCCGGCGAGCTGGTGGTTGCCCCAGAGGTAGAAGGCGAAGTAATCCTCCAGATCGAAGTGCTCCAGCTCCCCTCTCCCGGCCCGGCCGAGGTGGGCGGCATCGAGACAGAGCTCCGGCGCCGCACCGGTGAGCACCAGGCTGCCGGAGGCGCGGCGCACCAGGTTGCGGATGAACTTCCGCCCCGCCGGCGAGGCGAGGCAGGGCAGACCGGCAACGCCTCCCCCTTTCACCGGAACCCGACAGCCGGAATCCGGCAGCTTCGCGGCGGCGAGATCGACCCGTTCCCCGGCCGGTTCCGCGTCGGCATCGCGCCCGGAACGCCAGGCGATGAGGTTGGAGAACCGCCACGGGCGCTTCTCCGGCTCCGTCTCCGGCTCGTAGCGGAGAATCTGACGGGTGAACCGCACCTCCTCCGCATTGCCGGCAAGCGTAAACTCCCCCGCCGCGCCGGGGGTGCGGAATCCCGCCCGGTGGCGCCAGAGGTCGCTGCCGACGGCGAATTCGACCACGCACCCCGCCCCGTCGGAGAGGCGGATCATCACCGGGATTTCCGGCGAATGGTGGAACTCCTGCTCCTCCCCGGTCAGCGCCACGGAGCGGAACTCCGTTTCGCCCCAGAGGAGGAACTCCAGCTGTGTCCACGGCCCGGGGAAGCTCACCTCGCCGAGCGAGAGGTCGCCGACCGCACCGTGGTTGACCGCGGCGACATCGACGGTCAGCGTGCCGCACCCGTCCCACAGTTCGATCTCCCGGCGCACCTCGTATTCACAGCCGAAAGGGATGACCGAACGGGATTCCACCGAGGCGGAAAGCCCGTCGCTCGACGCGTGGCGGCGGAAGCTCTTCGGCAGAGCGGAAAGTTCGCTGAATGTGGCGCATCCGACCCGGCCGGTCCGCAGCCGCGGGCGGCCCTCCAGCTCCAGCGTGAACGCATATTTCCCCGACGGGGCGACCCGGGCGGTAAAGTCCGCCCCGGCGATGACAGCTTCCTGAAACGGCATGGGCATCGCTCCGTCAGTCGATGATTTCAAAGGTTTCCGCCGACGGTTTCCGCTGGTAGGGGGTCGGCTCCGCGGCGGCATAGCCCAGCGGAGAGACCGCCAGCACGGTCCACGGCGCCTGAATTCCGGCGGCGGCATCCATCTTCGCCCGTTCGAAGGCGCAGATCCAGCAGGTGGCCAGCCCCTCCGCCGTGGCGGCGAGGACGGCGTGCTCGAACATGATGCCGAGATCGATTTCGACGATCGAATGGTCGTCGCCGGGGCGCTGCCACGCCATCGAGGCGTTGCCGAGCGCCAGCAGGATCACCGGCGCCTGCGCGAGGAATGGATTGCGGTAGACTTCGCAAATTTTCTTGCGGAGCGCGGCGTTGCGCACCGCGACCAGCTTCCACGGCTGACGGTTGCAGGCGGAGGGAGCGCACTGAGCGGCTTCGGCGATGCGGCGGAGCGCCTCTTCCGGCACCGGATCGGATTTGTAGGAGCGGATGCTCCGGCGGGTTTTCAGCACTTCATAGAATTCCATGATAAACAGATCCTCCTGTCATGATTTTGTCTGGGGTTAAACTAGCCGGATTTCCGGAAAAAGCAAGTTTTCCGCCCCCTTTTCCCGCTTTTTGCCGTGCAAAAAAGCCGAACCGGTGATATATTACCGGATCAATGGTGCAACAAGCCGATTCATCAAGAGGTGTTCCGTGCTGGCAAAAAGAATCATCCCCTGTCTGGACGTAACCGGCGGCCGCGTCGTCAAAGGGGTCAATTTCGTCGATCTGGTCGATGCCGGCGATCCGGTCGAAATCGCCCGGAAATACGACGCTCAGGGCGCCGATGAACTGGTCTTTCTCGACATCACCGCAAGCAGTGACGCCCGCGAAACCATGGTGGACGTGGTCCGGCGCACCGCGGAACAGGTGTTCATCCCGCTCACCGTCGGCGGTGGAATCCGCACGGCGGAGGACATCCGCCGGATGCTGCTCGCCGGAGCCGACAAAACCTCGGTCAACACCGCCGCCATCCAGCGCCCGGATCTGATCCGCGAAGGCGCCGAACGGTTCGGCAGTCAGTGTGTGGTTCTCGCGATCGACGCCCGCCGCGTCCCCGGCGAAAACCGCTGGGAGGTCTTCACCCACGGCGGCCGGCGCAACACCGGAATCGACGCGGTCGAATGGGCGGTGCGCGGCGTCGAACTCGGCGCGGGGGAAATCCTGCTCACCAGCATGGATACCGACGGAACCTGCGCCGGATACGACTGCGAACTCACCCGGGCGGTCTCCACCGCGGTAAACGTCCCGGTCATCGCCTCCGGCGGCGCGGGGACGCTCGAACATCTCGCCGAAGTACTCGACCGCGGCAAAGCCGACGCGGTGCTCGCCGCCAGCATTTTCCACTTCGGCACCTACACCGTTCCGCAGGCGAAGGAGTTCCTGCAATCGAAAAACATTCCGGTCCGTCCGGCGGACCGCTGAAACAGCAATTTCAAGAGCGGCGCGGCGGCGCCCATGCGAAGAAGAACAGGAGAACGCTATGACACAGGACGAACTCAAGAAACTCGCACTGGCCTACCATCATGACAAGCAGCCCGGCAAGGTCGCCGTCGTGCCGACCAAGCCGTGCGAAACCGGCGAAGAGCTGGCGCTGGCCTACACCCCCGGCGTCGCCCAGCCCTGCCTGGCGATCAAAGAGAATAAGGAGAACGTCTGGGAGTACACTTCGCGCGGCAACCTCGTCGCCGTGGTCAGCGACGGCACCGCCGTGCTCGGGCTCGGCAACATCGGCCCGGAAGCCGGACTCCCGGTGATGGAGGGCAAGGCTGTGCTCTTCAAGCACTTCGCCGACATCGACGCCGTCCCGCTCTGCCTCGGGAAGGTGTTCAACGAAAAGGGCCGGACCGACGCGGCGAAGGTGATCGAAACCGTTGAACGGCTCGAACCCACCTTCGGCGGCATCAACCTCGAAGACATCGGCGCGCCCGCCTGCTTCGAAGTGGAACAGACGCTGAAAAAGAAGATGAACATCCCGGTCTTCCACGACGACCAGCACGGCACCGCGATCATTTCGCTCGCGGCGATTCTCAACGCGCTGAAGATCGTCGGCAAAAAGATCGAAGAGTGCCGCTTCGTCGTGAACGGCGCCGGCGCTGCCGGCATCTCCTGCAGCCGCTTCTACCTCACGGCCGGAGCGAAGCGGGAGAACTTCATCATGTGCGACTCCAAGGGGGTGATCCACCGCGGCCGGACCGATCTCAACCCGGAGAAGGCGGAGTTCGCGGCGGAAACCTCCGCCCGCACCCTCGAAGAGGCGATGAAGGGAGCGGACATCTTCCTCGGCTTCTCCGCTCCGAACTGCGTCACGCCCGATATGGTCCGTTCGATGGCGAAGGATCCGATCATCTTCGCGATGGCCAACCCGGTTCCGGAGATCTTCCCGGACGTCGCCCTTGCGGCAGGCGCCGCGGTGGTCGGCACCGGCCGGAGCGACTTCCCCAACCAGATCAACAACGTGCTCGGCTTCCCGGGCATCTTCCGCGGCGCGCTCGACGTCCGCGCCCGCGACATCAATGAGGCGATGAAGCTCGCGGCGGCGAAGGCGCTCGCCGAACTTGCCGCCGAGCCGGTCACGCCGGAGGTGAAGGCGCAGCTGGCGGCGGCTTATCCGGCCGACGCGGCCGCCGGAATGTTCGACGGGAACGACGGCAAGCTGAAAATCGACTGCGTGATCCCGAAGCCGTTCGACCCGCGGGTCGTGCCCCGCGTGGCGATGCGCGTGGCCGAAGCGGCGATGCAGACCGGCGTCGCCCAGCTCAAGATCGACGACCTCGCCGCTTACGAAGCCTCGGTGGCCGCCCGCATCCGCAAGTGACGCGCCACAACAGAAAAAACGGGTTCCGGCAAAACGCCGGAGCCCGTTTTTCTGTCTTGCGATTCTCCGTTTCCCGGAGTTACCGCGCCAGCAGATCGTCGATCAACAGCTTGACGTTGGCAACGAAATCGACGTGCCGGGTGACCGCCGGAAGGTGTCCGGGCAGGAAGTTGATGACCCGCCCGCCCCACGGCGTGGACGATTCGGTGCACTGCGGGAAGGTGCCGCTGGAGATCGTCGTGGTCATCAGCGTCCACATCGGCCGGGTCTGTTCCAGCCCGGTGTAGATTTCATCCTGCGGCAGATCCATTTCGATCAGCTTCTCCACGAGCGGGTTGCGGCATTTGGCGCGCACCACCTTGTAGGGTTCGTGCGGATGGAACGACGCGGGGAACCCATCCGGATCGTTGCCGCGCACCCAGCGGAACCCGACCAGGTCGCGGTACCAGTCCCACGGCCAGAAGGCGGAGCTGCCGCCGTGGAGCAGCAGCAGGTTCTTCCCGGCTTCGCAGTAGCGCTTCACCGCCTGCGCCGCGGCCTCTTCCGGAACCGGCAGCCCGCAGGTGTCGGCGATCATGTTGAGAATCAAGAGATCGCACTCCTTCGCGAGATCGAAGGCGGTGAAACAGCTCCAGTCGTTCTCGAAGAACTTCATCTGCGGATACTCCGCCGCAATCATCTCGTACGTGTTGCGTCCGGGACTGGTTTTGTAGTGGTCGTCTGCGACAAAGAGAATCATTTCACACCTGCAAGTTTGCGTTTCACCTCCCGCACCCGGGCGCACTCGGGGCGGCATTTGTAAAATTCATCGAGCGGATAACAGCCCGAAACCATTCCGTTGCGCGGCGCGGTCGTGCAGTCCCCGAAGGTGCGGCAGATCCGCCGCGTCGCCAGCGGACGCCCGGCCAGCGTGTCGGCGCACAGCTCCGGATAGGCGAGCACCATCCGACCGATGCCGACGAAATCGGTCCGCCCGGCACGCACCGCCGCCTGTCCGGCCGGAACCAGATACTCCTGCAGACAGGTGTAGCCCGCGCCGATGAAGAGCATGCCGCGCCCTTCCAGACGGCGGCGCACCTCCGCCACCGCGCGAATGTGGCGGGCCGCGCCGAGAATCGGCTCCTCCGGCGGCAGGTAGCCGTCGGAAACCGGGTAGTAGGCCGGCCGCTGGAAGTGCGGGTTGTAGTAGGGACTGCAGATCGTCGTGCAGACCAGATCCACGCCGAGCGAATGGGCCAGCTCCAGAAAGCGGACCGGCTCCGAAAGATCCCAGCCCAGCCCGGTGCCGTCGCCGCCGAACGCAAAGGAGTAATGGCCGACGCCGATATCGCCGCGCTCCATCGGCACGCCGACGCCGTCCTTCCCCTTCTCGAAGGGGAGGCAGTCGAAGATCGAGAAACGCATGCCAAGCTCCAGGCCGGGCACTTCGCGGCGGATTCCCTCGACGATCTCCCGGAAGAAGCGGGTGCGGTTCTCAAAACTGCCGCCGTAGGCGCCGGGGCGGGTCCAGGCGCTCAGGAACTCATGCCCCAGATAGCCGTGCGCCATCTTGATGTCGACGAAATCAAATCCCGCCTCCTTCGCCAGCTTCGCCGCGTCGATGAAGTGGCGGATGATGTTCTGAATCTCCTCGTCGGAGACCACATCCGCCGCCGAGCAGTGGAACTTCTCGTCGAGCAGCGGGTGCGCGTAGGCGGTCACCGGCTCGAGTTTCGCGTCGTCGTGCGGATGGCTGAACCGGCCGGAGTGGGTGAGCTGCAGCCCGATGTAAAGGTCGTCGGCGGTGCCGAACTTCTCCGCGTGCAGCGCCACCATCTCCTCCCGGAGGCGGCGGAGCGCCGGCATCGTCTGCGGCGTGATCATCAGCTGCCGGGTGTTGCTGCGCCCGGACTCCATCACCGCGCACGCTTCACAGCCGAAAAGCAGTTTCGCCCCGCTGGCGGCGAAGTGGAGCCAGCGGCGCCGGGTAAGTTCGCTCGGACTCCCGTCCGGCAGGCAGTCCCACCCCTCCATCGGCAGGATGCACCAGCGGTTGCCGATCTTGTGCCCGTGATACTCCACCGGCTGTGCCAGCGGACTTTCGGGAGCGGCAAGAATCGAATCGTCGATTTCGATGTCCGCGCCGATTTCCGCCAGGTGGGCCCGGAACTGCGCGGCGGTCTTGAAGGTGGGAATGCGGGGATAGTCTGCCATTTTCAGAACCTTTTCTCCTTTCGAATGTGCAGAATGAGAATTTCACAATCGGACAATGCCAGGTAGGTGTGCTCGAGCAGTGCGTCGAACTGGAGCGACTGCCCGGCGGCCAGCTCGTAGCGCTCCGACGGCAGCGTGATCCGCAGCCGCCCGGAGAGCACCCAGCAGAGTTCATAGTCGTCGCGGTGAATCTTCGGCCGCGACACCGCCGCCCCTTCCGGCGCCTTGCCGTGCAGACAGCGGATGTTTTTGTAGTTGATCTCCTCGAAGAGAAAATCCTCCGACCGGTGTTCGGTCGCCTTCAGCGGGTGGCTGATCCGCGCCTCGGCGAGGTTCAGCAGCTCCGCCGCAGTGATGCCGAACACCCGCGCGAGCCGGTAGAGCGTATCCAGCTCGGCCCGGGTCCGGTTGCGCTCCAGTTTCGAAATCACCGATGCGGCGACGCCGCTCTCGGCCGAAACGTCGGCGATGTTGAGATTCGCCTTCTTGCGCAGGTCGCGGAGGATCGAGAAGTCAAAGAGTTCCATAGATTCTCCCGTCGCGGCAGTCGGCCCAGACGTTTTCGAACCAACCGTCCGGCTCCGGCACCGGCCGGCAGTCGACCCAGCGCAGACGGACCGCGTCGCCGGTGACTCCGGACTCCAGCACGAACTTCCGGTACGCCGGATTCTCCGGCATCAGCGAGCCATCCGGATTGACCAGCGCCGCCGAACCGCGGGACCCCGCCCCGGAAGCGGCCTGGAAAGCGATCGACTCCAGATAGAGCCAGTGCGAAAATGCGAGCTGGAGGTTGGTCACCGCGTGCTCGGCATCCTCCCTCGGATATCCGTCGCGGTACATCGCGTCGAGCAGTTTCCGGGCGGCGTCCGCCGCCTCGTCGAGCTTCTCCACCGGCCGCAGATGGCCGCCGTAGACGGTCATGCGCTCCTGCAGTTCGCGCCGGTCGGCCCGCCAGTCGCGGGTACCGTTCAGCCGCGACTCGAGCGACGCAAGCAGCTCGGCCGCCCGCTTCTCCGCCGCGGCGAAGTCGAGCGTGAAATCGCGGTACTTCGCCGCGATGAATTCGGCGGCGCGGAACGCCCCCACCTGCCCCGCGTTCAGCGCGGTTCCGCCCGGACGGGTGACGCCATGCGAACCGTTGACCTCCCCGATCGGGAAGAGGTGCGGCAGGTTGACCGATTCATACCAGATGTTTCCGGCCAGGCCGCCGTTGTTGTGCTGGGCGCAGACGGCGATTTCGAGCGGTTCGGCGGTGAGGTCGATGCCGTGATCAGCGTAGAGGCTGATCGCGCCCGGATTCATCTTGCGGAGCCGTTCGACCGGCGTGCCGAACAGCGCGCCGGATTTCTCCAGATAATTGCGCGCCTCCTCCGACAAGGCGTCGAAATCCAGCCCCGCCGCCGTATTCGAACGGAAGTCGAGAAAGACCCGCCGGTTCTTCTTCACCGTCTCCTCGTGCACCAGAAGATCGATCTCCGACGACCCGTCCGGCACTTTGCGCACGTCGAACGGCCACTGGTACCCCTTGAGGAAAATCATCGAATTCATCGCGCCGGCGTCCGGATAGTGGTCGAGCAGGAACTCCCGCTCGTCGCTCACTCCGTCCGCCGCCGTCGAAATGAAGCGCGGCAGCACCTGCATGTAGGTGCCCGAGACGTTCCAGCGGAACTTGATCGACGCCAGTCCGAACTGCGACTCCGGCAGTCCCTGCGCCAGTGCGCCCGCCTTGAGCGCGAGGCCGATCGCGCCGAAGTGTCCGGCCGGATAGACGCTCGTGCGGTAGAGGCCGCCCGGACCGCCCACAGCGAACACCACGTTCTCCGCCAGAATGGTTTCAAACTCCTTCGTCTCGCCGTTGAAGGCGATCGCTCCCGCCGCCCGTCCGTCGACGGTGACCAGTTCGGCGACGGTACGCCGTTCGGCGATCTCCACGCCCGCCGCCTTCACCGCCCGGATCAGCGCGAGGCACATCTCCCGCGACGTATACGGGCCGCAGCTGGTCGCCCGCCGCTTCGGATCATGGTCGGTCTTGTACCCGATGTACTGCCCGAACTCGTCGTGCGGAAAGGGCACTCCGAGATTGACCAGATGCATGAAACAGCGCACCGAAAGCGCCGCTTCCACCAGCGCCACATCGCCGTGCACCGAGCCGCCGTCAAAGATCGAATGGGCCAGCTGCACCGGGGAATCCGGTTCGCTCCCGTAGATGCCGAGCTTGTAGTAGGTCTGCTTGTCGCTGCCGGTGTTGATCGAAGTGCCGCGGTGCAGCCCCTCCGAAAGCAGCAGAAGATCCTCGACGCCCAGCTCCCGGAGCCGGAGCGCCGCCGCCAGTCCGGCCGCGCCGGACCCGATCACCAGTGTATGGACTTGCCGCATCACAGCCGCCCGATCTCCATGCCGCCATCGACCTTGATCACCTGCCCGGTCGAGTAGGCGAGATCGCCGCGCAGCAGCATCGCCACCGCCTTGCCGATGTCGGCGGGTTCGCCCCAGCGCGGCTGCAGCGTCAGCCCTTCGGCGATCAATTTGTCATACTTCTCCTTGACCACGCTGGTCATGTCGCTGGAGATCACTCCCGGCCGGATCTCATAGACCGGCACGCCGAATTCCGCCATCTTGACGGCATACAGCTTCGTCGCCATCGCCACGCCCGCCTTCGACAGGCAGTATTCGCCGCGGCTGATCGACGCCACCGTCGCGGAGATGCTCCCCACGTTGACGATCACGCCGGCAATGTTCTTTTCCGCAAAATAACGCCCCACCGCCTGGGTCAGGAAAAAGGGTCCCTTGAGATTGATCCCCATCACCCGGTCGAAGCTCTCCTCGGTCATCTCCAGCAGATCGCAGCGGACCGTCGGCGCCACGCCGGCGTTGTTCACCAGCGCCTCCAGCGAACCGAACCGCTCCAGCACCGCCGCCAGCAGCGCTTCGCGGTCCTGCCGCGACGAAATGTCCGCGCGCACGTAAAGGGCGCCGACGCCATACCTCTTCTCCAGCTCCGCCGTCCGTTCCGCGAACGCCTCCGCCTCGTGACGGCCGCAGAACGCCACGTTCCAGCCTTCCGCCGCCAGTTTATCGACGATTCCGGCGCCGATTCCGCGGCCGCCCCCCGTTACCAATGCCGTCTTGCCCATTCTTTCACCTCGTGATTTTTCTGGAAGCTATATTTTCCGTTAATATATAGCATAGAGGAAAAAAAGCAAATAAAAAAAAATTCTCTCGGCAACTCTTTCGTCGGGAAAGGATGCGGGAGCCGGCAGGCGTCAGTTGAATTCCGGCATGGCGATGTGAAATTTCACCCCGGCGGCCTTCTCCAGACCGGAGAGGTAGTTTGCCAGCACTTCGTACTCCCGCCGCTCGCGCAGGTAGGCCATCAGCTCCTCCCGCACCTCTTCGTAGCTGTGCTGGCGGTTCCCCTGCACCGCGTCGCGCCGGATCAGGTGAATTCCCGCCTCGGTCTCGACCGGCTCCGGCGTGATCTCCCCCGGGCGGAGTTTCACCGCCGCCTTCTCATAAGCGGCGTAAATCTGTTTCCGGTTCGGCTCAAACGGAGCGACCGGGCCGGAGAGCCGCCCGTCCGGGCGCAGAGCGCAGGTGGCGGCGAGCGCGTTGAAGCGCCCCGGATTCTTTTTGAGTTCCCGCGCAAACTTCATCATCTCGCTGCGGGCCGCCTGTTTCTCCTGCTTCGAGCGCGCGTCGAGCATGATCTGCGTGGTCCGCACCGAACGGGACGAATCGCTGAACCGGAACCCCCAGCGGTTGGAGTTGTAGAAGTTGCGCGCCTCCTGGTCGGTGATCTTCAGATTCGCCTTCGCCAGCACCTCCTGCCGGAAAAACGCGTCGGCAGCCGCCTGTTTCTGGATCCCCGGATTGCGGCTGATCCGGTCGAGAAACTGGTCGAAACTCTTCTCTTTGCGCATCACCTCGAGCGCAATCGCCTTGACGGTCTCTTCGGGCAGTGCGGCGTATTTCTCCCGGAGCATCGCCCGGGTCCGCTCCGCCGACGGAAGATATCCGGCCTTTTTCTGCGCCTCCGCGAACAGCCGCTCGTCGATCATCCCCTTGAGCAGCCCGGGAGCGGTCCGGGCGGCGGAGGCCCGGCTCCATTTCTTCGGGTTCGGCTGGGCGGCCTGCGCGTAGCGGACAAACTCCTCGCGGGTCACCTTGCCCCCGCGATACTCCGCCATCACCGCCGGAAACTGCCCCCAGACCGGATCGCGGCTGAGATCCGGAGCAGGTGCAGCCGGTTTCGCCGCCGCAGGCTTTGTCTTGCCGCTGTTCTGCGCCGGTTTCGCCGGCGCCGCGGCAACCGCGCCAAACGCCGCCGCAATCAGTACAATCACCGCCCCTGCTCTCATGATCCCAATTTCCCCGTCATTTCCCCGCCCGCCCCGGAACCGGAGCGGAATAACCAAAACGGCCGGCGGAATTTCACTTCCACCGGCCGATTCCGAACACTCGCCTTACTTCGCCGCCGGCGCCGTCGCGGCACCGGGGAGCTGGGGAACTTCCAGCGGCATCGTGTACTTGACCTTGTGTTCCGTTTCCAGCTTCTTGATGTAGTCCAGGAAGGCCTGCTGCTGCTTGCGGCTCTCGAGGAACTTGGTCAGCTGCGGCTTCACCGTCTCAAACGGCATCACCGTCGGCCCCTTGGCCGCATCGCGGCGGATGATATGATAGCCGAACTTGGTCTTGACCGGGCCGGTGAGTTCCCCTTCCTTCAGTTCGAAGGCGGCCTTTTCAAACTCCGGCACCATCTGGCCCTTGCCGAACGCGCCGAGCGAACCGCCCTGCCGGGAGCTCGGGCACTGACTTTCCGCCTTGGCAACCTCCTCGAACTTCTCCGGATTCTTCTTCAGATCCGCCATGATCTTGGTCGCCTTATCCAGCGCGGCCTTCATCTCCTCCGGCTTCGCCTTGCCCTCTTCCGCCATGATGAGGATGTGCGAGGCGCGGACCATATCCGGCTGGTCGGCCGGTTCGGTGAACTGCGTGGCCTTGTTGTCCTCGTAGTACTTCCGGACCTCTTCATCGGTGACCTTCACCGTCTTCATCACGTTCTTCTCGAGGAATTCGCCGATGGCGACATCCTTCTGGATCTGCGGATTCTTCGCCTGCTCGTCGAGCAGCTTGTCGAAATCCTTGCCGGACTGCGCCATCTGCATCTTGATCATCTCAAGCTGCTGCGGATCGAACGACTTGAACCGCTCATTGAGCTTGGCCTTGGCCATCTCATACGAGGATTTGATCCCCGCCTTCTCCACCTGCGCCGAGATCAGACGGTCCAGCACCATCTGCTTGACCAGCCCCGGAGCCTCCTTGCGGATCATCTCCGCCGTCAGACCTTCCGGAATCTTGCCGTCCGGAATGCTCTTGAGCAGGAACTTCACGAATTCATCCTTGCTGACGCTCTTGCCGTCCACTTCCGCAACGGTATCCGGAATCAGCTTCCAGACATCTTCCGGAGCCTTTTTCGCCTCCGCGGCCGGAGCCGCCTTGGCCGGAGCCGGCTTGGCCGCCTCCGCGGCACCGGCGGAAAACGCCACCGCACCGGCGGCGAACAACGACACCATCCATCGATTCTGTCTCATTTCTTCTATTCTCCCCTTGAGGTTGAAAACGGCCGGCCCGCCGGCCGCGCCGTCATGATGCATTTCACTTCATCCGCCCCCGGAAGAGACCGCCGGAAACGGATACGATAGTATACACTTATACACCAAAATGCCGATTTTTCAAATCAGATTTCAGCCGAACCGGCGAAATATCAGCAAAATGTAATGGCCCGGTTCTCTTTTTCCATCCCGGTCAGCGGCAGAAAAATGCGCCGAGCACGGCAGACGGAAGCAACAGATACATGAAAGAGATCTTCGTCCGGAGCATGATCACCGTGGTGGCCGCCGCGATCAACAGCGCCGCCGGGCGGATTCCGATCTCGCCCCAGAAGCCCCCCTCCAGCAGTTTTCCCCACGGAATCTCACCGGTGAAAACCGAGAGCTCCGCGAAGATCACCGCCGCCGAAAGGATCAGGCCGAAGGAGGCCGGACGCATCCCGGTGAGAAACCCCTGCACCGCCAGGCTCGACTCCCAACGCTTCAGCAGACGGATCGCCAGAATCACCAGAATCATCGCCGGCGTAATCATGCCCAGCGTGGCGAGGACCGCCCCCACCACGCCGTGCTGCGTATACCCGACGTAGGTGGCGGTGTTGATGCCGATCGGCCCGGGCGTCGCCTGCGCAATCGAAAGCAGATTGGCGAACTCCTCCGGTGCGAGCGGCTTCCCCGGCCCGACCAGTTCGGCGGTGAGCAGCGGCACCAGCATGTAACCGCCGCCGAAGCAGAGCAGTCCGAACTTGAAGAAAACCCAGTAAAGACCGAAAAGCGAGATCATCGTTCCGCCTCCTGTTTCGCACGGCCGCGGGCGACAATCCGGTCCACAGCCACCTTCGCCAGACCGGCGGCGATGGAGCAGACAATCAGCCACGCCGGTCCCACTTTGAATACGGTCAGCCCGAGGAAGCAACCGCAGGCGACAATCCAGCCGAAGGGGTTGACCACCGCCTTGCGCCGCATCTTGAGCGCAGTGACGATCACCATGCCGACGATACAGCCGATGATCCCCTTGAACGCCCCCTGCACCGCCGGGGTGTCGATCGTGCTCTGAATGCTGGAAATGCCTGCCGCAATCAAAATGATGATGACCAGCGACGGCAGAATCGAACCGATCATGGCGGCGAACGCACCGGCATATCCGCCGATCCGCCAGCCGACGTAGATCGCCGAATTGGTGGCGAGAATTCCCGGCACCGTCTGGGTGATGGTGATCATTTCGAGCACATCGTCCTCGGTGAGCCATTTGCGCCGCCGGACAAATTCATCCTGCGCCGCCGCGATGATCGCATAGCCGCCGCCGATCACCAGCGAGGTGATCCTGACGTAGGCCCAGAAGAGCACCCAGGCGCGCCGGAGCGGGGAAACATGGCGGAACTCCTCCACCGATGGAACCGGTTCAGCGGACATCGGACCGCCCTTCCATCAGAAACTTCAGCCCCTCGACGATCCAGTGATCCCAGAATTCCCACGAATGGGCGCCCGGCCCCTCCTCGTAACGGAATCCCGGATAATGCAACGACTCCAGATGCGCCCGGAGCGCCCGGTTGGCGTCGAGCAGCCCATCCTCGGTGCCGCAGACCATCATCAGCCGCGGCGGGGAGGCCAGCTTCACCGTCTCCTCCGCGAGGGCGAAGAGATCGTTGCGACCTGGAATCAGATCCTTCACCGTGCCGAAAATCCGCGTCGCCTCCTCCCGGTTCATCCGGCAGGTCTCCAACCAGGAACGAACGTCCGCCACCGAGGAGAGCGCGACGGCCGCAGCATAACGCTCCGGCAGCCGGAGTGCGCACTTGAGCGCCCCGTAGCCGCCCATCGACAGCCCGGCGACATAGGTATCCTCCCGCCGGGTGCTGATCGGGAAAAACGAGGCGGCGATCGCCGGCAGCTCTTCGGTGAGCATGGTCCAGTAGCGCGGCCCCTGCATCATATCGGTGTAGAATCCGCGTTCGCCATCCGGCATGACCACCGCCAGTTCATATTCGGCGGCATACCGTTCAATCGAGGTCCGGCGCGACCAGATGGTGTGGTCGTCGCTCAGTCCGTGCAGCAGATAGAGCACCGGGTAGCGGCGATTTCCGCCGCCGGAACTGGTCATGCCGATCTGGGTCGTCACCTTCTGCGGCAGAATGACGTTCATCGAACAGGCCCGCCCGAGAACATCCGAATGAAAAGAACACTGCAGAAATGCCATATTTTCTCTCCTGAAATTTAAAATCCAAACTCCGGCTGCACCATGCCGAAATCCTCATCGTCCGGCGGGGGTGGCGGCGGAGCCGGCTCGGCCGCCGGAGCCTTCTCCCGCGGCCGACGCGACCGGCGCGGCCGCAACGGCGTATCGTCCAGCACCAGAGCTTCTCCGGCCTCTCCGGAAGCCGTCGATGTTGCCGGAGCCGGTTCCGGCACAGCCTCCGTCGCCGTGGTTTCCTCATCGGTACGCCAGGGGGGGGCATCCTCGTCCGTCACCGGAGCCGGATTTTCCCCTTTTTCTTCCGGAATTTCCGGTACGGGTTCCGGCTCCGCCACAGGTTCCGGTTTCGATACAGGTTCCGATTTCTCGGCGGGTTCCGGTTCCGGTTCCGCCACGGGTTCCGGTGCCGCAACGGGTTCCGGTTCCTTGGCGGGTTCCGGTACGGGTTCCGGCTCCGGCTCCGCTTTTACGGCGGATTCCGGTGACGGTTTCACCGCTCTCTTCTTCGGAGCCTCCGGAGCCTCCGCCGGAACCGCGTCCTGAACGGCCTCCACCGCAGGAACTTCCGGCGTGGTTTCGTTTTCTCCTTCGGCCGGCTCCGCCTCTTCAACGGATTCGGCAACCCGGAACGCTTCCAGCTCCTCGGGCGTAAGATAACGCGAATGAGTGATCTTGACAATCGGCTTCGAACCGATCAAAAGTCCGCGCGCCTTCGGGCTGCGCACCGGCAGCTCCATCAGATTGATCTCGCGCTGGGTCTGGCGGTTGCGCGCCCCGGTCTCAGTCAGCAGATAAATCGCATCCGCACGCGGAGTCAGCAGTTCCAGCCGACAACCGGGCGGACAGAGCGCGTACTCCTTGTCGAGGATGAATCCGCCAATCGCACTGCGTTTGCCGTAGTATTTGCCCGACTTCACCTCGCGGTAGATCACACCGAACACCGTGGTTTCATCATATTTGCGGAAGTCGTACAATTTCCCGATGAAGAGCTTCTCCGGCGGCAGCGCGATCACCTTGTAGGCACCGCTCTTTTCGACGCAGAGGAAGCGGTCGAACTCGTTGCAGGCAACGACGTCGTCGCTCTTGATCGAGGTGCCGATGTAGCCGTTCTTGCGGTCCCAGCCGACCTTGATGTTGTTGAGCGCCGCCTCGCGGCGGTCGATCTTCTCGAAGTGTTCGATCTCGGTGCGGCGCGGGAACTCCTTGCCGTACTTCGTGATCAGCCCCTTCAAATACCGGATCGCATACCCCTTGAGGTTGCCGAGGTTGCGCTTGATCTCCTCCATCTTCGCCAGCACCTCGGCCAGTTCGCGCTGGTTCTTCTCGATGTCGAACCGGCTGATCCGGCGCACCGGCAGGGCAAGCAGTTTGTCGATATCCTCGTCGGTGACGTCGCGCCGCAGCATGTCGCGGAAGGGGGCCAGCCCGGCGTGCACCTCGGCGTACTCCTCCTCCTGGCTCTTGCACTCCTCGATCTTCTTGTAGATGCGGTTCTCGAAGAAGATCTGCGCCAGCGTCTTAGCGTGGAAGAGCGCCTCCTGACGCTCCAGATCGATCTCCAGCTCCCGCTTCAGATGTTCCAGCAGTTTCGCGGTATTGCGCCGGAGCACCTCCGACACGCTCATCTGCACCGGGCGGCTCTCGCGGATCACCGTCATGTTCACCGAAATCGAAACCGAGCAGTCGGTGTACATGTACAGCCCCTGCATCGTCTTCTCCGGATCGTATCCGCGGGTCGGCACCACCTTGATCTCCACCTTGTCGGTGGTGTAGTCGTTGACGCTCGAAATCTTGATCTTGTTCTTCTCGGCCGCCTTCTCGATCGACGCCACCAGCGTCTCGGTGGTGGTGGTGGCCGGAATTTCGCGGATGATGAGGTCGCGGCCGACGATTTCGATCTTCGCCCGCAGCGTAATCTTGCCGTTGCCGTCGTTGTATTCGCGCACATCCATCAGCCCGCCCTGCTGGAAATCCGGGTAGAGCTGGAAGGGTTCGCCCCGCAGCTCCGCGATCTCCGCCTCGAGCAGTTCGTTGAAGTTGTGCGGCATGATCTTCGTCGCCATGCCGACCGCGATGCCGTCGCTGCCGAGCATCAGGAGCGACGGCACCTTCGCCGGAAGCACCACCGGCTCGATCCCCCGCCCGTCGTAGGTGTCGACGAATTCGGTGATGTCGTTGTTGAACAATACCTCATGCCCGAGCGGCGAAAGACTGCACTCGATGTACCGCCCCGCCGCCGCCGGACTGCCGGTCAGGATGTTGCCGAAATTCCCCTGCCGGGTGATGTAATACTCCTTGTTGGCAAGCACCACCAGCGCATCTTCGATCGACGCGTTGCCGTGCGGATGAAAGTGCATCGTGTTGCCGACGATGTTCGCCACCTTGTGGGTGCGCCCGTCGTACACCTGATAGAGCGCCCAGAGCACCCGGCGCTGCACCGGCTTGAGACCGTCGTCGACATCCGGAATGGCGCGGTCCTTGATGACGTAGCTCGCGTATTCCAGGAAGTTCCGGTCCATCATCATCCGGAAATAGTCGTTGTTGCCGCGGTAACGTTCGGCGGCGACACTGCCGTTCTCGCCTTCGCCCGCTTCGCCGTTCCCCTGCGCCTCTTCCGGTTCGGCGGGAACCGGAGCGTCAAGTTCAGGCTTCTCCGTTTCCTCACTCATATTTATGCACTTCCAGGTTGTTCATGATATATTCGCGGCGCTTCGGGGTGTTGCTGCCCATGAAGAAGCCGAGCAGCTCGGGCACGTTGCGCATGTTCTCAAGCGTGACCGGCTGAAGTTTGATCTCCTCGCCGATGAACTGGCCGAACTCCTTCGGCGAAATCTCCCCCAGCCCCTTGAACCGGGTGATCTCCGCCTTCTTCCCGAGCTTCGCGGCGGCGGAATCCCGTTCGGCCTCGCTGTAGCAGTAGACCGGCTTCTCCTTCGGCTTCTGCACGCGAAAGAGCGGCGTCTCCAGCACGTAGAGGTGGCCGGAGAGCACCAGCTGTTCGAAAAAGCAGAGAAAATAGGTAATGAGCAGATTGCGGATATGCAGCCCGTCGACATCGGCATCGGTCGCGATCACCACCTTGTCGTAGCGGAGATTCTCAATATCGTCCTCGATGCCGAGCGCCTGCATCAGAAAGGTCAGCTCCTCGTTGCTGTAGATCTTGTCGAACTTTTCGCCGTAGCAGTTCATCGGCTTGCCGCGCAGCGCGAAGATCGCCTGACAGTTGACGTCGCGGCAGACCTCGAGCGAACCGGCCGCCGAATCCCCCTCGGTGAGGAAGATCATCGTGTCGCGTTTCTCCAGCTGCCGCGGCCATTTGTCGCCGATGTGGAACTTGCAGTCCTTGAGCTTGGGAATGCGCAACCGGGTCTTCTGCTGGGTTTCGCGCCCCTTCTTCTTGACCTCCTGAATCTGGCGGTGCATCTGTTCGTTGCGGGCGACCTTGTCGAGCAGAATTTCGGCAACTTCGCGGTTTTTGTGGAGGTAATCGACGACGGCGTCGCGCACCGCCGCGACGATGGGGCCGCGCACATCGGTGTTGCCGAGCTTGTTCTTGGTCTGCGACTCGAAGACCGGATCCTTGACCTTGATCGCGATCGCGCCGATCATGCCGTCGCGGATCTCATCGGCCTTGTAGTTCTTGCCGGAGAACTCGTTGATCCCCTTGAGCACCCCCTCCTTGAACGCCGAGAGGTGGGTGCCGCCGTCGTTGGTGTACTGCCCGTTGACGAAACTGAAACTGGTTTCGCCGTAGTTGTCGCTGTGGGTGAGCGCGAATTCGATCGTCTTGGAGCGGTAGGCGATGATGTTGTAAAGCCGCTCCTCGCCGGTCTCGGATTCGAGCAGATCCTGCAGGCCGTTGGCGGAATAGTAGCGCTGCCCGTTGAAATAGAGTGAGAGCCCGCTGTTGAGATAGGCGTACATCCAGAGCCGTTTCTCGATGTATTCGAGCTTGAATCCGTAGTTGGGGAAGAGCTGCGCATCGGGGACGAAGCGGACGAACGTGCCGTTCTTCTCGGAGGAATCCCCGGTCTCCTCGCCGGTCAGCACCCCGCGTTCGAAGCGCGCCTCGTGGAACCGGCCGTCGCGGATGGAACGCACGAGGAAGGATTCCGAAAGGGCGTTGACCGCCTTGGTTCCGACGCCGTTGAGGCCGATGGAGAACTTGAAGACGTCGTCGTTGTATTTGCCGCCGGTATTCATCACCGAGACGCATTCGACCACCTTGTCGAGCGGAATGCCGCGGCCGAAGTCGCGGATGGAGACGCAGTGATCGTCGATGGCGAGTTCGATCCGTTTGCCGTGGCCCATGATGAACTCGTCGATGCTGTTGTCGATGATCTCCTTGATGAGGATGTAGATCCCGTCGTCGGGATGCGAACCGTCGCCCATGCGCCCGATGTACATACCGGGCCGGAGCCGGATGTGTTCCAGCGCCGAAAGGGTTTTGATTGCACTGCCGTCGTATTGTACGGTTGTTTCCTCAGCCATATTCCGTGAAAGGTCCCGCAGAAGTTGAAATTAAAACATATACGGAAGAGTAAATGTACCATTTTTTTGGAAAAAATCAAGGAAAAACCGCATTTTTTACCGGGAAACGATTTGTCAAGCGGGCCATTGCGAACTATATTAGTTTTATCCGGTGCCGACTTAGCTCAGCTGGCTAGAGCGGTTGACTTGTAATCAGCAGGTCGTCGGTTCGATCCCGACAGTCGGCTCCACTTTTCCCCCTTCAAGTTCCCCGGAAAACGAAACGCGATGCATTCAGGGCGCAAATTGCCTCATCCGATACATCGTTTTTATTTTCGTAAAAATAAAATAAAATTTACGAAAATTTTTCAATCCTCTATTGACTTTTCCCATTTTTCCGATATACTTAAAGAAGAAACGAGGAAGGACGAAAGAGAGAAATGCCGAGACGGACAAAAACCAACAACATCCGGCTGGTATCGGAACGGGCGGGCGTCTCCGTGGCAACGGTGTCGCGCGTCGTGAACAACCGGACAGATGTCAGCGAAGAACTGCGAAAGAAAATCCTGGCGGTCATCGAAGAGCTGAACTTTTCCCCGAACAAAGGCGCGAAACGGGTCTTCAACATCGGCGTGGTCCTCACGCAGGAAAAACCGCTGATGGATGAATATTTTTCGGAACTGATCACCGGGATGTCCGCATTCGCCGGAACAGAAAGCGCCGATCTCTCGATCATTATGAACAGCGGAAGCCGGAAGCGGAGCCTGCTGAAACAGATTCGCGAACGCCGCTGCGACGGGGTCTGCCTCTTCGCCGGAGACATGCCTCAGATTGCAGAGCTGGAAAAAGCACAGATTCCCGTGATGATGCTGAACTATCCGTACCGGTCAGACAAAATCGGGTTTGTCAACAACGAATCCTACGGCGGAGAAACCGACGCCCTGGAACATCTGATCGAACTCGGACATCGCAGAATCGCCTTTCTCGCCATGGATATGGTCGCGGATGAAAACCACCAGCACCGCTTCAAAGCCTACAACGACGCTTTGAAGCGCCACGGCATCGAAAAGGATGAAAAACTGATCATCGATCACATTCCGACTCTGCACGGCCAGGAAGCGGGATACCTTCAGACCATGCAGCTTTTCCGTCAGGCGTCGGATGTTACCGCCGTCGTGGTTTCAAACGACACCATGGCGCAGGGAACGTACAAAGCCTGCTGGGAAACCGGCCGGAAGATCCCGGATGACATCTCCGTCGTCGGATTCGACGATCTCTCCGCCTCCGCCTATCTGAATCCACCGCTGACCACCGTGGCGCAACCTCTCTACGAGATCGGCTACAAAGCGGCGAATTACCTGTATTTGTATTTGTCCGGCACGCTCGCCGAACTCCCGGGCGAGACGCTGAGCACCAAACTTGTCATTCGCAATTCAACCGCCAGGCTCCAATAAACAACCACTTCGAGGAAAATGTCATGAAACGGATGCGTAAAACGGGTGAAATCACGCTGCAACCCACCGCAGGAAATCCATTCCGGAAATTCTTCACGCTGATAGAACTCCTTATTGTAATTGCGATCATCGCGATTCTGGCCGGAATGCTTCTTCCAGCGCTGGCGAAGGCCCGCCAGAAGGCGCAGCTGGTGAACTGCGTCGCGAACCTCAAACAGCAGGGGCAGCTGCTCACCTTCTACATCAACGACAACGCCGACATGATCGTCCCCTCCAAAACGGCGGGACTGGGAGGAGCCTCTACAAGCTCCTGGCAGGCGAATTACGCCTGGCTCCTGGGGAACCTCTATGCGAAACAGACCGGTCAGAATCATACGATTTTCGGCTGCCCGGCCCTCAACGATGAGCAATTCATCTATCCGCTGTGGTGGTATCAGAAAGGCTACTCCTTGAATACCAACCTGTTTACCGATGAAAACGGCGAACGGTTCGGACTGGCCAAAGTAATCGACCCGAGCGGCGGAATCCCCCATTCGGTTCCGCGAAAAATTGTAGAAATTCCCAGCCCGAGCAACGTCATCGCCATTACGGAAATCGATCCGAACGGATGGTTTTATTACAACAACGGCAGTGTACAGAAAGTCATTTTCACTCACGGCGGCTCCGGGAACGTCCTCTTTCTCGACGGACACGCAATGACCCTGCCGTATCCGGTTTTTAAATGGGCGCTCTGTTCCGACGGCACAAAGGAGCGCCCCGTCTACTACAAATACCGCGGCGGTATGAAGTAATAAAACCAAAAGGATTCACACCATGAAGCGACAGAAGATTCTGCTTTTCCTGCTCCTTGCGGCAGGAATACTCCTTCCGGCGGAAAGCGCTCTGCTGACCGACAACCACCGCCCGAACTGGGTCTCCAACTGCATTCCGAACAGCCAGAAGCGGATCCAGACCGGTGCGACCCTCGAATGGGTCACCGACGGTCCCTTTGCCTGCGATCCGGAAATCATCAAGACCGGAAGCCGGCCCGACGGAACCAACCGTGCGCTTCTTGACGCCCGGCGAGGCCCGGAGGGGGATTGTCAGGCATTCGGCGTATGGGGCGGCACCAAAGGTCTGTGGGCATCGTTCATCATCGACCTCAAAGGGCTCTATCTGATCGAATCCGCAACCGTCTGGGCGATTCAGAAAGACGCCGTCGGCACCGGAAGTTTCGAGATTCTGCTCTCCAACGACAAAAAGCAGTTCGTCAGCGCCGGCACCTGTATGATCAGCGACAAATTGCGCACTCCGGACGGGCGCGGCGCGGAGTCGGTATTCCGTCTGGAAAAACCCGCGGCCGCGAGGTACGTCCAGTTCCGAATTCGGAAACGCCCCGGCGCCAAGCAGCAGATTCTCAGCGAAGTCGCCGTCTACGGGGAAAAGGTCAGCGAAGAGAAAGCCCGCCTGCTCAGCCCGGAAAATCAGCGTCCGGAAGTCCGTTTTGAACTGAAAGGCATTCAGGAAGCCGGCGTCATCATCGACTGGAGCAGCTTTGCGGAAAATGTGAGCGACGTCCAGGCGTGGAAACTCTACGTCTCCGACAAGCCGGTGGCGCGGGTGGACGCCCCCGGCGTCAGACTTCTGGAAAAATTTCCCCGCCGCACCACCCGCAAGGTATTCTACCCTCTGGAACCGGAGAAAGTCTACTATTTCGGCGTCAACGCCGTCTACAACGAGGGAGAAAATCCCGGAATCGTCATGCGGAAATACGTGGCCCCGAAACCCTTCGCCTATGATACCTTCGGCGACATGCTCGCCATTAACTACTATTACGGCGGCGACGGAGAAGCGGTCCGCGCCCCGCACCGCCATCAGAAGGCGTGGGATCACGCGGCAATCGAACTGCTCGGCACGACGCCGGTCCGGCAGGTTCGCTGGTGGCGGCTTCACAAGCACGTTGCAGATCTTCTCTACGACCGCGGAATCGGCATGCTTTCCGAAAGCGTGATTCCGGAGATCGCCGCGAAAATCGGCGTGCTGGCCCTGGGATGCGGCAACGAACCCGAACTCTCCGGACGCCCCCCCGAACAGGCGACGGAGCGCATCCGCAAGGCATATCAGGCCGGGAAGGCCAAAAATCCGAAGATCGCCGTCGCCGCCCCGGCCGTCAACATCAGCAAAGAGGCGCTCCAGTATCTGGATCAGATGTATCAGCATGGGTTGAAAGAGTATATCGATGTTCTCGATCTGCACACCTACGGCGGCAGCCCGCGGAACAATCCGGCGCTGCCGGGCTATCCGCAGGGAGCGCCGGAATTTCTGTTTGACGCGATGAAGAAGGTCAACGCCATGCTCCGGAAATACGGCGATGAAAACAAGCCCAAAATCTCCACGGAATTCGGCTATTCAGATGGGCAGATCGCCAATCCGCTGGGCTTTCCGATCTCCCGCGAACAGATTGCCCAGTTCCTGACCCGCGGGCTCATCATTCACAACGTTCTCGGATTCAAGCGGGTCTTTCTCTACTCCTTCTGGGATGCGGGAACCAATCCGAATGACACCGAACATCATTTCGGCATGGTGGACTACTATCTGCAGAAGAAGCCCTCCTTCTACGCCTTCTGCACCCTCGGGGAACAGCTCGGCAGCTCCCGGCTCCACTCCCGCATGAAAGGCACCGATGAAAGACTCGTCTACGGCTATAACTACCAGGACGCCAAGACCGGTGCCTTCACCGCGGTCATCTGGGACGGGCGCGGCGACCGCAGCGGGCTCTTCCGCACGACCCAGCCGGGCAAAGTGGAAGTCACGCAGCTCTACGGGAAACGTTCCGCCATCCAGACGAGACCGGACGGCACCTTCCGGACGCTGTACGGCCCATCCGTCATCTACATCAAAGCACCGGGGCCGGTGGAACTTCTGAGCAGCGTCAACGTCGAAACCAAAGATGAAAAAGAAAACGGAATCCGCGTCGTTCCGGAGAAAAAGCTCTTCGAAATCCGTTCCGGAGAGAAGAACGCGACAGTCCGTTTTTCGTTGCAGAACTCCTCCGAAGAAGAGTACCGCGTTCTCTGCGTTCTGGAAAACGGAACCGGCGAAAAAATTCAGGAGAAACAGCTCGTTCTTCCGGCGGGAAAAACGGAAACCGTCTCATTTTCCCCGCCGCCGACCGAACGGATTCTGGACCGCTATCGCTTCCGGGTCTCCTACGAAGGGCGCTACGCCTCGCATTCCGCGGAAGAGATCATCTATGTCCGGACCCACGGCCGGAACAACGGGAAAATCAACGTCGCCACAAAACGCATGGACGGGTACGACAAGGAGGTCGTCGTCCTCTCCGATGACCGGTTGGAGGTCACCGTTGATCCGGCGCGCGGCGGCAGAATTCTGGAGATTCTGGACAAGACCGCCGGCGGCAATCAGGTTCATATCGACTACGATCATCTCGCCGGGCTGGACCGGGTCAACTTCTATTATACGCTCTGGGATCGTGTCCGTGCTCCGGAAAAATACGCCATTCCCCCCAACATCCCCTTTGAAGCGGAACTTCTTCCGGACGGCGTGCGCATGACGGCGGTCTCCCCTGCCGGGATGAAGCTTGTCAAACAGCTCACACTCGACGGCCGCGGCTCTTTGAAACTGGATGTCACGATGACCAACGGCGGGAAAGAACCGGTCGCGTGTTCCTGGTATTTTCATCCGGAATACACGGTAGGTGGCAGCGGCGATCACGGCACCGATGTCCTCCACTTTCCGGTCGGCGGGAAAGTCCTCACCATGAACTTCTGGAATGGACTCGGCAATAAACCGATACAGGCTTTTTCCGACGGCTGGTGGCAGGTGGACGATACCATCCGAAAAGTTCGTCTGAAACAGACATTCGACCTGAAAGAATTCCGCACTCCGCGTCTCTGGTTCGGCCTTGGCTGTTACAATCTGGAAATGGAGAGCCCCGGGAATCTGACCCTCAAGCCGGGGGAATCCTGGCATGGAACATTGACTTGGACCCTCTCGCATCTTCCGTAAGTCTGCCCCCTCATCTCTCTGCCGCGACGAAACGGGAGACGTGGGAGCTGGAGGGCCGGGCGCCCTCCTGACCTCTTCGATAGGAGAAGACAGTAGCGAGGCGAAAAATTCCGGCTCCTGTGTTGCGCGGTCAGGGGCAGAGGTGGATATTCGAACTTCCGAGAGAAAATGATCGTCGGGGGAGCTGGAGGGCCGGGCGCCCTCCAGACCTCCC
>URVC01000020.1 GCA_900551245.1 uncultured bacterium | reverse complement strand
GGGAATTGGAAGCGTATATGGTAAAAAACGGCAACGATTGTTGCCGTTTTGAGCTTAAAAATGGTGGAGCTGGTGGGAGTCGAACCCATGACCTATACGATGCGAACGTATCGCTCTAGCCAACTGAGCTACAGCCCCATGTGTTGGACAGGTTTCCCTGCGACGTTCCTTAAAATAGCGTTTCTTTGGAGAAAATCAAGCAGAATTTTGAAAAAAATACGATAAAATTGGTTTGAGACGTGGAGAATTGCACGATTGGAGTTATCTTATTAATACGGCATGGGCCGTGTCGAACCTGAATAACCGGCTCGGTCCGGGGTTGAAATATGAAGAAGTCCGCCAAGCACGAACAAGATTTTTCGGAATCCATGGAAGCCGCCAGCGTCAATATCGGCGGCAGCGATTTCCCGGATTCCCTCGCTTCGTATCTCCAGCAGATCGGGAAACTCCCGCCGCTCCCCCCCGAGGAGCAGGAAAAACTCGGCAACGAAATCGATGCCGTCACCCGGGAACTGCGGTATCAGGTCCATAACTTCGGATTCGTCGCTCAGGAACATCTCCGCCTCCTCGACGAGTGCCTCCGGACCAATTCCGACCCCGCCGACTATTTCCTGCCTTCCTCTCTGCGGCGCGAAGAGATTTCCGGCGGCGAACTCCTCGCTCAGCTCTCGCTCTGGCGAAACGAGCTGAAAGCCCGTCATCAAGCGCTCTCCGCCGCTTTCAAGGCAGGGAAGTCGTACGACGCGGAACGAAAGGCGCTCGTGGAAGCGCTCCGCAAATTCGATATTTCCGGCGACCAGCTCGACGAATTCTTTCAGGTGGTCGTCGATTACGCCCGGTTGATTCAGCCGGGAATCGGCTTTAATCAACAGTTCCGCTTCGAGCCGGGCGAGGTCGATGAACGGCGCCGCCAGCTGCTGGAGGACCGCTTCCTCATGCGGTACCCCGAACTGGTCGTCGAAATTCGTAAACTGCTCGAAATTCATGAACGGCTCGAAGTGCTCCGCCAGAAGATGATCGAAGCCAATCTCCGGCTGGTGATCAGCATCGCTCAGAAATACCGCAACCGCGGTCTGCCGTTCAACGATCTTATTCAGGAGGGCAACCTCGGTTTGCTCCGGGCTCTCGAGAAGTTCGATTTCCGGCTCGGCAACAAGTTCAGCACCTACGCCAGCTGGTGGATCAAACACAACATTTCGCGTTCCATCGCCGAACAGTCCCGGGTGATCCGCATCCCCGCCCACATGGTCCACGCGATCAACTCCATGACCTGGGCCGAACAGCGGTTTATTCAGGCGCACGGGCGGGAGCCCGAAATCGAAGAGCTCGCCGCTCTGCTCGAAATGCCGGTCGCCCGGGTCAGCGCCATCCGGAAAATGGCCTGTCAGACCATTTCGCTTCAGGCGCCGATCGCCAACAGCGACGACGGCGCCATGCTGGAGGATCTGATCGCCGACGACAGCACCGGCAATCCGGTGCGGGAGTTCGCCCGCGGACTGCTCTATGAGAAATTGTATGAAATGCTGCGCACTCTGCCGGAACGCGATCAGCAGATCATCATCCTGCGGTTCGGTCTCTTCGGGCAGCCCAGTCTGCCGCTGGTGGATATCAGCCACCGCTTCAACCTGACCCGGGAACGGATCCGGCAGCTGGAGTCCAAGATCATCGAAAATCTCCGTTCGCCCGCCATGCTCAAGTATCTGGACGGCTGTGTTCAGACCGATTCCTGAGCGACGTTTCCCGTTTTTTCCGCGGAAAAGCGCCGCCGGAACTGGATTTTTCTCTCCGGGCGGCTATATTGAACCGATTATATACACGGGAATATGGAGTTATGGCTAATGTAACGATCGACGGCATCGCCAAGTCCTATCAGGCCGGGGTGCCGGTGTTGAAACCGATTCAACTGGAAGTCGCCGACGGAGAGCTCTTCTTTCTGCTCGGCCCCTCCGGCTGCGGAAAATCCACGCTGCTGCGGATTCTCGCCGGGCTGGTGAAGCCCGACGGCGGCGCCATCCGGTTCGACGGGCGCGACATCACTTCACTGCCGCCGGAAAAACGGCGGGCGGCGATGGTGTTCCAGAACTACGCGCTCTGGCCCCACCTCTCGGTCTTCGAAAACGTCGCGTTCGGACTGCGGGCCGAAGGGGTCGACCGGGCCACCATCCGCCAGGAGGTCACGGCCGCGCTCGAACTGGTTCAGCTCGCCGACTGCGCCGACCGCCGGGTGCCGTCGCTCTCCGGCGGCCAGCAGCAGCGGGTCGCTCTGGCCCGCGCTCTGGCGGTGAGGCCGGCTCTGCTGCTGCTCGATGAACCGCTCTCCAACCTCGACGCCCGGCTGCGTGACACCATGCGGCGCGAAATCCGGCGTATCTGCAAGGAGCGTCAGCTCACCGCCATCTACGTGACCCACGACCGGCAGGAGGCGCTCAGTATGGCGGACCGTCTCGCCGTGATGCAGGGGGGCGAAATCCGTCAGCTCGGGGCGCCGGAGGAGGTCTACCAGTTCCCGGTGGACCGCTTTGTGGCCGGATTTCTGGGCGACGCCAATTTCCTCACCGGCAAGGTGACGGAGGAGGGGCGTTTCTCCTCCGTCTTCGGGGAGTTCGATCTGCAGTGCCGCGGCATGAAACTGCAGGGAGGCGGCAACCTCACCGCCGCCATCCGGCCGGAACGGATTCGGGTGTACCATGAGCCCCGGCCGGGATCGTTCCCCGCTGTGCTGACCGAACGGAACTTTCTCGGCGAAAGTTGTGAGTGGAAGTTCGAGGCCGAAGGCATCGCGCTGGCCGTCTCCGAACTCGCCGCCCCCTCCCGCCGGCTCGGCGAAACGTACCAACTGGAATTCGACCGCGATCACCTGATCGCTCTCCGGGATTGATCATGATCAGAAAAATGCTGCTTGCCGCGCTGCCGGTGCTGGCTCTGCTGGCGATTCCGCTGCTGCTCCGTCCGGGGGCGGGGAGTCCCTCCGCCGTCGTTCCGGAAACGGAGGCGGAGAAAGGGAATCCGCCCGCGGAGGAGGTGGAGAAGCTGGTCATCATCTCCGCCCACAATGAATCGATCCGCTACGAATATGAGCAGGCGTTCCGGCGCTATTACCGTGAAAAGTTCGGGCGGGAGATCGAGCTGGATTTCCGTTCGCCCGGAGGGACCAGCGACATCGTCCGCTACATTGCCGACCGCTTCGAGGCGGAGTTTCGCCGGTACTTCGAGAGCGATCCGGCCAACGGCGAGTGGACCGATGAAATCGCCGCCGCCTTCGCCAATCCGCGAACCGACACCGATCCGGATGCCTCTCCGGCGGCGAAGCGGGCCCGCGCCCTCTTTCTCGCCTCGGAGGTCGGCATCGGCATCGACCTGATGGCCGGCGGCGGCACCTTCGACATGGCGCGTCAGGCGGCGCGCGGATACGCCGTCGACGGCGGCGTGAAGGAGCGCCATCCGGAACTGCTCTCGCCGGAGCTGATTCCGCCGCAGTTCGGCGGCGACAATCTCTACGACCCGCAGGGGCGTTACTACGGCGTGGTGCTTTCGACCTTCGGCATCTGCTACAACCGGGACCGGGTGGCCGAGTTGAGCGACCCGACTCCGCCCGCGGCCTGGCGGGATCTCGGGCAGGCGCGGTTCTTCAACACGCTGGTGCTGGCGGACCCGTCGAAATCCGGTTCGGCCAACAAATGTTTCGAAATCATCATTCAGCAGTGCATGGCCGAGGCCGGTTCGCCGGAGAAGGGGTGGGAGAACGGGCTGAACCTCATTAAACAGATTTTCGGCAACGCCCGAAACCTCACCGATGCGGCCGGAAAGGTTCCGCACGACGTGGCGACCGGCAACGCCGCCGCCGGAATGGCGATCGATACCTACGGATTCACCGAGCAGGAGTGGAACGCGCTTCAGTTCGACGACAAACCGCACTTCTTCTACGTCGCGCCGAAGGGAGGAACGGCGGTCTCCGCCGACCCGGTGCAGCTGCTGCGCGGCGCGCCGAACCGTCCGGCGGCGCAGGCGTTCATCGACTTCCTGCTTTCTCCGGAGGGGCAGAAACTGCACGCGTTCAAGGTCGGGACGCCCGGTGGGCCGCGCAAGCACGCGCTCCGGCGGCCGCCGATCCGCCGCGACCTCTACCAGGAGAAGTACCGCGAATTCCGTTCCGACCCGGACTACAACCCCTACGAATCGGGGGCGAGTTTCACCTACCGCCCGGCGTGGACTGCGCCCTACTACAGTCTGCTCCGCATTCTGCTGCGCTGCATCGCGCTGGAGCCGCAGCCGGAACTGCAGGCGGCGTGGAAGGCGATCATCGAGGCGGGCGGGCCGGAGAAGGTGCCGCAGGCGTATGCCGCATTCTGCCGGCTGCCGTTCCCCTATTCCGGCGCAGCGGAAGCCGCCGCCGCGCTCCGGGGTGAGAGCGGACTTTCTGCTGTTGAGGTGGCGGCGCTCTGCCGGAAGTGGAGCGATCAGGCCCGGCACAACTATCTGGAGGCCGCTCGGCTGGCGCGGGAGGGAAAATGACACCGCTTCGTTTTATACAATATCTTCTGCTCGGCGCGGTCGCGCTCTTTCTGCTGCTCTTTCTGGTCGGCCCGGTCTACACCGTGGTCGAGGTGGGGCTGGACTGGCAGCTGCTGCGCGAAGTGTTCCGCAGTTACATCTACGTCGAGGGGCTGTGGAACAGTTTCCTCATCGCGCTGGTGACCACCGGCATGGTGTTCGTGATTTCGCTCCCGCTGGCGTTGCTCTACGACCGGTATGAGTTCCCGCTCAAGAGCTGGTGCAGTCTCTTGATGATGCTGCCGATGATTCTGCCGCCCTTCGTCGGAGCGCTCGGATTTCAACAGATTCTCGGCCACTACGGCGTGGTCAATACTCTGCTGGTGCGGATGGGATTTCCGGCGGTGGATTTTCTCGGCGGGGAGGGGAGGTTCTGGTCGGTCTGTCTCATTGAGGCGCTCCACCTCTACCCGATTCTCTACCTCAATCTGGTGACCGCGCTCGGCAACGTCGATCCGGCGCTGAACGAGGCGGGGCGCAACCTCGGCGCCGGGTGGTGGATGCGCTTCACCCGGATTACGCTGCCGCTGCTCAAGCCGGGCATTCTCGCCGGCGGGAGCATCGTGCTGGTCTGGAGTTTTACCGAACTCGGCACGCCGTTGATGTTCGGCTACAACCGCACCACCGCGGTGCAGATCTTCAACGGAATCATGGAGCTGGAAACCAATCCGGTCCCCTACGCACTGGTGGTTGTGATGCTCTTTTTTGCGGCGGTGATGTACCTCGCCGGAAAGTTCGCGCTGGGCGGCAACGCGGCGAACTCCTCGGTCAAAGGCAGCGCCGGGAGTTCCGCTCTGCCTCTTGCCGGGTGGCGCCGTTTTCTGCCGACGGCGGCATTCCTGCTGGTGAGTTTCCTCGCGGCTCTGCCGCATATCGCGCTGGTTCTGACCGCGTTTACGATGCGCTGGTACGGGACGGTTCTGCCGGAGGGATTCACGCTTCTCCACTTCGAAAACGCGCTTTCGAACAAGGTGGTGGTGCCGAGCATCATCAACAGTCTGCGTTACGCCCTTCTCGCGATGCTCTTCGCTGTGGCGGCCGGCGTTCTTACCGCGCTCGCCGCGGTGCGCTGGAAGTTGCGCGGCAGTGCGCTCGCCGATTTGCTGGCGATGCTGCCGCTGGCGGTACCGGGGATTGTGATCGCCTTCGGCTTCCTCGGCATGTCGGTCAAATACCGCTGGGCGGCGGAGTACTTCAACCCGGTGGAGAATCCGATGTGGCTGCTGGCGGTCGCCTACGCGGTGCGGCGGCTGCCTTACGTGGTCCGGTCGGTCAGCGCCGGGCTGGAGCAGACCCCTGAGGAACTGGAGAACGCCGCGCGCAACTGCGGCGCCGGTCCGTGGCGGGTGTTGCGCAAGATCACGTTGCCGCTGGTGCTGGCGAATGTGATCGTCGGGGCGCTGTTCGCTTTCAGTTTCTCGATGCTGGAGGTCTCCGATTCGCTGATTCTGGCGCAGAAGGCGCAGTATTACCCGATCACCCGGGCGATCTACGAGCTGTCGCAGATCCTCGGCTCCGGGGCATACATCGCGTGCGCGTTCGGCGTCTGGGCGATGCTGTTTCTGGCGGCGACACTGGCGGCGGCGGGGGCGATGCTGGGGCGGAAGATCGGGTCGATCTTCCGGCTGTAGCGTGACGGCGTGGAATGATGGGAGATCAGGCAGGAGAAAACGGTTTAATGAGAACGGAACTCTTTCAGCAGATCCGGGCGATTCTTGTATTGCCTTTCACTGTTACCGTCGTGATTCCGACGTTTCTGTGGTTTACCTTTACTGCACCGAATGAAGCGTGGAAAAGCTGGCTGCTGCTGCCGGCTCTCCTGCTGGGCGGAGTTGGATTGTGGCTGCTGTGCTGGACGATCACGCTTCTGGTGCGGGTCGGAAAAGGAACTCTCGCCCCGTGGAATCCGACTCGGAAACTGGTGGTCTGCGGGCCCTACGCCCATGTTCGCAATCCGATGCTGAGCGGTGTGTTCATGATTCTTCTTGCCGAGGCGATTGGTGCGCAATCCGGCGCGATTGCACTCTGGTTTTTATTGTTCGTGCTGATCAATGCGGTTTACTTTGTCTATTCCGAGGAGCCGGGACTACGCAAACGCTTCGGTGCCGAATACGAGGAGTATTGTCGGCATGTCCCCCGCTATCTGCCGCGCCTGACTCCGTGGAAACCATGAGCCGGGCTGGATGAAAAAAAACTGCAGCAGGAGCTTGACGCTTTGCTGCAGTTTTCTTTTTTCCCTGAACGGAGGAGTTATTTCATCGTCAGGACCACTTTGCCGATGTTTTCACAGCGGCGGAGCACGCCGTGCGCTTCGTTCACCTGCTGAATCGGGAACACCGCGTGGATGTTGGTGACCAGTTTCCCGGCGGTGAAGAGCGGCCAGAGCTCCCGCTGCAAGGCGTGCAGGATGTTGCTCTTCTCCTCCGGAGTGCGGCTGCGCAGGGTGCTGCCGATGAGCCGGATGCGTTTCCGCCAGACCGTTTCGAGGTTGATGGTGGTCTCCGCGCCGCCCATCGTGGCGATCATGATCCAGCGCCCGCCGAAGACCATGTTGCGGAAGCATTCGCCCATCAGCTTGCCGCCGATGCAGTCCAGCGCGACGGTCGGCGGATGCGCTTCGATCACCGGGCGGACATCCTCCTTGCGGTAGTCGAGCACGTAGTCCGCGCCGAGGCGGCGGACGAATTCCGCCTTCTCCGGCGAGTCGATCGTGGTGATGACCTCCGCCCCCATCTGCTTGGCGAACTGAATCGCCGCCAGTCCGACGCCGCTGGCTCCCGCCTGCATGTAGAAGACGTCGCCCGGCTTCATGCCGCCGGCCTCCTGTTTCAAGTTGAGGTAGACCGTGCACCATACCTCCGGCAGCGAGGCCGCTTCAATCATCGAAAGCCCTTCCGGAATCGGGATGACCATGCCCGCCGGCACCGTGACCTTCTGCGAATAGCCGCCGCCGCCGAGCAGGGCGCACACCTTGTCGCCGGGTTTCACCGCCGCGTCCGCCGGGGCTTCGAGCACCACGCCGGAGACTTCGAGACCGCACCACTGCGGCCAGTCCGGCGGCGACGCGTAGCAGCCGTCCTTCTGCATCAGGTCGGCGCGGTTGACCGCCGCCGCGTGGACGTCGATCAGCACTTCGCCCTCTTTGCGGACCGGATCCGGCACCTCGCTCCAGACGAAGTTCTGTTTGTCGTCAAAAATCATTGCATACATGGGTTACCTCCATTGAGTGTATCCGGCTGCCGCCAGAGTGATTTCGTGTACCAGATAGTCGTGATCGTAACTGTAAGTGCTCTGCGCCTCGCCGCGGATCACCTTCGCCAGCTCTTTGAACTGCTCCACATACCGGTCGGTCTGCGGCGGGAAGCGGAGGGTGTGTTCGCCCGCCGGGAAACTCCCGGAGTTCTCGCCGAGCGAGAGCGAAAGCTCCACCGGACGGCCGTCAAACCGCTCCAGGGGGCTGAATTCGATCACCCCCTTGCTCCCGGCGATCCGCATCCGGCGCTGGCACCCGGGCGCCCTGCTGCTGGAACGCAGCGTCACCGAAGCGTGCGGATACTCCAGCACCGCCATGCAGCTGTTCCGGATAGTTTCCGGGCAGCCGGGGGCGGATTTCAGGAAGGGGGTCACCTTCTCCGGGCGGCCCATGGCGGCGGCGACGAAGTCGATCAGGTGACAGCCGAGGTTGTACATGATTCCGCCCCGGAACTTACCGATGTACTCCTGGTACTCATCGCCGCCGTAGTTGTGGTTCATGTCGGCTTCGATTTCGAACACCTCGCCGATCAGCTTCTCCCGGATTGCGGCGATGCAGAACTGAAACGCCGGGTTGCCGCGGAACATGAATCCCATCTGGAACGGCAGATTCCGTTCGCGGCAGCCGTCGAGCAGTTTACGGTAGAGGGCAAGGTCTTCGCCCGCCGGTTTGTCCATGTGCATGGCCAGATTGTGCTCCATGCAGCGGAGCGCGGTCGGCACGAGTTCGTTGTTCGGCACCTCCACCGCGACCGCCTGCAGGCCGGGATAGTTCAGCACCTCCTCTTCGGTCATCCACTTCAACCCTTCGTAGGGCTGAAGGTTTTTCCCGGAAAATTTCGGTGTGGTTGAGGTGGCGTTATCGTCGACGACGCCGACGATTTCAAACAGCTCCGGCAACCGGCGCAGTGCGGTGATCTTGCCGGAGGCGTGTTCGTGACAGACGCCGATCTGAGCGATTTTGATCTTTTCCATCGGGAACGTCTCCGTCATTTCTTCCATTCGGTGTAGCCGGAAACGGCGAGAACCGTCTTCTGGACCAGGTGCTCGTGCTCCAGCGTGTAGGGATTCTGCTTCTCGCCCCGGAGGTATGCCGCGAAATCCTCCAGCTGGTCGATGTAGCGGTCGCGCATCGGGCCGAAGGTGAGCATGTGTTCCCCCGCGGCGAAGGATTCGTTCCCCTCCTTGAGGAAGAATCGCGCCGAGAGCGGCGTGTCGTTGAACTTCGGGTAGGCGATGTAGCCCTGTTCGAGCGGGCAGAGTTCGAAGGTCGCGTTGGTGCCGCTGACGAAGAGGCGGCGGGAACGCTGACCGTCCGCCTGCTGCAGCGCGGTCTGGATCGTGGCGATCGTCTTCGGATAGAGCAATACCGCGTGGCCGTTGTCGTTGAGGCCGTCCGCATCGAGCTGCTGCTGGAAGGAGACGATCCGGTCCGGCGCGCCGAGCATCGAGATGAGGATGTCGACCAGGTGCGAGCCGAAGTCGAAGATGCCGCCGCCCCGGTAGGTGGAGAGCCACTGGCGGAACGGCTGACTGTCCCGCCCCCGGCTCATCGAGGTGTAGACTTCGAAGATCTGCCCGAACCACCCTTTGCGGGCGGCTTCGATGCAGAACTGGATTGCCGGATTGCCGCGGAACATGTAGGCCATCTGCAGAATGACGTGGTTTTTGCGGCAGAGGTCGAGCAGTTTGTCGAACTCCTCGAGGTTTTCGCCGCCGGGCTTGTCCATGTGCATGGGAAGGCCGCGTTCGGCGCAGCGCATGGCGGTCGGCACAAGTTCGGTCATCTCGGTCTCCACCGCGACGGCGTCGAGGCCGGGATAGTTGAGAATCTCTTCCTGCGACATCCACCGCAGCCCCTCGTAGCAGGCGCGCCGCCCGAAGGTTTCGCGGTCGGCGGGGGATTCCGCGCAAACGCCGACGATCTCGAACTCCTCCGGCATGGTGCGCATCGTCGCCATCTTGCCTTCGGCATGTTCGTGGCGGACGCCGATCTGAGCGATTTTGAGTCTCTTTTTCATCTTGATTCTTCCTGGATTTCAAGGGGAATGATGTTACGCCAGAGTCGTCCAGTCGAAGACGATTCCCATCGGCGGATTCTTCTCTTCCGCGAGCATCCGGTAGATCTCGTGCGCCTTCTGCGGGGAGACGATCTCCGAAATGATCGGACTGGCCTTGATCTTGCCGTTGGCGACCAGTTTCAGAAAGGCGCGGTAATCGTCCTGCTCGGTCCAGTGGTACGGGGCGGATTCCAGCTTTGCCCGGCTGTGGGTGTGCGCGCCGAAGAGCTGGACGCCGCGCCGGTGCACGTATTTGTAGAAGTCGATCGGCACGTCGGAAACCCGGGTGCAGCCGAGCAGGGCAATCCGCCCCTCCCAGGCGACGTACTCCAGTGCCTGCTGGAGCGCGGCGGCGCTGCCGGTGACTTCGACGATCGCCCGGACCCCTTCGCCGCCGGTGATCTCGCGGATCTGGTCAAGGTAGTCCTTGTCGCCGGGGTTGAGCGCGTAGTCCGCGCCGAGCTTCATCGCCAGCGCGCGCCGTTCGGGCGAGAAGTCGGAGACGATCATCGGCACCGCACCGCAGAGCAGGGCAACCTGCAGCGCGAACACGCCGAGAATGCCCTGACCGGCGACCATGGCGCTTTCGCCGATTTCGAGATGGAGCTTGCGCACGCCGTTGAAGGAGAACGAGGCGATGTGGGCGAATGCGGCGTCGAGCATGCTCACCTTCTCCGGAATGCGGACCAGATTCTCATCTTTGACCGAATAGAGCTGGTGTCCCGCCCAGTTGACCACCACCCGGTCGCCGACTTTGACTTTGCTGACCGCGTCGCCGACCTGAACCACTTCCCCCGCGCCGCAGTAGCCCGGCATGTAGGGGAAGGTGGAGTGGGCGTTCGGCATATCCATCGACCAGGCGCGTTCGGTGCCGGCGCTGACCACGGTGTAGAAATTGCGGATCAACACCTGATCCGGCTTGAGTTCCGGAGTCTCCGTCTCCTTGAGCGTCGCGTTGCTGACCGACTCCATGATGATCTGATAGTTCTTCATCGCATGTTCTCCTGGGTGGATTGGTTTTCAAGGCTGGAGCAGCAGCCGGCCGCCGTCGATTACGTGGGAGGAACCGGTGATGAAGGCCGCCTTGTCCGAGCAGAGGTAGAGGATGAAATCGACCAGTTCGATCGGTTCCGCCGCCCGGCCGAGCAGGGTTTTCATGTTCGCCATGCCGGGGCGGGTCAGCACCGGCCCCGGAATCACACAGCAGGCGCGGACGTTGTACGGCGCGCCCAGAATCGCCAGCGACTTGGTCATGCCCTTCATGGCGCTCTTCTCCGCCGAGTAGTCGAGCGAGGGGCCGTCGCCGCCCTGTTCACCGGTCACGGAGCCGAAGTTGATGATGACGCCGCGGCGGCGCTCCATCATGCCGCCGAGAATGGCGCGGCAGCAGTAGATGGCGCCGCGCAGATTGACGTCGAGCCCCCAGTCGATCACCTCGATCGGGAGTTTCTCAAAGCTGGCGTAGTTGTTGCAGCAGCGACCGGACATGCCGCCGGCGCAGTTGAGCAGAATGTCCACCGAGCCGAAGGTTTCGACCGCCTTTTTCTCCGCCTGTTCCACTTCGGGATACTTGCGGATGTCCACCACCAGCGGCAGGACGTTGCCGCCTGCGGCGCGGATTCCCTCCGCCGCCTTTTCCAGCGCCGCCTGATTGACGTCGCACAGCACGACGTTTGCGCCCGCTTCCGCCAGCTTCTGCCCGGAGAGCAGGCCCATGCCGGAGGCGCCTCCGGTGATGAATGCGGTTCTTCCTGTGAATTCCATATTTCGATCTCCTTCGCGTTGCCGTTCGCGCCGCCGCCTCTCGCGGCGGTATGTTTTCTGCTCTGGAATATAGTATATTCGGTTTTCGGCTCCGGAACAACCGCCCTTTTGACTTCTTTCTGAAAAAAATTGCGCAAACAGCGATTTGTTTTCACAAAAATCGTGTTATATTGTAAATGAATCATAAAAAAGGAAAATACGGTATGAAAATTCAGGAAATCGCCCGGCTGGCGGGGGTTTCGACCGCCACGGTCTCCCGGGTGTTCAGTCACCATCCGAGCATCCGGCCGGAGGTGAGGGAGCATGTGTTCGCCGTCGCCCGCCAGTACGGATACCACCCGCGCCTCTCGACCCGGCAGCGGAACGTGGTGATCATCACGCCGTACAATTCGGTCTATCCGGTGCAGAGCTGTGTGGATATGATTCTGATGGCGCTGACGCAGGAGCTGCCGAAACGGGGGTTCCGGCTGGAGATTCTGCCGGTCAACAACCGCGAACGGCTCGACAGCATCCAGTTCTGCGCGGCGGTGGCGATCGGGGCGGAACCGGCGGAGTTCGCCGACTGGGGGGCGCGGTTCCCGGTGCCGCTGGTCATCGTGGACCGCGAGGAGGAGAGCGGCGCCTCCGACATTCATTTCGTCCATTCGGATGAGGAGCAGGGGATGCGGATTGCGGTGGATCACCTGTTCCGCAGCGGCTGCCGCCGGATCGGCTGCATCGTTCACGGCTCCCCCGGCACCGGCAACACCGACCGGCGCTGTGCGGCAATCCGCCGGGCGCTGGAGGAGCGGAGTCTTCCCGCGGCGGATTCCCTGATCCTCTGCTCCGGACCGGGGTCGGAAACCTATGTCGAGCTGATCGGCAAACTGCTCCGGCAGGGGGTGGACGCCCTCTTCTGCCCGGGCGGAAACGCCGGAATCGTCTCGCTCTACGCCTTCTCGCTCTACAACCGCCGGGTGCCGGACGACATCTCGCTGATCGCTTCGGAGCAGACCTTCTTCTCGCGCTACGCGGTACCGCCGCAGACCACCATCACCCCGGATTATCCGGCGATGGCGTCGGCGACGGTCGATATCATCGAAGCGCGGCTCGACGGACAGACGGCGCCGCCGTCGGTGGTGCTTCCCTACAGTCTGCTCTCGCGCGAAAGCGTCGCCATCCGCTGAAAACGGCGCCTCAGAGCGATTGGACGATCCAGCCGCCCGGCGGCAGCGCCGCCCGTTCTTTCACTCCCGGAACGGAGAACTCCGTTTCCGCGGGGGCGGCGCTCAAATTGACCGCCACAAGAAGGCTCTCCTCCGGCGTGCGACGGAGGTAGGAGAGCACCTGTTTCGGGGTGCTGTTGTCGACTTTGACCACTTCGCCGCTCTGCAGGGCGCGGCTGTCGCGACGCAGTTGGACCAGTTCGCGGATCAGTTGCATCCGGCCTTCGCCCGCCGGAGTGAGGCCGCGCGCCCAGTCCACCACCAGATTTTTGCCGGTGAAGCGGTTACTGAAGAGCGAGTGCCGTCTGCCGTCGGCCACCTCCTGTCCGTTGTAGAGGAAGGGCACGCCGTTCATGGTGAAGAGCACGGCGAGCGCGGCATCGACCATGGCGTTCCTGCCGTTTCGTTCCGGACGGGCGTCGTAGTTGTCGCTGGCGATGTCGTGGTTGTCAAAACAGCGCAGGAAGCAAAGTCCCGGTTCGCGGTAGAGCGGGTGCTCCTCCCACATCGTCCAGAACTCTTCGGCGGTTTTCTCCCCTTTCAGGATGTCGTTGAGGAGAAAACTGAAGGCGAAGGAGTAGTTGGCGTCGAACGCGGACTTCTGGTCCTCGGCCGGGGTGCTCTCGCTTTCCGCCAGCAGGAGGGAGGCGGGTTTCCAGCGCTCCATGCGGCGGCGACCCTCCTCCCAGAAGTCGAGCGGAACCGCACCGCTCACGTCGCAGCGGTAGCCGTCGACGTCGAATTCGCGGAGGAAGTACTCCATATTGCTCCAGAGGTACTCCCGAAGCTCCGGGTTGTCGAAGTTCAGCTGCGGGAAGTGCCATCTGCCGTTGACCGGATTGCCGTTTTCATCGCGTTTCACGAAATCCGGATGCTCTTCCAGACAGCGTGCGGCAGGTCCGCAGTGAAAATAGACCAGGTCGAGCAGCACCCGGAGCTTGCACCGGTGGGCGGTGCGGACGAAATTTCGCAGATCCTCGTCGGTGCCGTACTCCGGGTCGATGGCGAAGTAGTCGCTGAGCCGGTAGGGATTCTTCGGGTTTTCCATGCCGGACTGCCGCTGACGTTCGCTCCAGAACTCCCGCCGCTCATCCCCGTCGGCCAGCACGACCGGGCAGAGGTAGACCACGTCGACGCCGAGCGAGGCGATGTGCGGCAGCAGCTGTTCCGCCGCGGCCAGCGTGCCGTCAAGCGTGAAGCTGCGCAGAAAAATTTGATAGACAACACTTCCCTTCGACAGTCGATTTTTTTGCCCGTCCATGAAAACATCTCCTTGTATTGAGCTTGATCTGCCCTATATTATACTGGAATTCACCGTTTCCGGCAATGGCCGGAGTGACGATTTTTTTAACCGATGTGATGAAATGACCGATTGGGAAAACCGGGCGAGAACCATTCCGAATCCCGAGAACTACTTCCGGGGGCGCTCCATCGCCGCCGGATTCCGGCTGCCGGGGAGCATCCTGCTCTATTTTCACGACTATCCGCATGAGAAGACCATCATCAGCACCCGTTACATGCTGATCATTCCGACGGTGCCGCTGGAGTATCAGGTGGCGGGCTCCCCGGTTCCGCTGACGCCGGGGGAGGCGCTGCTGGTGCACCCCTTTCTGCAGCGGAGCGTGCCGGAGCGGAGTTGCCGCTGTGACCGGCTGATCGTCTCCTTTGAGGCGGAGGGAGATGAGGATTACCTGCCGCCCGATCCGGTGATGCAGCTGACGGAAACCGCTTCGCTCCATGTCGGCCGCCTGGTCGACCGCTACCTTGCCGAAGATACGCTGGGGGCGCTCTTCGAACTGGTCCTTCTGCTGCGGGAGCTGGGGCGTTCTCCGGCCGGCCGGAAACTGCCGTCGCTCTCGCCGCCGGTGAGCCGGGTGCTCCACCGGATCAATCAGGAGCCGGTCCAGCCGGTTTCCATCAAGGAGCTGGCGGACTTCTCCGGACTCTCCGCCAGCCATCTGCGCTGGCTCTTCCGGCAGGAGATGGGGATCTCCCTCGGCGAATATCTCACGAAACAGCGGCTCACCGGGGCGCGGCGGCTGCTGGAGGAGAGTTCCTTGCTGGTCGGGGAGATCGCCCGGCGGTGCGGGTACGGTTCGATCTACGCCTTCAGCCGCTTCTTCCGCCGGGAGGCGGGGATGTCGCCCCGCGCCTACCGGCTCTCGGAACGGCGGAGCCGCCGCTCCGCTTCCGGTTCCGACGCGAGCCGGCTCCAGTAGCTTTCGGCGTGCTCCCGTATCGCGAAGTCGAGAAACTCCCGGAATTCGTTCCAGGTGGCGAGGTAGGAGATCTTCGCCCGCACCGGTCCGGGGAAGCCGCGCCCCCGGAAGTAGTCGTGCAGCACTTTGCGCGCCATGCACATCGCGCTCGTTTCCCCGTAGAGTTCGACCATTCCGGCGATGTGCCGCTCCACCAGAAGTTGCCACTCTTCGAGTGTCGGCGGCGTGTAGGTTTCCCCGTCCGTGAGTTCGCGGAAGAGCCACGGATTGCCCATCGCGCCGCGCGCGAGCATCACCGCGCCGCAGCCGGTTTCGCGCCGGATTTCCCGGTATTTCGCCAGGGAGGTCACGCCGCCGTTGGCGATGATCTGCAGTTCCGGCAACGCCTCGCGCACCGTCCGGATGATGTCGAAGGCGACCGGTCCGGCGTAGAACGCCTCCCGGATTCTGCCGTGGATGGTGACCGCCCGTGCGCCCAGCTCCGCGAGACCGCGGACCAGTTCGAGCGTCGGCGCCGGGTCCTCCGCCGTGACGATCCGGATCTTCGCCGTGACCGGGTGGCGCGACCGTTCGGCGAGAATCCGGAAACAGGCGAGCGCCTGTTCCCGGTGACGGCCGAGTTCGGCACCGGCGCCCTTCTTCACCACCTTCGGCACCGGGCAGCCGAGGTTGAAATCCAGCAGGGAGAAGTCGTACTCATTGAGCACATCCACCGCTTTTTTCAGAAATTCATGGTCGGCGCCCACCAGCTGAACGCCGAGAAACTCCTCCTCCTCGCCGCGCAGAAGCATCCCTTCGGAGCGTTTCCGGGCGTAGGCGAGCGAAGCGGCGTCCACCATCTCCGTGAAAGCGAAGCGGCAGCCGCACTCCCGCGCCGCGCGGCGGTAGGGCAGATCGGTGTAGCCGGAGAGCGGCGCGAGTATCAGCGCGTCCGGCGGATAGAGTGCCGTGGTATGGTTCATTGGTTGCGTTCCATTTCCCGCTGGAGCCGGCGGAGCGCCTGATTCTGAATCTGGCGCACCCGTTCGTTGGTGCAGTGAAGCATCGCGCCGACTTCGTCGAGGGTGCGGACCGGTTCGCCGTCCAGCCCGAACCGGTACTGAATCACCTTCCGCTCCCGTTCCGAGAGGGTGCCGAGCAGGGCGAGCAGCTGTTCAATGTCCTCCAGCTGAACCATCTCCTGATCCGGCGCGGGCGAAGCGTCGTCGGAGACGAAGTTGATGAATTCCCCGCCGTCCGGATCGGCATCCGAAACCGGCGCGTTCAGCGACTGGGTGTCGGCGGTGCTGTTGCGCCGGAGACGGGTCACGGTCAGCAGCGGCAGATTCGCCTTGCGCGCCACCTCCTCGTCGGAGGGATCGCGGCCGAGCGATTCGGTCAGCGTCTTCACCGCCCGCCGGATTTTGCGCAGATTCATCTGCGTGCCGATCGGAACCCGGATGGTCCGGGTCTGTTCGGCAAGCGCCTGGCGGATCGCCTGTTTGATCCACCACGCGCTGTAGGTGCTGAAGCGCGCCCCCTTCGCCGGATCGTACCGGCGGGCGGCGGTCATCAGCCCGCGGTTGCCCTCCGAGACCAGGTCGTCCCACGAGAGCCCGCGGCCGATGAAGTCGTTGGCGATCTTCAGCACCAGCCGCAGGTTCGCCTCAATGAGGGCGTTGACCTCCGCTTCGCTGCGCGGACTTTTTTTCTCTTGTTCCATTCGGGGTACCCTCTCTCTCCTCCTCCGAACGGGAGATGCCGCGATCAGATCTGATCGAGCGTCCCCTTGTACTCGCGCAGCAACGCTTCGAGCGGAATCTCTTCCGTCCCGCGGCTGCCGCGGAGCACGAGCTTTTGTTCCGGAATCACCTTGCCGACCTCGGCGAAGACGACGCCGGCAAGCATCGTTTCAAATTCCTGCTTCTTCTCCGGCGGAACCGTGGCGACGAACCGGCTGTTCGACTCCGAGAAGAGCACTTCCAGTTCGGAGCAGTTCTCCGCCGGAATCGCGCCGAGATCGATCTCCAGCCCGAGCCGGCCCGCCATCGCCACCCGGGCGAAGGCGACACCCAGCCCGCCGAGCGCCGGCGTGGTCAGCGAGTGCACCAGCTCCGCGTCGGTCGCGTTCGAAACCGCACGGTAGGTCGCCAGCGCGCGTTCGGCATCCACCTTCGGCACGTTGTTGCCGGTCGCGCCGAGCATCGCGAAGTATTCGCTCCCGCCCAGCTCCGGACGGGTCATGCCGATCACGTAGACCAGATCGCCCGCCTTCTTCGCATCCGGCGTGACCGCCTTGGTCACATCGTCCATCTTCGAAATCACGCTGAAGAGCAGCGACGGCGGAATCGAAATCTTGCGCCCGCCGCGGGTGCTGTCGTTCTTCATCGAGTCCTTGCCCGAAATGCAGGGCACCATGAACTTCTTCGTGTAGTCGGCCAGCGCCTGGTTGGCGCGGACCAGCTGGGCGAGCTTGTATTCGCCGTCGGGAGTCTTCTCGCTCTGCACCGGGTCCGGCCAGCAGAAGTTGTCCAGCCCGGCGGTCCGGTCGATTTTGCCGCCGACCGCCACCACCCGGCGGATGCCCAGGTCGATGCAGCTCGCCGTCATGTGATAGGTGTCGATGTCGCTGTAGCGCGGCAGAATCGCCGACGAGAGAATCACCCCCTCGCGGCTCAGCGGCTCCACCATCGTCACCGTGGCGTCGCCCGCCACGTCGCGGCATTTGCCGATGAACGGCTTGACCACGCTCAGCCCCTTGACCTCGTGGTCGTACTGACGCGCCTTGTATTCATCCGAACAGATGTTCAGCCGCCCCATCATCGCGACGAGATCTTCGCCCGCCTTGCGCGAGGAGAGATCCGGTTCGGGGAAGTGCGGCGCCTTCCAGCGGGCGCGCAGCGAGAGCCGCGGCAGTCCGCCGTGCATGAATTCGATGTCGAGCAGAGCGACCGTGCGCCCGTTGTACTGGATGTGGAACTTGCCGTCGTCGGTGAATTCGCCGAGCACCGAAACCTCGACGTCGCGCTCCTTCGCCAGCTGCCGGAATTCGTCGATCTTCTCCGGCGGCACCGCGAAACTCATCCGCTCCTGCGCCTCGGAGACCAGGATCTCCCACGGCTGCAGGCCGGCGTACTTGACCGGCGCCAGCGCCAGATCCATCCGGCAGCCGTTGCAGAGCTCCGCCATCTCGCCGACGCTCGAGGAGAGGCCGCCCGCGCCGTTGTCGGTGATGAAGCGGTAGAGGCCGCGCTCGCGCGCTTCATGGATGAAGTCGCCGAGCTTCTTCTGGGTGATCGGGTCGCCGATCTGAACCGCCTGCACCGGACTGTCCTTGTGCAGCTCTTCGCTCGAGAAGGTCGCGCCGTGAATGCCGTCCTTGCCGATCCGGCCGCCGCCCATGACGATCAGGTCGCCCGGTTTGATTGTCTTGCTTGCGCCGCGGACGCCGTGCACCATCTTCGGCAGCGTGCCGACCGTGCCGCAGTAGACCAGCGGTTTGCCGATGTAGCGCTCGTCGAAGTACTCCCAGCCGTTCCCGTAGGGGATGCCGGACTGGTTGCCGCCGTCGATCACCCCTTTGTGGACGCCGTCGCGCAGCCGCCGCGGGTGGAGCAGCCCCTCCGGCACATCCTTCTCGTCGGTGAACGGCGAACCGAGGCAATAGCCCCAGACGTTGATCAGGAGGTCGGCTCCCTGGCCGGTGCCGAGCGGGTCGCGGTTGACGCCGACGATGCCGGTCATCGCGCCGCCGTAGGGATCGAGCGCCGACGGGCTGTTGTGGGTCTCGACCTTGTAGACCAGGTCGATCTTGTCGTTGAAGTCGATTACGCCGGCGTTGTCGCTGAAGACCGAGACCAGCCAGTCCACCTTGTCGGCGATTTCGCGGGTGCTCTTCTGAATGAAGGTCTTGTAGCAGGAGACGATCTCCTGCTTCTCGCCGTTCTCGAGATTTTCGTAGTCGATCTTCGCGCTGAAAATCTTATGTTTGCAGTGTTCGCTCCAGGTCTGGGCGAGCACTTCGAGCTCGACGTCGGTCGGATTGTGCCCGAGGCCGTACTTCTCCCGGTTCTGCGCCTGGCGGAAATAGCCTTGAATCGCCTTCATCTCCTCCAGCGACAGCGCGAGGATTCCCTTGCGGCTGATCTCCAGAAGCTGATCGTCGGGAACCTCCAGATTGTATTCGTGCACCTCGCCGCCCTGACGGCCGTTGACCATCGGCAGATTGAGCGGAATGCCGTTCGCCGCCTCTTCGCCGGAGAGCACCAGCACCGACTGGATCAGCTCGTTGGCGAGCAGTTTCGACCCGATGGTCTCGGCCTGTTCGCGGGTCAGTTTCGGGCCGTAGAGGAGGTATTCGGTCGAGCTGAAGATGTGCTCGTCTTCACGGAGTTTCCGGCCGAGGATGTCGCCGACCGCCGCCCGGGCGCTGCGCCCGACGTTGTCGGTGACGCCGGGCTTGAACCCGACGGCCACGAGGTAGTCGCACTCCGGCAGCGGCTCGAAGTTGCTCGATTTGGCCGCACCGACCCGCCAGCCCTGCAGAACCGGATTGTACAGCAGCGAAGCGACCCGGCGCGCCTCCTCTTCGGTGAGCGAGGCGCTCACAGTGTAGACGTCGCGGCTCCACACCTTTTCGACCGGAAAGCCGAAGAATTTTGCAATCTGTTTTCTTACGCCTTCGCCGCGCGCGTCACTCCACTGCGGGAGCGGCGAAATTTCAATCCGATAATTCATTGCCCAAAACCTTTCCACATGAACTCAAGAGAGATAGTTTCCCCATAATTTACACCCGAACCGGAGCGGATACAAACGGCGATTCCCGAATATCGGGAAAAAGGGCGGGCAACTACGGGGTGCGGCCGAGTTCGACGACCGTCTGGTAGAGGGATTCCCGCTCCCGGGAGTTCTTTTCCGCTGCCGGATTTTCCGCCGCGTGCCAGAGCTTCGTCGCCTCCTGCTGGAGTTTCAGCGCCGTCTCCGGGTGGCCGAGCCGCCACTCCAGCAGCGCGCGGGTGGTCGTCACCGAAGCGCGCAGGGCCGGTGACGCCTCCTTCGGCAGCGTGGCGACGGCACGCCGGAGCAGCCGTTGCGCCGCGCGCAGAGCGGCGGGATCCTCCGGACGGCGGTTGAGCAGAAGGAAACTCATCAGATTGTCCGCATCCGGATTCCCGGTGACCGCCTTGCTGTAACGGTCGGCGATTTCGGCGGCGCGGGGGCCGAGTTCGGGGTGGCGGCCAGCCAGATCCAGCGCCGAAAAGTAGAGCCGCACCAGGCCGGGGACGCGTTCGATCTGCGAGAGAATCAGCTGCCACGCCTCCTGAAAACGGCCGCTGTTCTCCAGCGCGAAGGTGCGCAGACGCAAAGCGGCGGCATTGCCGGGATCGCTCTTCAAAATCGAGCGGGTCACCTGCTTCATCCGGCGGTCGTTGTTCTCGCGCAACAACGTCTGAAGTTCATCCAGCATCGGGGAGAGCTGCTTCTGGAGCGCCGGGTCGAACTTCTTCGTGCGCCACGCTTCGAGCATTTCGCCGAGATCGACCGCTTCGCCGTTCCAGAGGATTCTGCCCTCCGGATCGATGACGAACGCCATCGGGTAGAGCAGACTGCCGTTCATGTATTGCGCCGTGAGTTTCCGCTTCTCGTCGATGCCGAACGGCAGGGAGAAATCCGGGAACGCCGCGAGCAACTGCGCGGCATCCGCCTCCCGGTCCGGCGTCACCACCGCAAACCGGACGCTTCCAGAGTAGGTGCGCCGCAACTGGTTGAGCAGATTGAGCGTCTCCGGCGCATTAGCCGAGCGGGTCAGCAGAAACACCACCGCTTTGAGCTCCCCGGTCTTCAGCTCCTCCTTCGCCGGCGGCAGCACCGCCAGCGGAACGCCGCGGATCCATTTGACGGCGAGCTCCTCGGCCGGGTCGCCCGGACGCAGTGCATACAGCGGCGCGCCGGAGAGGGCGAGCAGCAGAACAGTCAGCGATGAAAGGATGCGTGTTTTCATGTTTCCTCATTGGCCCCTTGGGCCGGTTCATGTTTTTTCCTGCAGAACAGTGTGTAGAGTGCCGGAATGACGTACAGCGAAAGGATCGTCGAACTGATCAATCCGCCGACCACCGCGATGCCGCAGCTGGAGCGGCTCTCGGAACCGATTCCGGTGCCGAACGCCATCGGCGCGATGCCGAGCACCGCCGCGATGCTGGTCATCAGGATCGGGCGGAACTTGTTCTTCACCGCCGTTCGCATGGCGGTCGGGCCATCCAGACCGGCCGCGCGCTGAATCGCGAGATCGTCCATGATGAGGATGGCGTTGTTGACGACGATGCCGATCAGCATCACGAATCCGAGCAGTCCGAAGATCGAGAGCGGAATTCCCGCCAGATAGAGCGCAAACTCCATGCCGATCAGCGCCAGCGGCACCGTGAACAGGATGAGCAGCGGGCGCGTCCAGGACTCCATCGTCGCCGCGATCAGCAGGTAGGTCAGCACGACCGCGAAGAGAATCGCCTGTTCGAAATCGGCGAACGCTTCGTTCATCGTGGTCACCATGCCGCCGAAGCGGAGGCGGCAGCCGGCGGGCAGCTGAGGCGCGACCAGTGTTTCGGTGGTGTTCACCAGATCCTGCAAGCCGACGCCGGGCGCGGGGTTGGCGAACACTTTCGCCACCCGGCTGCGGTCGGTGCGGTTGATCTGGATCGGAATCGACGAGGGTTTCAGTTCGGAAATCGCACCCAGCGCCAGCGGTTTGCCCTCCTTCGAGGTGAAGGAGAGCGCCGGGAGCTGCTGATACCCCTCCTTTTCATCGAGCTTGACCCGGATGTCGAACGAACGGGCGCCGACCTTGTAGGTGCCCCCTTTCAGCCCTTCCACCGAGCCGCGCAGCAGCGAACCGATGGTGGAGGAGGGCTGTTCGAGATTCTGGAGCACTGCGCGGTGCGGCGTGACCCGGATCTCCGGCTTGCCGAGCCGGACGCTGGTGTCGACATCGCGTGCACGGCCGCTGGCACGCAGGCGGTTGGCGCTGTCCGTCGCAAGCTTTTCGATGGATTCGAGTTTGTCGCCGGAAATTTCCAGCTCCATCGAGGCCGCCGACCCGCCCACCAGCGAGGGGATGTTCACCGTCACGATGCAGTTGGTGAGAGGTCTCAGCTCCTCCCGGAAGAGATCCCGCATCCGGTCGAGCGATTCGGCCCGCTCGGTTTTGGGTTTGCAGACCACGGTGATTTCGGCGAGGTAGACCCCTTCGGTGGCCTGGCCGACCGTGCCCTGCACCTTGCCGATCACGGTGGCGGTCCGCAGCACGTTCGGCATCCGGCGAAGCTGTTTCTCCACCAGAAGTGTCCGGTTCAGCGTGCTTTCCAGGCTGTAGTCGGTGGGATATTCCAGCTTGATGATGAATTCCGCTTGGTCGTCTTCCGGAACGAAGGTCATCCCCACCCGGGGCGCGACGTAGAGCAGGGCGAAGAGAAAGAGCGCCAGCGCCGCGGCGCCCGTCAGCAACCCGTGGCGGCAGACCGCATCCACCGAACGGCCGAACCAGCCGGCGACGGCGTTGTACCCCCGGTCCCAGAGCCGGCGGAACGGGCCGGAGGACGCTGTTGCGGTGTTCTCCCGGGTGAGAAGAGCGGCGGCGAGAATCGGCGTCAGCGTAAAGCTCACGAAGAGGGAGACCAGCGTCGCAATCGTCATCGTGACCGCAAAGGGCACCAGAAAACGGCCGACCAGCGAGGTCATCGCCGCAATCGGGCCGAAGACCACGACGTTGGTCATCGCCGAGGCGAAGACGGGGAGGGCCACTTCGGCGGTGCCGCGGTCGGCGGCGGTTTTCGGATCCTCCCCCGCGGCGAGGTGGCGGGCGATGTTTTCGATGACGACGATCGAATTGGTCACCAGCGTGCCGACGGAGGTCCCCAGCGCCAGAAGCGTGAACATGTTGAAGGTGAAGCCGCACAGCTCCATCGCCCAGAAGGAGACCACGATGGAGACCGGCATCGAGATCACCACGATGATGGTGGATCGCACCTCGTGGAGAAACGCGAAGAGGATCAGCGCGGTCAGCACCACGCCGAGGAAGATGCTGTTCCAGGCGTCGTCGACCGAAGCGCGGATGAAGGCGCCGGAGTCGCGGACCCATTCGAGTTTCATGCCGCCGGGGAGCCGGCGGCTGCTGTCCAGCTCCCGGACTTCGGCGCGGACCGCGTCGATCACCCGGACCGCGTTGGCGTCGCCTTTTTTGACGATCTTGAGTACGACGCCGGGTTTGCCGTCGAAGAAGGCGAGGGAGCGTTTTTCTTCGGACTCCAGCGTGATCTTCGCCACGTCGCGCAGGTAGATGCGCCGTTTCTGGAAGGTGCCGATTTCGAGAGAGCCGAGATCCTCGAAGTTCCGGAACTCCGAGTCGTAGGTGACATTGATCTCCTGCACCCCCTGCCGGATGCGGCCGACCGGCACTTTGACGTTGCCTTCGGAGAGTTTCTTGAGCACCTGCACCACGTTGAGTCCGCAGGCGGAGAGTTTCCGCTTGTCGAGCGTGATCCGCAGTTCGAGCGGTTCGCCGCCGGCGATCTGCACCTCGGCGACGCCGGAGATGGTCGAGAGCCGGTCGGAAAGCTCCTCGTCGGCGTAGTCGTAGATGGTGTCGATCGGCAGGTCGCCGGTGAGCATCAGCGTGACGACCGGAGTGGCGTTCGGGTCGAACTTCAAAATTTCCGGCGCTTCGGCGGCGGCGGGCAGGTCGTTGCGGATTTTGTCGATCCGTTCGCGCACGTCCATCGCGGCGATGTCCACCGACTGGCCGAGCTGGAACTCCAGCAGAATCTGGCAGACGTTCTCCATGCAGGTAGTTTTCATCGTCTTGAGGCCGTCGATGGTGCCGACGGCGTCTTCGATCCGCTTGGCGACGTCGACTTCGATCTCAGCCGGACTTGCGCCCGGATAGACCGTGGTGACTGTGACGTAGGGGATCTCCACGTCGGGGAAGGCGTCCAGCCCCAGCTCGCGGTAGCTGTTCAGCCCGAAGAGCACGAGCATGAGGATGAAACAGCTCATCGCGATGGGGCGGGCGACGGAGGCGCGGCTCAGAAACATGGTGCGCCTCCTGTCATTTTGCCGGAGCGGTTCCGGTCTGAATCACTTCAACCGGTTCCCCGGGCTCGAGGAAACTCTGACCTTCGACGATGACCGGCTGGTCCTTGAGCACCTCCGGGTCGCGGAGCATGGTCCAGCTGCCGTCGACGATTCCGGTCTTCACGGTGATCTCCGCCGCTTTCTGCTGCGGCGTGACGACGAAGACCGCCTTGCGGTTGCCGGCCCGGGTGAGCACCGCCTCGTTGGGAATTCCTCTGCCTTCGACGCGGCGGAGGATGAGATCGACCTCATAGAGCTGGCCGCTGACGAATTCCAGACTCTTCGGCACCGCGATCTTGACCGTGAAGGTGCGCGACAGCGGGTCGACCGCCGGACTGCGGAAGGTGACCGGCAGCTCCGCCAGCTCTTTCCCGGAAGCGGAGAGGATCTTCGCCGTGGTTTTGCCGGGAATGACCTGGTTGTAATAGTTGGAGCTGATCATGGTGACCAGCTGCAGCCGGTCCGGATTTTCGATCTTCAAAATGACGGTGCCGTCTTTGACGTACTCGTCGCGATCCTTGTCGGTGAGGGTGATGACGCCGGAAAACGGAGCGCGGATGATCGAGTCGGAGAGGCTCTTTTCCGCCGTTTCAAGGTGTGCCTTCTCCTGTTCGACCCGGGCGGCGGCGAATCCTGCCTGCGCTTCCGCCTTGGCGATTTCCGCATCGGCCTGATCGAAGGAGAGTTTTGCGCGCTCATAGGCGTCCATGGAGACCGCCTGCGAGGTTTTCAGCCGTTCGGCGCGGTCGAGGTCCACCTTCGCCTTGTCCCGGACGGTCCGGGCCAGGTTGAGGTTGATCCGGGCGATGTGGAGCTCCGCCTCGGCGACTTCGACGTTTTTCTTCTGGCTTCTGACGTTGTTCTCGAGGTTGATCCGGTCCACCTGGAACAGCAGGTCGCCTTTCTTCACCCGGTCGCCTTCCCCCACCGGAATCAGGTCGAGGTTGCCGCTGGTTCGGCTGGAAATCTCGGCGGACTCCTGGGATTCCACGTTGGCCTGGACCCGGATTTTCTGAACGAACTCCATTTGCCGGGGCTGTTTCGCCACCACCTTGGCGGGAGCGGAAGCGGCGTCCTGACCGGGGGCCTCTCTGTCGCATCCGGCCAGCATCAGCACGGCGAGCCATGCCGCGGCAACCGGAATTTGATACCAAAATGTGTGCATCGGGGTTTCTCCTGCATTGATGAATTTCATACTCCTCTTCTGTAGAGTAAACCATCTCTCGGAAAAGTCAAGCCGGAAACCCCCTCTCTTTCGCAGATTTCGGGGATTTTCCGTCCCCGCCGCGCCCCGGCCGGAACGGGCCGCGCGGTCCGCCGTCACCCGGAGAGGAGCCCCCGTTTTTTTTCGCTTTTTTCATTGGAAAAAAACAGCGGTGAAGCTATAGTATGAAACACGCCGTTTTGGTCCAACTTTTTTTAACGTTCAGAGACAATATCCATGCTGTATCTTCTCTCCTTGCTGAGCGGGGACTTCGGTCCGTTCCGTCTGTTCGATTATGTTACATTCCGTGCGGGCGGCGCCGCGCTCACCGCGTTTCTGCTGGTCGTGCTGCTCGGCGGGTTCACGGCGCGGCAGCTGCGGCGGCTCAACGCGCAGGCCGCCAGCCGCCTCGAAGGACTCGTCCCGCCGGAATTCATCGACAAGGAGAAGAACCGCACCCCCTGCATGGGCGGAATCCTGCTGATCGGGGCGATTCTGGTCACCGCGCTGCTCTGGAACGTCATGACCAATCCCATCGCCATTACGCTGGTCGTCGCCACCGCCGCCTTCAGTCTGATCGGCTTTGCCGACGACTTCATGAAGGTGGTCTACAAACGGCGCGACGGCATTCCGGGGCGGGCCAAGCTCGCCGGGCAGTTTCTGGTCGCCGGACTCGCCGTCTGGAGTTTGAGCAGCATTCCCGAACTCCGGGAGCTGATGCGCCAGCTGATGGTGCCGTTCTTCAAGGAGCCGGTCTACACCGGGTTCTGGACTCTGCCCTTCGCGGTCGTGGTGATCGTCGGCGCCTCCAACGCCGTCAACCTGACCGACGGCAAGGACGGGCTCGCCACCGGGTGCACGATCTTCTGCACGCTCACCTATGCGGCGTTCGCCTACCTCATGGGCCACCGGATCTTCGCCGGGCACCTCAACATCCCCTACATCATGGGGGCGGAGGAGGCGATGGTGTTCGCCGCGGCCGTCTGCGGCGCGTGCATCGGATTCCTCTGGCACAACTGCTACCCGGCCTCGATGTTCATGGGCGATACTGGCAGTCTCGCCCTCGGCGGCGCGGTCGGCATGCTCGCGGTGATCGTCCGGCAGGAGCTGCTGCTCATTCTGGTCGGCGGCGTCTATGTGATGGAGGCGGTTTCGGTCATCCTTCAGGTCGCCTCCTTCCGGCTGACCGGGAAACGGATTTTCCTCTGTGCGCCGATTCACCACCACTTCGAACGCAAAGGGTGGACCGAGACGCAGATCGTTGTCCGCTTCTGGATCCTCGCGGGCGTCTTCGCGCTGATGGCGCTTGCGACGCTCAAACTGCGCTGACTCCCCTCCGGGGAAGAGCGCCCCGGCGCTTGCATTCCTGTCGACTGTCGTGTATCTTATTAGGAAACACGAATGGAAACTTTCGAGCGGGAGGAGCTCCGGCGCGATGCAGACGATTCAGGAACGGATTAAAATTCACGACCATCATCAGTTCGAGATCAAACATGTGTATCCGTTGAACTCGAACGACGGCCGGGCGTTGCGCTACACAGTGGAGCTGTTCCTCTTCATCCCGCAGAGTCTGGACATCAATCCGGAGAGCCGCCGCAAGGAGGAGTTTTACCGGGATCTCCAGTCGCGGCTCCGCTGGCAGACGCCGGTCTGCCTGCTGGATTCCCTGCTCAACGCGGAGGGGGCGGTTCTGGTGCGCCTCCGGGAGCGGATGAGCGAACTGGGGCGGAAACCGGATGACCCGGAGGCGCAGGAGCGCTTTGTCGATACGCTCAAACTCTGCTGCTCCATCGTCAAGAGCGCACTGCGCGACGAGATCGAGTTCTGCTGTGATTCCTGTCTGACGGCGGAGCGGATCGACCGGCTCGAAAGCAACACGCAGACACTGCTGGCCCGGTTCCGGGAGCTGCGGCCGCTGCTGCAGGAGCCGCACCTCGATCCCCGCTATGCAGAGATCTATGATTTCGGCGACGAGTACATCAGTCTGGTGGCGGAGTACTATTTCGCCTCGCTGGCGGAGTCGCTTTCCGACACCGGGGAGATTTCGCGGAAACTGCGCAAGGCGGTTCTGCGGCTGGCCGCGGGGGAGGCGCACTACCGCCGCAAGCGCGGATTCGCTTGGGTCATCGCCGAAAACGATTCCAATGAGGCGGCCGTCTACCGGATGCGGGTGCTCAAGAAGATCATGGGGAGCATTCTCTATCTGCGGACCAGCCGGAGCGCCGACGGGCGGTTCGCGGAGGAGCTGCTGACCTCGCTTTCCGCCGGGCTGGCGATGTTTCTGGCGCTGATGCTCTCGCTGCTCGGGCGGCAATTGTTCGCCGACGTGACCGCCTGGTTCGTTGCGATTGCGGTGATCTGCTACATCGTCCGAGACCGGATCAAGGACAGCTGCCGCTTCCGGTTCATCGGCTGGGCGCGGAAGTTTTTCTTCGACTACACCACCCGGATCAGCGATGCGCACGGTCGCCGGGTCGGCACGAGCAAGGAGCTGTTCAGCTTCGTGCGGGAGTCGGCGCTTCCTGCTGAAGTGGCGAAACTGCGGGCGAAAAGTCTGGTGGTGGAGCTCGCCAACGCGCCGGAGGAGAACATCGCCTACTACAAGAAGAAGATCGTGCTGAACGCCGCCTCCTCTCCCGCCGGCGGGGCGTACACCGGCGTGGTGGATATTGTCCGCATGAACATCCGCCATCTGCTCGATCGAATGGACGACCCGGTCCGTTCTCTCCTGCTGCCGCACCCCGGTGGAATCCGCCGGGTGAACGGGCACTGTGTCTACCACCTCAATCTGGTTCTCCGCTACGCCGCGGAGGGCCGGCCCGAGGAGTATCGCAAATTCCGTTTGATCCTCGACCAGAACGGAATTGTCCGGATTGAGCAGTGATTTCCGCCGGAAGAAATCGGTGAAAAAATCCGCCGCCCCCCTTGTTTTCTTTTCAAAAGCGTTTACATTGACTTAACCCCCTACGGGGTCAGGAGGTACATTCATGCTTTGCGACAATTGTAAAAAGAACGAAGCGACGATTCATATCAAAGAGGTGCACGACGGTAAGGTTGTGGCCTCCAACCTCTGCGCGGACTGCGCGCGGGAGAAGGAGGAGAAGGGCGAACTCGGTTCGCTCGGCTTCAATCTGGCCGAGGTGCTGTTCAATCTGGGGAAGCTGACCGAATCGGTGCAGGCGGCGCAGGAGGATCCTGCGCCGGAACCCGCCGCCGATTCCGGGCCGGTCTGCCCCGGCTGCGGCTGGAATTTTGAACGGGTCCGGGAGTCCGGCGGCCGGCTCGGCTGCCCGGATTGCTACCGGACATTTGCGCCGATGATCGCCGACGCGCTCACCCGGGTGCAGCGCGGACCGGTCCACCTCGGCAAACGGCCGCAGTCGGCCGGGCCGGGGAACCGGGCGGCACTGCAGTTCGAAATAGACAAACTCCGCCGGGAACTCGACGGACACGTCCAGCGCGAGGAGTACGAGGAGGCGGCTGTCTGCCGGGATCGGATCGCCCAGCTCAAGGCCGAACTGGACGCGCGCCCGGAGCCGTCCGGCGACGGGAACGGGGAGGGGAGCAGCGATGAATAACTCGATCGATCAACTGCTCCGCAGTCCGGTCAGCTTTCTGGCCGACTCCGGTCCGGAGGAGGATATTGCGCTGAGCAGCCGCATCCGGCTGGCGCGCAACCTGGCGGGGCGGCCGTTCCCCGCGGCGGCCTCGCTGGAGTCGCGGCAGGAGGTGTGTGAACTTGTTTCGCAGGCGGCGGCCGGGTCCGGCGTGCTGGGCTGTCCGGATTGCTACAGCTTCGACCCGGCGGAGATGTCGCCGCTCGATCGGGAGATCCTCTTCGAACGTCGTCTCGCCAGCCGCGACTTTCTCGAGCGGGATGGCGGCACCCGTTTGCTGGTGCGCGCCGACGAATCCAGTTCGATCATGGTCAACGAGGAGGATCAGCTGCGGATTCAGACCCTGCGTCCCGGGTTCCAGCTCGACGAGGTGTGGCGGGTCATCAATGCGCTGGATGACGAGTTGAGTGCCAAACTGGATTATGCGTTTGACGACAAGCTCGGCTACCTCACCAGCTGCCCGACCAACGTCGGCACCGGAATGCGGGCGTCAGTGATGCTGCATTTGCCGGGGCTGGTCCTTTCCGGTCAGATCGGGCCGACGATTCAGGGAGTGGCCAAGCTCAATCTGGCGGTGCGCGGCATCTTCGGGGAGGGGACCGACAACCGGGGCAACCTCTATCAGGTGTCGAATCAAAGTACGCTCGGCGAGAGCGAGACGCAGATCATCGAACGGCTCAACACGGTGATCAGCCAGCTGATCGCCCAGGAGAAGATCGCCCGTCAGCAGCTGATTCTGCGCGACCGTTTCGCCCTGCTCGATCACGTGGGGCGTTCCTACGGCATTCTCCGGCACGCCTACCGGATTACGACGGAGGAGGCGCTCAATTCGCTCTCCGGCATCCGGATCGGCGTCGATCTGGGCATGTTCAACACGGTGGACATCAAGATGGTGAACGAGCTCTTTCTCGCGATCAATCCGGCCCATCTGCAGAAACGGGCCGGCAAGGAGCTTTCCGCGCCGGAGCGTGACATCTGCCGTGCGGCACTTTGCCGGGACAAGCTCAAGGGAATCTCCGCGGTCTGAACTGTGCGACAACGCTGTCGTGCCGGCTCCTCACAGGAGGCGCCGGCGCGGCTGTTGCGGACAACGTGTTCCACCGCAGATCACTGCTGTTTTTTCTTGGCGTCCTCGGCCGCTTTTTTCGCCTTCGCGTCGGCCGCCTGCTTGTCTTTGCGGGTTTTGTTGATGAGCTGCTTGAGCGCGCCCCGGTTGGAGGCGTAGGGGTAGCGTTTCTGGGCGCTGAGGAGGATGTTCAGGCGTTTGTTCAGATTTCCCTCTTTTTTGGCCCGGTTCATTGCGCCGGTCACCCCGACCGCCTGCTGCGTGACGATCATCTTGTTCAGCGCGGCCATGTTGGAGGCTTTCGGATACTTTTTTCTGGCGTCCAGCAGCATTTTGATCCGGTTATCCAGATTCTTGTTCTTGCGCGCCTGGTTCATCACATTGTTCACGGAGCGGGCCTGCTGGTCGGCGATTTTCTTCTCCTTGGCCAGCTGTTCCTGGCGGGCTTTCCACAGTTTCTGCTGTTCCGCCTGGAGGGTATGAAGTTTCTCCAGCTCATCCTTCAGGAGTTCCTTGTCTTCGGCCGAGAGATCCTCGTCGGTCAGGCGGCAGGTGCCGTCACGGTGAACGATTTCGATGCCGCGCCAGGTGACGTCGATTACCTCCACGTCAAGGTATCCGCCGAGTTTCTCGTACCTTGCTGCGGACAGTGCGGTGCCGAACAGCAGCAGAAGAAGTACGGCCGCGCCGGAAATTTTTCTGTTTTTCATAATGGTTCCCCTGAAACGAAAATGATTGGTTTGCCGTTTCTATTTTATTAATATACGATTTGACCGCCCTTTTTGCAAGACCCGTTCCACCGGTTGTTTCTGTTTTGACCGGAGCTTCCGCGGAAGGAGGCGGACGGGGGAAAGAAAACCGGTGATGAACTTTAAAGTTCATTAAACAAAAAAAGTTCATTTTTTATAAAAGCGGCTCTTGACATTTCCGGATGAATCTGGTATAATTAAGAGAGATGAACGATGAACATTTTCGGATGGCGGATGAAATCATGGCGGAGTATTCGATACGGGACATTGCACGGATGGCTGGCGTGTCGGTCGGGACGGTGAGCCGGATCCTGAACAATGCCGACAACGTCAGCGATGAAATCCGCCGCCGGACGCTGGATGTGATCCGGCAGGTGAACTACCGGGCCGGTCGACGCGGCCGGCGGCCGGTGCATCAACTGCCCCGGGAGACGGGGAGCGGGCGCAGAATCCGGACGATCGCGATGCTTTCGCCGGGCATGTCTTCGGCGTGGAAGGGGAATGAACTCTGGACCACGTTTCTTTCCGGCATAGAGCGGGCCTGCGGGGAACGCGGCGCCCGCCTCGCCATCTACATGGCGGATATGGAGCCGGAGGAGATTGTGCGGGAGATCTCTTCCGGTGCCGACGGCGTGCTCATCAAGACCAATCAGGAGATGCCCGCCTACGTCGATGAACTGATTTCCCGGCTGCCCTGTGTGGGGTTCGGAGCGCTTCCCACCAGTGGAGCGTACCCGCAGGTGGTGCTGGACAATCATGCCGGCGGCGCGATTGCCACCCGGGAACTTCTTCAGATGGGGCACCGCCGGATTGCGTTTCTGAATCATGAGGCGCAGAACAGCATCTTCATCGCCCGTTCCAACGGATATATGGAAGTGATGAAGAGCGCCGGGCTGTTTCGCGGGGAATATCTTCTGGAGCTTCAACTTGCCGAATACCACAGCGTCACCTCGCCGGAGGCGGCGCCGCCGGATCTTTCCGGCGCGCTCGACCGGTTTCTGTCACTGCCGGAGCCGCCGACCGCGGTGGTGGTGGTCAACGACTGGGGCGCGTTCGGACTGCTGCGCGCCTGCCGGGCGAGGGGAGTCCATGTGCCGGAAGATCTCAGCATCATCGGGATGGATGACTCCGGCAGTTTCCCGACATTGCTGACGCCCTCTCTCAGTTCGATCGCCATGCCGTTCGACCGGGTGGCCTATTTTGCGTCGTGCACGCTCTGCGATCTGATGGACGGGGTCGGCGCACACCAGCGCAACGTGAATTCGATCGTGCAGATTGCCGGGGAGTTGAAGAAACGCGGCTCGATCTCTCCCCGTCTTGAACCGTGATGGATGATCTCTCTCTGCGCGTCAGAGCGGAAGAACAAAGAAAAAAAGCAGATGTCATGTTGAGATAACGGACCGAAGATATGTCAAAATGGAGGTGGACATGAGAAGAAGATTGTTTACTTTAATAGAACTTTTAGTAGTTATTGCGATCATCGCCATTTTGGCCGCGATGCTGCTGCCGGCGTTGAACCGGGCGCGGGAGTCGGCGCGGCAGGCCAATTGCCTGAGCAACATGAAGCAGATCGGGGTCATTGACCAGAGCTATGCGCAGGATAACAATGATTATCTGACTCCGGCGATCTATATACGGGATGGAGAAGAAAGTATTGTTAAAACCTGGTATCGCAACAACTATCTCCCGGTCGGGAACTTCAAGATCGTGCGTTGTCCCTCCACACAGCAGTTCGAAATTCGAGGTGCCGGCCAGAGCTGGACTGCGATCAACGGAGAATATTATGGACAGACACTGCTGCCGAATCTTTTCGTGCATCCCAATGCCGATTCCTCTAAAATGGAAAAATATGTGACGGACTACAACCTTATGGAGATGCCTTTCCCGAAAGTTACGCGGTTCCGTTCGCCCAGCAGGACTTTTTCAATTGCGGAATACTATTGTCTTGACTCTGGATGGGGCGCAGACAAGGGGAAGGTGGTCGCCTGGCACGGTATTATGGAAGCTCATGGAACAGACGCGTTTTTGGCATTGAATACCGAATCGCAGGGAAATCATATGGCGCGTTACAAATCGGTCCTCTTCGTTGGCGGAAATGCCTCCAAGGTTGCGCTGGTTCCCGAGCGGAGGATGATCAACAAAAAAGAGTTCTGGGGAACGAAAGGCGATATTTGATTTTAATCGGATACGGATGAGGTTTTTATGAAAGCAAACTGGACAATTTTCATGACGATGGGGCTCTGTGCCGCGGTGTCCGCAACGCAGATCGGGAATCCGGAGAAGTATACCTTCCGCGCTTCGGACAACGGCAGTGATGTGAAGGCGTTTGTCCCCGCGGTGGGAAAGGATCAGGTCCTCACCTGCAACTTCACTGATCAGTCGGACGCGGACAACTACATGTTTGTCAACTTCGGTAGTTTCCCGCTCGCCGAATACCTGCCGGGCGGCTATCTCGAGGTCGATTCCGAGATCGATAACCCGATTCTGCGCATGAGCCTCTGCGTGGCCGATCCGGCGCGCTTCTGGCCGACCCGGGTGGTGCTCAACGGCGAAATGCCGCTCAAGGCCGGGCGCAGTAAGGTCCGTTTCTACCTGGATGAACTGCCCGACAAGGCGAAGGACAATCCGAAATATCACCTCTTTCTCTTCCTGCACGACATGGGCGGAAAATCCCGGGGGAAGGCGACGCTCCGCGTGTTCAACACCCGGTTTGTGAAGAGCGCTCCAGGGTGGGAAAAGGAGAAGAGCGACGCCTACCGCGCGCAGTACAACTGGCGGAAGTTCCCGGAACTCGGGAAATATTACCGCGGCAAATACGACCGGCTCGTCCCCGCCGCGGCGGTGACCGGCAATCCTTTTGTCGAAACCATTTCGCTCAACGGTGAGTTCGACAAGAGCTTCGTCGGAGATCTGACCTGGAATTATGGACGGCTGCTCAACGATACCCCCGCCCGCCCCGGTTCGCCTCTGGCGAGGGCGAAAAAGGTGCAGGTCCCGGAGCCGGAAACCCCCGATCAGCCCGGCGGCCACTACTGGTACAAACGCGATTTCGATCTGCGGAAACCGGCTTCCGGCCGGGTCTATCTGCAGATCGAAGATCTGGCGGATACGGCGGAACTTTATATCAACGGCGAACGGGCCGGCACGCTCACCTGCGCCCGGCGCCGCAATGACTGGATCCTCACCAACAGCTCCCGGCAGACGCACCTCTGGGGGAAACCAGCGCGTGAGATGATGAAGTTTCAGCACTTTGAACGGTGCGGCATCGCGTTTCCCTTCAACGAGAAGGCGATTCCCGACGAGGATGTGCTTCTCCTGCCGATCCTGACCGGGAAATATCCGTGGAACTACGTCTACGATATCACCGATCTGGTGAAGGACGGCCGCAACACTCTGGCGGTCCGCCTCTACAACAATCCGGTGCGCGGCTACTGGATCTTCCGCAATGGAGAGGCGCGCCATCACAAGGGGGTGGCCGGAATTTTCGGCGACGTCAACCTCTATGTGGAACCGGCCTCGGCGTTTCTCGCTCTGAATCCGGTCGCCGCCGGGAAGGTGGCCGAAGACGGCACCGTGGTGCGGACCATCTCCGGCAAGGTGCGGCCCGGTACTGCGGCGGTCTCCGCGGACGGGCACGGCCTCCGGGTCGACGTAGTGCCGGACCGGGAGGGAAAATTCTCCATTCCGCTGACGCTGCCGGCGAACTTCGACCGCTACCGCTTCTCGGTAAACGCGAAGGACAAGGCGGGGCGGGTGTTTGACGCGCAGAATGTCGAATTCAACGGTTCGGTGATCGAGTTCCGCAACGACAAGCTCTTCGTCAACGGCGATCCCTTCCAGATCCGCGGCGTCAACGGCGACCTCGGCATCGAGTGGGAGAATGACCGGACCCAGACCCGCCGCCGCTGGCTGAACCGTCTGGCGTTCTTCAAGAACCTCGGCTTCAACGCTCTCCGTCTGGAGGGATGCACGGCCGAACAGATCGAGGATGCCCTGCAGGCCGGCATCATGGTCGTGCCGGTCTACGCCTCCGGCTCCTGCAACACCACCGAGGTGGCGCTGGGGAATCTGGACAAGCCGGATTTCCAGTTCATCACCGATCCGCACGAGGAGATGGCGCGTCAGCTGAATCACTGCCCGAACATCCTCTTCTGGAACTCCGGCAACGAGAACCACCCCACCGCCGGTTACAATGACAAGGTGCTGATGGACCGTTATCTTACCGTCGCCCGCGAGCGGCTGCGCGGCGCCGACCCCGACCGGCGTCCGGTCACCTACGCCAATCTGGACACCTTCGGCAACTTCTGGTTCTTCACCGCTGGGCAGGATGTGCTCGGGTACAACAGCTACCAGTTCATCCCGGAATTCAAGACGCTCGCCGCCAACATCTACCAGCGGACGAAAATGCCGATCGTCTTCTGCGAGTGGGGCTTTACGGAGAATCAGACCAAGGGAACCCGCTACCGCAACGAGAATGTGGAAAAGTGGGAAAAGGAGATGCGGGAGAAACTCTCCCTGATGCGGCAGTGCCCCGGCGTGGTCGGCGGTTTCCTCTTCCCGCACCACGGCGAACTTGAAGATGTCCGCGGCCGCGAGTTTCTGCAGGAGATCATGGCGCCGTTCAAGCTCACCTGCGAGAACGACTCGATCAAGTTTGAGAATCAGGATGTCGCGCCGCTGCGCAAGGTGAGTCTGCAGCTGGTTTCGCCCGACAACGTCATCAGTTCCGAGTGGGCCGATGAACTCAAACCGGGCCGTTCGATGCGGATCGCCTTCCCGGCGGACGCGAAGAAGATCGACGCTCTGCGGCTGGAGATTCGCTTCGAGACGCACCGCGGGCTGAACCACAGCTATACCAAAATGGTGAACCGGATTCCGGGCAACCGATAAGAGAAAGGGGAAATCAATGAAACAGTTCTGCATTCTGTTGGCGTTCTGCGCCGTCGTCGGTGCGGCGGCCGGGGAGTTCTACCGGCTCGACCTGAACAAACTCGAACCCGGCACCGTGCTGGTGCAGACCGACGCCGCCGGGAAGATGCGCTCGCTCCGCCCGACCTGGGGCATGTGGCCGCGCACGCCGGATTCGGTCGGTGCGAAGGTGATCGAGCGCGACGGCGCAAAAGTGCTGGAAATTGAAAAGGGATTTCAGGTCAACTCCAGCGAATGGAATGCCGGAGTGAGCGATGCCCAGCAGAGTGTTGCCTACTGCCGCATCTCGTTCCTGCTGCCGGAACTCTCCGGCAAGGGGCTGGCGGGCACGCTCCGGCTGCAGCAGGTCAACAACCGCACCGCGGCGTTCATCGGCTTCGAACCGAAAGGGGAGATGTTCGATGTGCTGGTCAGCAACGGCGACGGCAACGGCAAGGTGGTCTGGCAGAAGATCGGCCGGGTCGAACCGAACAAATGGTTCACCGTCGATGTCAAGATGGATTTCAACAGCAAAACCTGCGACGTCGCGCTCAACGGCGGCGAATGGCAGACCGGAAAGAAGTTCCGTCACGCGTCGAGCTGAGAAGGCACGATGTGGGCGCGGGGTTTGACCGCGCGCGACTATCGGTACGACATCGAAGCGAATAAGATTCCGGTGCTGGTTCGCGAGATCGTCTTCAGCTCCGACCCGATCGGCAAATAGGAGGCGAGGTTTTGATGAATCCGAATTCTGGTTCACTCCGCGATTTTCTGGAGGAGAGCCCGTTCCCGGACTATCTGGAGCGGTGCTGGAACGGGCGGTATTATCTGAATTTTCCGGTGGAATCCGGAAAATCCACCTACGATCCCGGCGGCGTGTGCGCTCATGTGCTCTACTATCTGGTCTACACCGAGGTGCTCGGAATCTCCCGGGTGCCGCGCGGAAGAGCGGCGCAGCTGGCAGAGTGGCTCGCCACACAGGTGCGCGAGGACGGCTACTGCCTGACGGAAGATGGATTCACCGATCACCCCGCCTACGCCTCCACGCTCGGGGATGCCCTGGGAGCCGCTCTCTTTCATGCCGGGAAAATCGGGCTTGCGGGCGAGGCGAAGGAGCGTGTTCTCACTGCGCTGACCCGTCTGGCGGAGCGCCATCCCCGGATTCGTTTCCCGGAGGGCGCGCAGGGCAAGACTCAGCAGCTCCGCTTCGAGCTGCGCATCTACTACTGGATGATGCTGCTTTCGGGGAATCCGGTCTGGAAAGAGCGGTTCGAACTGGCGCTGGCGCGCGGCATTCACCGCTACACCCATCCGGCCGCGGTGGATGGACCGCTGTTGCAGCCGAGCCTCAATCCGGACTGGACCTGGAACTACGTCTGCACCGGCGGCCTGACCGATCAGCACGCGACCAACACCCATACGCCCGCGTATTACTGCACGGAGCCGAACGGATTCATGTTCGTCTACCTGCATGCGCTCAAAAACAAGGTGTTTGGACGCCGATCCGACCTCGACTGGCTCTGCCGGAACTACATCGCCGGTCTGCTCCGCAATCTGGGCCGGGTGGGAAATCTCGCGAGCGATCTCGACGGTTACGGTATCCACCGCGCCTGGTTCGGACCGGCGCTGGTGGAAGGAATTCCGCTCGAATCGGCGGCGCTGGCCGACGAGCTGGCTCTGCCGGAGCTGGCGGCTTACTGCCGCTGGTATGCCGACCGGTACATGGAATTCGTCAAGCGGCGTCCGACCTATGCGGAAAGCGGTCTGCCGGAGGCACAGCCTTACGGGCATAAGATCGGCATCGAGGCGCAGTTTTCGCAACTGGCGGGGGCACGCTTCTACGGCTCGATCGCGCGGGCGCTGGCGGAGTTCGGCGAGGTGGATTCCCTCATTGCCGCGGAACCGCCCGCCTATGGTTCATACGCCTGGGAGGCGGGCTGGCTCCGGGTCAGCACGCCGGAGTACGAGACCTCGTTTGCCGGCCACACCTGTCTGCGGAACATTCCGGTGGTGCCCTGCTACGGGGATCCGAACCTCGGCACCCTGATCGGCGGAGCGCCGCTGGCGACGCTCTACTCCGGCAAAGAGCTGATGTATGCGGCGAGCTTTCCGGCCGCGTCGCTGTGGCACATCGAGGCGGAAGATCACAACGGCCGCCGATTCTTGAGCTGTTCGACTTCGCCGGAGGACGACACGTCGATGACGGTCCGGCGCGCTCCAGACGGCGCGGTGCTCGATTCGACCTCGTTCGACCCTTACGACCCGCCCTGCAATCTCTTCCTGGAGAAGGGGGGATTTCTCGAGATGAACTGGCAGCGGCGGGAGCGGGCGAACCGGTTCTGCTTCTACGTGCACAACCGCTATTTCGCGGACCATCTGGAGCTGGACTTCGGCATGAAGGGGATGGCGGGCCACTACTGGGATAAACTCTCCTTTGTTCTGCCGCTGCCGGATGCGGTGGCGGAGTACCGGGATTCCACCGGTGCCTTCCTGCCGCTTGCCGGGTTGGATCGTCTGCCGGAAGCGCTCCGCTGGCGGTGCGGCGGCCGCGTCTGCCTCATCGACCGGCTGGAACTGCAGGGTGCGGGGGAGGGGGCACAGCTTGCCGTGGCGGTGCAGAAACTCCCCGCCGACCCGGGGATGCCCGGCGGCGTGAACAGCTTCTCGCCCCATTCGACCAGCCAGGTGCGGTTTGAAATTGTTCCGTCGACGCAGGACCGGATCTGGCGGTTCCGCTGTCGTCTCACCTTCCTGCCTGCGGAGTGATTTTTTGCCCCGGCGGCCTTGTTTTGTGCCGCGAAATGTTAAAAAATCGCCGGGCGTGACGTCGCATGAGAAACTTTCTGCGACGACGGCCCGGCGGCAGTTCAACGCGAAATCCTGTGCGGCATCTCTGCCGGAGCCGCACGGGATTTCGCGTTTTCTCCGGGTTGGATTCTGAAAAATCCGGGAGTTTCCCGGGCGGTATCCGGAGGAAAATCTCCGGGTGAAAAGTGACAAATATTTAGATTTTTTTACCGTTGACTTTCGGCGTCTTTCATGGTATACTATTCTCATAAGAATTCCCGGAGGCACAGCGGGAATACAACCTCAACCGCGGAGTTGCAAGATGTGGATTTTTGCGAAACGGAACAGAAGACGTCATGATGGGAATGCTGTACGGTGTTATGCTTTTACTTTGATTGAATTGTTAATTGTAATTGCGATCATCGCAATTCTGGCGGGACTGTTGCTCCCGGCGTTGAATTCCGCAAGGGAGCGGGGGAAGTCGGTCAGCTGCGTCAACAATCTGAGACAGATTGCATCGATTGCTGTACTCTATATGGACACCTATCAGGGCTGCCTGCCGTATCAGACCGCCGCCATCGCATGGGGAAGCCGGTTGTATGCGCATTACCGGGGGCGGGAACCTTCCACGAAGTTCCTGTTTACCGTGGGGTCACAATACGGCCCGACGACGGCACTGCGGCCCCATGCGCCTTTCGGCTGTCCTTCCTCGATTCCGGATGAGTCAATCAATGCGCGTCTGGCGGTCAATTACACGATCAACATATTCATGCTGAGCAATTACGGAAAGGCCGTGCGGACCAGGCGCCCCGCTTCCCGCGGGCTGGTGATGGATGGGTACCGCGAATACACCGCGGAGGATACCGGTACAAATCCCGACGCCGGAATCGATTACAACAGCGTTACCCGGATTGAGAATTTAAAGGCGTGGCGGCATCGGAAATGCATCAACGTCGCCTATTTCGATTCTCATGTGGAGCCGGTTCCCTATTTGAATCTGCCCACTGCCACGGGAAATCCCGCGGTCGACCCCCGGTTCTATTTCTGGGGGGACGGTGAAAACGGAAGAGTTCCGTAACCGAACACAGCAAAGGAAAGTGACCTTGACCATGAAACACTCTGTACTCGCACTCTGTCTGGTTTTTCTGGCGGGATTGGCCGCCGCGTCGGAACGCTGGTGGCAGTATTCTCCTGACCGTGGCTTTTGTTTTGAATCGCTCCCGGCGCAGATTGTCTTGTATGAACCGGGGTGGAACGCTTTGTATGCGAAGACGTTGAATCAGCAGAATCTCCTCGCCTGCACCGTCATTCCCGGGGAGGAGGGGGCGCTTCACTGCGAAATGCGTTTTCAGTCGCCGGAGCCGAGGAAGGTTCAGGAACTTGCGCTGGAATTTCAACTGCCGGTGAAAACTCCTTTTTTACTGCTGGACAAACTTAAGGTCGATCTGCCGCGCAATCTGAACGGGCAGAAATGGATCATTCTGGGCGGCTGGAAGGCGAAGGCATTGACCATTCCGCTGGCGAGCGGGGCGTCACTGATTCTGCGGGGAGATCTCGATGTCTGGTGCCAGGACAACCGCCGGTTCGGCGGCTCGCGGTTTCTGCTGCGGCTGCGTTTCTCCCCGAAAGCGGGGATGCTGGAGGCCGCGTCGTTGAAGTTTGAGGTGGAACGCAGGGGCGTCGTCTCTCTTCCGCAGGATCTCTCCCGGGTGATGAACCGGGGGTTGCGCGACGAGGTCGCCGGCGACGGGCTGGGCGGCTGGACCGATCAGGGGCCGGAAAATGACCTGCGTCAGCTTCCGGCGGGGCTGCTGCGTTTCGGCGGGGCGTCATTCCGGATCGTCGACGAAAAGAGCAATCGCGGGAAGGCGGCGATCGTGCTCGGGCGGGACGTTGCCCGTTCCTGTGAATTCCCGCTTCAGGGGCGGGGGAACTGGCTCTACTTTCTGCACGCGAGCGCCTGGGGGGCGAGGAATGCGGAAATCGGCGAGATCGACGTCACCTTTGCGGACGGCTCCGGACAGACTTTTTCCGTCATCCAGAACCGCGACGTCGGCAACTGGTGGATGCCCGCTCATTTCAAAAACGCAACCAATGTGTGGAGTGTGGAAAATCCTCAGTGTTATGTCGGTCTCTATCTGAGTCAGTTTTCGTTGAAGCGAAAGGATCCGGTCCGCATTCGCCTGCGTTCCGGAGCCGGCGCCTTCTGGATGATTCCGGCCATATCGCTCGGAGACTCCCGCATCCCGGTGGAGCAGTTTGACAAACCTGTCTATCTTGTGCCGGGGGAAGAGTGGGCGACGCTGGATTTCCCGGTGAGCATCCAAAAGGGATCTGCACTGGATTTCTCCGGTCAGCTCGATGCGCCGGCCGGAAAGTACGGGCCGGTGAGAATCTCTCCCGAAGGTCATTTCGTCTTTGCGCGGGCTCCGGAGCGGCGCATTCGCTTTTTCGGCGTCAATCTCAGCTACGGTGCCAACTTTCCCTCCCGGGCCAACGCGGAAAAACTGGCGGAGCGTCTGGCCGCGGTCGGGTACAACGTCGTTCGTTTTCACCATCAGGACGGCGGGCTGACCGGCACCAGCGACGGTACGTTCAACCGGGAAAATCTCGACCGGCTGGACTATTTTATCGCGGCTTTGAAAAAACGGGGCATCTATTTCATGACCGATCTGTACGTCTCCCGGGTGCGCCCCTGTCATGCGCCGCTGGCCAGGGTGTTTCCCGTGAAACGCTATTCGCCCGCGCTCTTCAAGGCGCTGATTCCGATTCTTCCGGAGGCGATGGAGGACTGGAAGCTCTTCTGCCGCCGCTGGCTCCTTCACGAGAACCCGTACACCGGGATGGTCTGGGGGAGGGATCCGGCTCTGATTCAGGTCTCGCTGGTCAATGAGGGCAATCTCGATTTCTTCTGGAACACCACGGCGGAGACGGAACGGCTCTACCGGAAAAGGTTTTCCCGCTGGATGGCGGAGCGTTACCCGGCGGAATCTGCGACGGCTTCCCGGTCGGAACCCCGTTTCCTGCAGTTTTTGAATGAGCTGCAGCGCAACGCTCTTCTGGAGCAGAAACGTTTTCTGCGCGAGGAGCTGAAGGTGGAGGTGCTCTGTACCGGAATCAACATGGAGAGTTCTCCGGCGCTGACGGCTCAGCGGAATCTGCTCGACGTCGTTGACGATCATCTCTATTTTGATCACCCGAGTTTCCCGGTATCGAACTGGAAACTGCCGGCCAGTTACCGTCAATACTCGGCGCTCCGACGGAAGGGAAACAATTTTCCGGCCGCGCTGTTCTCCTCGCGCATCTTCGGCAAGCCTTTCACGGTGACGGAGTTCAATTACTGCGCTCCCAACCGGTTCCGCTGCGAGTCGGGGGCGCTCCTGGGGGCCTATGCCGCTCTGCAGGACTACGATGCGCTGATCCGTTTCGACTGGGCCAGCAGCGAACAGGCGGCGCTGCATCCTGCTCCGCTGTCCGCTTTTGCCGCCGCCAACGACCCGCTGGCGCAGTTCTCCGACCGTCTGGCCATGCTGCTCTTCCGGCGCGGCGATGTCCGTCCGGCCCGGGAGAAGGTAATTTGCGAGATTCCCGATGCGGCCGAAGGGAAGAGTGCAACGGCAAAATATCCGCAATCCTTCCGGGAACTCGGTTTCATCGTTCAGGTCGGCAGCCGGGCGGGGGGAGCCGACCCGGCTGATGCGACGGAGTCCCCGTGGCGCGGCGAGCGGCCGCTGAGCAATGCCGCAGTGGAGACGCTTCGCCGCAGATTTTGCTCCGAAAACATTGCGCAGAGCGTGTCAGGGGAGCTGTATCTGGATGCCGCAAAAGGTGTTTTGAAAATATCCACCCCCCGGACTGCGTCGATCACCTTGCCGGGCGGAGCTGAAGTTGCCGGAGCACTCACGGTTCGCGAAGCGGACGTCCCCCAGACGATCGCTCTTTCGTCGCTGGATGGAAAGCTCCTTTCGGAAAGCGGCAGGATTCTGCTCTTTCACCTCACCGACACGCTGAATTTTCAGGCGAAGTTCAGCGATGCCAACCGGAACACGCTGTATCAATGGGGGAGTTCGCAACTGCTTGTGCGACGGGGACGGGCGGAGGTGTCGTTCCAACATCAGAATGCGGCGGAGATGGAGGTGTTCGCCCTGCATGCCGACGGTTCGGTTGCGAAGCAGATCCCCCGGCGCGTGGAAAACGGACGGCTGTTTTTCACGGTTGATACGGCGTTGGACGGCAGGGGGGTGCTTGCCTATCGGATTGCCCGTCGGGAATCGCGTTGATGAAATCCGCGGCGAACGCCGGAGCAGGTTGATTTTTGCCCGGAAACGCTCTATATTAATTTAACAAAAGAGTCCGGAATTTGATCGAATGTTCCGATTCTGGTCCGGGAATCCCGGGGGGGAATCTCCTGGTTCTCCGCCGGAATTTTTGCCGGAACACGGGTTGCGGCCCGGCACCGGAACAGGTGGAATTTTTCAGTCGCAGGGATCGAAGATGCAATTGTCCTCCCTCAAAAGTCTGGCGTTCATTCCCAACAACGAACTTCCGCCCTTGCCGTTCTATGTGATCGACGTGGGCTCCAAGGTGTTGCAGGCCGGTGAGCGGGATGCCGCGAACGGTGCATTCAAGGATTTCATCGAGCTCATCTGGTGTGTGGAGGGGTGCGGCGAGATCCGGCTGTTCGAGCACTCCTTCCCCATCGCGCCCAACGATGTCTTCTACTATTTGCCGGGGGAGGATCACGAGCTCAGGGCGATCAGCGCCGGCTGGTCGATGTACTGGGTCTGCTTTCGCGGGGCGCTGGCCGAAAGTTTGTTTCTCTCCTATCGTTACGCCCGCTGTCAGCACGCTTCGGAGGAGTGCCCGGTTGCTCTTTTTACCGATATTTCGAACTGCATTTCGTCGCCGGAACCGGTGCAGCAGGGGCTTGCCTGCGGGTATCTCATGCAGATTCTGGCAAAGATGAACTCCTGGAAAACCCGTCAGCGTCACCCGGATCGGAAAATCGACCGGATTCTCGGTTTTGTCGCACACAACCTCTCCAATCCGGCGCTCGATATCGATCTGGTGGCGGATACGATGGGAATCCCCAAGTCAACGTTGCAGAAGATATTTGAAAACAAAGTCTCCTGTTCTCTCGGCAGCTACATCCGGAATGAACGGTTTCAAAAGGCGTTGATCCTGTTGAAAAACACCGATCTGCCGGTCAGCCGGATCGCCGCGGAGGTCGGCTACCGGGAACTCGCCTCTTTCTCCCGTCTGATCCGGCGCGGCACCGGGATGTCCCCTCTGCAGTTCCGGGCCGCCAGAGGATTAAACGCCGCTCCGCCCGGAATGCGGCGAAACCGGGCGGAGTGATTTTTTTCTCCGGCGGCCGGGTCGCTCAGACGCCCGGCAGTTCGCGGGTCAGCACCTCCAGCGGCGGAATGGTGTACGTTCTGCCTCCGATCCGGCACTGCTGCGGCTCGGTGAGGAAGTTGACGAAACACTGCAGAATCCGCCCGTCTGCGGCGCGCCAGCCTGACGAGGCGATCGACGGGAAGTTCTCCTGCCGGTTCCGGTAGTGAAGCGTGTAACTGCCGCACTCGACCGGGCAGGGGAACTCGATCAACTCCCCGTGAAGCAGAAACTCCCGGTGACGCCGGCGGGCCGCGTTCAGGTTGCGGATCAGCACCGGGAGCGGCTCCTGCGGCGGCGCGGGATGGTTCCAGTCCGAAGCGGTTCCCCAGTCGATCTCGCCGCTGTCGCGCAGCATGACGCTGAGCATCTCGCCGGAACAGAAGGCGCGGGCCAGCCGGAACTGCAGATTGTCCGGCGATTTGACGCAGTCGATCTTCTGTTCTGCGCCGCACTGGTTGCCGAAGAAGTTGTTCGCGTAGCGGTGGAATACGTACTGGAAACCCGGCACCGGCTGCCCGTAGTTGATGCCGAAGACGTCCCGCAAATCGTTGAAGGGGAGGGCGGCGACGTAGGGGCCCGCCGCGGCGCATTCGGTGCCGAGAAGCATCCGGCTCCCCGCGGCGTGGATCGTGTCGTTGAGCTCATCGAGAAACTCCCGCATGGCTTCGGTCTGCCACGCGCCCGGCACCGGCGGATGGTGGTGATCCTTCCGATAACAGAGGAAGGAGGCGCCGCCGAGATTCTGATCGAGAATCTGGAAGTAATCGACCCCCTCCTGCGCCAGAATCCGCACCTGTTCTTTGAAAATCTCCCGGCTTTTCCTCTCTGCGATGCAGAAGGTCTCGCTCTCCCGGATCATGTCGCAGATCGTGGCACGGCTCTCCCCTTTCGGACCGCGCGCCATGCAGGATTCCAGCTGTCGCGTCTCGTACTCCGCGCGCCCCGAATAATCGTTGATGCGGCTCTGCATCGTGAAGGAGGTGCCGGAACCGTAGACGCCGAGGAGATGCCCCGCCCCGTGCAGGAGGTCGCGCAGTTTCCGGAAGGATTCCGCCCCGCCGACCGGCGGCCAGTAGAAAGGCGGGTGCCAGGGGCCGTGCTGCTCCCAGCGCATCAGCAGCGCCATCACTTTGCTGGCGAACGCCTCGGCCAGCTCCTGCAGCCGGGGGAAGGCGTTTTCATACGGGAGAAACCGGTTGGGTTCCGGCGTGATGGTGCCGGTCCCCCGGACTGGATAGATCACTGTGACCGGAGACTCCTCCAGCCACTCCGGCAGGGGGAAGCGCCGGTTCATCGCCGGGTCGCGTTTCACCACGTTCTGCCGGTAGAAATCGCAGGCGGCCTGCCAGCCGGGCGGAACGGGCTGCAGAAGGAGATCGAAGGGCAGTTCACAGCAGCCGGAGCGGAGGAGTCCGCCGCACATTGTCTCGATCCTCAGCCCGAGGCGATCGTCGGCTTCGGGGGCGAACTCCAGCGCCTTGGTGGTGTGGCGGGGATCATCCGCGACGAAGCAGACGCCGCCTTCGTTCCGCCAGGCGGCGAGAAACTGCATCTGACAGAGCCCGGGATAGTAGCCGATGCCGAGGTTGTCGGGGAATTCGATGTGCTGTACTTTGCGGTTGCGTTTCTCCCGTTCGCTGACGATCACCCCTTCGCTGAAGGGATAGAAGAGTTCGTGATTGAGCGGGATTGCGATATGAGGCGCTTCGATGAAATCGGGCAGAAGGTCGGCCGGAATTCCGGAGAGCGCCGGGCGGAACCGGAAGGAGCCGTCCTCGCCGTTGCGGATTTTGAGAGTGAACAGCAGTCCCGGCACGGGGCGGCACTCCGACCAGCGCGCCTCGCCCGCCTCGAAGCGGAACGAGGAAAAGCAGGTGTCATCAAGTTCGAGGTAGTCCCCGTTTTGCCGCAGAAAGCGGAGCGAAAAGGCCCGTTCTGCCGGAGCGAGCAGCGAAAGATTGCGGTGTTCCAGCGCGAGAACGGCGCCGTTTTTCCCGGAGAGGACCAGCCGGCTCTCTCCGTTGTTCCAATGGATCTCATTCATAAGAAACCACTTTGCTGTTGATGCTTTTCATTTTCGCCTCCTCGGCTGAGTCGACGAAGGCGAAGGGGGTTCCTCCGCCCGGAAGCTGGAAGGTGTTGTCTTCGAAACGGATGTCGGCGATTCTGCTCAGCGAGACGGCGGGGCCGTGTGGCGCGTTGCGGCGGATGCGGTTGCCGATGATCTGCACGTCGGCGCAGTTCCATAGGGTGAGCGCCGGTTTCCCGGAAGTTTCCATCTCGTTGCCTTCGAGGCGGAGGTGGTGGATCGAGCTCGCCTCCATGTTCCCCTCCGCATACGGGGGGATGCAGCGGACATAGATTGCGCTCCCGCCGGTGTTGCGGAACCGGCAGTTCCGGACCACGCTGTTTCGGGCGCTGAAGTAGAGTTCCCAGGGGCAGAGCGCGGTGATCGACACGCCGGGACCGGTGATCGTGTCGAAGGTGGAATCCTCCACCCGCACACCGGGCGCCGTCAACTGTACACCGAGCCCCCGGACGTTGCGGTAGGTGCAGTTGACGATCGCGGAACCGCTGAAACAGCCGCCGAGCGGCTGGACGCGGTCCGGTCGGAGGACCTTCTTCTGCAGATACATGGTTTTCTGTTCGCGTTTCTGGTCCTCGGTGAGCGTCGGCTGGCGGAGCGTCTCTCTTGTGGCGATGCCGGGCGGGAGCGGCGTGGCGTATTCCGGGTGGCCGTTGCGGCGGACAATCCGCCGGACCGCCTTCACTTTGCCGGTGTTTCCGTCGAGAATCAGTACGCCGGAGGTGTTGCTCATGGTCCGCTCCGGCAGAGTGCGCAGGCCGTCCGGGGTGACGGCGGTGAGTGCGACGGTTGAGGCGGCGAGATTGATTCCGTCATCCTCCATCGATGAAAAGGTGCAGTGCTCCAGGTACGGACCGACCTTGCCGATGGCGGCGAACATCAACCCGTCGCCGTTGGTGGAGATGAGGCGCGCGGTTCCCGGCTCCGGTTCGACGCGGCAGTTTTGCAGGATCGGCGCGTAGCTCAGCAGATGCCAGGTCCAGGAGGGAGAGCTGTGAACGGTGATCGCGTCGAAATGGTCGAACTTCGACAAGATTGAACTGATCGCATTGGCGCACCGGGAGTCGTACCGGCCGGTGATGACCACCGGATTGCCGGGAGCGAGGCTGGTGCGCGCGGTTCCCGCGTGAAAACTGCCGAGCTCGATGCGGAACTTCCGCCCGCCGAGCGGTTCGACTTTGCCGAGTGGGAAGGTACCGGGCAGATAGGTCCGCGTCTCGGGCGAGAGCGGTGTGAGACGGCGGGAGGGGGCTTTGAGCAGGTTCGGGGCCAGCGGCGAGGGGAAGCCTTCGTTGATCTCCACCTCGAGCCGGGTCCGCTCCGCATTGGCGGCAACGATGCGCCCCTGCGTGAAGGGGGGCGTTTCGTAATCCAGCGTCAGGTTGCGGAGCGTCGTATGGTATCCCCCGAGAATCCGGATGCCGCAGAGGGCGGGATTCGTGAAGAGTAGCCGGGTCTGCCCCGCTTCACCCTCCAGCGTCAGGTGTTCGGGCGAGAGCAGCCGCAGGTGGGCCTGATTCAGTGTGTCGGCGTTCCAGGAGGAGAACCCGCCGGAGATGCGGTTCCGCCAGGCGCGGCGTTCCGGCGGGCGGCTCTCCGGTTCAATCCGGTAGGTTCCGGCAGGGAAGTGGAGTCGCACCGGCGATTTGGCGGCGGCGGCGGCCTCAAGTGCCCGGCGGATGGCCGGCCCGTCATCGCTTCTGCCGTCGCCCCGGGCGCCGAAATCGCGGACGGAGAGGCTTTGAGGCTTCGGCGCGTTTTCCAGCTCCTGCAGCAATTTCGCCTCTTCTTTGAAATATCCGGCAAGCATCTCCAGCTCCTCATGAGCGCTCCAGGCGAAGAGCAGGGATTCCGCCGTGCCGGCCTCGAGCCGGGCGGCGATGTACGCGATCAGCGAATCGAGGATTTCCAGCCGTTTCGCCACGGCGGCACTGCGGGGAGAACCGGCCGCTTTCAACCGGGAGAGCAGGCGGAGCCGTTCCGGCTTTTCCGCCAGTGCCGCTTTCCAGACAGCTTCGGTCTCCTGCCGGAATTCCGCTTGCGGGAACGAGGCCAGACACTCCGGCGTGAAGTAGCCGGTCGAAGAAAAGGACGGTTTGTCCGCCGCGCACAGCGCCAGCGGGAGCGCCGTTAACAGGGCAAGTTTGAATCGCATCGCTCAGAACTCCTTGTTTCGTATGTTTCCATTCAGAACCGTTTCCCCCGGCGAAGCGGCTTTATCCCGCATGTTCAACACCGGAAGCGTCCGGCATGCCTCCTGTTCCTGCCTATTTTTTGGGTGCATCTTCTGCTCTCTCCTAAAAAATACAATATTATTTTATATTAATTATACCTGTTTCCTGCCGTTTTTCAAGCGGGAAATATTTTTTTATCGAGAAAAATATGGGGGGATAGAAGAAGGAAAAAAGCAGAAGTCGTGCTTCCGACAGGAAGAAACTTCTGCTTTTTTCGGGGAAAGCGGGAAGGTTTTTCTGGTTTTTCAAACGCGGGAGGCGAACTGCGGCAGTTTCGCCGCTTCCAGAAAGAGCAGCAGCGTCGGCGTGTAGTTCACCCCGTCGCCGATCGGAGCGCCGGTAAAGGGATCGAGCTCCTGCTGGAAGGTCGATTCCGGATGCTCTTCAAACGCCTTCATCCAGCGCAGCAGCAGCGCTTCGCGGTCCGTTTCCCGATGGTAATACCCCATCCAGAAGAGCGCCCGCAGCGAGGTCAGCGCCTGCGTGTTCCCGCCCCAGGAGTTCCGGATGCCGTGCCGGAAGCTCGGGTCATCGATCGAAACCGACGGCAGCGGGTACGGCGGCAGAAACTCCCGCCCCGGCGTGCAGAAATAACGCTCATAGACCCGGTCGAACTCCTCCTGCGTCAGCACACGGTTGAGGAAGAGGCGGGTCACATGCTCGGTGCGGTACTTCCGGAAGCCGGTCGTGGCGCGATCATAGTAGAATTCATCCTCCTCATCGTAGAGGTAACGGCGGATGGCGAGCCGTGTCATTTCGGCTTTCGCGCGCCATTCGGCCGCTTCCGCATTCTTCCCCAGCAGGTCCGCCAGCTCCGCCAGCGCGATCCGGCCGCCGTACAGTGCGGCGGAGAGATCGACTGAGAGGATCGGCATTTCCGGGAGGTCCGGCATGTTGTTCGCATCGTCTCCCGGGCAGCTGTGCGGAATCCCGCCGTCGGTCACCCGCGGCGAATTGTCGTGCCCGGTGTCGTATTCGCAGTACATCGCCGGAAGACCGCTCTCCGCTTCGCAGCGGTGGTGGACGAACCAGCTGTCATACGCCGCCGCCCCCCGGTAGATCCGGGCGAAATCCTCCTCCGGGCGGCCGGTCTTGCGGGCGATCTCCATCGCACAGCGCGCAAACGGCCAGACGGTCTGAACGTGCCAGAAACAGCGGTCGTACCCGTAGAAGAAATTCCCCTCCCTCCGGTAGTTCAGCGGAAGAGCGAAGGGGAACAGCCCGTCTTCCCGCTGAAAGCGCAGGAAGGCGTCCTGAGAACCCCAGGCGGATTCCGGCGCATAGTCGGCGAGAAAGAAGTTATCCTGATTGTGTTCGAGCCAGATCCCCTCGTACTGATCGCCCGCCTTCAGCAGCGGCGTCTCGGGATACTGGGGAAAGGCGTCCAGATTGTTCAGCAGCGCCCGCTGTACTTCGGGAACTCTTGCGGTGAGCTGTTTGACGGCGGCAGGGGAGAACGGTTCCGGGGCTGTCATGGTTTCAACATCCTTCTTTTGCGGCCTTTTTTCCTGCGGTTGGTATTCATTCCAGATTGCGGACGCTGTTGCGCACGATCAGGTGGGTGTGCAGCCAGCGCACCTCCTGCGGCGTCTCCGGATGGCGGATCAGCTTGACCAGTTCCGCCACAGTGGCCGCGGCCAGCTGGTCGAGCTCCTGGTCGATGGTGGTCAATTCCGGCGTCATCCAGCCGGAGATGCCGGAGAGCTCCGAGGTGACCAGCGAGAGATCCTCCGGAATCCTTATGCCGAGGCGATGGAGTTCATGCAGAACCGGCAGGGCCACCCCTTCGCCGCAGGCGATCAGCGCGGTCGGCTCCTGTTTGAGCAACTGGAGCAGCCGGTGGTTGGATCCCTCCGGTTCGAGGTCGGTGTACATGACCGGCTCCAGCTCCGGCAGGCCGTGTGCGGAGAGAAACGCCCGGTAGGCGTCGAGCCGCTCCCGCCCCGCCTGGTTGAAAAACTGGTCGACGGTGACGGCAATCCGGCGGTGTCCTCTTTTGTAGAGATGCTCCAGCGCGAGCCGGACCCCTTCGCCGTGATCGGTGCAGACCGCGCTGCTGAAGGCATACTGTTTGTTGACCGTGAGGATCGGCATGGAAAGGGCGCTGAGCTGTTCGAAGTGCTGCTCAATGACCTGTTCCGAGAGCAGCAGCAGCACCGCCTTGGTGTAGCCGTTGTAGAGTTTGGGCAGATCTTTGACCGGCAGGATTTCGGTGAGCAGGTTGCGCCGGGTGACCTCAAAAACCGCACTGTTGAGCAGTCGCTCGGTGAAGCTGGTGCGCCGGGCGGGATTCGGCATCTCGTTGATGACGATGGCGACGCAGTCGCGGGCCATCACCTGCTGGGGGCGGTAGTTGAGTTCGCGGGCGGCGGCCAGCACACGCGCCCGGATCTCTTCACTGACCCGGGCACGCCCGGTGAACACCCGCGAAACCGTCGCTTTTGAAACGCCGCATTTCCGGGCCAGTGTATTGATATCGGCCATCGGATCTCCTGAATTGAAACAGTTTCAACTTTTTGATAACATACTTCTTTTCAGGAGATTTTTCAATCCGGAATCCGGAAAAAGTGCAAAAAGGGAGGATTTTTCCGTTCCGCGATGAAACCTTGTTTCATCGCGAAACGGATTCTGCGTCCGTCAGCAGTCGTAAGAGCTTCTCAGGTCGCGGATGACCAGTGCCTGTTCCAGCTCTTCGAGGGAGACCTCCGCTCCGGTCCGGAAGGTGAGGCGGCAGGTTTCCCCGGGCAGCAGGGCGAAGCTGTTGTCGGAGAAGGTCGCCTGGATCTTCCGGAACTCCGCGAAGAGGTAGAAGACGGGCTTATCGGTCTCCAGTTCCAGCAGGAACTTCCCGTCTTCCGTGCGGGAGAGCCGGTGGGTGATCTTCGCCTTCGGCAGCTCGCAGTGCTTGTATTCGGTCAGGAAGCGGTCGCCGCGGTGGGTGTAACTTTTGCCGTCGCCGGAGACTTCCAGCTCCCAGAGGAGAAATTCCTGCGTCGGGTCGGCGATCCATTCCTCGGCCGGAAGCTGTCGGAGCAGCGTCGCGCCGTACGGCGGCAGATCGACCGGCAGCGAAAGGCGTTTGACGCGGCAGCCGTCGGCGATGCGGACGGCGGAAACCGTCATCGTGCCGCACACTCTGCTCCCGACGTCGCTCGACACCCGGAACTCCAGCTTGTTCTCCCGCGGGACGATCGTGCCGATCACCGGGGCGTAGAACCGTTTCGCGTGGTAGTGGAGCTGTTTCCAGTTGCCGAAGTAGTCGAGGCTCGACCAGGAGGCGACCGGCCAGTTGTCGTTGAGCTGCCAGTAGATGGTTCCCATGCAGACCGGCTTGAGGGTGCGCCAGAACTCCACGCCGGTCCGGATCGCCATCGCCTGCTGCACCTGGCTCAGGTAGATGAAGTCCTCGAAGCCGGCGGGCAGCCGGAAGTAGCGGGTGAACATCTCGACGATCTTCGAATTCCCGGCGTTGTTCTTCTGGTGAAGTTCCATCACCGGGCTGGTGACGTTGCGGCCGTTTTCGCCGACGTAGAAGTCGACCGTGTTCTGGCTGGGGAAGGCCTGGTAGCCGAACTCCGAGCAGAAGCGCGGCGTGATCTCGTAGTAGGCGTCGACGCTCCGGCCGCCGTGCCAGACCCGCCAGTAGTGCATATCGCCCTGCGATTCGGTGTCCTGATCGGTGAAGTCATCCTGCGTGTTGCAGGGGGAGGTCGGCCAGAAGAGCCGCGTCCGGTCCGCCGCGAAGACCGCGTGACGGATCGCCTGATTGACTCGGTCGTAGCAGACCACTTTGCGCACGTTCTCGTGCTCGCGGGGGACGAACTGAGCGCATTCGTTGTCGCCGCACCAGAGCGCGATGCAGGCGTGGTCGCGCAGTCGCTTCACCTGATGGATCACTTCAGCGCGGATGAGTGCAAGGAAGTTGTCGCTGTCCGGGTAGACGGCGCAGGCGAGCATCATATCCTGCCAGATGAGAATACCCTTCTCGTCGCAGAGGTCGTAGAAATCCTCGTTTTCGTAGAGGCCGCCGCCCCAGACGCGCAGACAGTTCATGTTGGCTTCGACCGCGTCGGAAAGCAGGGCGTCATACCGGGCGCGGGTGTAGGTTTCGGGGCGGGAATCCATCGGAATCCAGTCAGCACCCTTGGCGAAGACATCGATGCCGTTGACGCGGAATTTCAGGCAGACGCCGTATTCGTCCTTCTCACTGACGGTCTGCATGTCGCGCAGGCCGATCCGTTTGGAAAGGGTCATGCCGTCCGCCGTGACGGTGAGCGGGTAGAGCGGCTGTTCCCCGTATCCGGCCGGATACCAGAGCTTCGGATTTCCCACCTCGAAATCGGCGGAAACCTCGTTTTTTCCGGCGGTGAGAGCGGCGTCGACGCGCCGGGTTTCGCCGTTGAATGCAAACGTGACCGGCACCGTTCCGGCGGCGAGGGCGTCGATCTCCGCGGTGACAGTCACGTTACAGCGGCCGGCGGAGTGGAACTGTTCGGTGCGGACGTATTCCAGCCGGGTGCCGGAGGAGTTTTCCAGACAAATTTCGCCGTAGATGCCGCTCAGGACCAGTGAGACGCCCCAGTCCCAGCCGCCCTGACATTGGATTTTGCGGATGTAGTTTCGGCCGTAGAAAAAGCTGCCGTTCCCTTCCCGCCGGGGCGGGTGGTAGGTGAACGTTTCGCTGATCCGGTCGATGTATGTCTGCGGCGCGGTGATGGCGACGGCGATGGTGTTTTCTCCTTCCTGCAGGAACGGTTTCACCTCGACGCGGAGCCGCAGAAACATATCCTCGCTGGAGGCGATTTTCCGCCCGTTGAGGAAGATGTCCGCCGCGGTGTCCACCGAGTCCAGATTGAGCCAGATGCGTTCCGCGTTCAGAAACTCCCGGTCGACGGTGAAACGGCGCTCCCAGCGCCAGTTGTACCGGCCGATCCACTGCACCTCGTGTTCGTTGAGGCCGACGTTGGGGTCGGGGATCAGCCCCGCCCGCAGCAGCGCGGAGGCGTTGTCGCCGGGGACATTCGCCTCGATCGGCGAAAATCCCTCCTTGTCGCAGGAGAGCTTCCAGATGCCGGAAAGATTGATTTTTGACATGGCGGAATCCTTTCTTGGGTTGGATTAAATTCTTTTTCTAAAATATCATGGATCTCTGCAAAAACGGTTTGTTTTTCCAAAAAAGGATACTACATTGATATTGAAACGGAGGATTTTTGATGCTGCATCTGGAAGCCAATTCCTATCTTCAACAGGAGAAATATCTGTACCATTCTTCGGAATACCATGCCGGAGAGGGATTTCGGCCGCACGATCACGAGTTCTGCGAATTCTTCGTCGTTCTGGAGGGGGAGCTGGCGCAGACGCTGAACGGGCGGAGCGCGGTTCTCCCGGCGGGAACGGTGCAGCTGCTCCTGCCGGGGGATGCTCACGGCATCGGCTGTGCGCCGGGGTGTAAATTCGTCCGCATCTTCAACTGCAACGTGCTGCGGGAGGAGTTTCAGAAGGAGTTTCTCCACTTTTCCGCGGAGCTGGAAATCGCGCCCGACGACCTGCTGGCCCGCGGCATGATCCCGCCCGGGGCGCGCCGCAAGCTGATCTTCGAGGACTGCGAAACCCTGCTCGCCCGGCGGGGGAAGTTCGGCCGGTTCCGGAATGCATTGCTGCGGACTCTGCTCTCACAGCTCCTCTGGGTTCTGCTGCGGCAGTCGGGGGTGGAGGAGAACGGCGCGCCGAAATGGCTGCTCGACGCCTGCGCGGCGATGCACCGCGAGGAGAACTTCCGCGCCGGTTTGAAGCGGCTGGTGGAGCTCTCCGGCCGGACGCAGGAGCACCTGAACCGCACGATGCGGAAACATTTCGGCATGACGCCGCGCGGCTATCTGACCAATCTTCGGCTGGAGGCGGTCTTTCAGGAGTTGATTCAGGGGAGGTGCGACATCACCTCCGCGGCGTTCCGGGCGGGATTTGTCAATCTCGCCGGATTCCGCCGGGCTTTCCGGAAAAAGTATCTGGTCTCGCCCCGCCAGATCAAGGAGCTGGGGCATCACTCCGGAAGCGGCGGGGCGTGACGGGCGATGCCCCGGGCCGCGCCGGAGAGCGCGGTCAGTAGATGGTTCCCGCCTTGCCTCGATAGAGGGTGAATGGGCGTTTCGCCTCTTCGCGGAGGAGCGGGCCGCGCACATCGATGTTGCGTTTTCGCAGAGCGTCGACCCAGTCGGAGCCTTTGTCCCCCTCATCGAATCCGATGGCTTCGGCGTCCTCCCGGGTCGCGCCGTAAAGCATCGCTTCCACTCCGCTCCACGGCGTAGCGCCGTAACACATGGCGCAGGGTTCGCAACTGGTGGCGAGCAGACAGCCTTTGAGATTGAAACTGTTCCGGAGGTGCTGGGCGCGGGCGAAGGCGGTCATCTCGGCGTGCGCCCAGGACTGACCGGCGGGGACGACCCGGTTGACGCCGACCGCGACAAGCCTGCCGGTTTTCACTTCGAAAATCGCCGCGCCGAAGGGGCCGCCGGTGCCGTGCAGAACATTTTGGCTGGCCAGTTCGATGGCGAACCGCATCTTCTCCTCGTCGGTGGCGAACACCCGGTTCCGGTTCTGCTGCTCCATCTCCTCCAGCCATGGCGGCATCGCGATGGCGGGGGTGAGCGGCGCGGAGTGGACCGGCGGTTCCGGAATGGAGGCACATCCGGCCGCCCCGAGGAACAGAAGTGACAGCGCACCCCGTGAAATTATCTTTTTCATCGGCAGGATCCTTTCCTTCTTCTCCACCCGGCTCCGGAATGGGCTCGCGAAAACCGGGGAAATCTGTCTCTTCTTTTTATGATAGCGCCGGAATTCTGAATTGCAAGTGTGTCATCGCAATCTCGATGAGTGGATGAAATTTTTTTGTATTCTGCTCTTGACATTTACCGGAGAATAGGGTATAATTATGCTAAAAGATGAAATATTTTGATTAGCACTATTGGCATTACTGAGAATGATGAACGCCAAATCTGACAACACTACGCTTTTCGCGGAGACGCGGAATTATATGCTGAAAAAGATCGCTGAACTTCTCGCTGCGGGGGAGAAGAAGCTGCCGACGGAGCGGGAATTGGCGGAGGAGGTGGTGGCGAGCTACGCCACAGTCCGTCTGGTGATGAAGCAGTTGGAGACGGAAGGGTTCATCCGCAGGATCCGCGGGTCGGGGACCTATCTGGAGCCGGAGGCGGAGGCGTTGCTCCGGCAGAGTTCGATGCGGCGGCTCTGGTATTTCCGCAGTCCGGACGCGGATCAGCCGGAGCGGGATTACGGCAGCTGGATGCGGGGTGAAATCCGCAGGAGTGCCGCCGAACGGAACTGGAATCTCATGGAGGTGGTGGTGTTCACCCACAATGAATTCCTGGCCGGATTGTCGCAGCGTCTGAAACCCGGGGATGCCGTGCTGTATCTGCCACCGACGGAACCGATTTCGGTGCGGCAACTGGGGGAACTCTCCCGGTACGACAGCTTTCCTTTGGTGGTGCTCGACCTGGAGTTCGGCGATGTTTCGATTGCCAACGTGACCAGCGACAACCGTCGCGGCGGCATGCTGGCGGCGCGACAGCTGCTGAAAAACGGCAGCCGGACTCCTCTGGTACTGCTCTGCGAACCGCATTTGAAGCAGCTGCGGTCGCGCCTGCAGGGATTTTGCGAAATCACCGAAATCGCCGGGATCACGCCGGAACTTCTCGATTGCGGCGTCTCCGTCAACGACGACCGCGAGGAGTTCGCCTACCGGACGTTGCTCGGGCGGCTGAAGCGCGGATCTCTGCCGGATGCGGTGTTTGCGATATCGGATTCGGGTGCATTCGGTGCGCTCCGGGCGATGCGCGAATGCGGTCTGGAGCCGGGGCGCGATGTGGGACTCATCGGATTCGACGGCGTCTCTGCCGGGCGGAAGATGACGCCGTCGCTTGCCACGATAGCGCAGCCGGTGGCGGGAATCTGCCGGACGGCGTTCGACATTCTGGAAAAATGGGTTCCGGGGCGCCGCCCGCAATATCAGCTGTCGCCGGAGTTCTGCCCGGGGGAAACGCTTCTGCCGTTACAAGTCAACTGCAAACAGGAGGTTTTGGCATGAAAGTTGAATTCAAGAGAAAGTGCAATCATTTTACTTTGATTGAACTCCTCATTGTGATTGCGATCATCGCCATTCTAGCCGCCATGCTGCTCCCGGCATTGAACAACGCGCGTTCCAAAGCCAAGCAGATTCAGTGTGTGAACAATCAGAAGCAGCTGATGAGTGCACAGCTTCAATATACCTCTGACAATCAGGGATATCTGACCCCGCTCAATCTCGGGCCGAGCTGGTCTGCCAGAATCAATAAGAAATGGTGGGAGAACCTCCTGGCGGAAGGTTATCTTCCTCCGCCGAAATGGTTTGATGAAAACAGCGGTTATCCTGCGACCGGGGTGCAGATCTGTCCTTCAATTCTGGACTATTCCACCGGTTCCGGAATCGGCATTCACGGGCAGGGGGATAATCACCGGCTGGTCGGGTACGGCTTTTCGGTGAAGACATCCAAAATCAAACGCCCTTCCGAATCCGTACTGATCGGAGACGCCAGCTGCCTGAAAGCAAACGGTACAACCATTCCTGCCCGGGTGTTTGTCTGCTGGTGCTGGTATACCCGCTGGACAGTTCCCGATGACAACAACTACAATCTTCTGCCTCGTCACCGGGATCAGTCGAACTGCGGCTTTCTGGACGGGCACGTCGGTTCCTTTACCTATGCGGAGATGACCAATGACCGGTCCAATCTCTTCGGCCATATCTCCAATTATACCGGATACTGATTTTCTGAAGACAGAAAAAAAGGAGTCTTTTACAATGTGTATCTTCAACAGAAAAATTGTTTCTCTTCTGGCGTTGAGTTTGTCGCTTCCGCTCTTCGGCGCGGAGAAGTTGCTCGACTGGAATTCCGCCCGGCCGGATGACTATGGAAAGTGCCGCCTGTCCAAAAAAGGCGCCTTGACGATGACGAAGGAGGGAGCTTTGTTCAACGGGCGGGACTCCTTCCTGCATCTGGGAACGCCGAAGATCGCCGAATCGCTCACGATTGCGATGCAGGTGAAGTTGGACGAACTGCCGGAAAAGCAGTACACGTTCGCCGTCCGGCGCGGTTTCAACCATGCGTTGGGGTGCGATAGGCAGGGGTACGTTACTCTGGAGATTTGGGGGCAGGACAAAAAAGAGAAAATCCGCGTCCGTTCCCAGCAGAAGCTTATTCCGGGGAAATTCTACAACATCGTTTCCGTGTTTGATCGCGCCAACAATCAGAATCAGCTGAAACTCTACATCAACGGCAGACTCGAAGGCGATGCGCGGCTCGGAACACCTCCGTTCCCGTATGGAGCCGAGGTGATCTTCGGCAACGCCAATCCTTACGGAAAGTGGTCTTTCCCGCTGAAGGGGACCTTGAACTTTCTTCGGGTGTATGACGGCATTCCCACGGGAGAGGAGTGGAAGAAATTGAACGAGGTGCCGCCGCCCGTCGCGGATGTCGCCGAAGGAGTGGTTTCGGTGATCGATTTCGGCGCGGTGCCGGGGGACGGTGTCGACGATACCGCCGCGGTTCGGAAAGCGTTGGCATTTGCCGTCAAGAATAAGGCCAGCCGCCTCTATTTCGGGCCGGGAGTCTTTGATTTTGAAGAGGCTTCCGGTTCACTCTGGGCTCCGCAGCACTGGGTGCTCTGGCTGGAGAGGGTCTCCGATCTGGAGATCGATGGCGGCGGTGCGACGATGATGCTGCATGGAACCCAGTGTTTTGCCTGGTCGAAGAGTTGTCGCAATGTTACGTTCAAAAATATGTCCCTCGATTACAAGGAGCCGCACTTCACCTGCGGCAAGGTGATTTATGTTTCGCCGGACAAATACATTTTTGATGTCGAGGTTGATCCGATTTATCGTCCACGCGGCGGAGAGCCGATCCCTTCGTGGGCGGAGGTGGAGGGAAACGATCTTCTGAATGTGAATGGTGGACTCTTCGTTTGTCACCGGGTGTCGAAGACGCAGCTTGTCCAACCGAATGTCATGCGGGTGTATGCTTCGGATGCCATGCGTCCGCTCAAGGTGGGAATGCAGCTCGTGCTGCGGCATCATATCTATACCGGATCGCTGTTCCGCCTTCATGATTCCGTCGGGCACAAACTGGAAAACATCAACATTTATGCCGGCAAGGGAATGGGAATCGTCGGCCAGTATCTCGACGGGATCACGCTGCATAAAATCCGGATTTCTCCGGCTCCCTATGCCGCGTGGCCTTTTTCGACCTCCAGCGATGCGATCAACCTGCTCGGCTGTTATGGAAAAATTTCGATTACCGACTGCTACATCAAAGGAGCCAAGGACGACTCCATCAATATCTTCAGCAACTACTACGGTGTGAAGAAGGTGACCGGAAAAAACGGCATTCTCATGCACAGCCCGAAATTCAACTCCGGAGAGATGCCGCAGGATAAACCGGGCGATACATTGCTCTTTCTCCACAATGATTTCTCCGTCTATGCCAGACGGACGATTCGCAGCATCAAGACGGTTGGTTCTCAGCGGCACTGTGAGGTGGAGTTCACCGAACCGCTCCCAACGGAGCTGGATTGGAAAAATGATCTCATCATGGCGGCTCGTCAGCCGGAGCAGATCACCATCGCCAACTGCAGATTTCACAGTGAAGGCCGTGTCGTCCTGCAGTGTGGCAACGCGGTCGTGGAGAACTGCGAGTTTGTCAATGCCACCGGGTTTCAGCTCAACACCTGCATCGCACCGTGGTATGAAGCGGCGCCGGGCCGTCATGTCGTGGTTCGCAAAAACCGTTTCATCAACTGCGGAAGAAATGGAATGCGTAAGATTCCCGCCGTCATCGCCGTCACCGCCGAAGGGCCGCTGCCCGGCGTGAAAGATCTTTCCAGCCAGGGGGCGCCGGTACCGCATCCGGTTCATTCCGATATCGAAATCTCTGACAATCTGATTGACAAATCCAACAATTCGGCCATGATTTTCACTTCGGTGAAGAATCTTGTCGTAAAAAACAACACTTTACGCGACCTCTCTCTGCAGCCGCAGGTGAAACCGTGGCAGCTTGCCGAACGGAACTGGAATGAAAATGCCGTGACGTTTGTCTGCGGCATTGAATCCGCCCGCTTCGAAGGGAATCGCTTCCAGAGTTCGAAAGCTCCGGAAAAACCCGGTGTTATTGCGGTCGGGGACTCCATTGCGGAGAATGCCATCGTCTTCAAGGATAACCGGAATTTCACGATCCGGCGGACCGATGTGTTCCCCGAACGGCGGAAGAAGTAGTTCTGTCGGGGGAGCTGGTACCATGGCGGGATGAGCTCCCCCACTGTTGATCACTCCTCTGCTGACGCCGCGGGGGCGTAGAAGATGCGGTTGAACAGCGTGAAGTTTTTTTCCGGCAGTCTGGCCAGCGCCCGGCCGGCGGTTTCTGAAGTGGTCCAGGCGTGATACTGCAACACGACGTTGGCGAAGGCGCCCGGCTCCAGTTCCCCGTTCAACAGCGGGTAGGGCCACTTCTCCGCCGGGTCGAGATAGCTTTTCAACATCCGCTCGACCGCCCGTTCGATTGCCCGGAAACTTTCACTGCCCGGCGCGAAGAGATCGATCCCCTGCGCCTTGCCCGCCCCCACCGACCGGAAGATCATCTGCAACGCGAATGCCGAGTAGTGCCAGGAGCGGGTCCGGATGACCTCCTCCGGCAGAAAGCCCCGTTCGTCCACCGCCGCGACGATCAGGTTGCGGACGATTTTCAGGTGTTCCGCCGCCAGCTCTTCGTTGCCGCAGAAGCGCGCGTAGGCGATGATCTGCGCGTGATAGGAGAGCCCGTGGTTCTGCTTCTTGCCGAAATCCTTCCGCGCCATCGGATCCTCGAGCAGCCAGCGGGTGTACGCTTCGAACCACTGCTGCAGGCGGCGGTACTCCTCCGGACGCAGGGCCGGAGACTCCTTCAGCAGAACGAACATGTTCACCAGATCGGCGAAGGCGATGGTGTCGATGATTCCTTCCACCCGCCCTTTGGTCCGGCCGGGAATCGCCTGCGCATACTTCATGTGCGGATTCATCCGGGTCGCTTCATCGAGAAAGAAAACGCGGATGAGCTCCCCCGCCTTCTCCGCCGCTTCCCGGTCGCGGTCGAAGTGCCAGAGCAACGCGCCCGCCGTGATCCGGCGGCCGACCTGGCCGATCTTCGTCTGGTCATATGACCGGAAATCCGGATTGAACTGGCCGTCGCGCCGAATGTACGGCAATCCGTCCGGCCTGGCCGGATCCGGCCACCAGTAGGGGCCGCAGCTGGTGAAGTCGCGCGGGTCACCGCCGGGCGAGGGGAGCTTTTTGTCGAAGGTGACGCTGATCGGCGGCTGTTTCAACAGGGCGCCGCGCTGTTTCCGCAGCTCGTCGAGCGCCCGTTTCGCCATCGGTTGCTCCACAAGAGCCGCTTTCGTCGGAATGCGATTTTCGGAAATCGTCGGCAGTCCGGCGGCCAGAACCGCAACTCCCGCCGACACGGCCGCCAGAGAGAATAGAAGTTTGATGTTCATCGAAGTTATTCCTGTTTTTTGACGCCGTACGCGTTGAAGATGTCATCTTCGAAGTCCCCGGTGCCGTAGGGAATGACCTCTTCGCTGGTCATCAGCGAACAGTGTCCGTCGAAGAATCCGACGCTGGCCCGGCGGTTGTGCCCGTAGAAGACGCCGCCGGTGTTGGTCGAGGTGTCGAGATATTTGTACGGCGTCGCGGAGCTCCGGACGACGTTCCACAGCCCTTGATTGTTGATTCCCGCATCCACCGAGTATTGCCGGCTGGTGTCGATGTGCAGAAACCGGCGCGACGGGTTGCGGATCTGCGTGAGCTTGTAGGCGGAGGGATATTTGGCATTGCCGTTGTTGTTGTCACGGATTCCGGCGTCGTTCATGCCGTAGGTCCACAGCAGATTCTGGATTGTTCCGGGCAGACTGGGGCACACTCTCACCTGACCCGAAGAGTAGTAGGAGGTGTAAAGATCGGTAGTCTTTGCATGAACACCGAGAAGTTTATAAAGCTCGGAGTTTTTGTACCACTGAATGGAATAATTCCCACACATCAGCGGCACCGTGTAGTCCTGATGGCTGTCCGCATAGAGGATCTCCGCCTGAATCAGTGACTTGAGATTGTTGAGGCAGAGCGTGGATTTGCTGTGTTCGCGCGCCTTGTTCAGCGCCGGCAGCAGCATCGCCGCCAGAATCGCGATGATCGCAATTACGACGAGGAGTTCGATCAGAGTAAAGTATCGGCAGTTGGAGGGGATGGGCCGGTGGGTGCCGGGGGGCGTGTCCGCCGCCCCCCGAACCCCCTGCGTCCGGCAGGGTGCCGGTGCCGGGTACGGGCGGGCGGTTGTGCCGGGCCGGTGGGTAGGAGAGCCGCGGAAATACGAACGGCTCTTCCCGCTTTTTTGCGGAAAGAGCCCTTCGCATCTCCGCTCCCCTGCGCCGGATGCCGAGCCGATACCGGCCTGCGCGGGAGTGTTTAACTGCCGGGGAATTCGAAGGGCGGGCGGTACGGGGAGAGACGCGCCACGAAGTGCCGCTTTCTCTCCCCCGTACCCCTCTCTCGCCTGCCCGTGAAATTGCCGGGCCGAGGTGACATGGGAGGTTTGAGAGACAACGGCTGCGTCGGGAAGCGAAACGTGTTCCGGCCGGATGAAATTCAGTCGCAGAAAGAGAGTTTTTAAAGTTGCTTCATCCTTGAAGCACCGGGGGCGAATCCAGTTGTTTCTCTGCATTTTCATGCTGTTGCTCCTTGTTGCAGTCGTTCAGCGGAGGGATTCGAGTGCGACTTCTTCGATGTCCACGTCGAATTTTCCGGCGGTTTTATGGAATGAGAGGACGATCAGAAACGAGTCGAGATTGGCGAACTCCGGCGACTGCAGTACGAATTCTGCGGATTTTTCCGGCGGAACGATCTGCATCTGCGCGAAATTCGCTTCTCCCTCCTTCCGGCGCGCGCCGAAGACAATCACGCCGGATTTCGCATTTCCGGGCGCACCGGCGAGCCGGATTGCCATTCCGGCAGCTCCCGGCGCAGACGGTGTAACGCGGCGTTTCAGCACCGCATAGGTCCGGCTTCCGGTAATGCAGCGCATGGCGGGTTTCCCGTTGACGGTCACCAGCTGCTGCTGGTCGGGCGGAGGATTGCCCGCATCGAATTCCGGCCACTCCCGCCGGAGTCCGGCGGAATCGCCAGCCCGGTCGAAACCATCGATTTTCTCCCGTTTCGCCGCGGCGATTTCGATCTCGTCAACGGTCGCATTCAGCGTACCGCCGGTCTTGTTGAACATCAGCAGAAGTGTGAAACGTTCCCGTCCGCCGAGCGCCCTGGCCGGAATCGTAACGCTCTGCGCCGCGGCAGAACATAGCGGAACTACTTTGCGTCCCAGTTCCGCACCGTTCTTTTCCGTGCGGAGAATGACCGTCATCACCGCGTCTTTGGGATTGGCGGCATCCCCGCGGAGCGTCAGCGTCAATCCGGTAGCTTCGGCACCGCGGAGGTTTCGCATCTCCCGGCAGAGCAGCGAGTAATCGCGTTTGGCCGTCACGTGCAGCGCCTTTCCGTGGAGTGTGCCGATCTCCACCCGCTCCGGAGGTGGATTTCCGGCGTCGAACTCCAGCCAGACCTGTCGCATCGCCTCAGCGGTCGGATAGGATTCAAAGTCTTCCGCCGCAAGCAGAACCACCGGCAGAAGAAAAAACGGCAGTGACAGTTTTGCTCTCATTTTCTCAACTCCTCGTCGTTTTGCGGACCACCAGAGGGACGGGCAGTATTTGCGAACTCACCGCCTGCCCTGCGAGCAGATCGAGCAGCATCTGCGCTGCAATCCGGCCGATCTGCTCCTTCGGCTGCGACATGGTGGTCAACGGATACACCAGCTGGCGGGCGGCGATCTCGAGATCATCAAAGCCGATCACGGCAAGCTGCTCCGGAATCGAACGCCCCAGCTCCAGAGCCGCCTGTACCGCTCCGAGCGCCGCCACATCCGAAGCAGCAAAAACTGCAGTGAGTTCCGGATGAGCCGTCAGCAGAGCAAGGGTGGCCTCCCTCCCGGTCTCGAGCGACAGAAAACATTCGCGGGCAAAACACCCCGCCTCCAGGTGGTGTGCACGAATTGCCGCATCGAATCCACGATGGCGGTCGGCCACCTCCGGCGACTCGCTGTCGTGCCCGATGAACCCGATCTGCCGGTGCCCGAGGCTGATCAGATGTTCCGTCGCGTCGCGTCCGCCGGAGAAATTGTCCACGGTGACTGCGTGTTTTCCGAATTCGGGGAAGTGATTCATCACCTGAACCACCGGAACACCGAGCGCCTCCAGCTCCGGAGCCAGAGCCAGGGCGTTCCGCTGCGGATAGAGAATGATGCCGTCCACATTGCGCTGCCGCAGCCGGGAGAGGGCCCTGCGCTGCTGCGCTTCTTCGCAGTCGAGAGAATCGAGCAGCAGCGTAAAATCCCGTTTCCCCGCCACCTCTTCGATTCCGGCAATGATGTTGCTGAAAAAACTGTTGTTCAGATAGGGGATCAGCACACCGATAAAACAGCTGCGGTGTGTAATGAGAGAACGAGCCGCCGCATTCGGCACGTATCCCATTTCCCGCGCCGTTTCCTGAATTTTTCGGCGACACTCCGGCGACAGCCGTCCGGTGCCGTTCAAGCCGGTCGAGACCGCCTTGATCGACAAACCGAGCACCTCCGCGATATCCTTCATCGTGACCGTCGAACGTCTTCCCGCCATGTTTCCCTCAGACAAGTTGAAAAATTTGCTTCATCGTTGAAGCTATTTATAATATCGATTCATTTTTTGAAAAAACAAGAGTAAAAAAAGAAAAAATTTCACAGCCATCCCATAGGAAAAGAAAAAGTTGAAAGATGATGGTTCTGGAT
>URVC01000019.1 GCA_900551245.1 uncultured bacterium | reverse complement strand
ATGCAAATATAGCATAATTTTCTTGGATTTCATCTTTTATTTAGGGATAAGTTCTAAATACGGGAAAGCGCAAAGAGAAGCCCCTCCCCGGAATGTACCGACGAAAAGAGCGCCCCCGGCTTCTGCCGCGGACGCTCTCTCTTCTTCCGGAACCTTCCGGAACGTGTCAGTACTCCGGCACCTCCGCCCAGTTCCCGGTGCGGGCGGATTCGTAGACCGCCATCACCAGCGCAGCACTGCCGCAGGCATCGGCGATCGTCACCTCCGGAGCGCGGTGCTCCCGGATCGCATCGACCACATCCGACAGCTGAGCGGTGTGCCCGACGCCGTAGTACTGCTTGCCGACCACCTGCTCTTTGATTTCGAGCGAAAGCGCCTCTTCCACCTCACGGGCGCGCGCCGCATCGAGCCCCTCGACGTGGACCGGCTTCTCGTTGGCATATTCCAGACAGAGTTCCGTGCCGGTGACGGAGAGCATGCTCCGCCACTCCTCCGCGGCGGAGTTGGTCGCATTGACCGTGCCGAAGACACCGTTGCGGAACTCCACCACAAACGCCGCGGAATCCTCCACCTCGATCACCCCCTGATGGGTCAGATTGGCGGTCAGCGCCGAGACACGGCGGATTCCGCCGAAGAGGAAACGCAGTTGATCGAGGTGGTGAATCGCCTGATTGATCAGCACGCCGCCTCCCTCGCCGGCGATGGTGCCGCGCCAGGCGTCCTTCTGATAATATTCATTGGTCCGCAGGCAGTTGAAAACAAGATTCACGCCGACAATTCGCCCGAACTTCCCCTCTTCGATCAGCCGCCGGAGCGTGCGGTTCGCCGGCTGGAAGCGGTGCTGAAAAATGCCGGAAACCACCAGTTCCGGATGGTGTTTCGCCGCATCGGTCATCCGCTTGAGATCCTCCGGCACGCGGCCGGGAGACTTTTCGCAGACCACATGTTTCCCCGCTTCGAGCGCATCGATAACGATCTGCGCATGGCTGGCATGGTCGGTGCAGACGCTGACCAGCTCGACCTCCGGATCGGCGAGCAGGTCACGATAGTCGACGGAACGGCGGGCGATGCCGTACTTTTCGCCGAGTTTCTCCATCCGTTCCGGAATGAGGTCGCTGATGTGCACGATTTCGACATCGGGCAGCGCACGGTAGCCCTCCACGTGGGTCGGGGCAATGACGCCGCAGCCGATGATCCCGCATTTGATCATGATGAAACAAATCCTATGTAGAACGATTCGAACATGGAGAACCCGTTTCTCCCTATCCTGTTTAATATACCGGACCTAAAAACTTTTTCAAGTTCAATGCGGAGCAACCTTTTCCATTTTTCCGACCGTTCTGCCGCGAATTGAGAAAAATCGCCGGCGCTTCTTCTTGACTATCCGCACGGCGATGTTATATTAAACTGTTTCATTGTTTTCCGAAAAAATAACGATATGGATGGATTTCATGAAAAACATCGCTGAAAGCGGATTGAAGCTCTTGAAAAAGAGTGAAACGGAAGTAAAAAAACTCTTGCTCCTGAACCACGACAAGGTCTCCATCTATCCGGAGTCCATCCATAAGCTCGGCGAGAGCCTGGTCATGATCGGGCGGGACGAAACCCGGCGGTTCCTGCTGGTGGTCGCCGACTGCCCGAAGGCGGTTCCGGAAGGGTTCGAAGGCGAGATGCTCAAGCTCTCCGACGGCGGAGCCGCCCTGATCGGCGACCTCTCCGGCGCCAATGCGGCCGCACTGCGCCGCCACTTCCCCTGGACCGCACCGGTAAGTCTGCGCAACCGCCGCTCCACCATCGGCTGCGGCGACCGGCTCGGACTCGCCTCCCGCGGGCACATCCGGGCCGCGCGCAAATTCGAGGTCTCCCCTGTGCTGGCTCAGCAGTCGATGCGTGAACTCTCCATGACCGGCCGCACCTTCCAGAACGTGGTCGATGATGCGGTGTTCATGGTCTTCGAATGCGACTACCGCGAAGGATTCGGTGCCGACGGCGACCATCTGAAAACCATTCCGGATATCGACACCGCGCTGGCGGTGGGGATGCCGATGATCACGCTCGACCTCTCCGAAGTGATGAACGCCGCCGCGGGCGACTGGCCGGAAGCGCAGGTCAATGACGCCTTCGCCGCGCTCGACCCCGCCTATCAGGCCCGGGTGCTCGACGAGTACGGCGACAAGAGCTTCGTAGTCGGCTGCTGCGAAGTCAAGGTGGATGCCGCCACGGCGCGCCGCTGCGCGGTGATGTACACCGCCGCCATCGATTTCGCCGAAAAGGTCTACCACCACATCCGCTCGAAGCGGGGCGACGAGTTCGATCTGGAGATTTCGATCGATGAGACCAGTTCGCCGACCCTGCCCTCGCACCATCTGTATATCGCGCGGGAACTGCGCAAGCGCGGTGTGGAGTTCTCCTCCATGGCGCCGCGGTTCATCGGCGAGTTCCAGAAGGCGATCGACTACATCGGCGACCTGGCCGAATTCGACCGCCAGTTCAAAGTTCACGCTCAGATCGCCCAGGCGTACGGCAACTACAAGGTGTCGGTCCACTCCGGCAGCGACAAGTTCGCGGTCTACCCGACCATCGGGCGCGAAACCAACGGCTATCTCCACCTCAAGACCGCCGGCACCAGCTGGCTGGTGGCGGTGACCGTCATCGCCCAGTGCGACCCGGCGCTCTACCGCGACATGCACCGCTGTGCGCTGGCCAACTTCAACGACATGCTCAAACTCTACCATATCACCGCCGACATCAACCGGATTCCGAAGCTGGAAACCCTCTCCGACGCCGAGCTGCCGAAGCTCATGGAGATGCCGGAAGCGCGTCAGCTGCTGCACATCACCTACGGGCCGATTCTGCGCAGTGAACTGCGCGAGCGCTTCTTCGCGACGCTGCACCGCGAAGAGGCGGCCTACACGGCGGCGATCGAGAAACACTTCGACAAGCATCTGTCGCTGCTGGGGCTGCCCCGGCGCTGAATCCACATTGAACACTGATTTCAACATTCAATCAGAACCAACATCGAAGGAGAAAACATGAGTCTGATGAATTTCTTTGCTGTCGCCGAAAACGCTCCGGCCGCCGCCTCCAGTTCCGTCACCGTCAACGCCCAGGCCGCCGGAACGGCAGCCGGCACCGCGGCGCAGAACGCGCCGCAGCCGAGCATGTGGACCGGGATGCTGCCGATCATCATCGTCTTCGCCGTCATGATCTTCTTCATGATGCGTTCGCAGAAGAAACAGCAGCAGAAACGTCAGGAGATGCTCGACAAGATTGTCAAAGGCAGCCGCGTTCTGCTGAATTCCGGCATGCTCGGCAACGTGACTGAGGTCCGGGAAAAGACCTTCGTCGTGGAAATCGCCGACAAAGTTCAGGTCGAAGTTGTCAAGAACGGTATCGCCGATGTTGTCGAAGAGCAGGCCGCCGCGGAGAAAAAAGCGTAATCAATTCCGGATACAAAGGTTGAACGTATGAACAAGCGGCCGTTGATTTTGCGCACGCTGATCACCGTGGTGGTGGTGCTGGTCTTTACGCTGGCGATCCATCCGCTCTTCCAGCGCGACTATTATGAAACCTTCCTCGGCATGCTCAAGGACAAGCAGGATCCCGAGGCCCATCAGGTGGTGAAGGAGGCGAAAGCGCTCCAGGAAGCCAATCCGCAGCTCTACCAGTCGCAGGCGCTGCTGCAGGCCGCCGACACGAAAGGGCTGGATCTCACGAAGAAAGTGAACGGCAACGACCTGCAGGACAACCGCGATGTGATGAGCCTGATCCGCAAGAACGCCTCGAGCTCGATCCGTCTCGGACTCGACCTCAACGGCGGCGTGGAGTTCATTCTTCAGCTGGTTCCGGACCAGGAGTTTCTGGCGATGTTCAAGGAGGACGACACCAACGCCGCCTCCCGCGAGGAGATGCAGGCGCGCATGGCGTCCGAATTCGACCGTTACCGCGACATTGCGATCGAAATTCTGCGCAAGCGTCTGGAGGGGCAGAAGATCTTCGAAGCGGAAATCGCCCCCTCCGGCAGCTCCTATGTCGCGCTCCGCGCGCCGGTGGTCGCCAAGGATGAGAAACTCAAGTTGCTCAACCTCATCAAGATGAGTGCGCGGCTGAACTTCCGCCTCGTCCACGAAAACAACGCCGAACTGGTCAAGCAATACCTCGCCGACAAGAACAATTTCGTGGTTCCGGTCGGCTACGAACTACTGACCACCAGCGAATTCCGCCCCGGCCAGGAGCCGAAGGTGGAGTATTATTTCGTCAACAAGATTCCGGAGATGACCGGCAAGGGAATCTCCAACGCGATGGCCACCAAGGATGAGTTCGGCCAGCGCAAGATCCAGTTGCGCTTCAGCCAGGCGGGCGCCGAGGATTTCGCCCGGGTCACCTCCCGCAACATCGGCCGCCAGCTCGCCATCGTGCTCGACGGCAACCTCTACTGCGCACCGGTCGTCAATCAGGCGATCACCGGCGGCAGCGCGGAGATTTCCGGACGCTTCTCCAATGAGGAGGCCAAGAGCATCGCCGATGCGCTGGTCAGCGGCAGCTTCCCCTTCCAGATCAAGGTGGATGCGGTCTTCGACACCGACCCGAAACTCGGCGCCTCCAACGTGGCGAACGGCATCTGGGTCGGAGCGATCTCCCTGGTGCTGGTCGCCATCTTCATGTGCGTCTATTACCGCGTCGCCGGTGTGATTTCGGTCGTCGCGCTCGCCCTCAACGTGGTGCTGATCCTCGGAGCGATGGCGGCGTTCAATGCGACGCTGACACTGCCGGGCATCGCCGGTATCATCCTGACCATCGGCATGGCGGTGGACGCCAACGTGCTGGTCTTCGAACGAATCCGGGAGGAGCTCAAGAGCGGCAAAAGCCTCATGAATGCCGTCGACTACGGTTATCAGAAGGCGTTTTCGGCGGTGTTTGACGCGAACCTGACCACCCTCATCACCTCGATCATTTTGATGAGCGTCGGCACCGGCGCGATCAAGGGATTCGCGGTGACGCTGAGCATCGGTATTCTGACCAGTCTCTTCACCGCGCTCTTCGTGACGCGGCTGATCTTCGACTACCTCTTCCGCTACACCCGTCTGAGCGCACTGCCGATGATGCAGTTCTTCAAGAAGACGGAGTTCAACTTCAACCGGATGTGGAGCAAGGCGATGACCATCTCCGGCATTCTGATTCTGCTCTCGATCGTGGTCTTCTTCGTCCGCGGCAAGTCGATGCTCGGCGTCGACTTCACCGGCGGCACGCAGGTTACCTTCACCTACGCCGAACAGATTCCGCAGGAGAAGCTGGAAGCCGCGCTGAAGAAAGCCGGTTACGACGCCACCGTCACCTACAAATACAACGCGGCGGCGGCGACCGACAACAGCAAGGTGGAAATCCTTGTCCGCGGCGACCTGACCAAGGCGAACGCCAATGAAAGCCCGATGGATCACCTCGCTTCGCTGCTCAACAAGGAGTTTCCGACGGCGAAACTCTCCAACGGTCTGGAAAGCAGCATCGGCGGTCTGATCGGCTGGGAGTTCACCAAGGCGGCGCTGCTGGCCATTGCCTTCTCCATCATCGGCATCGGCGCCTACGTGACGCTGCGGTACGAGTTCACCTACGCGCTCACAAGCATCCTTGCACTGCTCCACGACGTGATCATCGTGACCGGCATCTTCCTCGCGCTGGGCCGGACCATTTCGCTGACGGTGATCGCCGCGCTGCTGACGGTGATCGGGTATTCGATCAACGACACGGTGGTGATCTTCGACCGCATCCGCGAAAATGCGTCGCTCAAGACCTGCAAGACCTACGAAGAGAACGTCAATCTTTCGATCAACCAGACGCTGAACCGGACGATGCTGACCAGTCTGACCACCTTCATCGTGGTCTTCGTGCTCTTCCTCGGTGCCGGCGTCGCGATCAACGACTTCGTGCTGATCATGATGCTCGGCATCATCGTCGGAACCTACTCTTCGGTGTTCCTCGCCGGACCGATGGTGGCGCTGATGCGCCGGATGCGGTCGAAGCGGGAAACCATGGCGAACGCTCCGGCCGCTGAAAAGCGGTAACCGGGCAGTGAACCGATACCGGCCCGGGAATCCCCGGGCCGTTTTTTCAATGCAACGAAAGGTTATTTTATGTTTGGCAATCTGGCCGAAATGGCAAAAATGATGTCGAAGGCGAAGGAGATTCAGGCGAACCTCAAAACCTTCAAGGAAGAGCTCCCGACGATGGAGTTTTCGGCGACCAGTCCGGGCAGCCAGGTGAAGATCACCGTCTCCGGCGACTTCCGGGTGAAGAAGGTGGAACTCTCCGAAGAGGCGCTCAAGGACCGCGAACTTCTGGAGGACCAGATTCTGGTCGCCACCAACTCCGCGGTTGCGGCGGCCAAGGCCGCGGCCCAGGAGAAGATGAATGAGATCACCGGCGGGCTCGGTCTGAACCTGCCCGGAATTTTCTGAGTCGGGAGATTTCAGCGTCATGACCGCACCGCAGCACTATCCGGATGCAGTCGAAGAGCTGGTCGGAGCGTTCCGCCAGCTCCCCGGTATCGGCCGCCGCGGCGCCGAGCGGCTGGTGCTGGCGATGCTCAACTGGGAGCCGGAAAATCTCCGGCTGCTCGGGAAGCTGATCGCCGGGTTGCCCGAAAGCGTAGGGCGCTGCCCGGAATGCGGCATGCTGGCCAACGCCGGGGAACTCTGTTTCATCTGCCGCCAGCCGGCGCGCGACGCGACGACGGTCTGCGTGGTGGAGAACGCCTCCCAGGTGATTGCGATCGAGTCGAGCGGCAATTTCCGCGGGCGCTACCATGTGCTCGGGGGACGGCTCTCGCCGCTCGATGCGGAGAACGGTTCGGGTCTGAATCTTCCCGCGCTGATCGACCTGGCCAATTCCGGCCGGGTGAAGGAGATCATTCTGGCGCTGAGTCCGGATGTGGAGGGGCGCGCCACGGCGATCTATCTGGCCGAACTGTTGAAGGACGCGCCGGTGAAGGTGACCCAGCCCGCGCTGGGACTTCCGGCCGGAGCCAACCTCTCCTTCGCCGACGGCGCCACCATCACCGCCGCGCTCAACGGCAGAACCGTGCTCGGAGGCGGACGCCATGGCGAATGACCGACCGACCAGTTACGTCACCGCCGTTACGGCGGAGCAGGCCGAAGCGCTGGAGGCGCTGCTGCAGAGCCGCGGCAACTGGGAGTTCTCCCCCCTCGCCTACGCCCGCTGGAAGGCGGTGAACCGGCAGGGAAAGGTATCGGTGGCGGCCTACACCTCCGGCAAGCTGGTGGTGCAAGGCGGCGGGACAGCCGACTTCGTAAGTTTCCTTCTGGAGCCGGAAATTCTGCACACCTTCACCTTCGGGCTTGAAGGGGGAGAGGCGGCGGAAGAGCCGGTCGATCCGCACGGCGGCATCGACGAGAGCGGCAAAGGGGATTTCTTCGGTCCGCTGGTCATCGCGGGCGTCTACGCCGACGCGGAAACCGGTCCGGAACTGCGGAAAATCGGCTGCTGCGACTCCAAACTGATTCACAGTTCGAAAAAGATCATGGATCTGGCGGGGAAAATCCGCGCCATCACCGCCGGGCGCTGGGCAGTGGTGATGCTCTACCCGGCCACCTACAACCGCCTTTACCGCGAGATCGGCAATCTGAACCGGCTGCTCGCCTGGGGCCATGCGCGGACGATTGAAAATCTGCTGGAAAAAGTTCCGACCTGCCCCCGGATGCTTTCGGATAAGTTCGGCGATGAACGTCTGATTCAGCGGGCGCTCCTCACCCGCGGGCGCTCCATCCAGCTGGACCAGCGGACCAAGGCGGAATCGGATGTTGCGGTCGCGGCGGCGAGCATTCTCGCGCGGGAACAGTTCCTGAAGGGGATGGAGAAACTCTCCGCCGAAGTCGGGATCCCCCTGCCCCGGGGTTGCGGAGCCGACGTGCGGGCCGTCGGGAAAAAACTGTTGGAAACGCATGGAGCGGAAATTTTCCAGCGCTGTGCGAAAACGCATTTCAAAACCTGCAATGAGTTGACCGGGATGCCGGTCGGAGAGGAGTAAATCATGGAATCCAGAACATTTTTCAATCTGCCGGACGGAACCGCCGCACATCTCTATTCGCTGCGCAACCGCTCCGGATTCGGGGCGGACATCACCGACTGGGGCGGCGCGATCGTGCGGTTGCTCACCCCCGACCGTGACGGGAAGCTGACCGATGTGGTGCTCGGTTTTGCCGAACCGTCGGAGTATGTGGAAAACGATCCCTTTTTCGGAGCCCTGATCGGCCGGGTGGCCAACCGGATTTCCGGCGGGAAATTCGAGCTGGACGGAAAATGCTATCAGCTCGAGTGCAACGACACCGACCGCCCCAACACGTTGCATGGCGGGCAGAGCTACGGCCGCCGCCAGTGGCGGGCGACGGTGATCGACGACGCTACACTGGAACTTGCGCTGACCAGTCCGGACGGCGACGCGGGCTTCCCCGGCAAAGTGGAAGTCAAAGTGACCTACCATGTGGGCGAGGATAATTCGCTCTCGATCGACTACCGTGCGGAAACCGACAAAACCACCGTCGTGAGCATGACCAACCACGCCTATTTCAACCTCAACGGCGAGGATTCCGGCAGCTGTGACGGGCACACGATCCGGATTGCGGCGGACCGCCACACCGAAGTGAATGCGCTGCTCCAGCCGACCGGACGCAATCCGGAGGTGGCGGGCACCGTCTACGACCTGCGGCAGCCCGTCCGTTTCGAGGACATTCACCAAGCACTGCCGAACTGCTTCGACGACAACTTCGTGCTCGCCGACCGCGACGGAGAGTTCAAGGAGAATATCGCGACCGCCGCTTCGGAACGCACCGGCATCACGATGAATGTCTCGACCACCGCGCCGGGAATTCAGTTCTACATGGGCTTCTTCCTCGACGGCAGTATCCGCGGCAAGAGCGGGAACCACTATCCGCAGTTCAGCGCCTTCTGCCTGGAGGCGCAGGCGTGGCCGGATGCGGTCAATCATCCGGAGTTCCCGAGCATCCGGCTGGAACCGGGCCAGGTTTACCACCAGAAGACCGTCTACCGTTTCGGAGTCGAGCGCTGAATGGGCGTCGAAATCGAACGGAAATTCCTGCTCCGTTCCGACGCCTGGCGCGCCGGAGCGGGCGAAGGCGTGACGATGAAGCAGGGATATTTCGCCGGAGTTCCGGGCGAATCGCCGACAGTCCGGGTCCGGATCGCCGGGAAGCAGGCGTTTCTCACCATCAAGGGGGAGCCGGACGGTCTTGCCCGGAGTGAATTTGAATATGAGATTCCGGTTGCGGACGCCGAGGCGATGCTGCGGGAGTTCTGCGGCACCCGGGTGGTGGAGAAGTGCCGCTACACCTTCCCGGCCGGGAACGGGCTCTTTTGGGAGGTGGACGAGTACTTCGGACTCAACGAGGGATTGTTCACCGCGGAGATCGAGCTCCCGACCGCGGACGCCCCCTGCCCGCATCCGGAATGGCTGGGCGAAGAGGTGAGCGGGAATCCGGCCTACACCAACGGTGCGCTCAGTCGCCGCCCCTGGCGTCTCCGCCGCTGAGGCGACATTTTGCAACCGGGGGGCACGCCGGGTTCCGCACCTTGCCGAACCGGGAAACGTCTCCCGGAATGACATCCGATTTTTCCATCCGATCCGACGAGATTCTCCCGTCGGATTTTTTTGTATTTGCCGATATATTTCGAAAAGAGAAACCATTTTCAAAAATATGAAAAAAAAATTACAAACCCGGGTTGCATTTTAAAGTCCAATGCAGTATAATATATTAGAGAGAAAAGGGGAAGCAGCACTTATCTGCTGTCGCCTTCGGGGACAATGAGGGAATTTGCACGGCTTGGAGAGCCGGGGGGGAAATGTGATTTTTCTGCATGGCGGCTGTTTTGTCAGCAAAGCATCCGCGGCAGGCGGGATTCCGTCGGGGTTTACCGTTCCGGCGCTCTCGTGCAAACAACTCCTTGAAATTTGTTCCCGTAAAATTGAGAAGTGCTCCGGCGCGTTGCGGCATTTGTCGTCCGGCGTTCGGGGGGGGGGAAGAGTTCCATCATTGACAACGGGAAGGACACGGCATGAGCGAGAAGAAAGAGATCTTTGCGGACGGAATCGGGCAGATTCATTTTGCGGGCGGCATGGTCCGCTTCGACTTCGTAACCCTGCAGCCCGATGCGGAAGGGAAAGCGCCGGTGCCGCAGAGCAATGTGCGGATCATCATGCCGCCGCAGGGGTTCCTGAACGCCTTCAATTCGATGCAGCAGCTGATCGACAAGCTGCTCGAAGCGGGTGTGCTTCAGAAGAACGAAAAGGCGGCGGCGAAAGAGAAATAGTTCCATTGTCGAACCCGGGGGAGACGCGGGCGTGAAACAGTTGCAGTTTGCCGACATTGCAGGGGAGTGCTTCGGGATGCATTTCGTCGTATGCGGGAATGCGTTCCAGGAGTGCTCGTGCTGGCGTGTGGCGTCTGACTGCGGTGGAGCGTCGACTTACGTGTGCACGGCCCCGGAGAAAATGGAGCCGCACTTTTTCTGCACGGTAAAGGAGGCGGTATCCTCCCTGTGCACCCTGGCCGAAACGGTGTTGCCGGAGAACTTCCGCATCACCGTTTTCGGGCTGATCCGGCGGGTCGGCCGGAAAATCGGGACAGCGTTCCGGAATACGGCGGCCGCACTCCGCTTCAACCGCCGGGAGATTTGCCGGCAGAGAGGGGGGCTCCGGCTATGAGGCGAGATTTTTTGATAAGTGTATTGCACCGAAGAGAGAGACAAGAAGACAGCAGAGGCGCGCAATTTGCGTGCCCTGGGTCTTCTTGTTTTTTTTACGGGGATTGTAATTTAAGGATTAAGAATCTTATAAAATCTTAAGGGGGTAAAAGTATGGCGATCACTTATGATGAGGCGAAAGGTGGCTACACGGAGGAATCCACAACGCTGAAACCGAACAGCAATGGAACGATCAGCGTAGATGAAGCCAGTTATGTTGCTTCTGTCAACAACATCCGATACAAGAGTCTTGCTGATGCCATTGCAGCAGCAGGAGCAGGTGGCACCGTTACACTGATTGACGATGTAACACTTTCCTCCAAGCTGGTTCTGAATCAGGCACAGGTATTCGATTTGAACGGCTTCACGCTCGACGGCGCGGTCTCGCTCTCCGGCGAGGCCGATGTGACCTTCCAGAACGGAAAGATGACTGCGGCATACAGCAGCACGACCAGCAACAGCTATTCGGTTGTTCAGGTCAACGGAAGTTCCGTTCTGACGCTTGACGGAGTAACTCTGACCCCGGCCGACAGCTCAAACCGGAGTCAGGCCACTCATGCGATTGTTTATCAGTCAACCGGCGCCTTGAATATCAAGAATTCAACCGTTGCCGGAGGCAATCTGGTTCATGATAAAAATTATACATCAGGAACCAATCAGGCGGCGTGTGCCATCTATGCTTATGGTAATTCTGCCGGTACAATTCAAATTGAAGAGTCTACTATTACAGGGGGTGCCGGTAAGACGGATGCCGAATACGACGGTACCAATAAAAGCGGTCTCTATGTCGAGGGCGGAGAAGCAATCAAACTCGGCGGCTCTGCCGCGATTACAATTAACAGCAGTACTGTCACTGGTGGGGCCAGCGATTGGTACAATGCCGCCGATGCCGTTAACGTAACGAACACCTTTTCCGGCACGCTCAATATTGAAAACGCTTCGAAGATTTCCGGCGGCGATGCGTTGAATCTTTCCGGCGAAACATCCCGCGGTATTGGTGGCGCAGGGATTTACACCAATCAATCCACCAGTTGCACGGAGATTGTCGTAACCGATTCTGAAATTGAAGGCGGAAATGGCGGTCACAGCTGGAACGGAAGTGCGCTGGAACTCAACACCAGCGCTCCGGAAGTGACCATCACGAACTCGACGCTGACCGTTGGTCAGGGTGAGAACTCAAGCGGCAATGCCGGTGCAATCCGTGTGAACAACACCAACACCATTGATCTGAATCTGAACGGCGTCACGTTGGATGGAGCCGGTAACGCCAATCAAGTTTTCCAAATCACCTCCAACGTTTCCAATGGAGGGATCTCTCTTGCCGGAGAAAACACTATTTCCGGCGGAACGCTGGAAAATGTAACATTCATAGAGGTTGCCGAAGGTACGACGATCACGACGACGGGAGATGGGAAAGTGGATCCGGTTACGGTTCTGAATCCCGTGTCCACTCCGGTTTATGATGAAACAACAGGAGCGTACGTATTCGAACCGGTAGAAACCTCTACTGCGACCTTGCTGGTCAACAGCAACTGGGCCAGCCTGCCCGACGGCACTGCGGTTCAATATGACGGAGCCAACTACCGCCTCGGATTCAACGCGTTCGGTGACATGAACACGGCGGTCTCGTCGATTGATCGGAGCTATGTGCTCGGCGACACGTTCAAAGAGCCGATCACGATCGAGATGACCGATGCGACCTCCGACACGCTGAACCTCTACGGAATGAATCTGGTTCTGACGGGCAATCTCACTTCGAGCGGTTCGTGGAATACCGCGCTCGTCGCCAGTTCGTCCAACGATCTGAACTACATCACGTATCTGAAGCTGGACAACGCCCGGATCGAGCTGACCGGCAATGCGGCTCTGGAGGGTGTGAGCTGGAACAAGGCGGCGGTGTCGTTCGACAAGGAAGGAAACATCGTCGCCTCCGCCGACCAGACCATCCAGCGCGGAACGATCATGGAACTGGTCAACGGGACGGTCTTCGACGCAGACAATCAAGTCAATGGCCGCGGCGTCTTCTTCAAGATCGACGGAACCTCACAGATCTATCAGTATGGTTCCGGCAACGCGCTGATCACCATGACTTCCGGAGCAATCGTCGACGGCGGCCAGAGCACGGCGGGGGATTACACGTCGGTCAATCAGATCGATGCCCGCTGGATCTACTTCGGCAAGGGATCCGGTGAATGGGAGGGAATTTACGGCGACAAGACCTATTTCACTTTCCGGAACGGCGCGAATGTCGAGGCGGAAGAACGCATTGAGTTCGGTACCGGTTCTCTGCTCAAGAAGATGGATGTCGAGATCAAGGCGTCAAAGATTGTCGCAACCAACAACATGATCATCGGCACCGAAGACAACGCCGGTAAGATCACCTCGTTCGAGGTCTCCGACAATTCGCTGCTGCAGGCGGGAACCGATCTCAGCATCGTCGGCACGACCGTGGAACTCAGCAACTCCACGCTGAATGCCGCGGCCGTCACGCTCACCGACGGCAAGCTGAACGTTTCCGGCACGAGCGCGATTACGGCAAAAGTTTCCGGTGATCTCGACATCGTCAACGGTGCGGCTGTGACCTTCGGCGCGGACTCCACCTCGAACGATCTCCGGATCGCGTCCGGAGCGGAAGTCACGCTGCGGGGCAGCCTGTCGAGCAGAGACATCTACGGCGTTGATGAAACAGGCACACACAAATACAACGACGGGTCGAACGGCATCACGGTGAATGTTGCGACCGGTGATGGGGAAACGTTCAAGTCCTACGCCTGGTATGCCTCCAACGGCAGCACCTACAACGTCATGGCAGATTCGAATGTGGAACTCACCTACGCGAACATCAATGCGACGGGCACGGTCAACGTGGCCAAGGGTGCGACGCTCACGACGGTGAGGGAATCCAGCAACATCGTCGGAACACTGAACGTCAACGGCACGCTCAACAGCGTCATGACGGTCTATGCCGGCTACACCAACGGTGCGCAGGCCGGTCTGGTGAACATCACCGGCACGGCCAACTCCAGCATCGTGACCATCGGCACGGCGGTGCGTGACGATGACAAGTACAACGCCGCCGCGGCGGAAGGCGCCAACACCACCGCTTCGGTGGTGGTGGACGGCGGCACGCTCAATGCGACCGGTTTCGAGGGCGAACTTACGAGCAAGCTCTTCGTCGGTTCGGACGACTTCGAGGGTGTTCTCACCGGGAAGAACGGTGCGAAGATCAATGTCGGAGAGCGGAGCGCGAACGGAACCGGTTACATGCGGTTCGTGATCGGCAAGCAGGGCACGCTTTCGCTGGCCGGCTCGACCCTGACGGTCTACAACCTCGGCGGGACGAACAACTCCGTTAACGGCATCTTCGAAAACAGCGGCACGATCTCCATGGATCTCGCTTCGCAGATCATTACGGCGACCGTTCTGAACAACAATTACGGCACGATCACGGTTGATATGAGTGACGCGACGGAGTTCGGAGTCTACAAGCTGGTCGATTACACCGGCACGAGCGAAGTCACTGGTTACGGCAATGTCACGCTCAGCAACAGCGCGTATGAGACAGTCGTCATCGACGGCGACCTCTTCGCGGCGAATGTCGACATGAGCACGCTGAAGGTCAATGCGGCCTGGAGCACTCTTGACATTGGCGAACAGGTCGCGGATGGCTTCTATTACGGATTCAACGCGTTCGACAATCTGGATAAAGTTTATTCCACCATTGCCGCAGGCGGAGTGTCACAGATTGAGCTTCAGAGTAACGTTCAGCTGGAGAATGGAAATCCGCCGATCTCGGATATGTGGTTCAAATTCCAGGATGATGTGACGATTGATTCTGATGTGGCGGGAGAAACCCGGACAATCACCCTTTCCGGCCATGAACTGCTGCTGACCAGTATGGATCAGTCGCGCGGTAACGGAGGCCAGCAGATTTCTATTACGTTGGGCAAGGACATCAATATCCTTACCGATTCCGCAATCTGGTTCGGGTACTGCTATGACAATGCCGATGCCTATCCGCAATATGCCGGTAATTTTGCTACCGACATCACCCTGAACGGAAGCATAACGATGACGAGCGGGCAGGCGCATATCTTCGGTCATGGCAGTACGATGACCATCACCGAAACCGGATCATTGACGGTAGCTGGTTCCGATATCCAGACTCGCGGCAGCCATCTCATCGTCAACGGTTCCGGCAAGGAAATGGCGCAGGCGCAGGTTCAACTGAATCACGAGAACATCGAAGGCGATTCTCCGTTGGACATTACAGGAGATGACTTTGTAGATTCGTCGGCAGCCGCCTCCTGGACGTTGAACAACACTTTCGTCAACATCAACACCTTCCTAGGTATCAATACCGCCACAGACAGCCGGGCTTCCGGAATTGACGCGGCATTGAAGATGAACAATTCCAGGCTGACTGTCGGTCAGAATCTCACTATGGCAGATGCCGCGACCGTCCAGCTTGACAATCAGTCGGAACTCAGCATTGGCGGAAACATCGAGCTCGGATTCGGTCAGACGATCGATAAAGGTGCTTCCATTACGGTGAACAATTCCTCGCAGCTCGTTGCGGCAAATCTGTCGATTGATGCAAGAACCTCTGTGAACATCGGCAAGAACTCCGAGGCGACCATCACCGGAGGAATCACCAATAACGGTACGATTGACATGGACTACTCTTCGACGCTGGCGTTCGGCAGCATTAACAAAAGCGGCACGATCACCATCGATACGGAGGGATTCTCGTCGGGCATCTACAAGCTTCTGGACTACACCGGAACCGGAACCGGCACCTATACTAAAGATCAGTACGAGGCCCTCCTCGGCATTCATTTGAACGATTCCTACACGGTGGTGAACAACGACCTCTATTTGACCAATCTGGACGGCTCTGAAGTGCGTTATGTCAACAGCGCGTGGAGTCCCTGCGATCCGTTCGAAGAGGTGACGTTCGTTGACGGCACCAGAGCCTACTACGGCCAGAATGCGTTTGACACGGTCGCGAATGCACTGTCTGACACGAGCTATGACAAGACAATCCGACTCAATGTCACCGGAGAAGTCGGTGCGATCACCGTGGTCGGTACGGATGTCACGGAGATCAACGCCTCGGCGAAGGATCAAATCGATCCCGAAACCGGTACTGTGGCTGTGGATGCCATCGTCGTCAATCTGGTCGATATCAACAACACCAATGCCGGCTGGCAGGTCTACTATCCGCTGGTAAGCGGCAGCAATGCACAGGTCTATGGCGATATTACAACGAACTTCCTCTCCACGACCTTCACGTGGGGAGAAAAGACTGCTGATCCGAATTTTATTGGCGGAGCCTATGCGGGCAGTACCGCAACGGTCTACGGCAATACGACGGTCAATCTCGGCGCAGTGGATGCGGCGGATGATACACTCCAGCTGGATACCTCGTTCCTGATGGGAGCGGGAGCCGGCACGGTCAACGGCAACAGCAGCGTCAACATCAACAGCGGCACGATTCAGGCCAATGCGATCGTCGGCGGCGGCGCCTGGCGCGGGCAGGTCAAGGGCGACAGCAGCGTCACCATCTCCGGCGGTCAGATCACCGTCAACTCGACGGAGGATTCCCCCGGACGCGCCATCATCGGCGGCAGCTACGGCAACGTCAGCTATGATCCGGATGCTCCGGGTGATCCTGCGGCGACGGCCGGCAAATCCTCCGTCACCATCACCGGCGACGCGGTTGTGAGCGGCAAGGTGGTCGGCGGCAGCGACATCTCCGCCGTGACAAACTCTTCCGTCACCATCTCCGGGCAGGCACAGGTGGCCGGAAATGTCTACGGCGGCGGCAACCGCGGCGGCGAGGTGAAAGAAACCGCCACCGTCAAGCTCGTGGACACCGCAACCGTCGATGGCAATGTCTACGGCGGTGGTTTCGGTACTGAAACCGCCAAATCTACCGTACAGGGATCGACCAGGGTTGAAGTCAGCGGCGGCACGGTGACCGGCAACGTCTATGGAGGCGGCGAGAACAGCAGTGTCGGCAACACCAGTGTGGTGGTGGACGGTGCTGACGTTGAGGCGGGAATCTACGGAGGCAGTCTCAACGGCGATGCCGGAGACACGACGGTGACAATCAGTAATTTCACCCGTCTCCAGCCGGTTCCCGGGACGCAGTCTGATAAAATTCAGATTGTCGGCGGCGGTATGGCGGAAGCAGGAAAGAGCTCCACAACCGCAAGCACGAATGTCACCGTCACCGATTCCAAGATCTACGGCGATGTGGTTGCCGGCTCCAGCGCGACTGGAACTGGCGCGACCGCCATCAGCGGCAAATCTGTAGTCAACGTGTCCAACCTCGAAATCAATGGCTATTCGGAAGGCAGCAACATCTGGACCGGTCGCGTCTTCGGTGCGGGCCGCGCCCAGTACGGCGGCTCGGTAGTTACGGAATCCACCGATGTAACCATTGAAAATATGAACGGTTACACCTATGATTCCGAAGGGAATATCATCGACGGCAGCAACAAAGGCGCCCGCGTCTACGGCGCCGGTCAGGCATATGCTTCGATGTCCCGAGTGGAAGTCGGGGAAACCAAGCTCCGCATTTCCGGTGATGCCACCAACATCAGCGAGATCTATGGCGGCGGTATTGTTTCCGGAACAGAAGTACAGGAGAAGGCCGCCTTCCAGATCGTTGGCAAGACCGATGTGGAGATTACCGGCGGCACCGTCACCGACGTCATCGCCGGCGGCAACAACACCAACTGGTTTGGTCGGACGGTCATCGGCGTCGATGCCGGGGACGGTACCTATCAGGCCGCGGAAGGGGAATATGGAATTCGGCTGGTGATCGGCGGCTCCACCAAAGTCAATGAAGGAGCTCTCGTTACCGGCGGAAGCTACGTGGATTTCGCCTACGAATACCAGCATATCGTCGATGGAGTCGACACATACGGTCGCACCGCTGAAATCTATGGCAATACCTACATGGAATTGACCGGAGACAGTGTGATCTCCACCGATGTATTCGGCGGCAGTTTCGCCTACTATGAACAGGTGGACTTCTCTGCGGATGTTTCCAAGCTCAGCGCCCCGAGTGCCACCCAGTACGGTGATGTGACTGTGGTTGTTTCCGGCAATACCGCGATTGCCGGAAGTGTGTATGGCGGCGGTGCGGTCCTGACCAACACCGATCAGGTCAAAACGACTTCGGTTACGAATGGAGATGTTTCCGTTCTGATTTCCGGCGGCGCCGTCGGCGGCAATGTATATGCCGGCGGCTATTATGCGGATGTCAACGGCAATGCCTCGGTGACCCTCTCCGGCGGCACGGTCGGCGGCGACATCTACGGCGGCAGCGAAGGCAGCGGCACCGTTGCCGGCAGCAGCACGCTGAACGTCGGCGCGACGGATGCGGCGCGCTACACGACGACGCTCAACAACGTCTACGACTTCGACGTGGCGAACATCACCAATGCCGCCGTGACGGTCGAAGGAGTGTTCTCCGCCACGCAGATCAGCATTGCGGATTCGACGCTCACGCTGAATTCCGGCTTCGACGCCGCGACGACGACGGTCTCGATCGAAGTCGGCGCCTACAACGCGGAAAATGCCGCGCTGGTGCTCGGCAGTGCGGTGGGGACCGCTCCGGCGATCTCGATCTCCGCGGGAAGCAATGCGCTCACCGAAGCGCGTTATCTTGTCGCGACCGGCTTCGACGACACCACGGCGTTCAGCCTCGACGAGTCGCTGGCGGGCGAGTATATCCTCCGCGCGGTGGACGGCAACATCTACCTTTACAACGCCGATGCGCCGTACTTCACCACCGAGCTGAGCGTCACGCAGGCGGAAGGCGCTTCGGTGGATGGCTACTACAGCTTCACCGCCAACTTCGAAGCGGCCGGGTTGCTCACCGGTTACACGCTGAAGCTCTACGACAGCGCGACGGCGACAACCCCGGTGGACGAGGTTACGCTCGACGCCGACGTGATCGGGCAGGAGTTCACGCTGGAAAACACGACGCAGAGCTTCTGGATCTCGGTCACGGCAAACGGCGAAAACGGTCTGAGCACCGATTCGCCGACCTCCGGACGGCTCGAAGTCGCCGTGCAGGACCACGACAGCCCGGTGATCCTGTCGGTCACCTCCGACGCGAAGAGCGACAGCGTCACGCTCGCCTGCGAGGCGACGGACAACTTCGGCGTCACCGGCTACGAATTCATTCTCGACGGTCAGTCGCTGGGAGTGCAGACCGGCAGCGAGATCGCGCTGGATCTCTCGACCCTCACCGCCGGGACGCACAGCTACACGGTCAACGTCTACGACGCGGCGGGCAATCTGGCGACGAGCGCGGAGCAGAGCTTCGACTTCACGCCGGCACCAGTTCCGACGGAACCCGCGAACTTCCTCTACAGCTCGCAGGTCCGGATGGACAACGGCGAAACCGTCTCCGTCTACGCGATCTACAGCGATGCGGCCGCGGCGCTCGAATACCGGATCGGCGACAGCGGCGAATGGCTGACCTACGACGCCACGACCGGTGTGAACGTCTCGTCGAGCACGACGGTGTACTTCCGCGAACAGGGGATCACCGATCCGGTGGAAACCGAGGTCGACGTCACCGTGGTTCCGGCCGATGTGGAGCTCAACGCGGAGGTGATTCTGCTGGCGCGCACGACCGACACCACCTACGAGGTGATCTACAACTTCGCGGACGGCGGTTCGAAGGCGGTGGAACTCTCCGGCAATTCGGTCGAACACTATGCGTTGCCGGAAAATACCACGGTCACGATTGTCGAAAAGGACGCGTCCGGCGAGGTTGTGAACACCATCGTGGAGGAAACTCCGGCGGCCAGCACCACGGCCGAAATTCCGGACAAAGTGGTCGCGGTGGACGACGGTCACGACAACCTCTTCTTCGCCATGCCGGTCGGTACCTGGGACGGCAGTTTCAGTGCCCAGCATCTCGGCGACGGCACCTGGGGCGGTACGCTGGAGATTGTCTCGCTGACCGGTAAGAATCGCTTCTCCACGGTGTTCACCGGCAGCGATGATGCGACGACTCTGTTCCTGACCGATGACGCCAACGGCGATGCGTTCTTCCTGGATGACGTCTACACCGCCAACGGCAGCGATGCCAGAATCCGCAAGATGAGCGAAATTCAGGCAGGAGCAGGCGATGATATCGTCGACCTCACCAGTACGCGGTTCGCGTATGAGGAACACGCCAGCAAGCAGCTGACGGTCCGCGGCGGAGACGGCAACGACATCCTCTGGGGCAATGCCGGTCACAACATCATGTTCGGAGATGCCGGCAACGACAAGATCTATGGAGGAAGTGACGATGATGTCCTGGTCGGCGGAATCGGTAATGACACGATGCACGGCGGCGGCGGAGACGACATCTTCTGCTACAGCAACAGTTTCAACTGGGGCAGCGACACCATCACGCAGCTCGCCGGCGGCACCGTCACCCTCTATCTGGACGGCATCGACAGAAACGACTGCTCCATCTCTGGCAGCACGCTGACCTGGAATGATGGAACCCACACCGGTTCCATCACCCTCAACGGCGTCAGCTGGGATTCGGTCAAGTTCTACTGCGCCGCAAACGGCGACGGCGATCTTACGAAGCAGTCCGACTACGAGGAGTTGAAGAACAAGGGGGCGTTCGCCGCCATTTCTTCTCACTGATCGCGCTCCTGCCGGAGGAGAAGCAATTTTTCTCCGGCAGGATCTATTATTAACTATCAACCAGAGGGATCCATACAATGGAAAAGTTCTCCTATGAGGCTCCGGCGATGACCGAACTCTCCGCCCCGGTGGCGGAAGCGGCGGTTGTTCCGACGCCGGTTGTGTCGTAAGCTGAAATCTTTTCAGCTTGAAAAAACAACACTCTTTCATACAAAATGTGGAAGAGTGTTGATCTTGTTTTCAGAATCAGAGCTTGAACTACCCTGTTCAGCTCCGGGAAATTGAACGTGATCTTACAGGAACTGCCGATAATCGCCGCGAACGGCACTGTCATTCGCATCGGGGCGCTGGATGAATTTTCGCAACCGGTGCTTGAAACCATCGCCCGCATCCATGAAACCGCCATGCCGCAACCGCCCTCACGGGAAAACGGAGAGTGCCGGGTGCAATTGCTTTCCGTCAAAAGCGCCCTGCCAGAAGGGGTTTCCCCGGAGCCGGTGCTGACGGTTCCGGGGGTGGAGATCCACCGCGGCGGGGACACCTTGTACTTCCGTCTGGCGGAAGTTCCGCCGCCGACCTGGGAGGAGAGTCTGCGCTACCGTCTGCCGCTGCTGGCCGCAGTCATGACTGCGACATTGGAAGGGCGTCAGGTCGTGCTGTTTCACGGATGCCTGCTGTTGCGCGACGACGGCGAAGGAATCGTACTGACCGGGGAAAGCGAAGTCGGCAAAAGCACCACCTTCCGCCGCTGGCAGACGGCCGGCGGCCGTGGATTGTGTGACGATCTCATGATTTTGAGCCGGGGAACCGGTGCGGACGGCCGGAGCTGTTTTTACGCGCAGCCGCTCCCAACCTGGAGCCGTTGTCTGCGGGAAGGAATTGCCGCAAAGGAGCTGCGCTATCCTGTCAATGAAAAAATTCCGATTCGCCGGATTCTCTGGCTGACCCGTTCCGCAACAGAACGGGAGGAGCTGATTCCGGTGACGATTCAAAAGTGGCACGGCCAGCTTCTCGCCGCCTGCAACCAGCATATGCTTTTCACCCAGTACGCACTGACGGTGGAGGAACGGCGGCAGCTGGTGATGGAATGCTGGAAGATCGTGGATGAAATCGATACAATCTATTCTCCGCTCGCCCTTGCGGCCCATCTGCAGGGTAATCTGCGGGAAACGTTGAAACATGTCTGATTTGCGGGAACCGTTATGAAAATCAATCCGCTGGTAATTTATCGTGAAGAGTTCGACAAGAGCGCGGTGCTGTTCCGCCCGGATACCGGAGAGAGCTTCATGCTGAACCGGACCGCCTCCTTCATCTGGAAACAGCTCGAACAGGGCGCCGACCGCGCCGGAATCCTCCAAGCACTGGCCGAGGCCTGCGGGGAGCTTCCGCCCTCGGCGGAAAAGGATCTGGATCAGTTTCTCGCCCGGCTGCAGGCAGGAGGATACCTCGCCGAATGACCGCCGCCGCTCCCAGCTGCCTCATCGCGGGCTTCAGCATGTCCCCTCTGCTCCGCAGCGGGGACCGGGTCTTTCTGCAGAAGGTGGAGTGGAACGAGGTCGAACCGGGCGACATCGTCGTATTTTCCCGGCAGGGGAAGAGGATTGCGCACCGGGTGATCCGCACCGCCCCGCTTTTCCAGACGCAGGGCGACGGCAACCCGCAGCCGGATGAACCGCTCGCTCCGGATACGGAACTTTTTCTCTGCTCCTCTTTCGAACGCGACGGCGTCACCACCCCGCTCCGGCGCGGTACGGCCGGTCTCGCGGAGTTCCGACGCAACCAGCGGCTTCTCCGGCGGCGCGAGCTTCAACTCAAGTTCGCCCGCCTCCTCTGCCGGCTGCTGCCGTTCAAACTCCGGGCGGAACAGCTGGAACAGGCCGATTTCGGCCGGCTCCGCGTCTACTACCTGCGGAAGAGGCCCGTTGCCATGGAGCAGGAGGGGCGCTGGCACTGGCTCAGTCTCCCCTGTGCCTGCTTCATCAAACGCGCCCCCCGGCGGGAATTAACCGGCAAAGAGGAGAACGAAGAGCGCTTTGCCGCCCTCTTTTTCCGACTGCTCGGAGCGATGGTATCCGGCACGGCACGGCCGCTTTTTCTCGAACAATCCGAACCATTGCGCCGGGAGCTTTGCCGCCGCGGCAGACTGCAGGGGCTGTCGCCGCTCTTCTACTACACGCTGACCGATGCCCTGCCCCCGGAGTGGCGGTCGCTCTTTCAACTGGATTTTTATACGCAGTCACAGCATGACCTGCGTTACAGCGGCGCGTTGAAACAGCTTGCGGAGCTGTTCCGGGCCGCCGGGACCTCGTTCATCCCGCTCAAGGGAGGAGAACTCGCCTACGAGGTCTACCCGCATCCGGCGCTCCGTCTCCGGCGGGATATGGACATCCTGTTCCGCCGCCCGGAGGTGGAGACGATTTTCCGCACCCTGCAGGAAAACGGCTGGCAATCCGGCGAACAGCGTCACCCGTTCTTCAAGCGCCACCATCTGCCGACGCTCTTCCACCCGGGATTCCCGCCACTGGAGCCGCACTGGCACATTCTGAAGAATCGCACATTTTTCGACCCGGAAATGCTCTGGAGCCTCCCCTGCTCCCGTCCGGAGCCGGGCGATCCGCTCCGCCGCCGCCTGACGCCGGAGGCACACTATCTATTGACGCTTTACAACATGTTCTTCGACCGCTGGCAGTTCGCCTGCCGCGCCCTGCTGGATCTGGCATATCTGCAGAAAAAGTACCCGTTGGACCGCGACCTCATCCGCTCGCTCAACCGGGAGTGGAAGCTGAATCTCGACCTCGGGCTCTGTTACCGGCTGTTTCCGGAGATGTTTCCGGAAGGACAGCGGCTCTTCACCTCCGACGCGGCGATTCCGGAACGGGCGCGCTATGCGATCCGCCGCCTGGCACTGCTCGAATATCCGGAGGCGATCATGCCATTTCTGGCCAACAGCAGCGGTGCGGCGCCTGCCGGGAAAACGTCGGAACCGCACCGGCGCGGACTGTTCCGCCATTTTCGCAAAAAACGTACTGAAACGGAGAAACTGCGGGCTCTGCTGGCCCGGGAGTTCCCGCAGGCGACAGAGCTGAAACTGCGCTATCGCCGGGAAAAGGATTGTTAACCTTTCAACAGAAGGATGAATATGGATCAGAAATCAACCTGGAGCGGGCTGTTATGCCTGCAGATACTCTTCGCCCAGTTCCGGCGCAGCGTGAATTTTTCCGCCATTGTGCCGCAGAGCGTCCGGGAGGAGTATTTGAAGAATCCGGCGGAAACGCTGCTCAAACTGGCCAATGACCAGAAACTGCGCGCCGAGAAGGTCACCTCGACGGAGATCTTTCAAAGTTACCACGGCCCTGCCCTTTTCCGCTGTCGGGACAACACCTGGCTCCTGCTGACCAACACGCTGCAGTGGAAGATGGCGGAGATTCAGGTGTTCGATCCCGCCCGCGCCAAGGGGAACACGCCGGAACCGCGCACGCAGGAGATGCTCGAGAAGGAGTTCGGCGGCGAAATCCTGATCTTCCGCAATCTGACGATGGTGGACCACACCAAGCAGACGCGCCTCTACTGCCTCTCCGCCATCGCCCAGCACCACAATACGCAGATGGATCTGCGCCGCGTCATGTACGAATACGCCGTCGGCGACGGCGAGGTGCGCGAAAACCTCTTCCGGCAGATCGCGTCGGATTACAGCTTCAAGACCCGCAAACTCAAGCTGGGCTGGAAGAAGCTCCTCGCCTCCTCCAGCGTGATGCCGGCGATTGCAATCAAAAAAACCGGCACCTACCTCGTCCTCTGCGGCCTGCGCAAGAACGGCGAAGAGCTCGAACTGGTGGTCGTCGACCCCACCGAAGACCTGACGCCGGGCAAACAGTTCCGCTTCTGGAACCGGAAGAAATATGAGCAGGAGTGCACGGGCGAATGCATCCTGCTGAAGAAGACCTACTCGCTCGCCGACGAGAACCAGCCCTTCTCGCTCCGCTGGTTCATTCCGGAATTTCTGAAGCTCAAGGGGGTGTTCGGGCAGATTGCGCTGATGGTGGCGCTGCTGACGATCTTCTCGCTGATCATTCCGCTCTTCTTCCAGATCGTGGTGGACAAGGTGCTGGTGAACCGCACCTACTACACGCTGAACGTGCTCGGCATCGGCATTCTGATCGCCATTTTGTTCAACACGCTGGTCGAATATGTGCGCAGCTACCTCCTGCTCTTCGCCACCAACAAGATCGACATCTCGACCGCGACCAAGACCTTTCAGCACCTGATGCGGCTGCCGGTGGACTTCTTCGAACGGGTTCCCTCCGGCGTGCTGCTCAAGCACATGCAGCAGACCGAGCGGATCCGGGGATTTCTCTCGGGCAATCTCTTCTTCACGGTGCTGGATCTGGCGGCGCTCTGCATCTTCATTCCGTTTCTGCTCTGCTACAGCGTTCAGCTGACGCTGGTGGTGCTGGCCTTCTCGGCATTGATGGCGCTGGTGATCGCGTCGCTGATCAAACCCTTCCAGCACCGGCTGGATGAACTGTACCAGGCGGAAGGGCGGCGTCAGAGCATGCTGGTCGAGGCGATTCACGGCATCCGCACGGTCAAATCGCTGGCGCTCGAACCGGTGGAGAAACGGATCTGGGACGATTCCACCGCCTACGCCATCAAATCCTACTTCCGGGTGGGCAAGATTTCGATGACGGCGCGCAGTCTCAGCCAGATGCTCGAGATGATGATGACCGTCTGCGTGATCTGGTACGGCGCATATCTGGTGTTCAACTACTCGATTTCGATCGGAGCGTTGATCGCCTTCCAGATGCTTGCGGGGCGGGTGACCGGGCCGCTGGTGAAGATGGTCGGCCTGATCCACGAATACCAGCAGATCGCGCTCTCGGTCCGGATGCTCGGCGTGGTGATGAACACCCCGCCGGAACCGCGGGGCGGCGGCGTGCGCAATCCGCTGCGCGGAGAAATCGCCTTCGAAAACGTCACCTTCCAGTACCGGCAGGATCTGCCGCAGGTGATCAAACACTTCAACGCGCATATCCCGCAGGGAGCGACCATCGGTTTCGTCGGCCGCTCCGGTTCGGGCAAGACGACGCTGACGAAACTGCTCCAGGGGCTCTATCCGGTCACGACCGGTCTGGTGAAGATCGACGGCATCGACATCCGCGAAATCGACAAGTCGCACCTGCGCAGCAGCATCGGCGTGGTACTGCAGGAGAACTACTTCTTCAGCGGCACGGTCCGCGAAAACATCGCGCTCACCAAGCAGAACGCCTCTCTCGAGGAGATTCTCTACGCGGCGCGGCTGGCGGGAGCGGATGAGTTCATTCAGCGCCTGCCGCGCGGCTATGACACCGTCCTCGAAGAGAACGCTTCGAACCTCTCCGGCGGCCAGAAACAGCGCCTCGCCATTGCGCGGGCCCTGCTGACCAATCCGCCGGTGCTGATCTTCGACGAGGCGACCAGCGCGCTCGATCCGGAGAGCGAGGCGGTGATCCAGCGGAATCTCAAGGCGATCGCCAGCGGGCGGACCGTGCTGATCGTGTCGCACCGCCTGAGCATCGTCAGCCACGCCGACCAGATTCTGGTGCTGAACAACGGCGAATTGTCCGACTCCGGCACGCATCAGGAGCTTCTGAGCCGCGATGGAATTTACAAGGAGTTCTGGTGCCAGCAGATGGGAGAGGTGAAATAATGAAGAAAGAGAAAGTTTCCGATGCCGTGATCGAATTCCAGCCGGATGCGCTGGAGATCAAGAACGAACGGCTGCCGCGTCTGATCCGGCTCTGCGTCTGGCTGCCGGTGGTGCTGGTTGCGGCGGTGCTGATCTGGGCGTGGTGCTCCGAAGTGGATGTGATCGTCCAGGCGAACGGCAAACTGGTGACCGACCGGCCGACGATCGTGATGAAGCCGCTGGAGCGTTCGGTCATCAAGGAGATCAACGTCAAGATCGGCGACGTGGTGAAGCCGGACCAGATTCTGATCACCTTCGACCCGGCGCTCAACCAGGCGGAGGCGGAACGGCTCAAAAATGAGCTCGACACCCTGACCGCCCAGTTCAACCGGCTCCGGGCGGAATTCGACCGGAAACCCTACCCGGATTCCGGCCGGAACCAGTTCGAAAAGTGGCAGTACGCGATCTACCGCCAGCGGCAGGAGTACTACAACCAGCGCATCGCCTACTTCGACGCCATGCTCTCCCAGGTGGCCGCCTCGATCAAGAGCCGGAAGGACTCGCTGATGAAACAGCAGGAGCGGCTGGACGCGGTCAAGAAACTCGAAGAGATGTTCCAGACCCTGCACGACAAGAAGGCGGCCTCGCTGAAGGAGCTGATCCAGATTTCGATCACCCGCATGGAGATGGAGGCGACCGTGGACGAGCTGGAGAACGACCTGCTCGAACTCACTCACCAGCAGGGGAGCACCCGGGCGGAGAAGAATTCGTTCATTCAGGAGTGGCGCAACAGCATCTCCGAGGAGATGGTTTCGGTCGACCGCAACCTCATCTCGACCCGCAAGGAGTACGACAAGGTGAAACGGCTGATCGAATATGTCTATCTGCGCGCGCCCTGCGAGGCGGTGGTGCACGAGATCGCCTCCTTCTCGCCGGGGTCGGCCGTGCGCGAGGCGGAGGCGCTGATCACGCTGATTCCGCTGAGCGGCGAGATCGAGCTGGAAAGTGAAATCCGGCCGCAGGACATCGGCAAAGTGGCGATCGGTTCAGAGGTCCGAATCAAGCTGAACGCCTATCCGTTCCAGAAGCACGGGACGTTGAACGGCGTCATCCGGAACATCTCGGAAAACACCCTGCAGCGGGAAGGCTCCACCTTCACCGGCAACCAGGAGGAATCGCCCAGCTATTACCGTGCGCGGATCACCATCTCCGGCAAGCTTCAGCATGTGAAGGACAATTTCCGGCTGATTCCCGGCATGGAGGGGATTGCGGAGATCAAGACCGACCGCCGCCGGGTGATCGAGTACTGGCTCTACCCGCTGATCAAGGCGCTGGACGAAGCCGCGCGCGAACCGTAACCCCCAATCCGACGGCCGCCGGCTTGGGCTCAATCGCTCCCGCCCCACGGGGAAATTCCCGAGGGCGGGAATTTTCTTTCTGCCATAGCCACAAGCTCACCAAAAAAATCGGCAGAGGGCGCCGGGTCAAGCGCCGCTCTGCCTGGGAAACAGGGCGTTTGGTCGCAGCCACCGCCCTCCCCGGGCGGTTCATGCCATAGTATATCGCCGCAAAAGCAAATGTCAAGCCTAATTATTAGATTAATCTAACTTTTCTTATAAAAAGAGTCCCCGCCCGCAGTGCGGGCAGGGAAAAGTACGCTTAGAATACGTCGAAGGAGAAGACTCTTGAAGCGCCGCCGCCCCACGCTTCTCCGGCGACGAACCGGAACTCCCGGCAGCGGCAGGGCGCGCCGGAGAGTTTCACATACCGGTGACGGTTTTCAGCGACGGAGGCGAACTCCTTCCACTCGCCGCCGTCGCGATATTCCAGCCGGAACGAGCGGGGCAGCAACGCGGGCATCTCGTGGCACTCGCCGGAGGTTTCGACGTTGCGCTGCCGCTTCAAGTCCGAGAGATCGCTGTCGAACACCAGCCGCACCCCATGGACCGTCTCTTCATCAGCGAAACGGTAGACCGCCGCCTCGCCGGGAGCGAATGAAACGCCGTGTTCGCCGTCGTCCCAGTCGCGGTCCCAGCCGTCGCGCAGAATCTCGCAGTTCGTCTCCGCCCGGAGCGTCAGTTCCGGAATCCGCCGTTTCGCATTCGGGATGAACTGATCCTGATCGAGCAGTGTCTGGCGCAGTTCCTCGATATGGTGCTCCCAGACTCCCCGCGGCGTCTCGCCGGTGCGGAGCGCAATCGCGGCGGCGGTGCCTACCGCCTGCCCCATCATCGCGGTGGTCGCCATCACCCGGGTCGAACTCATCGCCATGTGCGTGGTCGAAATCTGCCGCCCGGCGAAGAAAAGATTGTCGATGTTCACCGAATAGAGCGAACGATAGGGAATGCCGAACGGAGACGGCGCCGGATGGTAGATCGTCGGCGGCCCCGGATAATAGATCGCTTCCGGATGGTGATCGTCCATCGTCCAGCCGCCGTAACAGACCGCATCGGGGAAGTCGCCGCCCGCTTCCACCTCCTTCTGCGAAAGCGTGTGGTCGCCGACAAAACGGACGCTCTCGCGTTTGCCCGGCAGAGAACCGATCCAGTCAAGCTCCCACTCGTGTCCGCGCCCATCGGGGTGATTCTTGATGTACTCCCAGACGCCGTAGGCAATCCGGTAGAGTTCATCGCGGATCTCCTCGGCGTCGGCGATGGTGTCGCGCACTCCGCCGAACTCCATCCACCAGAAGTTGTTCCCTTCCGGCATCAGGTGCCGCTTCGGCGCGGTCTCGTCGGTGTAGTGGTAGGCCCACTCCGGCGCCCGGAACGGACGGTGAGTCTTCGTCCGCCGCAACTGAATCAAAATCGAATTGCCCATCGTCTTCTTGTCAGCCTGTTCCGGCGCGTGCGGCTCGTCGAACTCGTCGCGCGATTCGCGCCCCATCCGGTACTTCGCTCCGGAAAGCCGCAGAATGCCGTCTCCGGAACAGTCCACAAAGAGTTTCCCCTCCACGCGATAGCGGGTGTACTCCACCAGGTTCCACGCAGTCACCGTGCGGATTCTACCGTTCTCGACCTCGACGGACTCCACCGAGGAGTTGAGCAGCATCGAGAGGTTCTTCTGCTGACGCACGAAGTTGTACATCACATCGTCCCACATGGTATAGTGCAGTTCCGGATTGAAATAGAGGTTGTCCAGCTGGAGCTCCTCCAGCAGACCGGTCTCCTTCCGGTTCGGCCCGTGCGCACCGCAGATCCACATCCGGATCTCGCTCGACGCATTGCCGCCGAACATCGGCCGATCCTGAATGATCAGCGTCTTCGTCCCGTTCCGCGCCGCGGCCACCGCGGCACACAACCCGGCCATCCCGCCTCCGACGACCACAAAATCCGCTTCCACTCTCTTTTCGCGCACCACCATAGCATTCCCTCCCCGGTGTCATCACCGCTGGTTATTTTTTCTTCACAATACCCGTTTTCCCATGCTTTCTCAAGTCAGTTTTTTGAAAGTTCGGCAGTTTTTTATTTTATTTTCACAATGCAGAATAAAAATTCATAAATACAATTATATATTTGCATAAATTTCAAAATAATGTTCCGACTCCGGGAAATTCAAGGCAAAAAAAAAAAGAGGGCGGGCAGCCCTCCTTTTTTTGACCGGTCAGCGGTAGCACTTCCAGGTGACCGACTTCACACTGTCCCAGAGACTGGAGTTGATGTCGATCTTCTTGCGCGAACTGGTTGCCACCGGAATCGGCACATGGGTGAACCGGTCGTTCCAGTGACCGATGACCACATCGGTCCGGCCCGCCATCGCCGCATGCACCGCGTGCTGAGCGAGCATTTCGCAGAACACCGCGTCGGTGCCGTGCGCGGGAAGACTGCGGATGAGATAGGAGGGGTCGAAATACTTCACGCTCAGATCGAGCTTGATCTCCTTGCCCCAGGCGGTGATCTTCTCCTGCAGGAACTCGCCGATGTTGTGGTGCAGTACGTTGCCGGATTTGTCGCGGCGGTTGGACTCCTCTTCGAAGAGATGCTGGCCGGCGCCTTCCGAAACGATGATCACCGCGTGTTTGCGTTCCCGCAACCGCCGTTCGAGGCTCGGCAGCAGGGCATGTTCCCCTTCGTAGAGGCTGAAGGGATCCTCCGGCACCAGGCAGTAGTTGACGTGGGTGTTCGCCAGCGTCGCATAGGCGGCGATGAATCCGGAGTCACGCCCCATCACGTGGATCAGGCCGACCCCGTGCGGCGTCCCCTTCGCCTCGTTGTGCGCGGCGGAGATCACCGAATTGGTCGCGTAGACCGCCGTCTCAAAACCGAAGGTCTTGTCGATGTAATTGATGTCGTTGTCGATCGTCTTCGGGATGCAGACCACGCTGATGTTCAATCCGCGCCGCTCGACCTCCTTGACGATGTCGTGGGCGCAGCGCAACGTGCCGTCGCCGCCGATGCAGAAGAGGATCTTGATGTTCATACGCTTGAGCGTCTCGACCATCACCACCTCATCCTGCCGGCCGCGGGAACTGCCGAGCACGGTTCCGCCGACCTCGTGGATGCTGTCCACCGAATCGGGGGTCAGCATCATCGGCTCATGCCCGTATGCGGGGATCAGCCCCTGATAGCCGTAGCGGATGCCGAACACAATCGGCACGTTGTAACGCAGCATCAGCGTGCGGGTCAAACCCTTGATGACGTCGTTGAGCCCGGGGCAGAGCCCGCCCGCAGTCAGGATCGCGGCATGGGTCCACGCCGGATCGTGATAGATCTTCGCACGCGGTCCGGCCTGCTCAAACGCGCTGAGTTTGCCGGTGGAAGTATACTCTTCAATCACCTCCCGGGAGTCCTTGCCGTAAATGACGGTGGAATCCTCGGGAATGAAACCGACTCCGTTGAGGGGCGAATCGATCGTCGCCTCACCGAGGTGTTTTACAGTAAAATCGGGGTTGGGCATTTTTACATCTCTCCAATTCGGGAATATTGGATTCCATATCACGGAGTTTATAAAATACTCCCGTTTTCGGAAAAATTCAACCGCTCCAGCCGGCCGGAGACTTGATTTTAACCGGAAATTGCTTTATATTGCCAGCAACGTACAAACTTGATTTCCGGAGTATTCCAAGATGAAATTTCTATCAGTCATTTTTGCATTCGCCGCGGCCGGGATGCTGTCGCTCTCCGCGGCGACGCTCGCCTTCCGGGGCGGAGAAATTCTCGCCGCCCAGCTCTCCACCGCCCGCCCGTCGATCAGCGGAGAAGATCCCTTCGCCTACCCGAACGATCTCGACCGGAAGATCTATGCGGCCTTGACCGTGCGCATGACTCCGGGGCGGGCCCTCAGCGTCTACGATTACTCGCTGGAGGCCTTCGGCCGCCCCTCCCCCTGCGTGGCCATCCGCGCCGGCAGCGGCAGCTTCCAGGCCGGGAAGTGGGAATACGCCAACCCGGACGCCCAAAGCAACTACACCCTGCTGTTCGTCCTTGACGGCCGCCAGGTCGGTCTGCAGAAGGTGGAAAATCTGACCTTGAAGGCGAACTTCCCGCCGCCGGAACGGGCGGAACAGCAGGTGCCCTTCGTCAACCTCGGCAGCCGCCCCTTCCCCACCACCGTTCCCGCCGACGGGATCATGCAGGCCAGACAATGAAATCGATCCGTCAACCCGAATTTCTGCCGACGACCCGCGAGGAGATGCTCGCCGCCGGCTTCGATGAGCTGGACATTCTCCTGATCACCGGCGACTGTTACGTCGACCATCCCTCCTTCGGCGTCTCGATCATCGGGCGGCTGCTGGTCGACTGCGGCTACCGCGTCGGTCTCATCGCCCAGCCGGACTGGCGCGATCCGGAAGCACTCAAGGTGATGGGGCGCCCCCGCATCGGTTGCGGCGTCACCAGCGGCAACATGGATTCGATGGTCAACATCTACACGGTGGGCCGGCGCCTCCGCCGCGACGACTGCTTCTCCGAAAACGGCGAGACCGGCAAGCGGCCGCCGCACGCGCTCACCGTCTACGCCCAGCTGGTCCGCCAGGCGTTTCCCGGGATTCCGGTCATGCTCGGCGGGCTGGAGGCGAGCATGCGGCGGATCGTCCACTACGACTACTGGCAGGACAAGCTCCGCCCCTCGGTGCTGGTCGATTCGAAGGCGGACATCCTCGTCTACGGCATGGGGGAGCGCCCCACGCCGGAGGTGTTCCGCCGCTTCGCCGAAAACGCCCCGCTCGACGGCATCCGCGGCACCGCCCGGCTGCTCGGAAAGAAGGCGGCGGAGGCGTTCGACCCCGGTGACGCCTATCTGGAACTGCCGAGCCTCGAAGAGACCCTCGCGAACAAGGACGCGCTGATGACCGCCACCAAACTGGTGGAGGCGGAGATGAACTTCCAGAGCGGCCGCGGCTTCTATCAGCGTTACGGCGACCGGCTGCTGGTGGTCGAGCCGCCGCCGGAACCGCTGACGGCGGAGGAGCTCGACCATGTCCACGAACTGCCCTACGCCCGGCTGCCTCATCCGAAATACAAGGGGAGAATTCCGGCGTTCGAAACGATCAAGGATTCGATTCAGGCGGTACGCGGCTGTCCCGGCGGGTGCGCCTTCTGCGGGCTGGTCGCCCACCAGGGGCGGCACGTGATGAGCCGCAGTGAGGACTCCATTCTGCGCGAAGTCGACGAAATCTCGAAGAAACCCTTCTTCCGCGGCACGATCAGCGACGTCGGCGGCGCGGCGGGGAACATCTACCAGAGCCGGTACGACCTCGACCGCTGCAAGCGGTGCAAACGTTCGAGCTGCCTCTTCCCGGTGCCCTGTTCGACCTACATCTGCACCGGGCGGGAGATCGTTCACATGCTGCGGCGAATCCGGAACCACCCGAAGGTCAAGCATGTCTACATCAACTCCGGCATCCGGCTCGATCTGGCGCTGCGCCAGCCGGAACTGCTGCGGGAGATCATCGCCCACCATGTCTCCGGCCACCTCAAGGTCGCACCGGAGCATCTGGACCCCAAAGTGCTGAAACTGATGCGCAAGAGTCCCGCCGAGGAGTTCTACCGCTTCATGGAGATCTTCGAGAAGCTCAGCAGAGAGTGCGGCAAGGAGCAGTACCTCATTCCGCTCTTCATCTCCAACTTCCCCGGCTGTACGGAAAAGGAGATGAAGACGGTCGACGACTTCCTCGAAAAGCACCATTGGAGTTTGCAGCAGGTGCAGGATTACATCCCTCTGCCGATGACCATGGGCGGCGCGATGTACTACACCGGCAAGGCGCCGGACGGCACGCCGATTCCGGTCAACCGCGGGCTGGCGGAGCGCCGCCCCCAGATCGAAGTGCTCAAAAAGAAGCGTTCCGGCCCGGCGGCGCACCGGGGAGAATTCCGCCGCAGGCCGCCGCAGAAAGGCAATGCGAACAGGCGCTGAACCTCCGCATCATGAAGACACACAAAACGGGCCGGAGAAATCTCCCCGGCCCGTTTCTTTTGCAATCTCTGGCTCAATCCCCCGAAAGGCGGACGCCCTTTTCCCGCAATGCGCGATAGAGGTCCGGCAGATCGGTTACCGCCAGCATCCCGGGGAACATGTTCGACTGCGGGAACGGCGTCGACTCCGCCTGCACCACCTCCGCCAGCGATTCCGGCCGGTCGAGCAACTGCAGTTCGGCAACCCGGTCGCTGAGCAGTGCCGCAAGAACTCCGGGCACCACGCCGACGCCGCGGGCCGTCAGCGCAATGCGCCTCTCCCCTTCCGGGTTGAGCAAAAGACACGCCGCCATGATGTCGCGGACCCGTCCGCCGAGATACGGCTCGTCGAGCAGCAGTCCGAGCGAGGCGAAGTGGTAGTCAAACTGGTAGGGGCCGAAGAAATCGCGTTTGCCCTGATCGCACCCCTCCGGCATCGATTCGCCGACGCCGCGGTAGTCGAGCGCAAACCCCGGCCGGCTTCCGTCGGCAAGTTCGTCGAAGGAAGACTGGTGAGGCAGGTAGAGCGGAATTTTCCCCGTTTCACGCTCCGGCAGGTGGAACCACTCCCCGCGATCGACATAGGAGAGCGTCACCCGCATGCCCGGTTCGGTTTCAAGCAGGAACCGCGAAAACCGCACCTCGTTCCCCGCCGGCCGGGAACGCAACACCCGGTAGTTCGGAATCGCGACCTCGCCGAGCTTCAGGCAGGAACGCAACTTCCGCGCCAGCTCCGGCGCCGGAAGCGTCTCCCGGGTGCGGATCAGTTCCGCCGCCCGTTCGCGGACGAAGCACTGAATCCGCCGGTTCTCCGGCAGGTCGCAGACGTTCCCGGCGGGGGTGCACCAGAGCTCCTTTTCCGGGAACGGCGCCACAGAGGAGATCTCCCGCAACTCCAACCCCGCATGGCGGCAGAAGAAAGCAACCACCCGCTCGCGCAGGTGCGTCGACAGCCCGTGTCCGACCGGGCCGATGAAACACTCCACCTCGTTTTCGCGCCCGAGAATCCGGTAGACGCGGCGAAGCTCGTCATAGCACTCCAGCGTGCCGCGGGGATCGAAGAAATCGTTCCGCTGGCCGCAGATGAGCAAGGGGCGCGGCGCCGCGGCAAAGAGCATATCGGCCATCTCACCGCCCGCCGCCGCCAGTCCCGGCGGGGTCTGCTCGGCGTCGACCGGCAATTCGTTCTCGACGTGGCGCCACCAGCGGGTGATGTAGCAGCAGGGAGCGGCCATGGTGATCCGGTCGTCCAGCGCATTGACGTAGGTGGTGAGCGTGCCGCCGCCGGAGTTGCCGGTCACACCGACCCGGGTGGAATCCACCTCGGGCCGCGCCAGCAGCCAGTCCAGAGCGCGCACCGCGTCGAACGCCCGCCAGGTGCCGAAAAACTCCCCCGTGAGCAACAGCTGTTTGCCGTACATGTTGTGCTCATGGGTGCAGTTACGACAGAGCGCTTCGGCTTCCGGAATGTTGCGGAACTGCCCCCGCTCCCCCTGCCCGACCGGGTCGGGGATCAGCACGGCAAATCCGCAGAGCGCCAGCGCCTGCGCCGCCATCTGATAGGTGTCGCCCGCCTTGCCGGCAGCGGAGTGTCCGCAGACGAAGAGCACCGCCGGCAGTTTGCCCGCAACCTTCTCCGGCAGATAGTAGTTCGCACTCACCCAGTAACCGGGGCGGCTCTCATAGAGGAGCTTCTCCACCGTGAAGCCGTTTCCCTGCAGCCGGCCGGTCATCCGCGTCGCTGGCTCGCCGGAGTGTTCCGGCAGTTGAAACGACTGCCGAACCCGTCGGCGGGCGTCTTCGATGTACGCCCGCGCCTGCCCGGGTTCCGTCACGCCGCGCAACCGGTCGGCACGCGCCGCCATGTTGGCGCGGAACCGTTCGACGTAAAACTCCTGCACCACATCCCCGAATTTCGCCATGCTGAACGCTCCTTTTGTTCTTTTCCGGCGCCGGAACCTGACAGTTTTACCGCTCCGGTCAGAGCACCGCTTCGGCCACCCGGGCCATCTCTCCGGAAATCACCGCATTTTCCGCCAGTCCTTCCGACAGTTCCCCTGCGTCACAGCGCTGGAGGAAGAGCGGATCCAGCGGCAGCTGCGCCAGCAGCGGCACCTTCGCCCCGGCCGCCAGCCGGGCTCCGCCCCCCTGCGAGAACAGCGGATGACGATGGCCGCAGTCCGGGCAGACGAATCCGCTCATGTTCTCGACAATCCCCGCCACCGGCACCTTGACCTGATGGCAGAAATCGATGCACTTGCGGCAGTCCGCCAGCGCGACCTCCTGCGGCGTAGTCACCACCACCGCCGTCTTCTCACAGTCGATCAGCTGGCAGGCGGAAAGCGATTCGTCACCGGTCCCCGGCGGGAAGTCGAGCACCAGCACATCCAGATCGCCCCAGTCAACCTCTTCGAGCAGCTGTTTGACCGCGCCCATCTTCACCGGGCCGCGCCAGATGATCGCCCGGTCGGGGTCGTCGAGCAGCAACCCGATCGACACCAGTTTCACCCCGGCGACCTCGAGCGGTTCCATCCCCTGCTCGGTCCCGCACATGCGCAGATGAGTGACGTTGAACAGCGTCGGCTGTGAGGGACCGTGGAAATCCACATCCAGCAATCCGACCTTCTTGCCCATCTTCGCAAGCGTGACCGCCAGCGAAGCCGCCACCGTGCTCTTGCCGACTCCCCCCTTGCCGGAGAGAACCAGCACCGCCTTTTTCACGTTTTTCAGTAACGGCTCGTGCTTTTCCTCGGAGCAGTTCCCCTTCGAAGCACACCCTTCACAATTTCCGGAACAAGTGCTCATGTTTCGCCTCAGTGCTTGCAATGGCCGCCGCAATGGCCGCCGTGTTCATGCCCCTCACCGTGATCGTGGTGGTGCGAACAGGTAAAATCGGTCGCAAATTTCAGCGTTCCGTTGAGGTACCCGGTCACCACCGCGTCAACCGTGCCCTGCACGCCGGCAACCAGCTTGATCCCCTCCTCGGCGAGCGCCTGCTGCGCCCCGGCGCCGATTCCGCCGCAGATCAGCAGATCAACGCACAGATCCCGCAGAAATCCGGCCAGCGCGCCGTGCCCGGAGTCTCCGGTCGGCAGCACCCGCTTCCCGCGGACCACACCCCCTTCAATCTCGTAGACGGTGAATTCCGGCGTATGACCGAAATGCTGAAATACCTCTCCATTCTCACTGGCAACTGCAATCAACATAGCCTCATATCCCCTGTTTTCAATGGAAACGGCCCGAATCACCCGATTCAGGCCGTCTGCTCTTTTTCCATCATGCCGGAGTCGGAATTACTCCGCCTTCGGCTCCGCCTCGCGCATCGGCTGCGCCTGATGATCGCGAATCTTCGCCCGAAGCGTCGTCAGCTGAGAATCGATCTTCAGCAACGCCGCATCGAACGACTTGTAAAGGTCGAAATCCTCCACTTCCGCCGGCACCACGTGGTACTTGCAGTTGACCACGATGCTGCTCTTGAACCGGTTTTTCTCCCGATCCATCACGACGTTGACGGATGTGACGTTCAACGCCTTATCCTCAAGCAGCGTCTCTATATGCTTCTCCACGTATTCGCGGATCGACGGGGTAATCTCGAATTGACGACCGGTTACCGTAATGTTCATATGCACCTCCTTATGGCTCAAACCGGAATCTCTTCCCGGTTCATGTCGTTTTACATGGAAAACTGCGGCCCGAGATAAATTTCCCGCGCCTGTTCATCGTTGACCAGAAATTCGCTCGGCCCCTCCACCAGAATCTTCCCCTGGCACATCAGATAGGCCCGGTCCACCACCGACAGCGTCTCGCGCACGTTGTGGTCGGTGATCAGAATCCCGAGGTTGCGCTCCTTGAGCTGCAGAATGATCTGCTGAACATCGTAAACCGCCAGCGGGTCCACCCCGCTGAACGGCTCGTCGAGCATGATGAACGACGGATTCGTCACCAGCGCCCGCGTGATCTCCAGCCGCCGCCGCTCGCCGCCGGAAAGCGTCATCGCCTTCTGCTTGGCCAGACGGGTCAGCTCCAGCTCCTCCAGCAACGCCTTGCAGCGCTGCCGGCGCTCCGCCGACGAAATCGCCAGCGTCTCGAGAATCGCCATGATGTTCTCTTCGACCGTCAGCTTGCGGAAGATCGACGGCTCCTGGGCGAGATACCCCATCCCCATCCGGGCGCGCTTGTACATCGGCATGTGCGTGATGTCCACCCCGCGGAAGCTGATGTCGCCGGAATCCGGCCGGATCAGCCCCATGACCATATAGAAACTGGTCGTCTTGCCGGCCCCGTTGGGCCCGAGCAGACCGACCACTTCGCCGGCCTTCACCGAAATCGAAACATCGCTGACCACCCGGCGGCCGTGATAGGTCTTCACGAGCTTTTCCGCCCGGATCAGATCTTCGTGTTCATTCTGTCCGTTCATCTCTTTCTCACCTCAAAACTCCGCCGCCGGCATCCGTGGCTCCCCGTTGCGGCCTGTTACTATTATACACCTACTTTGCCGCCGGTCAAGCGGAAAATTCAGGAAATCCTCATAATTTCAGCGATTCCCCGATATCAACCACGGTGTTGCCGAGCACTTTCATCGTCTCGTTGGCCAGATCGACCAGAATCCGGTCGCCGGAAATGCGTCCGCCCTGCGCACTCATCCACGGGCGGGACTCCGGCGTTCCGGTCATGATGATCTTTTTATCCTCCACCCGGTAGTCGGCCTGTTCGCCGCCGGCGCGCTGCAGTTCACCCTCCTTGGTGCGGCGCGAAATCTCCACATTCCGCTTGCAGAGCACCCGGGCAAGTTCCAGCGTGTCGGTGAGCGCAATCCGGGCCGGAACCGAGCCCTTCGCCGGAGCCTCCGTGCTGAACGGGTCGGCATCGGGATCCTCCTCCACCGGCGGCTTGACCACCGGAGCGGCCGCAGCCTGCTGCGGCACACTCTTCCGCGTGAAGAGGTACATGTCTTCGCACTTGAGCGTGCCCTGATCGTCCACCAGGCTCACCTTGTCGTGGAATTCGGATTCGTTCTTCACCAAGTCGACGATGCCGCGCTCAGCCCGCAACGTGCGCGGCCCCTTGGAGTTGCCGAGCATGTTGCCGAACGGGTTGGTCGGATCCTTCGCCGCACGCCCTTCCGCCGCGGTGTCCGGCCGGTTGACCATCTCCAGATTGCCCTCGCAGACGATCTTCGCCAGCCGGGTCCCGTTGGACTGGAACACCGCCGAATCCGCCTGTTCGCCCGGCTTGAGCTCTTCGAAGTTCAGCGTCATCCGGTCGGTCGAGAGATCGGCCCGGGGATCCTGCGAACGGACATTGCCGATGCAGATCACCTTGCTGACGAACTTCTCCGCAGACTTGCCGCCGTCGAAGTCGAGCGCATCGCCGATTCCGGCGGATTTCTGTTTCTTCGTCGCGGTCGCACCGCCCTTTTCACTCAGATAGATCTCCAGCCGGTCGCAGTCGAGCGACATCCGGGGATCGCGCACCTTGACGTTCCCCTGAAACACCAGCTTGTTCCCGCCGTAGTTGAGGTCGCTCGAGTCGGAGGTCACCTCCGTCTTCGGCGGCGCGGCCTTGCCGCTTTTCTCCGCGGGAGCGGCGCAAAGCGTAATCCGGCTGTCCTGCGGCGCGAGCAGACGCTCCTCGTCGAGGAAAATCACCAGCTCCTTCCCGGTCAGCGTCTCCGAACCGCGGGTGATGGTCGGCGCCGCCCCGGTCATCGTGATCTTGCGCTGATCGTATTCGAAAACCGCACGGTCCGATTTCGCCTGTTCACCCGGCAGCAGTTTTCCGGAGGCGTCCTTGCGGGTCACCTGCACGCCGCCGGAGCACTGAATCCGGTCGAGCTCCCGGCTGCTTCCGCCGAGATCGGGCATGCCGGTGAGGGAGCCGGAAGATTCCGCCGTCTTCGCCACCGCCTTCGCACCGGGCACCTCCCGGAGAATCACGCGCATCCGGTCGCAAAGCAGCTCCATGCGCGGTTCATCCACCCGGACATCCCCGAGGAAATCACTGCAATTGTTCCGATAATCCATATGCGCCGACTTTGACCGCACAGTCATCGGCCCGGCGGCACGTTCATCCTTCTCCGGCGGCTGGGAGATCACGACCCGGCAGTCGTCGGTGACGGTCGCGCGCTGCTCCTCCTTGAAGAGAACGATGTTCCGCCCGCTGATCGACTCGCCGCCCCGCACGATCCGCGGATACTCCCGGTCGCCGGAGAGCGTCACCGACGCGGACTTCACATCGTAGACCATATGGTCGGCCAGCGCCTTCTGCTCGCCCGCGCGGAGCTCCTCCGCCGAAAGTTTGCGGGAAATCACCACATTCCCGTCGCAGAGAATGCGGGAGACCCCCTTCATGTTCTCGTTCTCGATGCCGGCGGCGGAGGCGACCGCCGCCTCGCCGCGGTTCCCCGCGCCCTTCCGGTCGAGGAAGATGGTCATGCGCTCGCAGGTCACCCCGGAACGCTCCTCGTCCACCTTGACGTTCCCCATCAGAATCACCTGGTTGCTGCCCAGATCGATCAGCAACGAGTCGCCGGTCGCCGTGATGAATTCATACTTCTCCGGCAGTTTCGCGCCGGGGGCAAAGAGTTTGCGCGGATCGCTGCCCGCCATCCGGACCACAATCCGCACGTCGGATTTCACCAGAATCGTCCGCTTGTCGAAATCCGCCTCGAATCCGATGCCATCCAGATCGAGCAGCGGCGAACGGAAGTGGACCGGCTCATTGCCGGCCGCCATCCGGCTCTCCTGATCGACGTCGGCCCGCGGAGAACTCATGATCCCTTCGCTGTAGAGACGCTCCTTCCAGAATCCGACGATCTCCGGCAGTCCCGAGTTGAGCGGGTAGAGCTTCACCCCCCAGCCGTCCTTGATCGAATCGATGTCCGCGCCCCGCCGGATCAGGTCCAGCAACACATTGCTGCCGACCATCAGCCGCCCCTGCCGCGACGCCTTGTCGAAAAAGGCCATCGACTGCAGCACCTGCTTGTTGTAGAGCGGCAGCTTGGCATGCGAAAGCACCAGCCCGCGCAGATCCTCAAGATCGCCCGCCCCCCGCAGAGCCAGAGCACTTCCGGCGAGCAGAGCGGCGAAAATCAGCTTCTTCATATCATCTCCTGTAACGTTCGAGCTGGGAATCCAGCGTCCCCTGCTCCATCATGAGGCGGCGCATCACTTCGCAGACCGCACCGTGTCCGCCGGGAGCCTGCGTGCGGAAATCGGCCACCTCGTCCAGCTCCGGCACGCCGTCCGCCACCACGACGGCGACACCGGCGCGCCGCATGACCGGCATGTCGATCACATCGTCTCCAATATAGAGACACTCCTCCGGCTTGAGCGCCTGTTCCGCGAGCAGACGTTCAAATCCTTCCAGCTTATCCTTGCAGTTCTCATAGCAGAAACTCAACCCGAGCTCCTCCGCCCGGCGGCGGTTGGCCCGCGAGCCGCGGCCGGAGAGCAACCCCACCTTGAGGCCGGTGCGGAGCGCCATGCGCATCCAGTGACCGTCCCGCAGATGGAAGAACTTGATCTCCTCCTCCGCGCCGTATCCGGCACGGCCGTCCGTGAGGACCCCGTCGACGTCAAGCACGACCGCCTTGATTTTCCGGAATGCTTCAGCAGAGATCATGGATCTGTTTCACCTTGCTTAAAATTTCACGAATCTGTTCGAAGTTGAGCGAATTCGGCCCGTCGGACCACGCTTCATCCGGCCGCGGATGCACCTCGGTGAACAGGACGTCGATGCCGACCGCCGCCGCCGCGCGGGCCAGCGGCGCGACAAATTCACGCCGTCCGCCCGAAGCGTTCCCCAGCCCGCCGGGAATCTGCACCGAGTGAGTCGCATCGAACACCACCGGCACGCCGAAGCCGCGCATCGTCACCAGCGAACGCATGTCCACCACCAGATTGTGGTAGCCGAACGTGGTGCCGCGCTCGGTCAGCATCACCCGGTTGTTCCCGGTCGAACGGACCTTCTCCAGCGCGCCCTGCATATCTTCCGGAGCCATGAACTGCCCCTTCTTGATGTTGACCGGCCGCCCGGAACGCCCGGCCGCGTGCAGCAGGTCGGTCTGGCGGCAGAGAAAGGCCGGAATCTGCAGAAAATCCGCCACTTCCGCCACCCGCGGAACCTCTTCGCTCTCATGCACGTCGGTGATGACCGGCACGCCGTAACGCTCCTTGACCGCCGCCAGATACTCCAGCCCGCGCTCCAGCCCCGGGCCGCGGCGCCCGCCCTCGCTCGAGCGGTTCGCCTTGTCGTAGGAGGCCTTGAAAATATACTGCACATTCAGCTCGCCGCAGAGATCCCGGAGGTAGTCCGCCACCTCCAGACAGAGCTCACGGGTTTCGGCCATGCACGGACCGCCGATCAGAGTGAGACGCCCGTCGCCGATCACCAGACTGCCGTACTGAATCGGAGTAATCGAATTCTTTTCCATATCGTCTGCTCCCATGCTCCCTTCGGGAAGTCCGCCGGAGTGCTCCGTAAACCTGCCGAAGGAGGGTTAATATTTCACGAAAACACTAAGTCGTTTCCCGCAGTTTCTTCTCCGCCGCGGCCAGGTCGGCGGGGGTGTCGACCCCGATGCTCTCCAAATTGGAAAGATGCACGTAGATCCGGATGCCGTTCTCCAGCGCCCGCAGCTGTTCGAGCTTTTCGCAGTTCTCCAGCCGCCCCGGCGGCAGTGTCACAAACTTCTCCAGCACCTCCCGCCGGTAGGCGTAGATGCCCCAGTGCAGATAGACCGGCGCCTCCACCCCGCCAGTCCGCAGAAACGGAATCATCGACCGGCTGAAGTAGAGCGCAAAATGCGCTTCGTCGAACACCACCTTGACATTGTTTTCCGTCATCGTCTGCCGGTTCCCCGGCACCGCGACGGTCGCCATCCCGATTTCCGGACGGTTCCGCATGAGATCGATCAGTTCGTCGATCACCGAAGTCGGGATCAGCGGCTCATCCCCCTGCACGTTGACGACAATATCGACCGGCTCGCCGACCAGCCGGACCGCCTCCGCAATCCGGTCGGTGCCGGAGGGATGGCTTTCGGCGGTCATCACCGCCCGCCCGCCGAACGACTCGACCGTGTCGCGGATCGCTTCATGATCGGTGGCGACCAGAACCAGATCGGCCTTCGATGCGGCCGCCTTCTCGTACACATGCTGCACCAGCGGTTTTCCGCACAGCAGCGCCAGCGGCTTCGCCGGAAACCGGGTGCTCGCATAACGCGACGGAATCACCACCGCAACCTTCGCCTGACTCATTGCCGACTCCTCTCTCTGCCTCGCGGCAGCAAACAGTTCCCATTCAAACAGGGAGCCGCTCCGGCTCCCTCTCCTATTCCGGCAGAACCGCCTCCAGCTCCTCGAAGTGGACCGGAACGGTCCCCATCTTGCCGACCACCACGCCCGCCGCAAGATTGGCCAGTTCGGCCGCCTCCACCGGCGTCGCGCCGGAAACCAGCGAGAGTGCAAAGGTGGCGGTCACCGTATCCCCGGCGCCGGAAACGTCAAACACCTCCCGTGCCCGGGTGGGAATCACCTGCGGCCGCAGAGAACGGTCATACAGCGCCATCCCCTGCGCGGCCAGGGAGATGAGCAGATGCTCCGGCTGCCAGCTCTCCATCAGCCGTGCCGCCGCCTCGCAAAGCGCCGCATCCGTAGCAGGATCTCCGCCGGGACCATCCTCGACGCCGGCGAGCGCAAACGCCTCCACCCGGTTGGGTTTCATCACCGTGATTCCCCGGACCGGCTTCATGCTCCCCGGCTTCGGATCGAGCGCGGTCACCACCTTCGCCCGCCGGGCTTCGGCGACCACCTCTTCGAGCATCCACTCGGCGAGCATCCCCTTGCGGTAATCCTCAAAAATCACCGCGTCGAGCTCCCCGTTGCGGATCAGATCGACAATCCGGTTGACCATCCGCCGCCGGATGGCGTCATCCACCGGGTGCACATCCTCGTAGTCCTCGCGGCAGAGCTGCTGCGCGCCAGCGATCACCCGCCGTTTCTCCGTGGTGCGCCGGGAGGGATCCCGCTCGACCGCGTCACAGCGAATTCGGTATTCGGCGAGCGAGGCGAGCAGTTCATCCGCCGTCGGGTCGTTCCCGACCGTGCCGAAAGCGTGTGCGTGCGCGTTCAGCGTCGCGACGTTGCGCATCACGTTGGCCGCGCCGCCGAGGCAGCTGGTCCGCCGGTTGACATTCACCACCGGCACCGGCGCTTCCGGAGAGATCCGGGTCACCTTGCCCCAGAGGTAGACATCGAGCATCATATCGCCGAGCACCGCAATGCGGCATTCGGGGAAATGCGAAAGAATGGCATGAAATTTGGTCGCGCTCATCTCTTCTCCACCGGCGTGATCAGTGAATTCACGTAGAAGGAGGTGTCCAGTTTTCGCTCGCGACAGAGGGTCTCGCCGCTCCGAATCCGGGCGAGAATTCCGGTGAATGCCCGGACATCCTTCTGCAGAGAGGCGATCTCATCACTGGTAAGATCCGCGGAATTCTCCCGCAGATAGGTGGCGAGCAGATTCAAATTCCACATCACCAGACGGGCTTCCAGCTCCGCGGTTTCGCCGTTCGGCTTGAGAGAGTTGCCGAGGTTTCGCGCCCCATCGAACGATTCGAGCAGATGAAGCCGGCGGGCCTGGAGCGCCATCGTGTCCTCCCTCTGCAGATAGGCGGGAATGCTCACCGCCAGAACAATTTCCGCCAGCACGATCGCGAAAAAAATCACCACCGCGAGCGCCGCGACATAGTCTCGTTTAAATTTTGCTGAAAACTGAATTTCGTTCGCCACGCCGGACGCTCCTTTCCACAACAGTTGTCAACGGGCAATATACATCCACAACCGCCCTTTTTCAATCCCGGCGGCTGAAGACCCCCGCCCTCCACAGGTAATACAGCAGCGTCAGCAACGCCGTAACCGCCGAGGCGACGTAGGTCAGAAAAGCGGCATTGAGCACCTCGCCTGCGCCGCGCTCCTCTTCGGGAGAAACGATTCCGGCGCTGACCATCAGCTTCTTGGCGCGCGCGGTGGCGTCGAACTCCACCGGCAGCGTGACCAGGGCGAAAATCACCGCCGCGGAAAAGCAGACGATCCCCAGCCAGACCATCGGCATCGAATGGAGCAGCATCCCGATCACGAAGAAGATGTAGGCCCCGGGACTGGCGAGGTTGACCAGCGGCACCAGCGTGCTGCGCAGCCCGAGCGGACCGTATCCGGTCGCATGCTGGATCGCGTGCCCCGCCTCATGGCAGGCGACGCCGATCGCCGCCAGGGAATCGCTCGAGTAAACCGATTCCGAAAGCCGCAACACCCGGCCGGTCGGGTCGTAGTGATCGGAGAGAAAGCCGGAGGTCATCTCGATGCGCACCCCGGTCACCCCCGCGTAATCGAGCAGCATCGCCGCGGCGCGGGCGCCGGTAATCCGTCTTTCGGAAGGGACCTGCGAATACTGATCAAATGCAAGCTTGGTTTTGAGCGAAGCCCACAGCGCCAGCAGCATGCCCGGCAGCAGGAACAGAAAATACATCGCCATCAGAAAAGTTCTCCTGTTTCAGAGCTCCGGCCGGTCAGACCCGGGCGGGGAAGCCGCAGTTTTCCACCAGGAAACAGCCGGCCAGCTCCGGCCACTGCGCCACGTCGCGCATGGCGGGAGCCAGCCCCAGCCCGTGATGCCCGTGCGGAAACACGTGCACCTCGGCCGCCACTTTGTTCTTCCAGAGTTCCCGGGCGAAAGCGAGCGAGTTCTCCACATTCACGCAGGTATCCTCTGCGGTGTGCCACAGGAACGACGGCGGAGTGTCGGCAGTCACCCGCGTCTCCAGATTGAGCCGCTTCGCCTCCGGAGCGCGCACCCCCTCCTTCCCGAGCAGGTTCTCCCCGCTGCCGAAGTGGCCGAACGGTTCGGTCAGATCGATGACCGCGTAGCAGAGAATCAGCGCGTCCGGACGGGGCGAAACCAGATCCGCCGCATCATTCGCGGTGGAATCGACCTCATCATAAAGCGTTCCGGTGGAAGCGCAGAGGTGGCCGCCGGCGGAAAATCCGAGCGTGGCGATCCGGTCCGGAGCGATCCCCCACTCCGCGGCGCGGCTGCGGACCAGACGGACCGCCCGCAATGCGTCGCGCTGAGGCGCCGGATAGCGGTAGGGCGCCACGCGGTACTGCAACACGAAGGCGTGGAACCCCATCTGATTGAACCGTTCGGCGATCGGGCCGGCCTCGTGCGGCGCCCGGTTGCAGTAGCCGCCGCCCGGGAAGACGATCACGCACCCCCGGGGATCCCCGGTGTTTTCGAGCAGATAGGGTTCCAGATACGGCGCGAAATCATCTTCCGGCCTGCCGGTGCCGGCGGATTCCATGCTTTTCCACAAAAAGATTTTTTCCATAATGAAGCAAAGCCCCTTCGTTTCCTGTGTTCTGTTTTCTTTTTAAAATAACGCGCGGGCGCGCATTATGCAAGACTGCCGGAGAGGGAAAAACCGCGTTTGACGGAATTTTATCCCGCTTTGAACTTGGAAAATCGGGAATCCCGTGATATGTTATTTTCGATAACAGTCAACATTTTTTTTGGAGTTTCAAGTTCCATCATGGCCGATTCCATCGAAACCAAAAACGAGCCGCTCGATTTCATCCGCGAGATGGTCGAGGAGGATAAGAAAACCAACCTGTTCGGAGGGAGGGTCGTCACCCGCTTCCCACCGGAACCCAACGGCTACCTCCACATCGGGCACGCCAAGGCGATCTGCCTGGATTTCGGCGTCGCACAGGAGAACGGCGGCGTCTGCCACCTGCGCTTCGATGACACCAACCCGACCAAGGAGGACACCGAGTACGAGGAGTCGATCATCAACGACGTCCGCTGGCTCGGGTTCGACTTCGGCGAACACCTCTACTACGCGAGCGACTACTTCGAAAAAATGTACGAGTGCGCGGTGGAGCTGATCCGCCGCGGCAAAGCCTACATCTGCGACCTCACTGCGGAACAGTGGGACAATGAGTATCGCGGCGACCTCTCCACACCGGGCAAGGACTCCCCCGGCCGCAGCCGCTCGGTGGAGGAGAATCTCGACCTCTTCCGCCGGATGCGCGAAGGCGAATTCGAAGACGGGGCGATGGCGCTGCGGGCCCGCATCGACATGAGTTCGCCCAACATCAACATGCGCGACCCGGTCATCTACCGGATCCGCCACGCCCACCACTTCCGCCACGGCGACAAGTGGTGCATCTACCCGATGTATGACTTCGCCCATCCGCTGGAGGACGCCTTCGAAGGGGTGACCCACTCCTTCTGCACGCTGGAGTTCGAAATTCACCGCCCGCTCTACGACTGGGTGCTCGATTCGCTCGGCTACACCTTCCCGAACCGTCCGCGCCAGACCGAGTTTTCGCGGCTCAACCTGACCGCCACGGTCATGAGCAAACGCAAGTTGCTCCAGCTGGTCAAGGAGCACTACGTCAACGGGTGGGATGACCCGCGCATGCCCACGCTTTCCGGCATGCGCCGCCGCGGCATTCCCGCTTCGGCCATCCGCCGCCTCTGCCGGACCGTCGGCGTGACCAAGTTCGACGGCATCACCGACGTGGCACTGCTGGAACATTGCATCCGCGAAGAGCTCAACGCCACCGCGCCGCGGTTCCTCGCGGTGCTCGATCCGTTGAAGGTGACCATCACCAACTTCCCGGAGGGCGGCGTGGAGCCGCTGGAGGCGGTCAACAATCCGGAAGATCCCGCCGCCGGAAGCCGGAAGCTCGCCTTCACCCAGGAGCTCTACATCGAGCGGGCCGACTTCATGATGGAGCCGCCCAAGGGCTATTTCCGCCTCGCTCCGGGGCGCGAAGTGCGGTTGCGCTACGGCTACTTCATCAAGTGCGAAGAGGTGATCACCGATGCGGCGGGCGAAGTCGTTGAACTTCGCTGTACCTTCGACCCGGCGACCCGGGGCGGAAACGCGCCCGACGCCCGCAAGGTCAAGGGGACGATCCACTGGGTCTCGGCCACCGAATCGGTTCCCGCCGAAGTGCGGCTCTACGACCGTCTCTTCACCGCGGAGGAGCCGGGAGCGAACGGCGCCAACTTCCTCGAACAGCTCAATCCGGATTCGGTCAAGGTGATTGAAGGGCGCCTCGAGCCGGCGCTGGCACTGCTGCCGGCCGGCAGCACGGTGCAGTTCGAGCGGCTGGGCTACTTCACCGTCGACCCGGACACCACCCTGGAGCGCCCGGTCTTCAACCGGACAGTCACGCTGAAGGACTCCTGGAGCAAACAGAACGCAAAGCAGGGGAGATAAGGCGATGAAAGGCGCGCTGTTCGAACGGTTCCGGCACTGGGCGCTCGGCATGGATGTTCCCTACGCGCGCCTCACCACCTCCGGGAAGTTCGCCCGGATTCTCTGGGTCAGCTTCCGTCGCTACGCCGCCGACCAGCACAGTCAGCGCGCCACGATGCTCACCTATTACACCCTGTTCGCGATCGTGCCGGTCGCCGCGCTGGTCTTCGGCATCGCCAAAGGGTTCTCGCTGCAGGCGCGGCTTGAAGTGATGCTGACCAAGCGCTTCGCCGACCATCAGGACATTCTCAACTGGATCTGTCAGTTCGCCGACACCACGCTGGAACGCGCCCGGGGCGGCATCGTCGCCGGCGCCGGTGTGATCGCGCTGATCTGGACGGTCATGTGGCTGGCCACCAACATTGAGAAGGCCTTCAACCAGATCTGGGATCTGCCGACCCGACGCAACTTCTTCCGGCGGTTCAGTGACTATCTGGCGATCATTCTGCTCACGCCGATCATTCTGGTGGTGCTCGGCAGCGCCGGCGTGCTGGTCAGCACGATGTTCAACCGGATTCTGGCCGCGGTCCCCTGGCTCAGCAGTCTCGGCATGATCGTCTTCTCCATCGGGATGAAGCTCTTTCCGCTGCTCCTCGTCTGCCTGATCTTCAGCGCGATCTACTTCATGGTGCCGAACACCCGGGTGAAGATCGGTGCGGCCTGCTTCGGCGGGCTCATCGCCGGAATCCTCTATCAACTGCTTCAGGACGGATTCGTCTTTCTGCAGGGAACCATCTACCGCTACAACACGATCTACGGAAGTTTTGCGGCACTGCCGCTTTTTCTGATCTGGGTGCAGTGGTCCTGGCAGATCACGCTGCTCGGTGCGGAAATCGCCTTTGTGAAACAGCACGCGGCGACCGGTCTTTTCGACCGTTCCGGTGAAGAAAACGCAAGTGTCCGGGTCCGCCGCGACAGCGAACTTGCGCTGGCGAAAATCGTCTACCGGAATTTCGCCGACGGCAAGGGGCCGACGCCGGGCGGCGAACTCTTCCGCCGCATGCCGGTGCCGGCAGTGGTGCTGCAGCGCCACGTCGACGAGCTGACCGCGGCCGGAATTCTGCTCCGGGTGGAAAATCGGGCCAACGGCGAGGAGCCGCTCTTCGCCCCCGGGCGCCCGACCGAAACCTTCACCATCTGCGACGGGCTGGAACTGCTCGACACCGCCGGAAACGATCAGCCGGATCCGGCGGCGGTGCAGGAGCTGACCGGCGTCGAAATCTGCACCCGGGGGCTTCGGGAGGCCGCCCGCCGCGCCCCGCAGAACCGCCCGCTCCGGGAGCTTTGAACGAATGCGTTGCCGTACCGGAACATGGCTTCTGCTCACTCTTCTGCTCTGCCTCCGCACGTTTGCCCTGCCCGGCAACTGGAAGGTGGACGGCTCGGGAGAACTGCTCTCGCAACCGGCGGAGGAGTCCTGTTCGGTCCGGCTGACCCTCCCCGGCTCCGCCCAGATCTACCGGGAGCCGGAGCGGGAGAGCTTCCGCCCGGACCGGGCCGGATTTGAAGCCGCCCAACTGGAGATGGAGGTCCGGCTCGACGCGGATGCGCCGGTCAAAGCGCTGCTCTTCTTCAAGGATAAGGACGGCACCTGGTTTCAGACCGTCCGGGAGTTCGAGCTGGTGCCGGGCCGCTGGCAGACCCTTTCCGCCCGGCTCGACCGCACCGGCGAAGAGTGGCGCGGCGTGGGGCACGGCGCGCTGTTCGACGCGGACGCGGCCACCAACCTCTTCGCCGCCGGCATCTCGCTCTATTCGGAGGAGATGCAGCAGGCGACCCTCACGCTCCGCAATGTCCGGCGCACCGGCAAACGGCAGACGCCGCCGCTCGCGGTGATCGACTGGCAGCTCCCGGAAAACGGAGAAAAAAACCGGCGCATCGACAGCCGTTTCCTGCTCTCGCGCGACTACTTCAACCCGTTTGATCCGGATGAGATCGAGGTGAATTACGAACTCACCGGTCCGGATGGTTCCACCCAAACCTGCCCCGCCTTTTTCAGCCGGGACTACCTCCGGAGCAGCCATTTCACCCGCGAGACCCTGACTCCGGTCAGCGGCGGGTTCTGGGAGTTGCGTTTTCTGCCCGCCGCGGAAGGGACCTACCGCCTCCGGCTGTCGATCGAAGACAAAGCGGCCGGAGAGAGCCTGAAAACCGCCTGGCGCACCGTCAAAGTGGCCCCCTCCCCCCTGCCCGGAAGAATCCGGGTTTCTCCGACGGCACCCCGTTTTTTCGAACACGACACCGGGGAGTTCTTCTTCCCGATCGGCCTGAACATCCACACCAACACCGACATGCGCAGTGAACTCTGGTTCCGCTTCGGCCATCTGCCCGACCGCGGCACCCGCGATTACGACGACTACTTCGAAGCCTGCGGAAAAAACGGCATCAACACCGTGGAGGTCTGGATGGCCGGCTGGACCATGGCTCTCGAACACAACGCCCCCCGGGCCGGACAACACGGCGTAGGGCGCTACAGCATGGAGTCGGCCTGGAAACTCGATCACCTCTTTGAGTCGGCGCGCAGGAACGGCATCTATCTCAATCTGGTCATCGACAACCACGGGCGCCTCTCCTCGACCTCCGACCCGGAATGGGGCGAAAATCCGATCAACGCCACCTCGGAATTCGCCCGCGCCAACGGCGGTTTTCTGAAAGATCCCGGCGACTTCTTCCGCTCCCCCGAGGCGAAACGGAACAATTCCAAACGGGCCCGCTATATCGCCGCCCGCTGGGGGGCGATGGCCAATTTGTTCGCCATCGAACTGTGGAGTGAAGTTGACCTTGTCTCGGAATTCCACGCCCGTTACACCGACGGCAGCATCCTGACCTGGACGCGCGACGCGGCGGCAGAACTGCAGCGCTGGTCCCAGCGGAAGCCGCTGGTCTCGACCCACATCTGCAGTGATTTCAACAAACTTCTGCAGTTCCGGAAACTGTTTGACCCCAAAGAGATCACCCACGTCGCCGGCGATGCCTACCGCGATGCGAAGATCCACTTTGTCGATCATCTGCGCAGCTACGCCCGCGCCATGAAATTCAACAAACCACAGCTCATCACCGAATACGGCGGCCCCTCGCAGGGGAGCGAAAACCGGCAGCTCGTGGCCGACATCCACGCCGGGTTGTGGGGAGCCTCCTTTTCCGGCCTTGCCGGAACGCCGTTTCTCTGGTGGCACGACTTCGTGCACCTCAACAAGCTCTACGGCCACTACCGGGGATTTGCCCGCTTCTTCCGCGGGATCGACCTGCGTTCTGCTCCCCCGACCGATCCGGCCCCGGAGCTCGTCGGCAACCGGCAGGAGTGCGAAATTCTGGCTGCAGCCCAGAAAGAGAACGCCTGGGGCTGGATCTTCCACCGCGCCTCTTTGCTCACCTATCCGGAGCACCCGGAGAAGGAGCCGCTGCGGGAAAAACTGTCGTTCCGTTTGAAGAACGCCGCCCTGCCGCCGGGCGCTTACCGCCTCCGCTGGTATGACACGCTCTCCGGCGAGGTGGTCAAGGAAGAACGCGTCACGCTCCGTGCCGGGGAAGCACCCGCCTTCCCGGTTCCGTCGTTCCGGGTGGATACCGCGTTTAAACTGGAAAAGGTCCGGGAGGAAGCCCGATGAACCGTTCTTGCTATGCAACTCTTTTTTTGCTGTCGCTCCTCACCGGAGCTCTGCCGCTGACGGGAGCCGACTCGAAAGCGGCCCCCCTCCCTGCGGATGCCCCGGCCTACCGGCTGACGACGGCGCCGGAAGATGCCGCCAAAGCCCAGAGCATCGACCTGACCAGCCTGCTCCTGCCGGAAGCGAGCCTCGCCAACGGTGTCCGGGTGCTGGCCGACGGCAAAGCCCTGCCCTTCCGGCTCCACAGCAATCAGGAGCTGGCGATCGCTCCGGCGCCGGGGGCGAAGGAGCTCACGATCGAGTTCGGCTTTTCCCGGGAGCAGAAGCGGGACAACTGGCAGAAAGATTCCGGCCCCTGCCCGCCTGCGGAACGATTGCGCCTGTTCCTCTTCCCCGGGCGCCAGCCCTGCACTCCGGCCCAGTACATCAGCCAACGGACGGCGGAGTACGAGCGCCGCAACTCCTGGAAGCTCCGGAACCATCCGCAGACCGCCTACCGCAGTGTGCTGGAGCGCGCCACCGGGCTCGATCTGCTCAACCGTGGCGAATATGTGCGGACCGCCATCAACCGCATCCGCCAGCGGAAACGCCGGATGCTCTCTCTCAATCGCTGGGACCGGCAGAGAGCGCGCGCCGAAGCGGCCGGCCTCCCCGCCTGGGCCCTGGGGGAACGGGCGGACGATGTGGCCAAACGGCGGCTGACCGGGCATCTGATCAACGTCTGCAACGATCTGGAGAGAGCCAACCGGGACCGGGAAAAAATCCGCAAGGACGCGCCCGGCGCTCCGGAGCGGGAGCTTGAAAAACTCGCGACGCGCAACGCCCGCCGGATTTTATCGCCGACCGACGTACAGATGACCATCCGACCGCCGGAGACGCCGGAGTTCTATTCCGCCCGGTTTCACGGTCTGCTGCGAATTCCCGCCGACGGGGAATATGAGTTCGAGCTAAACGCCAACTGTCTGGCCCTGCTGAAGCTGGAGGGGAAACTGCTGCTCCGGCACGAGGGGGATGGTTCCGGCCCGGCGGTCCGTCAGACGGCCCGGATCGCCCTGAAGCGCGGCAGTCGGGAGTTCGAACTCTTGAACCGGGTCAACACCGGAACCGGCCGGCTGACCGTGCGGATGCGTCCCGCCGGAGCTGGTGAGTTCCAGCTGTTGAACTGTGAAGATTTTGCGCCGGCCCCGGAACTGAGTCCCATCCGGCTGGAGACGGCGGACGGCATCGGGCTGCCGCTGTTCCAGCGCAGCGGACGGTGCCGGATTTTCTCCGGCAAGCGGACGAGTTACGAGCTTCAGCATATCGAGCTTTTGAACGATACGGCAAAGCGTTTTGTCTTTGAGGCGGGATCGTTCCGGATTCCGGCGGCACAGCTTCCGGCAACGGTGGCGGTGGCCGCCTCCGGCGGAGAGAGCGCGCTCCGTTTTCTGGATCCGGAGGGAAAACTCCCGGATCTCCCGGTCACGCCGATCAACCGCCCGGACACCATGCTTCCGGCGCCGCCGGACGTTACCATGAAACTCTGGCTGCCCGCGTTTCTGTATGACCATGAAACCATGACGGCGACGGTTGAAATCGCGTCGAAACTGCCGGTTCCCTGCACGGTCAAGCTGAACATAACAGAGCGCGGCGGCCAAGAACTGCTGTTGCAGGAGATTCCTCTTCCCGGCAAACCGGATGGCAGAATTGAACGTTTCACGCCGGACGTCATTCACAAACTGCCGCTGGAGCTGACCGGGAACGGTACCGGCGGCGAACGCATTCTTGACCTGACGCTTTCGCTCCCGGGCTTTTCGTTTGCCCGGGAGACGATACGGATTGCCCCGGCGGCAGCGGCTCTGGAACTGCGCCATACACCGCACGGGCTGATGGACACGGCGGGGGCGCGGACGATTCTCCAGCTGCACCATCCGACGCTGAGTGAGTTGCGCAGCTGGGAACTGCCGAAAAAACTGGCGGAAGAGCTGAAACCGGAGCAAACCTGTCTTGTGATTGGCGAACCGTTCGGAGAATTTGCTCCGGAGCTGGAGCGCCAGCTTGCCGCGGAGGGGAAAACGCTGGAGTTCCTGCCGCTGACCGGCGGGAATCTACCGCTGTTCGAAAGCCTGCCGGCTCTGTGGCAGCAGATACCGCAGAGCCGGGCGGACCGGGCGGTGATTCTGCTGCCCTGCCTCCGTCACCGCTCCGCGCAGGAGCCGTGGGAAAGGGAGCGCAACCTGGCGGCGATTGTGGAGAAACTGAAAACCAATCCATCCATCCGACGGATCACGCTGGCGGTCTTCCCGACGCCGCACCGGGCGAAGGAGGAAGAACTGGGTGAAATGCTGAACCGTCTGGTGCGGGAATTCGACCTGGAATATCTGGATCTCTCGGATACGCGGCCGTTGCTGGAAAAGCCGGAAGCGTTTCAGCGTCCGGACTCTCCGGGTGAGAGTTCGCTTCATCCGGTGGGGGTCTCGCCGGCGCTGGCCCGGATTCTGGCAGGAAAACTGCGTCGTCACTTGATTTTTGAAAAAAACGGGCAATATTAATAAAACTGTCGCCGGCCCGGTAGCTCAGAGGATAGAGCAGCTGCCTTCTAAGCAGTTGGCCGTGGGTTCGATTCCCGCCCGGGCTACCATTTTAAATCCCTGATTTCAAGCGAGAAGCAACACAAATCCAACTTCTCTGCCTCATCCTGAATCAAGCTGATTTTTGCTGTATTCATTGCAGAAATTGCCACATTTTTGCCACATTTTTTTATTTCCTTTTCAGACCTCAATCTTTTGTGCTCTTTGCAGATTCCAAGTTTAACTTTGAAATTGCATAAAACAGACCTTGAACCCAGACCAGCACAACCCGATAAAAACTTACTTCTCAAATATCCAACTCCCTGCATAAACAGGATGAAAATCAGCGAAGCCGTTGAATGAGATGATTCTGTTTCGTTGTGAGTTTGCCCCCCTCCCGCGCTCTGAGATTCCGCTGTTCTGTGTGAAATTATGCTTGCACATATCATTTATTTATCTCCGTCATCTTATGCGGGGGAATAATCCGGTCAAAGCACCAACTGCGCTGTGCAGGAGATCACGCATCAAAAGTCCCCGCGCCAGCAGGCATGTTTCGCGTTATCAAAAACAGGTAAATTGGTAGTACCTATATGAGCCCCCGGTGAGGGCTTCAGACATCACCGGGGGCTCATCCCTGCAGACAGAAAAACAGAATAAGCAGTAAGCAAGAGAAAGACAGTAATATGAGAAACGAAAGAATCACCTACGAAGACCAGTACCAGGGCCATCCCATCATGACCGATAAAGCCAGACTGCTCGGATGTAAAGAATCGATATTGCAGAAGATCGATCAACTGATGACCGACATGAGCAACCGTCACAGCAAGATCTTCTTCATGCGATATGATGTCCGGTTCCCGCAAGGCTACGATTATCCGAATGACAACGAACTCTTCAGCCTGTTTCAGGAGAGCTTCATCAAGAACCGTAAGAGAGCGGGTTACGACCCGGCGTATATTGCAGTCAGGGAGTGTTCCAGGGAGAAACATCAGCACTATCACGTCGTTTTGATGATGAACGGACACAAGACTCAGAGCATCCACGATCACCTCCAGACCGCGGAACGGTTATGGGAGAAGACGCTGAATCTGCCTCCGAAATGTGATAATACAGGACGGGCAACCAGCTACGGACTGATTGACGATTGTATGAGGAACCGGCAAGGACAACCGCAGGAGAATGGAGTCATGCTCCGAAAGGATGATCCCGAATATGAACGCAAATATGACCAGTGTTTCCGACGTTGCAGCTACCTCGCCAAGGTCGACCAGAAAGACGCCTCCCCCAAACATCAACGAGAACTATTTTCGTCCCGTATTCAAAAAAAACAATGAAAGGCAATCATCATGACCGAACAAGAACTGAACGTATTCCTCGATCTGGAATGGAACTGTGCCGCATTCACTCCGGAGGAGGCATCTGTTTCCGCTCCGCTCTCATCGAAACAGTGGGCACGCATCATCTCCCGACACCCGGAGCTTCAAGAGTTTTGTCCATTCTCCGAGTTTACCCCGGACGAGTGGCTCATCGTTCTTGAAAAGCAGCCATCGCTTGCATGGCGGTGTACATGCTGGCGGGATTTCACTCCGTATCAATGGCAGAATTTGTTGCGACACCAACCGACCTTGCTGCATTACTGCGAAATCCCGGATCACCCTGCTGTACGGAGCGGATTGCTGGCGAGTGGCTGGAGTTATGCAGGGGATATCGACACGCATGACTTCACGCTTGGGAACTGGTTCTGGGTCGTCAAGCATACCCCACGGCTTTGGACTCACTGCCCCTGTAAGGAGAAGTTCACAAAACCGATGTGGTGGAGCATTCTTTTCAGTTCCGCGGAGCTGCTGACGGCCTGTCCCTGCCTCGATCAGTTCAGCGATGAGGACTGGCGCAGACTCAATATCCTCCCGAAATTGCAGGGTCGGTTACATACCAGTGACCAATTCCGGAAGCTGGTCGAACTAACCAAACATCCATCCCGTCACCTCGAGTTTGATAACCTATCATTATAGTTTCATCGATGAAGCGATATTTTCCCTGTTACAGCAGGGAAATGTACCGTCTGCTCTGGCCTCAGAAAGGCATCCTGATCTACGGGGCAGCCGCTTTCGAACAAGTATTTTTGTTTTTTTTGTACAGCAAACATAATGTGCCCCGGATGGTCTGAGACGAATAAATTGTTACGGCCGGAAAGCCCAGAAAGGAAGGGCATCATGTCCGAAAACATCTACACGATTTCCGGATTGATCTCTCACGTCTCCTCGGAGGTGAAGCAATCACCATCCCCCAACCTGCTGCGTCTTGGCGTCACATTTCCAGATCGGCTGCTACTTTCCACTAACGAACAGATCGGCGTTTTCATGGATTTCACAGCCTGCGTTCCGGAAACGATTGCGACAAGCGGGAAAGCCTATTGCAAGCGAATCATGACCGATGTGACGAGGGATGCAGAAAAAGAGCAATTTTACTGCGTATTTTCATTGATACGGTTCCGCTCCAATCGGAATCCCTGAGCGAGGAAGACCAGAATAAGCAGTACTTCGCTCTTCGGGATCTCTGGCAGAATGCGGTGCTGAGTGAACGTCGCCCCCAGGTATTCTTGCTGAAGAACTGATTCCCAGACGGACAGTGCGAAGGCGTGTCCCCTTTCGCCTTAGTGTCCCACCGTGCATCATAGTCCCCGTACTTTTAGAATCAAGCATTTTTTACGGGCGTCCGAATTTATTTCAAATTGTGATTTCCTTCGAAAGGCGAATCGCCTTTCGAAGGAAATCACACATTTACAATAAACTTAGTTATTTTTTTTATTTTCATCAGAACAGGGAATCCTGAGCCTGATACAGTTTAGCTAAATCCACTAAGGTCTGCGGACTGAAGCCTGCAGGTAGTTCAGAGAGTGATTTTTTTACTATTTGCAACAATGTGATTTGACAATATTCAGACTATCTCCTATATTACTAGTGTTCGTATGTATATTAACCTAACGGGAGGAATAAGCAAACTAAAGATTCGACGATTCATAAATAATCGGATAACGTAAGCTTTAAGCAGACTTCACCTCAGGAAACGCCAAACCCACGTGAACAAGTCAAGCTTAAGAGTTTGCGCCCATATTTGGGCGCTCTCTGTGCGTATAGACTTGTTCAGGCATTGGCGTGCCTCTGAGGTGAATACAACAGAGGGCGTCTTTTTTTTATGCCGAGCACAACCGATCTTCAGAATATTAATTCCTCTTTATCCGAGGTTAGCAAGCTTGTATCAAAACACTTGTCGGCTAACTTCAATAATCTCCTGTCGACAGAAGAAAGACCACTAGAAACATTTCCATGCAATCGCTGTGGCTCATGTTGTCAATCCCTGGAAAATAACATTGTTCTTGGAGAATTAAATAGAGGAGATGGTACATGTAGGTATTTTGACGAAACTCATTCTCTTTGCAAAATTTACGACAGGCGTCCAGAATGTTGCAATGTGAGGATAATGTGGGAGAAGCATTTTTCTCAAAAATTCTCCTGGCATTATTTTATTGCCATTAACAAGGCGATATGTACGAATCTGAAAAACAAAATGGAAAGAGGTAAAAAATGAATCATTTTTTTCAAAATGGTAATCAAATGTCGGAAAAGAACGGAGACGATTTGTTGGCCCTCATCAAGGGAATTATGACCAGCCTGAAATCATGCTGGCAGTTCCTCCAGAATCTCCGAGCCAGCACTACTCAAAGAATCACTTACGCAGGATTAATCTCCGACATTGTAAAAAATAAACCGAATGATCCATACATCAAACGCTGCTCTGTCATTCGCAATCAAAACACAGATGGAACAACCGAGCTGATGATTGTTTATCTTGATGATTTAAATCAACCAGTATGGGGGCCAGATCCGCGGAATCCGTTTGGTTGGAAAATGAAGACCCGGGAACTGGACTTCGAGCTGGAAGATGCTTTCGGGAATAACAATATGCTGATATTAGATTAACTTGAAATAAGGAGATTTTCATTATGCCACTGCCTCTGCTTGCAATTTTCGGCGCCTCGCTGGTCATTGGGACCTTGGTAGTTGTTGCCCTCTTGAAGTGGAAGGAAATCGTCAACTGGTTTCGCAATAAGGGAACGTTGAAACAAAGTGACAAGGATAACATTGCCGTCATGGTTAAAACTCAGTTAGCCTCGGGGCATGTTCGTGAAATTCACGGCATTTTCAATACCAGAACTGAAGAGGTTCTGGATGGGCAACAGTTCGAAGCAAAAGAACTTGACCAGGAATTGCAGGAAGTGTTCGGCCAAGAGGATGTCGTTGTTTTATCATAAGCAATTAATTGGAATGCAAAATGTTGCCATTAATCGTAGCCCTTGCTGCCGTTACGGTTGCCTATGTCGTTTTTATGTTGAAATTCGGAATGGTGAAAAAATGGTTCAATCAGAATCAGAAAATCACCAATCCGAATGCCGTAAATGTTCTATTAAAACAAAAACTCAAATCTGGGGAGTATAAAACAATAGGTGGGATTTTTGACACACAAACAGAAAATATCCTTTCGGCAACAGCATGGCAATCTCAAAAATTGGATGATGAGCTTAATAAACTGGAACGAGTTTCTGTTTTACGAAATTTAAATTAAGATTCATGAAAGATTGCAGAAGATGGACAAAGTACAGATTTGGGGGATTCCATCAAATTTGCCTACAGATAAAGCCGCGGTGTTTCGTTCCAGATTACTTTTGGCCTATAACGATATCCGGCCCTTGTTATCGGAGCCTCTTCCAATTATTTCCATCGGCGATATCAGGCAGAAACAACAGCCAGAGGCCTCTCCTTCCGGAGAAAAAAAAAGTATATCCGATCCTTCTGATATCCGTTATCTTCCACAAGAACCTTTGTATTCATTCAAACAATTGATTCTTCCCGAAGAAACCTTGAACGCAATCAGAAACGCAATCGAACTTTTAAAGGTAGAAAAAACAGTTTTTGACGATTGGGGGCTGCGGGCGATCGAACCCAATCCTCGGGTTGCATTGAATTTTTATGGTCCCCCGGGAACAGGAAAAACTTTAGCTGCCCACGCTATCGCTGATTATTTGCATAAAACCATTCTTATTGCCAGTTATGCAGAAATTGAGAGCAAGTACCATGGAGATGGGCCCAAAAATGTCAAAGCTATTTTTGCTGCCGCAGAGAAGCAAGATGCCATTCTATTTATTGACGAAGCTGATTCGTTGTTGTCTAAACGCCTACAGAATGTTACTCAAGGTTCAGAACAGGCGATCAACTCAATGCGAAGCCAATTGCTGATCTGTCTGGAACAGTTTCACGGAACCGTTATTTTTGCAACAAATTTGATTGAGAACTACGACAAGGCATTTGAAACTCGGATCCAGCATGTCGCTTTCAAAATGCCCGACGTCTCCTGCCGTGAAAAAATATGGAAAGTACATTTGCCGCCTAAACTTCCTTTAGAACCAGGTCTTTCCACCACATGTCTGGCGGAATCTATCGACGATATTTGTGGTCGTGATATAAAGAATGCAGTAATAAGGACAGCGGTGCAAGCAGCAATACATCATACACCTATTACACAGCAAGCCCTTTTAGATATGGCAGAAAGGATCAAAGATACGAGAATTTCTTTTTCACACAACAAGTCAAGTAATTTGAGTGCAGAAGACAAGACATTACTTCTCAAAAAAACAAAACAAATGTTGCAACAGAAGAATTCATTACAGGAGGATAATCAAAGTGGGGAATAATACATCAAAAACAGAAAAAGCCGCTGGTTGTGGATGCTTGATCGGCCTACTCCTCGGAGTTGTATATGCGGTCATGACGATGTTTTCCGGTATGCGAGGTAACCCTGTTATTTTTCTCATTATAATTCCTATTTTCGGTATCTTTGGTGCCTCAATTCCAATGTCTATTTTCAGTCCTGATAAAAGCATACGACGAGGAAGCGGCTGTATTTGTTATCCTGTACTCACCATTATTGGAATCATAGCATTCTGTAATAGGGTAATGCCAATATTCTGGGGAATAGTTATCGCTTTTGCTATTATTGTCCTATTGCATCTTGTTCGAATTGGTTATGAAGAAGAGCAAAAAGAAAAAGATAGACAAATTGCCAATAAATTTGAAGCGGCATTATCAAAGCAGTGTAGCGATCTCTTTCCTGATGAATACTCTACGGATGATTCGAAAAAGTAAAAAACATTGAATTTAATTCTAAACCAAATTGATATAGAATGGCAAACACAATGAAATCAACAAGTTCCGGGAATCACACTTCTTTATCAGAGCCTTTAGACAAGTTCGATATGAGTGCAATTTGTTCAGCGCCTCCACAACCCAAGCTTTGGAAGCAGATAGTTTTTCTATATTTCCTTACCGGCTTCGGCATTATATTTCCTATTTTACTGGTTGTTCGTATTCTTTCTGAAAATCATGACTTTACGATAAGCATTGGAAGAGCAATAATTGTATTTGGAGTTCCAGTATGCCTTGTAATTGCATTAATTAAGCTTTGGTTTTCGGTCGATATCATAAAAAAACAATTAGGTGTAAAATTACTTGATGAAAATACGACCAATCCCAAGGAACTGTGGTTGATCGATCTGATTACAGCTCTTTCTAAAAAAGCGAATCTTCCCAATACACCATTAATCGGTATTTATGAATCGGAGGAACTAAATGCCTTTGCTGCCGGGCCGACTCGCTCCCGAGCCATGGTGGCATTCTCTTCTGGTATTTTAGAACAGATGGGACAGCCGCAACTGGCTGCCGTTGCTGCTCATGAGGTTGGTCATATAGCCAGCGGAGATATGCTGTCCATGCAAATAGTTCAAGGTGTTATTTGGGGAAGCGCCTTGATTGGAAATCTTGTAGGGAATTGCATAAAAATGTTTTTTGAAGAACTCGGAAACAATAAGAAAGATACAGGCAAAGGGAAAAAACTTGATCAGCAGATGAAAGAACTTAAGTATGATTTCTTTGGTAAAAACATTGTAGGGACTTGTATCACATCGTTTGGTAATATCGTATCATTAGCTTTTTCGCGTTACCGGGAATTCAAAGCGGATAAATTTTCGGCAACAATGACTTCTCCTCTTCTCATGAGCTCCGCTCTTCAATATTTACTGAACGATCAAAAAGCGGGAACGACAACACAAGCGAATTCCCCTTATGCGGCATTAATGATTTCTGCTCCAGAAGGATGGGCTGATTGGCTTTCGACACACCCGTCTTTGGAACGTCGAATCGAACACCTGAAGTCATTTCAAGCAGACGCTTTGCGTGTACCGGAAGAAGCAGTACTTGAACAAAAAAAATAATATATTTCAATAAGCGCTTTTAAGTTGAAAGCAAACTAAACAAAAGGAGAATGTAACATGGCACAGTATCAGGCATTGGTGGAGTACAAGAGAATCGCAAAGGGGACAACTTCCGTCCACAACATGAAGGAGTTTGTTTACGTCGGCATGAAGAATGTCCAGCTTGCTAAAGGAAAGATCAAAGCCAAGTATCCGAATGATAAGATCACGTTCGTGAACGTCACTTGGAAATAACAGTCTGGCGGGAGCGGAAGAGTTATGGCGATACAGAAAACGCCTTGGACAAGAGTCAACGCCAAGGTCTGCTGCACTTGTGAATACTGGGACGGGGAACGAGAACTGCAATTTCTTCCGGGAGTGAGGTTGAACGCGATCCTCGCCCAGTTCAATCCGCAGGGGCGCTGTCAGGCGAAGATGAACTGTCTGATGTCTTACGACAACCCCGGAGCGGCATATTGCCCGACCTACAAACGCTGGCACAAGTTACCGTAAGGATGTAAGATGAATGGCTTCATGCGACTTCCCGGATTCTTCCGGAAGAAGATTGAAATGAAGTATTACCGTGTATGCTGTTCTGAATGTAATTATGCAGAAACGCTGGAGCTAAGCAGAGATTGCGATGAACCGGACACTCTTCGGAGAGTGACAAAACTGCCGAAGATCTGTCCTGTATGCGGAGCCGGGGTGACACGGAAGCGTATTCCGGTCTTGATCCGATATTAACAGATTGGATGATGAAGTTGAAATCGAGGTAAAGCATCCCTGTAAACACAGGGATCATTTGATTCGATATCAGGCGAAAAGCAACCGTGTAGGCAGAGGGGTAAAGACCGTAGTTATAAGCTGTTAATTGAGTTTGGGGCAATTCCGGACGTACCGCTCTGGACTATGCCCGTGAGTGGAATCGTTCTGATCTCTACAAACTGTTGGAATATTATGGAAAGAAACAACATAACTGAAGCATAGTGGTATATGAAAAGTACATTCACTATAGCAATCACGACGATTGCAATCTTCTTTGGCTGCATCTCGTCTGTGATGGCGGGACGGGAAATCGTTCCTGCTGATGTCACAGTCAAAGTGCAGTACCAACTGAAGATGGACGGTTACAATTCATGGACGACAACGAACGCTTCTTTGAGGGGAGCGGTCACCGAATCTATGATGATCGGCCAGCTTGCAGCCAGACATCCCAACGGACAGATTCGCATTCTGTCGGCATCCTATGGCAAGACTATTGCCCATACTGTCCGCTATCAGATGAAGCGGGGAAAGTCTGCCTGGACGAATGGAACCGTTACGTTGAACAACGCCCTGACTGAATCCATGGCAAAGAATCAGCTCAAAGCGAAGTTTCCCGGCGCAACCATCCGAATCCTGAGTTTCGTAAAAAAGAAATAACCGAGGAGAGTCCCAATGCGATTACCCGTTGCAGAAGACAAAAATTGCTTTACCACAAGGCTCAAATACCGACTTGAATCAAAAACATCTGCGCAAGAGCGATTTGACGATTGGAAAGATAGAGAGGAATCAACTCCGGCACAGAGAACTGCAATCGGCTGCATAGATGGTTTTTATCTAATTTACAGAGACATCGGAATCATTCCTTATCCCCCTCCGATATGGTTTGCCAAGTCGAAACTGCGTCCCGATCAGATCGCGTACCTTGAGAAACGCAGAACGGAAGCTGTTGAATGAAAAAACATACTATCAACCGGGACACTCGCTGTGAGTGTCCCGATTGGAATTATGCCTTGAATTGCAGATGACATTTCGGACAGCGGTATAAACCGATCACGTTTTCGTCGATCAGCTTGCCTGCCTGAGCGCCAAGCAGACCTCCGGAGGTAACTCCCAAGAGGAGATTCAGGATTCCACCGGCAACAGCTCCGATGGTCGTGCCGACAACTCCCAGTGCGCTTCCGGCACGAGCACCGCGAACCATACCGACGATTACCGTTGCACCTCCTGCGGTAATCCCGGTTGCGGTTCCAAGTGCACTGGCGCGATGAAGTGGATTCGCAATCGCGGAACAGTTCGGACAAAAGACCTTCGCCATAGTAACGACTCCTTCTTTCAGTTGATAAAACCGGCGACCGAAGCCGCCGGGGTGCGAGGTACTCTGTCGTCTGCACCACTTCCGACAGAGGGCGTGCCAGGGTGAATACCCGTGGACTACTTCCACAGTTCCGCCGGTTGGCCATCCAGTCCGAAGAGCCGGGTCAGGCTGCGGTAACACTGGTCGGCGCGGGCGGGACTGTACTTCTTCGCGGTCTCGGTGAAGGCGTTCAGGAGACTCCACCGGGTCGGCTCCGCGAACTCCTCATGCCGGGGATGTTTGAATTCATTCCAGACAGTCAGAATATCGCATGACGGAATCGCCTGACGTTCCGCCGCCACCACCAGCGAAGCACGAACTTCATCATCCTTGAGTTCATCGATCTTCAACTCCTCTGCTACATTTTCCAAGGTTAAAAACTCCAGTTCAAGCGAATTCACCGCTTCCAGCACCAGGCCGTTCAGCTCAATCCGGGAGGTGTGGCGACGCTTCAATATCGTACTGCCTCCAAACATGAGATTTGAACAAACTCGGACACTCAACCCGGCACTCAATCCGAGCGCCAGCGTACGGTCGTGGCTGTTGCGAATACCGATGCAGCGGCTCCACTCCGTGCTCGACGTGCGGTTGATCCGCATCACGCCGAACATCCGCTGACCGTCCCGGGCGAGACCGTACTGCTCCTCCAGAATCTGCCAGTCGTGCGCCTTGACCACCTCCGTCACCGCGTCGATCACGTCGCTGTGCGGAACCGGTTTCCAGCTCGCGGTCGCTTCCGGCGTCGGAACCAGCGCGATCTCATCGCGTCCGA